>NZ_JCAFVJ010000009.1:0-171228 GCF_059372295.1 Stenotrophomonas sp. YJH_SMC_33
AACATCCTGGCCAGAAAGCTGGCCAGGATCGCTTGGGGCGTCTTCAAGAGCGGCCGGGACTTTGACCCGGCCATGCTGAAAGTGGGTCAAGCCTGCTTCCAGCAGGCTTGACCACGAACATAGGATCTCGGCTCTACAGAACTGCCTGCGCCGGCGTATGTCCGGGTGATGTCCGTTCCATGACCCGCGAAGACAAGCGGCACAAGGCTGTAACCGTATACATGCGACGTGAAGGATGTGCTAATTTCCGTCCTTTACCGGGAGAGGCCCATTCACCATGTTCGAGCGTCAGCGTCGCACCAAGATCCTTGCCACCCTCGGTCCGGCCACTGATCCGCCGGGCGTGCTGGAGGATCTTTTCCGCGCCGGCGTCAACGTGGTACGCCTGAACTTCAGCCATGGCGACCCCTCCGGCCAGGCCAAGCGTGCCGCCGAAGTGCGTGCCGCCGCTGCCCGCGTGGGCGTGGAAGTGGGCATCCTGGCCGACCTGCCGGGCCCGAAGATCCGCATCGAGCGCTTCGCCGAAGGCAAGGTGCAGCTCAAGGCGGGTGACCGCTTCGACCTGATCGCCAGCACCAACGCCGGCCCCGGCGATGCGACCCAGGTAGGCGTCAGCTACCTCGGCCTGCCGCAGGACGTCGGCCCGGGCGATGTCCTGCTGCTCGATGATGGCCTGATGCAGCTGCAGGTGGTGGAGGTGCAGGGCGAGCGCATCATCAGCACCGTGCTCAACGACGGCGCGCTGTCTGATCGCAAGGGACTGAACAAGCAGGGCGGTGGCCTCTCGCTGGGCGCACTGACCGAGCGCGACAAGGAACTGATCGGCATCGTCGCCAAGATCGGTGTCGACTTCATCGCCGTGTCGTTCTGCCGCAACGCGCAGGACATGAACGACGCGCGCGAGATCGCCCGCTCGCACGGCTGCGATGCCGCGCTGGTGTCGAAGATCGAGCGCACCGAGGCGATCGAGAACCTGGAAGAGATCGTCGAGGCCAGTGACGTTGTGATGGTCGCCCGTGGCGACCTCGGCGTGGAAATCGGCGATGCCGAGCTGCCCGGCCTGCAGAAGAAGATCATCAAGGCCTCGCTTGCGCAGAACAAGGTGGTGATCACCGCCACGCAGATGCTGCAGTCGATGGTTGAAAGCCCGATCCCGACCCGCGCCGAAGTGCTGGACGTGGCCAACTCGGTCATCGATGGTACCGACGCGGTGATGCTGTCGGCCGAGACCGCTGCCGGTGCCTGGCCGGTCAAGGCGGTGGAAGCGATGGCGCGTATCTGCCTGGGTGCCGAGCGCCAGTTCCAGACCGAGACCGACTTCAACGCCTCGCCGCGTAATCTGGAACGTGCCGACCAGGCGATTGCCATGGCCACCATGTTCCTGTCGCAGCACGTGGGCGTGCGTGCGATCGTGGCGATGACCGAATCCGGTGGCACCGCCCGCTACCTGTCGCGGTTCCGCGCCAAGGCGCCGGTGTTCGCAGTCACCCGCCACGACGGCGCGCGCCGCCAGATGGCCCTGATGCGCGATGTGTTCCCGATCAACTTCGACAGCCGCGGGCTGACCCCGCGCGAAGCCGCGCGCGGCAGCATCCGCCTGCTGGTGGAAGCCGAACTGCTGCAGGCCGGTGACCGCGTCGTGTTCACCAGTGGCGAGCACATGGAAACCCACGGTGCCACCAATACCCTGCGCCTGCTGGAAGTGGGAGAGGACGGCCGCGCCATCGGCCTGGGCGACCTCTGAGGCCCGCCGGGGTCGGATCCCCGCAAGGGCTCTGACCCCGTGCCGCAGGACATCGCTTGTCCTGCGCCGACATTGGAATCGTTTCCATTCTGGCCTGCACGCCGGCGCAACGGGCGGCGGGGCTATACTTGTGTTTTTCCCGCACCCGCCACAGGAAGTACATGAGCATCGAACAGCTGGCTGAAACCGCCCAGGCCATGGTTGCCCCGGGCAAGGGCATCATCGCGATCGACGAATCCACCGCTACCATCGCCAAGCGTTTCGCTGGCGTCGGTATCGAGAACACCGAGGAGAACCGTCGTGCCTACCGCGAACTGCTGCTGACCACGCCGAAGCTCAACGAGCACATCTCCGGCGCCATCCTGTTTGACGAAACCATCCGCCAGTCGACCAAGGACGGCGTGCCGTTCGCCAAGTACATGGCCGACCACGGCATGATTCCGGGCATCAAGGTGGACAAGGGCGCGCACCCGCTGGCCGGCTGCCCGGGCGAGCTGGTGACCGAAGGCCTGGATGGCCTGCGCGAGCGCCTGCAGGAGTACTACAAGCTGGGCGCGCGGTTTGCCAAGTGGCGTGCTGTGATCAACATCGGCGAGAGCATCCCGTCGGGCACCTGCATCGAGTCCAACGCCCATGCGCTGGCCCGCTACGCAGCGCTGTGCCAGGAATGCGGCCTGGTGCCGATGGTTGAGCCGGAAGTGATCATGGACGGCGACCACGACATCGAGACCTGCTACGAAGTCACCGAAGCGACCCTGCGTTCGCTGTTCGACGCCCTGTACCAGCAGAACGTGCTGCTGGAAGGCACCATCCTGAAGGCTTCGATGGTCATCTCGGGCAAGGACTGTGAAGAGCAGGCCGATGTCGAGGAAGTGGCCGAGTCGACCGTGATGTGCCTGAAGAGCACCGTGCCGGCCATCCTGCCGGGCGTGGTGTTCCTGTCCGGTGGCCAGAGCGACGAGCAGTCCACCGAGCACCTGAACGCGATGAACCAGCTGGGCAACCTGCCGTGGCCGCTGAGCTTCTCCTACGGCCGTGCCATGCAGCAGGCCGCGCTGAAGCTGTGGGCCAAGGACATGAAGGGCAACTACGCTGCTGCCCAGAAGACCGTGTACGAGCGCGCCAGGGACAATGGCCTGGCCGCGCTGGGCAAGTGGAACGGGTGATCCGTCCCATCGCTGGATGAACAAGGCAGCGCCGGCATCACGCCGGCGTTTGCTTTTGCGGGTATCTTTTCCGCCCCCATGCGCCCGGCCGGTGCGTGGGAACCACATGGAAGGCCAAGGAGAAACAACATGCGTTTGGCAGCAATCACACTGGCCGTAGCCACGGTCCTGGTCGCCGGCGGGTGCAACCGCATCGGTGGCGGCGGTGCCGAGGCAGGCAAGGCCGCGTCGCTCGATTTCGACAAGCCGGTCTCCGGCGAGATCACCTCGCGCAGCGGCATCAACTTCAATGACGGCAGCCATCACCAGCTCTACCAGATCAAGCTGGAAGACAGGGATCTGGTCGGCCTGAAGCTCACTGGTGCCCTCAGCGGCTCGATTGCGGTGTTCAACAACGGCAGCCTGGTATCCACCAGCAACACAGGCTATGAGCGCGAGGGGGACGTCTCGCTGGCTTTCCGTGCCAACGGCAGTGGTACCTACCAGGTGGCAGTCAACGCCGATGGCCCGACCGCGTTCGGCCCTTATCGCCTTCGCGCCGAGAAGCTGAAGCCGTACGACGGCAAGCCGCTGGCGGGCAGTGGCGAGATCGTCGATATGCTGGCCAGCAACTCGCAGGACTACACGTTGCAGGTGGACAAGGCGGGCCTGTACGAGATCCGGCTGGTCTCGGACGCCTTCGACCCGGTGCTGAAGCTGTCCGGGCAGGGCGTGGATGCCGAGAATGACGACGGCGGGGACAGCACCAACTCGCGCCTGACCCTGTCGCTGAAGCCGGGCAAGTACACGCTGACCGCGCGTGGCCTCGGCGACGGCGTCAGTGGCATGTTCACCTTGTCGGCCAATCGGATCGAGCTGCCGGGCAACCTGGTCGATCGCGATGGCACCGCACTGCCGAAGTCCGGCAGCGTGTACACGATGCTCGATAACGATGGCGTCCGCCGCTTCCTGCTGACGCTGGACCGTCCGACCAATGTGCGGCTGGATGCAATCTCCGGCCAGGTCGATACCGTGCTGCGCGTGGTTGGCGGCGATGTCGAACTGACCGACGATGACGGTGGCAACGATACCAACGCACGCCTGGAAGAAGCGTTGCCTGCCGGTCATTACACCGTCGAGGTGTCCAGCCTCAGCAACGGCGCGGGCATGGTGGAAGTGCGTGTGCAGGTGGACGGCGCCAGCGCCGATGGGGCTGCTGCTTCGGCGGCAAGTGCCGCTGCCGACGCGGCCGCTGCTGCGGCCGATGATGCCGCCGCGGTGGAAGCTGCCAGCCGTTGAGCGTGTTCCACACTCCGTGGGAGTGTGGACAAGGGCGCAACAGGAAAGGCCGGGCAATGCCCGGCCTTTTTCCTTGACGCTGACCGCCGGATTCAGTGCGCGGCGGCGAAGCCCGCATCACCCAGCGGCGACAGCATCGAGCCGCGCGGTTCGCCGTCTGCGCCTTGCCCGGCGGCGCTCAACGCTTGCTGGTACGCCTTGGCCGTCGCGGTATTGAACGCCACCAGCACGATGCGCATCGGCTGTGCATGGCTGCGCTGCCAGGCCAGTGTCTCGGTCACGGCGATCTGCGCCGCCTGGTACAGCGGATAGCCATACACACCGCAGCTGATCGCCGGGAAGGCGATCGACTGCACTCCCAGCGACTCGGCCAGCTGCAGCGATTTCCAGTAGCAGTTGGCGAGCAATGCCGGCTCGTCGCGCTGGCCGTCGTGCCAGACCGGGCCCACCGTGTGCAGTACATGCCGTGCCGGCAAGGCGTAAGCGCCGGTGGCGCGCACTTCGCCGGTCGGGCAACGCACGCCCGGGCGCAGTTCCGGCAGTTGCTCGCACTCGGCCAGCAGCGCAGGGCCCGCGGCACGATGGATCGCACCGTCGACACCGCCGCCACCGAGCAGTGTTTCATTGGCCGCGTTGACGATCGCATCCACCGCCAGGGTCGTGATGTCGCCCTGCCAAACTTCGATCTTCATGCGTCCGTCTCCTGCCTGTGAGGTGTTCCGCGCAGCATCTGCGCCGGCTGTTCCCACGGTAGGGGACAGGGCATCGATACTGCGTCATGACCGTCTCACGCGCTGCGATCCGACGGCCTTCACGCACGATGGCGGGCGACGCCTTCACGCAGGCTGAAGCAGGGCGCACGCCGGGCACGGCCCGGCGCTACCTGCAGTCGGACGTCGGTAGCGCCGGGCCATGCCCGGCGGATCGCATCACGGCAGGCCGGCCAGCCAGTCGTCGTCGGAACCCTCATTCACATCGGCGAACAGCGGCGTGGAGAAATAGCGTTCACCGGTGTCGGGCAGCATCGCCAGGATCACCGCGCCCGGTTCAGCACGGGCCGCAACGTCCAGCGCGCTGGCCACGGTAGCGCCGGCGGAGATGCCGACGAAGATGCCTTCTTCTGCAGCCAGCCGGCGTGCGGTGGCGATGGCGCGGTCATCCTCCACCGACACCAGTTCATCCACCACATCGCGGTTGAGCACGTCCGGCACGAAATCCGGCGTCCAGCCCTGGATCTTGTGTGGCTTCCAGTCATCGCCCTTCAACAGTGCGGCGCCGGCCGGTTCGGTGGCGATGATGCGGGTCTGCGGGCGCGCGACCTTCAGCACTTCGCCCACACCGGTGAGCGTGCCGCCGGTGCCCCAGCCGCTGACGAAGTAGTCCAGCCGCTTGCCGGCGAAGTCGCGCAGGATCTCGGCGGCGGTGGTGTTGCGGTGGTACGCCGGGTTGGCCGGGTTGGCGAACTGGCTGGCCAGGAACCAACCGTGCTGTTCGGCCAGTTCGGCGGCCTTGCGCACCATGCCGCTGCCGCGTTCGGCGGCCGGGGTCAGGATCACCTTGGCGCCATAGGCGCGCATCAGCTTGCGGCGCTCCACCGAGAAGGTTTCGACCATGGTCGCCACGAATTTGTAGCCGCGCGCGGCAGCGACCATCGCCAGCGCCACGCCGGTGTTGCCCGAGGTGGCCTCCACGATCGTGTCGCCTGGCTTGAGCACGCCACGCGCTTCGGCGTCGAGGATGATCGCCAGCGCCAGGCGGTCCTTCACCGAGCCGCCCGGGTTGAACGACTCGACCTTGGCGTAGACGCTGACCTGCGGGGGCGCCAGGCGCTGCAGCCTGACGATGGGGGTGTTGCCGACGGTATCGAGGATGGAGTCGTACAGGGCCATGGAAGCGCTCCGGAAACGGGGCCGCGCCGGGCTTCGGCGGGCAAAGGGGAGGGCTGGCTGTTCAGGCCAGCGGCTGCCGGCTGACCGTAGCGCCGGCATATGACGCCCGGAAATGACCAGATACCTTTCTTAAACAACCTTTGGTTATAAGCTGGTGACGGCAAATGACCCTAGAGTGGACTTCCGCCCCACGCCGCCTGCCTCCCATGACGCTGACCCAGCTGCGCTACCTGGTTGCCATTGCCGATGCCGAGCTGAACATCACGCTCGCTGCCTCGCGCGTGCATGCCACCCAGCCTGGCCTGTCCAAGCAGCTCAAGCAGCTGGAAGACGAGCTCGGCTTCCTGTTGTTCGTGCGCAAGGGCCGCAGCCTGGAGTCGGTCACTCCGGCCGGCACCGAAGTGATCGCCCGCGCCCGCGCGGTGCTGGCCGAGGCCAACAACATCCGCACCTACGCGGCCAACCAGCGCCGCGAGAGCCAGGGCCAGCTGATCCTGACCACCACGCACACCCAGGCGCGCTTCGTGCTGCCGCCGGCGGTGGCGGCGATCAAGCAGGCCTACCCGCAGGTCAGCGTGCACCTGCAGCAGGCCGGTGAAGCCGACGCGCTGGACCGCTTGAACCAGGGTGATGCCGATATTGCGATCATCAGCACCGCAGGCGGTGAGCCCACCGATGGCATCGCAGTGCCGCTGTTCCGGTGGCGGCGCCTGGTGGTGGTGCCCAAGGGCCATCCGCTGGACCGCGCCGGCCGCGCACCGGACCTGGCCGCGCTGGCCCGCCAGCCATTGATCAGCTACGAATCCTCGACCCGACCGAACTCATCCCTGCAACGCGCCTTCGCCGCCAATGGGCTGGTGCCCGATCTGGCACTGACCGCGCTGGATGCGGACCTGATCAAGACCTACGTGCGCACGGGTCTTGGCGTAGGCCTGCTGGCCGAGATGGCGGTCAGTTCCAACGATGAAGACCTGCGTTCGTGGCCGGCCCCGGACCCGATCGCCGAGTGCATCGCCTGGGCGGTGCTGCCGCGCGACCGCGTGCTGCGTGACTACGCGCTGGAGCTGGTGCATGTGCTGGCACCGCAGATTGATCCGCGTGACCTGCGCAGGGTGCTGGATGGCAACCAGGCGGCGGCGTGGCCGGTGCCACCGACGTGGGAGTCACTGACCCAGACCATCACGGTGTGAGGGGTTGGTCGAGCAGGGCTTGCAGCCCTGCACCCACTACGACATTCAAGCAACAGCAACAGCAGAAGCGTGCATTCCGTGGGTTGGCGGGGCGGTGTCGGAGTGCGGGGACGCTGCAAGTACGTCCCTGTAAGCTTGGCAGCCGCATCCATGCGGCTGACACCCCGCACTCCGACACCGCCCCACCTCTGACAGATCCCGATGGCTGTTGGTAGGAGTCGACCTTGGTCGACACGTAGATCCATGCCATGCGTGGATGAATCTCCATCGAAATCGAATATTTCGAATTGAAATCGAAAAGCATCCACGCATGGCGTGGATCTACTGCAGATCGCGGAGATCTGTCGAAGGTGGGGTGGGTCCGGTTGCGGGAGTGTCCGCGGCATGGGCCCGAGGCATGCCTCGGGCGGGTTGGGCAGGACGCCCAACCCCGGTCTTGCCGTGTGCGCAGGAAAGCGCACACGAGCAAGCCGCGGCCAAGCCCCGGGGGTCACTTCATGGATGGGTTTACGGCGTCTCCCGCAACCGGACCCACCCCGCCCACCCTCAGGAAACCGCTTTTGCTGTTGCTTCGGCTCTTGCCGTGGTCCGCAGCAGGTGCAGGGCTGCAAGCCCTGCCGATAAACTCCCTCCTGCGACGGTTCGTCGCACAGGGCAACCCTGGACCCACCTCTACACTAGCGCGGTGACCCGCCTGTCCCGCCCGCAGCGCCTTCTGCTCCAGCTCGCCGTCCTGGCGACGCTGCTGATGGTGCTTGCGCCGCTGGTCAGCCGCGCGCTGCAGGCGCCGCCGATGGACCACACCGCAATGGCGGGCATGGACCACGCCGCCATGGGCCATGGCATGCACGACATGACCATGGCCGGGCACGACCCGCATGGCGCTTCGCAGGCAGCACCCAAGCGCCCAGCCGACCCCCACGCCATGCATGGCGAAGTCTGCGAATACTGCGTGCTGGCCATGCGCCTGCTGCCGTGGCTGGCGGTGCTGGTGCTGCAGTTGCCGCTGCTGTGGCGGCCGCGCCTGGTGTTCCCGTGGTCGCAACAGGTGCTGCCGGCACTGCGCTGGCCGGCGCATGCCGCACGTGGACCACCACGCTCCTCCATCGTCCGCTGATGTCCCTATCGAATCTGCCGCACGACGCCTGACCGGGCGCCGTGCGCGCGTGCGTACCTTGGAGCTGTTCCGATGAAAATGACTTCCCGCCCCGCGGGCGCCTGCGCGCGCCTGCCGGTTGCCCTTGGCCTGGCCGTGGCCGCGTCACTGGCCCACGCTGCGCCTGCTGAAGAAGCGCGCACCCTCGACACGATGGTGGTCACTGCCGCCGCGCCTTCGTCGCCACTGCACTGGGTGACCGATCCGCGCCTGCCGCGGCAGCCGGTCCCCGCCAGTGATGGCGCCGATTACCTGAAGACCGTGCCTGGCTTCTCCGCCATCCGCAACGGCGGCACCAACGGTGACCCGGTGCTGCGCGGCATGTTCGGTTCGCGGCTGAACATCCTCAGCAACGATGGCAACCTGATCGGTGCCTGCCCGTCGCGCATGGACAATCCGCTTTCCTATATCGCGCCGGAGAGCTTCGACCGGCTGACCATCATCAAGGGCCCGCAGAGCGTGCGCTGGGGCGCAGGTGCCTCGGCCGGCACCATCCGTTTCGAGCGCGATACGCCGCGCTTCGAGGAACCCGGTCTGCGTGCCGATGCCAGTGGACTGGTCGGCTCGCGCAACCGCAACGACCAGGTGCTGGACCTGACGCTGGGCAATCCGGCCGGTTACGTGCGTGCCAGCGGCAATCGCTCGGAAGCGGACGACTACAAGGATGGTCATGGTGACGTGGTGCCGTCGAAGTGGCGCAAGTGGAACGGCGACGTGGCCATCGGCTGGACGCCGGACGCCGATACGCTGCTGGAAATCTCCGCCGGTGCCGGCGATGCGATCGCGCGCTATGCCGGGCGTGGCATGGACGGCGCCGCGTTCGAGCGCACCAGCTACGCGGCACGCTTCGAGAAGCGCAACCTGCCGGGCGCGTGGGAAACGTTGCAGGCCAACGTGTACTACAACGAAGCCGACCATGTGATGGACAACTACACGCTGCGCACGCCGAATCCCAACAGCATGATGCCCATGCCGATGGCTTCGAATGTGGACCGCCGAACCCAGGGCGGCCGGGCCAGTTCCGAGTGGCGCTGGCAGGAGGTGCAGCTGGTGGCCGGTGTGGACGGTGAGGACAGCCGCCACCGTGGCCGCAACGGCATGGGCCGCGGTACTTACCGCCAGGCCGCGTGGCAGACCGATGCGAACTTCCGCCGCTACGGCGTGTTCACCGAGTTGACCCTGGGCGCCGGCACCGACCAGCGCTGGATCAGTGGCCTGCGCATCGACCGTGCCAGCGCCCGCGATGAGCGGCAATCGATCGGCGGCATGATGGGCAACCGGCCCAATCCCAGCGCCGGGCAGACGCGCAAGGAATGGCTCGGCAGCGGGTTCCTGCGCTACGAGCAGGACCTTGCCGACGGCCTGACCTGGTACGCCGGCCTCGGCCACAGTGAACGCATGCCCGACTACTGGGAGCTGTTCTCGCCCAACCATGGCCCGTCGGGCGCAGTGAACGCGTTCACCGGCGTGCAGCCCGAGCGCACCACCCAGCTCGACATGGGCCTGCAGTTCAAGGGACCGCGTGTGCAGGCATGGGTATCGGCGTATGCCGGGCAGATCCAGGACTACATCCTGTTCACCTATCACGGCAGCGGCATGATGGGCATGAGCCAGGCCAACAACGTCGATGCGCGCATCGCCGGTGCCGAAGCCGGGCTGGAAGTGAGCCTGGCTGCGCAGTGGAAGCTGGGTGGCACGCTGGCCTATGCCTGGGGCGAGAACCGCGACCAGCAGCGTCCGCTGCCGCAGATGCCGCCGTTGGAAGCGCGCCTGAGCGCGAACTGGGAAGGCCAGCGCTGGAGTGCCGGTGCGCTGCTGCGTGCGGTGACCCATCAGCATCGTGTCGCAGATGGACAGGGCAACGTGGTCGCGCAGGACCTGGGGCCGAGTGCCGGCTTCGCTACCTTCGCGCTCAATGCCGCTTACCGCTTCAGTTCGCAGCTGCAGCTCAGCGCCGGCGTCGACAACCTGTTCGACCGCGCCTACAGCGAGCACCTGAACCTGGCCGGCAGCGCCGACTTCGGCTTCCCGGCCGACCCGGTACGCATCAACGAGCCCGGGCGCAGCCTGTGGATGAAGGTGAACTACCGGTACTGATCGGCCGGGTAAAAAAAAACGGGGCCGGATCCCCGCCAGGATCCGTCCCCGCCCGACGCCCTCTGTCGGGCAGCTTCGACTCTACGATGACAACGCCTGCGGCGCACGGCGGGATACACCTCGACACATGCCGACACCGCTGCTGCGAGCCTTGCACGGAACAGGTTCACGGCGCTATCGCCCCGCCGGTGCCACGCCAGTAAACGCTTGGCACATATCGCTTCCACGGGTGCTTGCCTACACTCGGCGGCCGTGGATCTATCAGGACCGTTCATGTTGGCTCGCATTGCTTCGACCCTGGCCCTTGGCCTCAGCCTGGCCCTTCTGGCCGGGTGCGGGGGCAAACAGGAGGCCGCCGCCCGTCGGCAGGGCGAAGCGGTGCCGGTGACCGCGCAGGTCGTGCAGTCCTCGCAGTGGAATGACACGCTGCAGGCGCTGGGCACGGCCAAGGCGCGCGAGTCCATCAGCGTGACGGCCAAGGTCAGCGAAATCGTCGAGAAGGTGCACTTTGAAAGTGGCCAGCATGTGGCCGCCGGTGCGCCGATCGTGACCCTGCGCGGGCAGGCCCAGGAGGCCGCGCTGGTGCAGGCGCAGGCCACCTTCCACGAAGCCGACCAGCTGTACAGGCGCCAGCGCGAGCTGGCCTCCCAGCGGCTGGTGTCCAGCGCCACGCTGGATACGCAGAAGTCGATCCGCGACGCCGCCGAGGCACGCGTGATGCAGATGCAGGCAGACATTGGTGACCGACGCGTGCGTGCGCCCTTTGCCGGTGTGCTCGGCATCCGCCAGGTCAGTCCGGGATCGCTGCTGACCCCGACCACGGTCATCGCCACGCTCGATGACATCGAGCACATGCACGTCGATTTCCAGGTGCCGGAAGTGGAACTGGCTGCGCTGGGCGTCGGTGACAAGGTCAGCGCCACCAGCGTGGCGTGGCCGGGCCGCACCTTCGAGGGTGAGGTCAGCACCATCGATGCGCGCATCGATCCGGTCACCCGTGCGGTGACCGTGCGCGCCGACTTCGCCAACGGCGATCATGCGCTGCGCCCGGGCATGCTGCTGGACGTGCGGCTGTTCCGCCCCGAGCGCCCGGCGCTGGTGGTCCCGGAAATCGCCGTGGTGCAGGTCGGCCGCGATACCTTCGTGTACCGCATCAAGGCCGACGACAGCGTCGAGCGCGTGGACGTGGTCACCGGTGCGCGCCGCGCCGGCGTGGTCGAGATCAAGCAGGGGCTGGAAGCGGGCCAGCGCATCGTGGTTGATGGCACCGGCAAGCTGCGCCCGGGCCTGAAGGTCGCGGCCAGGGATGCGGCACCGGCCAGCGGCGCGAAACCGGATGCCGCGCCGGCACCGGCCGCGGCCGAGGGGCACGGCGGATGAAACTGTCCGACATCTCCATCCAGCGGCCGGTGTTCGCCGTGGTGATGAGCCTGCTGCTGCTGGTGCTGGGCGTGATGTCCTTCACCCGCCTGACCCTGCGCGAGCTGCCTGCCATCGACCCGCCCATTGTTTCGGTGTCGGTGGATTACACCGGTGCCTCGGCGGCGGTCATCGAAAGCCGCATCACCCAGGTCCTGGAAGATGCACTGGCCGGCATCGAAGGCATCGATACGATCAACGCGCGCAGCACCAACGGCCGCTCGCAGGTCAGCATCGAGTTCACCTCCAACCGCGATATCGAAGCGGCGGCCAACGACGTGCGCGATGCGGTCAGCCGCGTCGCCGACCGCATGCCGGAAGAAGCCCGGCCGCCGGAAATCGCCAAGGTCGAAAGCGATGCCGACCCGATCATCTGGTTCAACATGGTCTCTTCGACCATGGACACGCTGGAACTGAGCGATTACGCCGACCGCTATGTGGTCGACCGCTTCTCCAGCCTCGACGGCGTGGCCCAGGTCCGCATCGGCGGCCGCCAGCGCTATGCGATGCGCATCTGGCTGGACCGCGACCAGCTGGCCGCACGCGGGCTGACCACCGGCGACGTGGAAACCGCACTGCGCAACGAGAACGTGGAACTGCCGGCCGGTCGCATCGAGTCGACCGACCGTGATTTCACCCTGCGCGTGGAGCGCAACTACATCAAGCCCGAGGATTTCGCCACCATCCCGCTGGGCAAGGGCCGCGACGGCTACGTGGTGCGCATGGGCGACGTGGCGAAGATCGAACTGGCCTCGGCCGAGCGCCGCGCCTACTACCGCAGTAACGGCGAGCCGGGCATCGGCCTGGGTATCGTCAAGACCTCCACCGCCAACTCGCTGGACGTGGCGCGCACCGCGCGCGCTGAAGCCGAGCGGGTGGCACTGACCCTGCCCAAGGGCACGCAGATCTTTGTTGCGTTCGACAACACCACCTTCATCGAAGCCGCCGTTGACCGCGTCTACGCCACGCTGGTGGAGGCAATGATCCTGGTGCTGGCGGTGATCTGGCTGTTCCTCGGCAGCTTCCGTGCCGCACTGATTCCGGCGGTGACCGTGCCGGTCTGCCTGGTGGCCGCGTTCATCGCACTGTACGCGTTCGACTTCTCGATCAACCTGCTGACCCTGTTGGCACTGGTGCTGTGCATCGGCCTGGTGGTGGACGATGCGATCGTGGTGGTGGAAAACGTGCAGCGCCGCATCGACCTGGGCGAGCCCCCACTGGTAGCCTCCAAGCGCGGTACCACGCAGGTTGCCTTCGCGGTGATCGCCACCACCGCCGTGCTGGTGGCGGTGTTCCTGCCGGTCGGTTTCCTGGAAGGCAATACCGGGCGCCTGTTCCGCGAGCTGGCGGTGGCGCTGGCGGCAGCGGTGGCGCTGTCCGCATTCGTAGCGCTGACGCTGACGCCGATGATGGCGTCCAAGCTGCTCAAGCCGCACACCGGGCAGGCACCGCGTGGCCTGCATGGCTTCATCAACCGCAATCTGGAGCGCCTGGCCTCGGGCTATGGCCGCGTGCTCGACCACCATGTCGACCGCACCTGGATCTACCTGCTGGTGATGGTGGCCGCACTGGCTGCCAGCTGGGGCCTGCTCAAGCTGCTGCCGTCGGAACTGGCGCCGGCCGAAGACCGCGGTTCGTTCCAGATCATGATCGACGGCCCGGAAGGCGCCGGCTACGACTACACCGTGCAGCAGGTGCAGCAGGTGGAAGCGCTGCTGGCACCGCATGTCGGCCCGGACAAGCCGATCGTGCGCGCCAACCCGCGCGTGCCGGGCGGCTGGGGCGCCAGCGAGGAGATGCACACCGGCCGCGTCAGCATCTTCCTGCAGCCGTGGCGCCAGCGCAGCGAGGGGACGCCTGAAGTGGCCGACGCGCTGCAGAAAGAACTGGACACCATCCGCGGCGTGCGCGTGCGCACGCAGGTGGGCGGTGGCCTGGTGCGCAGTGGCGGGCAGCCGTTCCAGATCGTGCTGGGCGGCCCCGAATATGCCGAGATCGCGCAGTGGCGCGACCGCATCCTGCTGCGCATGGCCGACAATCCCGGCCTGGTTGGCCCGGACTCGGACTACAAGGAAACCCGGCCGCAGATGCGGGTGAACATCGACCGCCAGCGCGCGGCCGACCTCGGCGTGCCGGTCACCGCGATCGGATCGGCGCTGGAAACCATGATGGGTTCGCGCCGCGTCACCACCTTCGTCGACAACGGCGAGGAGTACGACGTGCTGGTGCAGGCCGGGCGCGATGGCCGTGCCAGCCCGGCCGACCTGGCCGCGATCCGCGTGCGTGCCACCTCCGGCGAGCTGGTGCCGCTGTCCAACCTGGTCACGCTGAGCGAAGTGGCCGAGGCCGGAACCCTGAACCGCTTCAACCGACTGCGCTCGATCACCATCAGTGCCGGCCTGGCGCCAGGCTATCCGTTGGGCGAGGCCATTGCCTGGGCACAGAACGTGGCCCGGGAAGAGCTGCCGCAGTACGCACAGGTGAACTGGAAGGGTGAGTCGCGTGAGTACCAGAGTGCCGGCGGTGCGGTGCTGCTGACCTTCGCGATGGCCCTGCTGGTGGTGTACCTGGTGCTGGCCGCGCAGTTCGAAAGCTTCATCCACCCGCTCACCATCATGCTGACCGTGCCGCTGGGTGTGCTCGGTGCGCTGGTCGGCCTGTGGGTGAGTGGCGGCACGGTGAACCTGTTCAGCCAGATCGGCATCGTGATGCTGGTTGGCCTGGCCGCGAAGAACGGCATCCTCATCGTCGAATTCGCCAACCAGCTGCGCGATGACGGGCGCACGGTGCGCGAGGCGATCATCGAATCGGCGATGGTGCGCCTGCGCCCGATCCTGATGACCTCGATCGCCACCGTGGTCGGCGCGATTCCGCTGGTGGTCGCCGGTGGTCCTGGTTCGGCCAGCCGTGGCACGATCGGTATCGTGATTATCTTCGGCGTAACTCTTTCGACCTTCCTGTCGCTGTTCGTGGTGCCGGCGTTCTACGCACGGCTGGCCCCGTACACCCGCTCGCCGGAAGCGGTGAAGCGCGAGCTGGAGAAGCAGGAAGCGGAATCGCCATCGGTGGGTGGCCATGCCTGACCCGACCACCGTGCTGCGAGGTGAAGGCTTCCAATTGCGCCCCTGGCGCCCGGATGACCTGGAATCGCTGCTGCACCACGCCAACGACGCCGAGGTGTCGCGGGGCCTGCGTGATCGCTTTCCGTACCCGTACACGCGCGGGGATGGCGAGGCCTTCCTCGCCGGCCGCGTGCTGGCTCCCGGCACCCTGAACCTGGCCATCGAGATAGACGGCCAGGCCTGCGGCAGCGTCGGTGCCCAGCAGGGCGTGGCCGAGCGTGGGCATACCGCCGAACTGGGTTACTGGCTGGGCCGGGCCTACTGGGGCCAGGGCCTGATGACCCGGGTGGTCGGTGTGTTTGCGCCTTGGGTGATGGACGAGCTGCGCCTGTTCAGGCTGCAGGCCACGGTGGTCGACTTCAATCTCGGCTCGGCCCGGGTGCTGGAGAAGAACGGCTTCCAGGAAGAGGGCGTGGAGCGCTGCGCGGTCTACAAGCGCGGCGTGCTGCACGACCTGCGCCGCTTCGCCCGGGTACGCACGCAGCTGCCCTGAACGCGCGGGCTGGCCGCTGTAGCACCGAGCCCATGCTCGGCTGATTCCGGGGCCCAAGCCGGACATGGGCTCGGCGCTACAAGACAGCGCTACCGCAGCGGCCTTCGATCAGGGAGAATCGACCGGTCCCCTCCAGCCGACGGGACGTCCTTACAACCCGCCGACTGGAGAGAGCGCGCGTGGAAGCAACCGTACACTTCATCAACAGCATCATCTGGAGCAAGGCACTGATCTTCGTGTGCCTGGGCGCCGGCCTGTTCTTCAGCCTGCGCACGCGCTTCATGCAGATCCGTGGCTTCTTCGAAATGTGCCGCCTCACCGTCAGGGGTGAGAAATCCGACGCCGGCGTGTCCTCGTTCCAGGCGCTGGCCATGTCGATGGCCGGCCGCATGGGCATCGGCAATATTGCCGGCGTGGCCACCGCCATCGCCTTCGGCGGCCCCGGGGCGATCTTCTGGATGTGGGTGATGGGCTTCCTCGGCGCGTCCACCTCGTACGTGGAATGCACCCTGGCGCAGATCTACAAGACCAAGGACGCCGAAGGCCGCTACCGCGGTGGCCCGGCGTACTACATCGAGAAGGCGATGGGCCTGAAGTGGTATGCGCTGGCCTTCGCCATCGCCACGATCATCGCCGCAGGTTTCCTGATGCCGGGCGTGCAGGCCAATGCCATCGCCGACAGCATCATCAACGCCTGCCGTGGGACCGCGCTGTGCGGGCCGCTCGACGGCCAGGCCTTCGGCATGGAATCGGTGCAGGCGCTGAAGCTGGGCATCGGCATCGTGGTCGCGCTGCTGCTGGGCGTGGTGATCTTCGGTGGCGTCAAACGCATCGCCAACTTCGCCGAAGTGGTGGTGCCGTTCATGGCTGCCGGTTTCATCCTGATGGCCATCATCATCATGGTCATCAACTACGACCGCGTGCCGGAAATGTTCGGCATCATCTTCCAGAGTGCCTTCGGCACGCATGCCGCATTCGGCGCGATGATGGGCCTGGCGGTGGAGTGGGGCATCAAGCGCGGCATCTACGCCAACGAAGCCGGCCAGGGTTCGGGCCCGCATGCAGCGGCCGCCTCGGAAGTCTCGCACCCGGCCAAGCAGGGCTATGTGCAGGCCTTCGCCATCTACTTCGACACCATGATGGTGTGCACCGCCACCGCGTTCCTGATCCTGGCCAGCGGCACCTACAACGTGTACTCGCCGGCAGGTGCCAGCGCACCGCCGATCTTCCAGGGCCTGGCCGGCATTCCCGAAGGCGCCGGTTACGCCCAGGCCGGCGTGGAAGCGGTGCTGCCGGGCTGGGGTTCGGCATTCGTGTCCATCGCCATCTTCTTCTTCGCCTTCACCACCATCATGGCGTACTACTACATGGCCGAGACCAACCTCAGCTATGTAAACCACAACAGGAAGCGCCCGCTGACGGTGCTGGTGCTGCGCCTGGGCATCATCGGCATGGTGGTGTTCGGCGCGTTCCACAATGCCACCCTGGCCTGGGCGCTTGGCGACATCGGCGTGGGCCTGATGGCCTGGCTGAACATCATTGCCATCCTCATCATCCAGAAGCCGGCGATGCTGGCCCTGCGTGACTACGAACGACAGAAGAAGCTGGGCCTGGATCCGGTGTTCGACCCTGATGCCTTGGGCATCAAGAACGCCGATTTCTGGCGCCAGCGCAAGCAGGAGAGTGTGTAAGTGAACAACCCTTGGAACAACCGCCGCCCGTCCGCCCGTCCGCCGCGCGCAACGCCGTTGCCGCGCCCGGAGGTGCCGGCCACGGGCGGTGGTGGGCGCGGTGGCAGCGATGAGCTGCGTCTGTACGGCCTGAATGCCGTGCTGGCTGCGTTCGAAGCGCGGCCGCAGGCGCTGCGCAAGCTGTACCTGCTGGAAGCACGCATTCCGCGCCTGCAGCCGTTGTTGAAGTGGTGCGTGGCCAACCGCGTGGGCTACCGCGTGGTCGAGGATGGCGATCTGAACAAGCTGGCCGGCACCACCCATCACGAAGGCGTGGTGGCCGACATGCTGCGCGCACCGGCACTGCCGCTGGCGCAGTGGCTGCAGCAGGTCGGTGACGGCCCGGCGCTGGCGCTGTGGCTGGATGGCGTGGGCAACCCGCACAACCTCGGTGCGATCCTGCGCTCGGCCGCGCACTTCGGCGTCAAGGCGCTGCTTCTGCCGGCTGGCAGCACGCTGGCCCTGTCCGGCGCCGCCGCGCGCGTGGCCGAAGGCGGCGCCGAAGCGGTGCCGCTGGTGCAGCTGCCGGAGACCGCTCAGGCAATGGCACAACTGCGCGCAGCCGGTTTCGGCCTGGCCGCGACCCTGGTCGAGGGCGGTGATGACGTGTTCCGCGCGTCCCTGCCAGACCGGCTGGTGTACGTGATGGGCGCCGAAGGCGAGGGCATGGACCGTGGCCTGGCGAGCCAGTGCGATCTGCAGGTCTCGATCCCCGGCAGCGGCGCGGTGGAAAGCCTGAATGTTGCTTCCGCCACGGCCGTGCTGCTGGCGCAGTGGGCGAGCCGCCGCGGCTGAGTGACGCCCGGTGGGTGCGAACCTTGGTTCGCACCGCTCTTCCCGCCGCAAACGCCGGGCATGGCCCGGCGCTACCGCATCATTCGTTCGGCGGCGTGGTCGCCTTGGCCTCGCTGCCGAAGCTGCCATCGGCTTCCGCCGCCAGGTAGGCGAACACAGTGTAGGCGGCCACGTTCTGTGCCAGCGCCTTCGGGTCGATCTTATCCAGCGTGTCGTCGGCGGTGTGGTGCAGGTGGAAGTAGTCCGAGCCGTCCTGCGCCAGCCACGCCCACGCACCGCCCTTGGCGGCCAGCGGGCCGACGTCCGGGCCCGGGCCACCCTTGTCGGCCTGGTACTCGATGCCCAGCGGCTTCATTACTTCGGCAATCTGCTTCGTCGCTTCGCGCGAGCCGTCCGGATTCGGCGAACCGGTATTGAAGGCGTAGATGCGGCCCGCGCCGAAGTCGCTCTCGGCGGCCAGCTGGTGCAGGGCCACGTCCTTCGCGTGCGCTTCGGCATAGGCCTTGCCGCCATACAGGCCCTGTTCCTCGTTGGCGAAGGCGATCACGCGGATGGTGCGCTTCGGTGCCTGCTTGAGCTGGCCGATCAGGTGGCCTGCGGCCATGGTGATGCCCACGCCCGCGCCGTCATCCACCGCGCCGGTGCCCAGGTCCCACGAATCCAGATGCCCGCCAATCACCACTACTTCCTTCGGCAGGCTGCGGCCGGTGATCTCGCCGATCACGTTGTACGAGGTCGCCGTACCATCCCAGCCGCAGTCCAGCGCCACCTTCACCGTGGTGCTGCCACGGGCCAGCAGGCGGGCCAGCTGGTCGGCATCGGGCACCGACAGTGCCGCAGACGGCACCGGGGTCAGGCCGTCATCGAAACGGGTGATGCCGGTGTGCGGCACGCGGTGCGAGTCGGTGCCGGCCGAACGCATCAGGAAACCGACCGCGCCCTTGCGGATCGCCTCGGACGGACCCTTGCTGCGGATCGCACCGCCGCGGCCGTAGTCGCGGCCATCGCGGAACGGCAGCATCTGGTAATCGACGAAGGCGATCTTGCCCTTGAGCGAACCGGCCGGCGCCGCCTGCAGTGCGGCCAGGTCGGCGAAGCGCACCACCTCGGCTTCAACGGTGCCGCCCGGGCTGCCGCCCAGTGCGGTGATCTGCAGCGGCTGCGGATTTTTGCCGGTCACGGCAGCGTGTTCACTGCGGCGCTCCCACTTCGGGAAGGTCACCGGTTCCTTCCACACCTTGTCGAAGCCCAGTGCCTTGAACTTGGCTTCGGCCCAGGCCACGGCGCGGGCGTCAGCCTCGCTGCCGGCGATGCGCGGGCCGATCTCGGTGGTGAGCGATTCGACCACCTTCCAGCCGGTGTCATCGGCCAAGGCCTGGTCGCGCAGCTGTGCGGCGGTGGCCAGCGACGCCGGGGGCAGGGTAGTGGTGTGCGGCGCCGCGAAGGCCGGGGCGGCCAGCAGGGCGAGGGAGGATGCGATGGCAAGAACGCGGCGACGCATGGACAACTCCGGGAAGGGACCTAAGCCTTGGAGCTTAACAGTCGTTCAGCCCGGCGCATGGGCGGGAGGTCATGGCTGGCGCGGATGCTGTTTCCCGCCAGATGCAGCAAAGCGAAAGCCCCGCCGGGGCGGGGCTTTCGCCTGCTTCTGCGGTAGCGCCGGGCCATGCCCGGCGAGCGCAGCGTCAAGATGGCGTCCCGCCGGGCATGGCCCGGCGCTACTACCTTATTTCTTCAGGCTGTCGCGGATCTCGCGCAGCAGCACCACTTCCTCGGCCGGTGCGGCCGGTGCAGCTTCCTTCTTGCGAGACAGGCGGTTGATCGCCTTGACCACGATGAAGATCGCGAAGGCCACGATCACGAACTGGATCAGGGTGTTGATGAAATCACCGTAGCCGATCACCACCGCCGGAATCTCCTTGCCGTCCGGGCCGATCCGTGCCGGCGACAGCGTCCACGCCAGCTGCGAGAAGTCCACCTTGCCGATCAGCAGGCCCAGCGGCGGCATGATGATCTTCTCGACCAGCGCCGTCACGATCTTGCCGAAGGCCGCGCCGATCACCACGCCGACGGCGAGGTCGATGACGTTGCCGCGCATGGCGAATTCCTTGAACTCGGTGAGCATTCCCATTGTTGTTTTTCTCCGGTGGGGAAGTGGACAGCGCGCAGGGTAGCGCAGGTGACGTCAGCCGGCGATCACGCCGTGGCGCTCGGCCACGTTTTCCAGGCGGGCACTGAAGCGGTCGCCGGGCTTCAGCGCAGCCACCCCGGACGGGGTGCCCATGAACACCAGGTCACCGGCACGCAGCTGCCACAGCTTGGACAGCTCATGCAGGATCTCCGGCACGTTCCAGATCATCTGGTCGAGCAGTGCCTGCTGGCGCACCTCGCCGTTGACCTCCAGCGACAGGTTCAGCGCAGCCAGGTCGCCGACTTCTTCGGCGTGCACGATTTCGCTGATCGGCGCGGAGGCATCGAACCCCTTCGCGGCATCCCAAGGATGGCCCTTGTCCTTGGCTGCGGCCTGCAGATCGCGGCGGGTCAGGTCCAGGCCGACGGCGTAGCCGTAGACCAGCGCATCGGCGTCGGCGACGGCCAGCTCGCCGGCGGGCGCATCGCGACCGATCGCCACCACCAGTTCCACTTCGTGGTGCAGGTTGGCGGTTGCTGGCGGATAGGGGATGGCATCGTCGTGGCCGACCACGATGGCGTCGGCCGGCTTGCTGAAGAACATCGGGCGGCCGCGGTCATCGGCCGCCGGCACCGCCGCGCCCATTTCGCGGGCGTGGTCGGCGAAGTTGCGGCCGACGCAGTAGATACGGTGCACGGGGAAGCTGCCGCCACCGGCTACCGGTACACGCGGCAGGGCTACGGCAGGGATCACATCGGAGACATCGGACATGCGGGCATCCAGGAAGGGCGTGCCCGCAGTCTAGAACGCATGGCGCCCGCCGTCAGCGGGCGCGGAAGGCCTGGATCAGCGCGAGGCCGGCAACACCGGCTTGCGCACCACGCGGTACTCGCCCTCGACCACGGTCGGGTCGACCGGACGCGCGGCGCCCGGCTTGCGCGAGGCCAGCAGCTTCCATGCCAGGCCAACCAGGATCATCGCGGCACCGACGAACACACCGATGAACACCATCGCGGCCAGGATCGCCAGGCCGAGCAGGCCCACGGCAACGCGCACCAACGGATGGCGCGGCTTGCGCGGCGCGAACAGGGTGCGGAACTGGTTGAAGGCGGATGCGCGGTTGAACATGGCGGCTCGATAGGCTGGGATCAGCGAAGACAGAGTATCGGGACGCGCCACTGTCATTGAGTGAAAAACTCGTTAAATATAGCCTGTGCTTATTACGGATCAATGACTTGTGTTCATGTCGCAGCCAGTCACCTGAGCAGGCATGCGACAATTCCGGTTTACCGTCCGAGCTTTCGCCATGACTATCGCTGCTGCCCTGATCGCCCTTGATGCCATTGCCGATGGCGCGTTTGCCGAGGTCGAAGCGGTGATCGATGGCGATGCCGAATCGCTGGTGCTGTACCGCGACGGCGCGCAGGTGCGCGCATTCCTGAACATCTGCCCGCACGCCGGCCGTCGCCTGGACTGGGCCCCGGGCCAGTTCCTGAAGAGCCGCGAGGGCCACCTGGTGTGCGCCGCGCATGGCGCCTCGTTCACGCTGGACAGCGGCGACTGCATTGCCGGCCCGTGCAAGGGCGACCGCCTGCGTGCGGTGCCGGTCGATATCCGCGATGGGCAGGTCTATCTGGCCTGAGGCCGGAAGCAGTCGAGCACGGCTCGATTCTACAAAGGCTCCACGCATGGCGTGGACCCACCCCGCCATCCCACGGAATGCCAGCCGTTGACGTTGACGTTGACGTTGACGTTGACGTTGATTCTGCGGGTGCAGGGCGCAGCCCTGCCAACAAACCCAACCCTCAGAACATCAGGTTGATCATCAACACCACCACGCAGGTGTAGATCAGCGACAACGGTCCGCCGACCCGCCACATCTCGCGCGGGGTGTAATTGGCCGGGCCGGTGATCATCGAAATCACCGGGTTGGAGGCCGTCATCAGGTTGTTGGACGCCGACAGCGCCACGATCAGCGCGAACGCGGTCGGGTTGCCGCCCGCCGCCAGTGCCAGATTCACCGCGATCGGTACCATCACGATGGTCGCGCCCACATGGCTGATCACCAGCGAGAACGCCGTGGTCAGCAGTGCCAGCGCCACCTCCAGCACCCACACCGGGATGCCGGTGGGCAGCTTGTCGATGGTGTGGCCGGCCACCCATGCCGCCGCACCACTGGAGTCCATCGCCCATCCGAGCGGGATCAGCCCGGCCATCATGAACACCGTTTTCCAGTTGATCGAGGCATACGCCTCGTCCATGCGCAGCACGCCGGTCAGCAGCATGCCGGCCACGCCGGTCATCAGCGTCAGCGCGACCGGCAGCTTGCTGGTCAGCGCGATCAGGATGGTCAGCGCGAAGATCGCCATCGCAATCTTGAACTTGTGCGGGCGCTGCTCGCCGGTCGGATAGTCGGTCACCACCACGAAGTCGCGGCTCTTGGCCGCCTGTGCCAGGTCGGTCCAGATGCTGTGGAAGACCAGCATGTCGCCTGCACGCAACTGCACGTCGCGCACGTCCTCGCGGATCACCTGCTTGTCGCGGTTGATCGCCAGCAGGCTGATGCCACGCTCCTTGCGCAGGCGCAGGTCGGCCGCGCTCTTGCCGATCACGTTCGAGGTCGGCGGTACCACCGCCTCGGAAATACCGGCGCGGCTCGGGTTGAACAGGTCACCCAGGTGCTTCAGGCGCGAAGACATGCGCAGGAACTGGTTCTGCGCGAAATCGTTGATCTGCTGGCGCGGGCCCATCGCACCGAGCACGCTGCCTACCCAGATGCGCATCTCCGCCGGCGGCGCCAGGCGGGTGTCATTACCGGTTTTCAGGGCCAGCAGCAGCGGGGCGTCGTGCAGGTTCTCGGCCTCGCCCAGGGTCATGCCCACCAGCGGACTTTCCGCGCTGACCACCAGCTCGAACACATCGCCTTCGATGCCATAGGTCTTGGCGAAGTAGCTCTCGGTGCGTGCTGGGGTGACCCCGTCGTTGACCAGGGTTTCTTCCTCGATCAGCTTGCGGTCGCCGTAGTAGCGGAAGTACAGCAGCGATGCGATCAGCAGTGCCACGCCAATCGGCAGCGGCGCGAACATGCGCAGCGGCTCGATGGTGGCCAGGCCGGAAGGCAGGTTGTTGTTGGCCGAGGCCAGCAGATCGTTCAGCAGGATCAGCGGCGAATTGCCGACCATGGTCAGCGCACCGCCCATCACGATCGCCGCCGAGATCGGCAGCAGCAGGCGCTGCATCGTCAGCCCGGTGCGCGCTGCCAGTCGCGAGGCGACCGGCAGATACAAGGCCATCACCGACGGGTTCTGCATGAAGGACGAGTTCAGGCCGGCGATGGCGGTGGTCATCATCAGCAGCCGCTGTTCGACGCCGTGGCCGCGCCGCAGCAGCCATGCGGCCAGCCGGTTCAGCGCCCCGGTGCGGTCCAGGCCCGCACCGAGGATGGTGGTGGCGATGATGCTCATCACCGCGTTACCGGAGAAACCGCCGAAGATCTCCTCCGGCGCGATCAGGCCGGTGACACCGAGTACCACCAGCACCACCAGCGCGACCACGTCGGCGCGGATGCGCTCGAACAGGAACATCGCCATCGTGAAGCCGACCAGCCCGAGCACGAGCTTCATGTCGTTGGTCAGCGTCAGCGCGGTATCCATGTGGGGCGCGGCGTCCTCAGGCGATCATCAGGTGCGGTCGTACAGCAGGTCCCAGACGCCGTGGCCGAGTTTCTGGCCGCGGGTCTCGAAGTGGGTCTGCGGGCGCCAGTCCGGACGCGGCACGCTGCCACGCGGGCCGGCGCGGTTGACCAGGCCGGCAGTCGCGTCAAGCACGTCCCACATCTGCTCGGCGTAGTCTTCCCAGTCGGTGGCGCAGTGCAGGCGGCCACCCGGGCGCAGCTTGCGCACCAGCAGCTCGGCAAATGCCGGCTGCAGCAGGCGGCGCTTGTTGTGGCGCTTCTTGTGCCACGGGTCCGGGAAGTAGATGCGCACTTCATCGAGCGCGCCATCGGCGATCTCGTTCTGCAGCACTTCCACCGCGTCATGGTGGTACAGGCGCACGTGGTCGGCATTGTCCTCAGCCAGCGCGTTCAGCAACCGGCCCACGCCGGGGGCGTGCACTTCGATGCCGATGTAGTCGCGCGACGGATCGTGCTGGGCGGCGAAGCGCAGCGCGGCACCGTTGCCGAAGCCGATTTCCAGCACCTTGTGTGCCGGGCGGCCGAAGGTGGCATCCAGGTCACGCGGCTGGCCGGTGTAGTCGAGGCCGAAGCGCGGCCAGCGTTCGTCGAACGCGCGCTGCTGGGCGGGGGTGAAACGTCCCTGGCGCAACACGAAGCTGCGCACCTCGCGGCGGCCCTCGCTTACGGTGAAGGGCTTGGGTGGGGCCTTGGAGCCGGCGCTGTCAAAAGGATTGGTCATCAGCCGATCAGCCCGTCCACCGGAGAGGATGCGCTGGCGTAGCGCTTGCGCGGGATGCGCCCGGCCAGGAAAGCCTCGCGGCCGGCCTCGACTGCCTTGCGCATGGCAGTGGCCATCAGCACCGGGTTGCGCGCACCGGCAATGGCGGTGTTCATCAACACGCCGTCGCAGCCCAGTTCCATCGCGATCGCCGCATCCGACGCGGTGCCCACGCCGGCATCAACAATGATCGGCACCTTGGCGTCTTCGATGATCTGCAGCAAGTTGTACTTGTTCTGGATGCCCAGGCCCGAACCGATCGGCGCGGCCAGCGGCATCACTGCGGCGCAGCCGATCTCTTCCAGGCGCTTGGCCAGGATCGGGTCGTCGGAGGTGTAGACCATCACCTCGAAGCCGTCCTTGACCAGCTGCTCGGCGGCCTTGAGGGTCTGCACCACGTCCGGGTACAGGGTCTTCTGGTCGCCCAGCACCTCCAGCTTGGTCAGGTTGTGGCCGTCCAGCAGCTCACGGGCCAGGCGGCAGGTACGCACCGCGTCTTCGGCGGTGTAGCAGCCAGCGGTGTTGGGCAGGATGGTGAAGCGCTCCGGTGGCAGCACGTCCAGCAGGTTCGGCTCGCCCGGGTTCTGCCCGATGTTGGTGCGGCGGATGGCCACGGTGACGATCTGGGCGCCAGCAGCCTCGGTGGCCAGGCGGGTTTCTTCCAGGTCCTTGAACTTGCCGGTGCCGGTGAGCAGCCGCGAGCCATAGGTCTTGCCGGCGATCACCAGCGAATCGGGGGAGACATGAACGTTCATGGCGCGATTATCGCCTATCCGCCTGAAGATGGGATCACGCAATGGCGTGCCGGCCGTGGATCGGCATGGGTAGTGCCGGCCGCTGGCCGGCAAACCCGGACAGGCCTCAGCCCCCACCCAGCGCGTGCACGATCTCGACAATGTCGCCTTCAGCCAGGACATGCTCGCGATGGCGGCTGCGGCTGACGATCTCGCCGTTGACCTCCACTGCCACCCGGCGCTGCAGCAGCTGCTCGGCCTCGAGCAGGTCGTGAAGGGTCGCCGAGGCGGGCAGGGTGCGGGGTTCGCCGTTGAGCTGGATGTTCATGCCTGCATTGTCGCTTATAGCCCTTCGTGATCGGAACGTTTGCAATTTGATCGGGGCGCCAGCTCCAGCACAGCAGGCTTCGGCGTGCTCAGGCGACAATCCATGCGGCGGCGCAGCGTGAGCAAACGGCGGCCCGGTGAAACCATTGACCGTGCGCCGGCGTACGTGTGCCGGATTCCAACCTATTTACCCCACAGGAGTTCCTAGATGCAGCTCAGCAAACACCCGATCCGCTCCCTGATGGCGGCTGCGATCGCACTCGCCGCGCTGCCGGCCATGGCAGGCGAAAGTCCGTATTCCAAGGCCGTGTTCTTCGGCGACAGCCTCACCGACGCCGGCTATTTCCGGCCGCTGCTCGATCCGGGCGTGCAGCCGGTCACCGGCCAGTTCACCACCAACCCGGGTTGGGTGTGGGCACAGCAGGTCGCCAACTACTACGGCCTCAACGGGGGTGCCAACGGCAACGGCCAGAGTGGCGACAACTACGCCGTGGGCGGTGCCCGGGTATCGGTGGACGAGGCCGGTGGCCTGGGCGTGATTCCGTCGCTGAAGTCGCAAGCAACCCGCTACCTTGCCGCGAACGGTGGCAAGGCTGACGGCAACGCCCTGTACACCGTATGGGGAGGCGCCAATGATCTGTTTGCGGCCACCCGTGCGGCGGCAGGTGGCGCGTCGCAGGCCCAGGTGCAGGGCATCATCGGCGCAGCGGTCACCGACCAGATCGCGCTGGTAGGTGCGCTGAAGCAGGCTGGTGCCCAGTACGTGCTGGTACCGAACCTGCCGGATGTGGGCATCACCCCGCAGTTCCGCGGCCCCAATGCCGCCGCCGCCACCGCACTGTCGGCCGGCTACAACAAGGCGCTGTACGGTGGCCTGAAGCAGGCAGGCATCGAGTTCATTCCGCTCGATACCTTCAGCATCCTGCGCGAAGTGACTGCCAATCCGGGCATGTACGGCTTCACCAACGTCACCAGCACTGCCTGCAGGATCGATCCGAACAACTCCACCGCCAGCATCATCGGCTGCAACCCGACCAGTTACGTCAGCCCGGATGCAGCCAACACCTACCTGTTCGCCGACGGCGTGCATCCGACCACCGCCGGCCATCAGCTGCTGGGCCAGTATGCTGTCTCGGTGCTGGAAGGCCCGCGTCTGCAGCAGGTGCTGAGCCACTCGGCCCAGACCATCGGCCGTTCGCGTGCCGACCAGGTCAGCATGCACCTGGGTGGTCGCCCGGCCGATGGCCTGTCCTGGTGGGGCGGCGTGCGCGGTGACCTGCAGCGTTATGACCATGCCGACCTGTACGACGGCCTGGCGCCCGCCGGCCTGTTCGGTATCGACTGGGCACGCGACGGCATGGTGTTCGGCGGCTTCGCCGGCTTCGGCCGCCTCAACGCAGACTTCGGCAACAGCCGTGGCGACTTCACCCAGAAGGACACCACTGCCGGCCTGTTCGCCGGCTGGTATGGTGACCGCATCTGGATCAATGGCCAGGTCAGCTACACCTGGCTGTCCTATGACGTGAACCGCAAGGTCCAGCTGGGCCCGGCCACTCGTGAGCACGGCGGTTCGCCGGACGGCAGCAACCTGACCGCCGCGCTGAACGCCGGCTACGAGTTCGGCACCGAAGGCGGTTTCCGCCACGGCCCGATTGCTTCGGTGATCTGGCAGAAGGTGAAGATCGATGGCTACACCGAAAGCGCTGCCGCCGGCACCCTGGCCACCGCACTGGGCTACGACCGCCAGAACGTCGATTCGACCGTCGGCCGCATCGGCTGGCAGGCCCGCTTCGATGGCGGCACCGTCAAGCCGTACGCGCAGGTGACCTACGACCACGAGTTCGAAGACACCAAGCAGGCCAGCGCATGGCTGCAGACCCTGCCGGAACTGGGCAGCTATCGCGTGCCGGGCCTGAACTTCGACAAGAACTACGCCACCGTGGTGCTGGGTGCCCGTACCGAGCTGTTCGGCCTGCAGAGCAACTTCGGCCTGAGCGCTTCGGCCGGGCAGAAGCGTGCCCAGGACGCGACGCTGTTCGCCAACTTCAGCGGCAGCTTCTAAGCAGAAACCAGGCGGGGCCGGATCCCTTTCGGGAACGAAGGGGATCCGGCCCCGCTCTGATGCGGGGGCACCATTGCGCAACACCGGCCCCAGCGCATAGACTTTCCACCGCATCGCGGGCGTAGCTCAATGGTAGAGCTGTAGCTTCCCAAGCTACTGACGTGGGTTCGATTCCCATCGCCCGCTCCATGTCTCCAGG
Organism: Stenotrophomonas sp. YJH_SMC_33; assembly: GCF_059372295.1. NCBI lineage: Bacteria > Pseudomonadati > Pseudomonadota > Gammaproteobacteria > Lysobacterales > Lysobacteraceae > Stenotrophomonas > Stenotrophomonas sp. YJH_SMC_33. The sequence continues at coordinate 27,987 of NZ_JCAFVJ010000009.1, forward strand.
GTATTCACCCCCGGCAGACGCGGCGTACTCGATGCACCACACCCAGCTCGAGCGTGTGGCAGCAGCGCCGCAATCTCTTCCTCAGTGTTGGGCTGTGGTCCCTTCGAACCATAGCTCGAGTGGCTTATGCGCCCGCTTGCGGCCGGGCGAAGTCCACCAGGTCGGAAGGATAGTGCGGGCAGGTGCGCAGCGCGGCATCGTCGCCGCCATACAGCACCACCAGCGCTGCTACCTCCAGCGCCCAGTAACCCCATGCATGCGGTCCGGTCAGCCGTCGGGTCCGCTTCTGAGCCTGGGGCGACAGTAGAAAGAAGTCACGGTAGTGCACCTGCAGGTAGCCGGTCAGCAGGGATGGAACGAACGCTTCACCGTCGCGCAACGGCGCGAACAGCTCGGCGAACGGGCGCGGATGGAATATCGCATCGCTGGCTTCGGCAAGGCCCAGTGCCGGTGCGCTGAGGTAGTCCAGCACGCGGTCGGTGTCGAAGCAGAGCACCTTCTCCACCAACGCTGGAAGACGGTCCTGCGCATCCAGCAGCACGCCCAGTGACAGCAGCTGCAGGGCGTACTCGTAGTGCTGCGTTGTGCGCGGTTGCAACGGCGCGGCCAGCGCGATGTCGTGGCCCTGCTGTTGCAGGCTGTTCCGGGCAATGGCCAGCAAACGTGCATGCTCGAGCCAGAGTTCTGCAACGTCGGCATGCATCTGCTGCAATGCCGTGGGGGCGAATCCACGGTCGATGCCTTTCAGCAGCAGGTTGCTGCCGGTCTGGGCAACCGCTTCCCAGCCGTACGCATGTTCCAGCGCCGCATGCCCCTGCAGCGGTTCCTCCGCAGGGTCACCGCCATTGCGCGCATGACGCGCAAGCAGGGCCATGCCCGCGTTCCAGTCTGCCTGCCAGTCCGGCAGGCGAAGCATGCGGCGCGGTACTCCCGGATCCTTGGCCAGTGCTCTCCATCGCGGTAGTAAGTCCAGCAGCAGATTCCGGCGGTTCACGGCAGTCATCGGTTCCATCATCAGGGAAAGTCTAGCGGCAATGCCGGTTCGACCCCCATTGCCTGGCACCGCGTTGAAGGTTTGAATGGTGCGCAATCGCAGTCACCATGCCCGCATGACCGTTGATCGAATCGCCCTCCGCCGTTTCACCCAGTGGCTGCCGTTCCTGGTCCTGGTCGCCATCTGCGTGGCCTGGTGGTCGCCGCTGGGCGTGGTTGTCGCCCTGGCCGCGTGCCTTGCAGTGGGTGGTGTGCTGCAGCGCCTTGATCTGGTCGGCGATACCGTAGGCGGCGCACTGCTGCGCTCGCGGGCGACGCTGCCCTTTGCTACCCGGCCGCCCACGCATGATGTCCTGTTGGATTGGGGCGAACTGGGCATGGGGGGGCCGGCCTACAGCACCCAGATGCTGCGCGATGGCGCCATTGTCGAGGGCGTATCCACTGGAGGCAGCCACGACGCCAGTGGCGAGTGGCAGACGCTGGCGGGAAGCGGGCTGCGTGTGGCCAGTGGCTATGTTGATCGCAGCGAAGCGGTGATCGTCTACGACGAAGCGGACAAGCGGGTGATGCACCTGCAGGCGATTGTTCCCAGCCTGTTCTGGCAGGAACTGCACGAGCGCCGGCAGCTTGGCGGGGATGCCGAAGCCGCAATGTGGTTGCGGGATATCCCCTGTCGATCGACCACGCTGCGGCCCTGCCGGGGTCTATGGCTGGAACCGGAGCATCCCGCGCTGGCCGCCGGGTTGCCGCAGGCATTGCGGCATGTCCTGCCGGATGCCCGGGTGCTGCAGGCCATACCGCTGCTGCCCGACGATCTGCGCCTGACCGCGCATCCGACGCTGTTCGCGCGCATCTGCCCGTACGCGCTCTGTCTTGATGGCGAGCCCAGTGACCGTCACGCCTGCGATCTGGAAACGGTGATCACCAGCCCGTCCGGACGGTGCGTGGCGGTGGCGGGCAGCGTGCTTGATGGGGATCTGCGTCCCATCGAGGGCGTATGGCTCGTCCACTGGCAGGGGTGTTGGCAGGCCATTGGCCGCCGTGCAACGGGCGGCAGCGGCAAGGCCCGCAGTGGTGCCTGGATCGATGTGATCGAGGCCGGCGATGACGGTTCGCTTCGCTGCGAAGCCTATGAGGAACACTGGACGTTCGACGCGATCACACGCGTCCCCACGCCACACACGGCGCTCGCCCTGCCTGTGGAATGGCGGGAAACCGCGCTGGCCGTGCGTGTCCGCGATGGGCACTTCTCGCTGCGCCTGCCCCGCGCTGATCAGCGGCGGCAGGCATCCCTTGGATGAGCCATGAGGATGTCCCCGGCGACGGTGCGGTCATCGCCGGAGACGGTGCGGCGACTATCGGCTGTCAGTCTGAGTAGAAGCCGTTGCCAAGGGTGCCGGGCAGGCTGGGTTCCGGCCACGGCATCAGTGATGTGCAAGCGTCATACAGCGTGCAGAAGTCCTGCCGCAGTTGCGCAGGCACCCAGCTGCCGTAGGACACGTCGGTCGAGTCGCCCTGGCAGGCGTAGGAAACATCGATCCAGCGGATATTGGCGTGTGAGGCAACGCCTTGGTGCTGTGTCTTGCCCGTGCAGTAGCGCAGGCCCTGGCCGATCAGGGTGTTGTTGGCATCGAAGTAGAGCCGGGAGACTGCGTGGGTCGGCGCAGCCCGTACGTCTGCGGCGCCTCCCACCAGGCCAAACAGCAACAACAGCGGAATTCCCATTCGCATCTGTGGTTCTCCTTGGATTGTGCAAGCCGGCCGTTTATGTCCATCAGCCGGCAACGGCATATTCGCACAGCCCCGGCAGGCATGCAGATGCGGTGGCCTGCGGGGCATCATCCACCCGCCACACGCCCGCGCTATGCTGCGCGCCTGCCGCCCGATCCTGCCGCGATGAAGCTCGCCATCCTGTCCCGCAACAGTTCCCTGTATTCCACCCGCCGGCTGGTCGAGGCGGCACGCACGCGTGGCCATACCGTTCGCATCCTCGACCCGCTGCGCTGCTACATGCGCATCGCCGCCGATGGTTTTTCGATGCACTACAAGGGCCGGCCGATGACCGGCGTGGACATGGTCATTCCGCGCATCGGTGCCTCGATCACCCGCTATGGCACCGCCGTGCTGCGGCAGTTCGAGCTGATGGGCGCACGCACCCCAAACCCCTCCGACGCGATCCTGCGTTCGCGCGACAAACTGCGTGCGCACCAGCTGCTGGCCGCCAAGGGCATCGACATGCCTGTCACCGTGTTCGGTGACAACCCGGATGACACCGTCGACCTGTTGTCCATGCTCGGCCCGCCGCCCCACGTGGTGAAGCTCAACGAGGGTACCCAGGGGCGGGGAGTGATCCTCACCGAAAAGGCCAGCGCATCGCGCGGCATCGTCGAGGCCCTGCGCGGGCTGTATGCCAATTTCCTGATGCAGGAGTTCATCGGTGAGGCCAAGGGCGCCGACCTGCGCTGCTTCGTGGTGGGCGACCAGGTGGTGGCCTCGATGCAGCGCCAGGCGCCGGAAGGCGACTTCCGCTCCAACCTGCATGCCGGTGGCACTGCGGTGGCGGCCAAGGCCAGCCGCGCCGAACAGCAGGTGGCGGTGCGTTCGGCCAAGGCGCTGGGCCTGTCGGTGTGCGGGGTGGATCTGATCCGCTCCGCGCGCGGCCCGCTGGTGCTGGAGGTCAACTCCACGCCGGGGCTGGAGGGGATCGAAGCCGCCTGCGGGGTAGATGTGGCCACGCGCATCATCGAGCACGTCGAGAAGCTGAAAAAGTCATGACAAATCAATATCTTGAGATTCTCATGGGCGAATGAGGCCGGCTTTAACATGCCTTTAATCGGCGCCGGCGTAGCCTTCAGCGAACCGCAGCTCTGCCTCTCAGCAGGATCGGTATCGGGATACGACTTCAGACCCAGGCGGGCCACCGCCTGGGTCTTTTTTATACCTGCTACCTGCCGGAAGTCCCTTGTGGAGGCCGCGTGACGGCCGTAGAGTGGCCATCGTTCCTGGATGGATCCGGAGGCTGGCGATGTACCGCATCACGATGATCGCGTTGTTGCTGGGGTTGTCTGGCACTGTCTCCGCCAAGCCGGAGAAGACCGCCATACAGATGGACGGGCAGGCACCGGTGGCCGAGCAGGTCCGGCGGGTTGAAAGGGCCCTTGATGATGGCGAGTACAGCGAGATTTCCGCTGACGACCGCGCCCAGGTGCAGCAGGCACTGGCGCGCATCACCCAGCGCATGGGGGACCACAGCACGCTTCAGGAGCTCCCGCCGCAGGTCCAGGCAGAGGTCTTCAACGACCAGGAGCGGATCAACGCCGTTCTTGTCCGCGCCCACGAAGACAGCCGCCAGATCTGCCAGCACACCCGCACCACGGGCAGCAACATGCCCAAGGGCCGCTGCCTGACGGTGGCCGAGCGCCGCCGGATCGAGGAAAAGGGCAAGGCCCTGCTCAACGACCAGCGCACCTTCAACAATCTCACGCCTCCCAGTAACCGCTAGCCGGGCCGATTGCCGCCCGAGCGACCGGCACTTGCTCGCGTGAAGGCGGTGCGAATACAGTCAACCCTCAACTCAAACAAGGATTCGTTTGTCATGAAGTCCCTCCTGATGTCGGCGGTCCTGGTCTCGGGCCTGACCCTGGCCACCGCCGCCTCCGCATCCAGCCAGGCCGGTGAGGTCTTTATTCCGGGCAAGCCGCTGCAGCAGCAGATCGAGCGCATCGAAATCGAACTCAACGATGGCGAGACCTACAGCGAGCTGAAACAGGCCGACCGCAGCCGCGTGCGCGAGGCGCTGGTGCGCATGCGTACGGCCGTCGAGCAGCATCCCGACCGCGATTCCATGCCTGAACAGGTACGAACCGATGTCTTCAACGATCAGCAGATCGTGAACACGGTTTTGACACAGGCCCGTGAAGATAGTCGTCTAATATGCCAACGTGAAAAGGCCACGGGTTCGAACCGGTCCACGACGCAGTGCACGACCGTAGCCGAGCGCGCGCGACGGAAGGACAAGGCACAGCGTGATATGGGCCAGGCCCAGCGCGTCGGCAAATTCGTCAATTAGAGGTGACAGTGAGAATCCTGGTAATCGAAGACAACAGCGACATTGCGGCCAACCTGGGCGACTACCTGGAGGACCGGGGCCACACCGTGGACTTCGCGGCTGACGGGGTTACCGGTCTGCATCTGGCCGTGGTGCACGAGTTCGACGCGATCGTGCTGGATCTCAACCTGCCAGGCATGGACGGCATCGAGGTCTGCCGCAAGCTGCGCAACGAAGCGCGCAAGCAGACCCCGGTACTGATGCTCACCGCCCGCGACTCGCTGGACAACAAGCTGGCCGGCTTCGATTCCGGCGCGGACGACTACCTGATCAAGCCGTTCGCGCTGCAGGAAGTGGAAGTGCGTCTGAACGCCCTGTCGCGACGCGGCAAGGGCGTGCAGACCCGCGTGCTGGAAACCGGCGATCTGGAATACAACCTGGATACGCTGGAAGTGCGCCGCCAGGGCAAGCTGCTGCAGCTCAACCCGACTGCACTGAAGATCCTGCAGGCGCTGATGGAAGCGGCCCCGGCCGTGGTGACCCGCCAGGAACTGGAAACCCGCGTGTGGGGCGAAGAACTGCCCGATTCGGATTCCCTGCGCGTGCACATCCACGGCCTGCGTGCGGTGGTCGACAAGCCGTTTGAAGTGCCGCTGATCCAGACCCGCCATGGCATCGGATACCGCATCGCCACCCCGGAAGCCTGATTCGGTGGCAAGCAAGGGGGAGCGCCGGCGCACGCCGTATCGGCGGCGCCTGCGCAGCCGCATCATCGTTTCGTTCGTGTTGTTGGGCTTCTGCCTGACAACGCTGTTCGCGTTCGCCACCAACTGGGCCCGCCTGCGCGTGGAAAACCAGCTGGTGGAAGAGCTGATGAACCGCAACATCGACGAGTATGCGCGCCGCTATTACGAGCACCCCGGGCATAACCCGGATGCACCGGTGCTGCAGATCAGGGCTTATGCCTATTCGAAGGACAAGTTCGACCGGGTGCGCGAAGAACGCGCGCAGTGGGCGGGCTTCTCCGATGGCATCCACAGCGTCAGCGGTGATGAGCACGGCGAGCCGTACTCCTACAAGCTGGCCGTGCGCAAGACGCCGGACGCCTGGTTCTTCCTCGCCTATGACATGACCGACAGCGTGCGCGGCGGCAAGCAGCTCAACCGCGCGCTGGTGCTGTCGGTGCTGGTGTTCAGCCTGCTGTCACTGGTGCTGGGCTGGTGGTCGGCCTCGAAGGTGATGAAGCCGGTATCGGACCTGGCCGCACGGTTGCGCGCCTACCGTGGTGGTACCAGTGACCCTGAGCCGCTGGCGCCGCGTTTCCCCGATGACGAAGTGGGGCAGCTGGCACAGGCACTGGACGACTATTCCTCGCGGCTGACCGAAGTTGTGCAGCGCGACCGTGAGTTCAATGCCGACGTCAGCCATGAGCTGCGCACGCCGCTGGCGGTGATCCGGGGTGCCACCGAGCTGCTGCTGACCCGGCCCGGCCTGGACGAAAAGGTGCTGCAGCGCCTGCAGCGCATCCAGCGTGCCGAACAGCAGTGCAGCGATCTGATCGGCGCGTTGCTGCTGCTGTCGCGCAACGAACGCGGTCAGGGCACCAGCAACGTGGCCCGCGTAGCCGAGCAGCTGCTGGATGCGCACCGTGCGCAGCTGGGCGGCAAGCCGCTGGAGCTGGTGCTCGAAGGTGAGCGCAACCTGGTGATCGACGCGCCCGAGGCGGCGCTGTCGGTGGCACTGGGCAACCTGATCGGCAATGCGGTGAAGTACTCGCAGGACGGCGAGGTGCGCGTGTTCGTCGGCGCCAATTCGGTCTCGGTGACCGACAGTGGCCCGGGCCTGAGCGAGGAAGATGCCGCCAAGCTGTTCCAGCGTGGCTACCGCGGCACGCATGCTGGCCATTCGCAGGGCGGCGGCATCGGCTTGTCGATCGTCAGCCGCCTGTGCGATCTGTACGGCTGGCAGGTGAGCGTGCGCCCCGGTGGCGAGCGTGGCGTGATCGCCACCCTGACGTTCTCACCGAAGCCGTTGTAAAGCCTTCACTTTGGTGGGGGCTCCACGTTTGTAGAGCCGAGCCCGCGCTCGGCTGCGGTGGCTTCCCGGAGCCGAGCATAGGCTCGGCTCTACACCGGGTTCGTTTTGCGCCCTGTGTCGCTTGTGCCATCGAATTAACTTCGCAGGCGTGATGGGCCAGAAGCCCAACACGACATCACCGTGATCGCCGCCACGCCGCGCGCGTGCCCGCATGCACGCATTCGCACCCTCAGCTGCGGCTTGAGAATTTCCTTACAGATCACAGCGCTGCGTGATGGCCAGATGGGGCGGCCGGGGCAGGTGCCCTGGCCGGGATTGGCGTCCTGAAAAAAACCTTCAACTCAAGCGCTCCGGGTGTGCTGCGGCTCATCACGGAAAATGCATCGGCTGCCTTGTTTCGGCGGATGGTGCGTGGGGATTCATCAGAATCCGCTGGAGTCTTTTTCCTCGCGCTTGAGTTGTTGGGTCTCCGGTACGCCAACCCGCACCGTCCGCCACCTTGCATCCGCGGGTGGCCTGCCGTCTGCGAGGAGATTCACCATGTCCGCACGCCCCTTGTTCCCCCAGCTGCACGCCCTGATCGGCGAAGCCGCTGACCTGCTGCCGGTCGACGTCGCCGAGCGCATCGAAGCCCTGCTCGATGATCCCAAGGATCTGCTGCCTGCGCTGCTGGCCCGCATGGACGGGCGCGATGCAGCCGACGGCCGACGGCTGGACGCGCAGGGCCTGAGCCCGGCCCAGGCGGCCACCATGGCCGGCCTCAGCCGCACCCTGGCCGGCTTGAATGCACTCATGCAGGTGCTGCACGCCGCCGAAGCCGCCCGCGAGCAGGGCGGTGCCCACCAGCAGCTCAGCCCGGATGTCGTAGATGGACTGCTGCTTGGCGCACGAGAACTGGCCCGCTATGCCCGCCTGCAGCTGGAGTAGGTCCACGCAATGCGTGGATGCAGAACGCTTTGTAGAGCCGAGCCCATGCTCGGCTTGATGATCGCAGCCGAGCATGGGCTCGGCTCTACAGCAGTTCCACGCCGGTGCAGGGTAGATCGCCGCAATGCGCGGATGCGCCTCGGTAGTGCCGGCCGCTGGCCGGCAACCAGGTCTCAGCCCCCAGCCAACCCCAGATACCGCTCATGCAGCTGTTCCACCTGCGCCTGCAGGTCTTCCGGGTGGCCATCATTGACCACCACGTCATCGGCCAGCGCCAACCGCTGCGCGCGGCTGGCCTGCGCAGCAATCATCCGGTCGGCCAGCGCAGCATCAATGCCATCGCGCTGCATCAGCCGGGCATGCTGCACGGCCTCCGGCGCGTCCACCAGCAGCACCCGGTCCAGCCATGGGTAGGCCTTCCGCCCACCCACCTCGGTCAGCAGCGGAATGGCGGCAACCGCATAGGGGCTCTCAGCCTGCTCGCACTGCTGCTGCATCAGCAGGCGGATAGCCGGGTGGGTGATCGCTTCCAGCGCCGTCCGCTCGGCCGGATCGGCGAACACGTGGGCGCGCAGGCGCCCCCGGTCCAGGCTGCCATCGGCCAGCAGCATGTCGGCGCCGAAGCGCTCGGCGATGCGGGCCAGCGCCGGGCTGCCGGCGGCCACCACGGCCCGTGCGGCCAGATCGGCATCGGCCACCACAATGCCCAGCGCCTCGAAGCGCCGGGTTACTTCGGTCTTGCCGGAGGCGATGCCCCCGGTCAGGCCAACCACATAGCGGCTCATGGGGACTCCCCTCAGCGCAGCCCGCTCATCATCAGGTACTGATCCACCAGCGGTGCGCCCCACATGAAGTACAGCCAGCCTGCGATGGCCAGATACGGCCCGAAGGGAATGGGCGTGGCGCGGTCACGGCCCCGGCTGTACAGCCAGATCGAGCCGATGATGGCGCCCAGCACCGACGACAGCAGGATGATCGGGAGAATGCCCTTCAGCCCGCACCAGGCGCCGAGCGCGGCCAGCAGCTTGAAATCACCGTGGCCCATGCCTTCCTTGCCGGTCAGCTGCTTGAACAGCCACCAGACCATCCACAGCGACAGGTAGCCCACCGCCGCGCCGACCAATGCAGGCTTTGCCGGCATGTACAGGTTGTCGATGTTGCCTATCAGGCCCAGCCACATCAGTGGCAGGGTCAACTGATCGGGCAGCAGCTGGGTGCGCAGGTCGATGCCGGACAGGGCGATCAGGAAGCAGGTCAGCACGATGGCGCCGAAGCCCTGCCAGCCGAAGCCGAACTGCCAGACGCAAGCCAGCACCAGCACCGAGGTCAGCGCCTCCACCAGCGGGTACTGCAGCGAGATCGGCGCCTTGCAGTGGCGGCACTTGCCGCCCTGGATGATCCAGCTGAACAGCGGGATGTTCTCGTACCAGCTCAGCTTGTGCTTGCAGTGCGGGCAGTGCGATGGCTCCACCACGATCCCCGGTGGGGGTGGCTCATAGAAGTCCGGTTCCTCCAGGACTTCGCGCGCATCGCGCTTCCACTGCCACTCCAGCCGCTTGGGCAGGCGCAGGATGACCACGTTCAGGAAACTGCCCAGCAGCAGTCCCAGGGCGGCCGCGGCGGGGTAGCCGAGGCCGGGGTGCTGGTCGAGAAATGCCATGTATGTTTTATCCGACGACGGAAGCGAGCTTGAAGATCGGCAGGTACATGCCGATGACCATGCCGCCCACGACCACACCAATGAACACCATGATCATCGGTTCGAGCAGGCTGCTCAAGGCGTCAACGGCATTGTTGACCTCCTGCTCATAATACTCGGCAACCTTGAACAGCATGGTATCCAACGCGCCCGCCTCTTCGCCGATGCCGGTCATCTGGATGACCATGTGCGGGAACAGGTTGGTCTGCTTCATCGCCATGTTGACCGGGTAGCCGACCGAAACGTCGTCGCGCATGCGCAGCACGGCCTCTTCATAGACCTTGTTACCGGTGGCGCCAGCGACAATGCCCAGCGCTTCCACCAGCGGCACACCGGCCTTGAAGGTCACCGCAGTGGTCCGCGCAAAACGGGCGATCGAGCTGTTGTGCATGATCTGGCCGATCACCGGCACCTTCAGGATCAGCCGGTCCATCCGGTGTTGCATCGCCGGTGAGCGTCTGTAGGCCATGACGAAACCGACGATGCTGCCGATCACGATGATGGCGATCAGCCACCACCATGAGACCATGAAGCGCGAGCAGGCGACGATGATCTGGGTGAAGGCGGGCAGGTCCGCGCCGAAACTCTTGAATACGTCTTCGAACTGCGGCACCACGAAGATCAGCAGGATCGCGCTGACCAGAAGTGCCACCGTGATGACCATTGCCGGGTAGAACAGCGCTTTCTTGATCTTGCCCTTCAGTGATTCAATGTTCTCTTTGTAGGTGGCCACCGTGTCCAGAACGGTTTCCAGCACACCTGCACCTTCACCTGCCCGCACCAGGTTGCGGTAGAGCTCGTCGAACTGCAGCGGGTGCTTGCTGACGGCCTCGTACAGCGATGAGCCACCCTCGATGTCGCTGCGCACGCCATCGACCATCTTCTTCATGCGCGGGTTCTTATGCCCGCTGCCGATGATCTCCAGCGCCGAGACGATCGGCACACCGGATTTCATCATCGTGGCCATCTGACGGCTGAAGAAGGCTATGTCCTTGGTGCTGATCGCCTTGCCCGCAGCGCCGAACAGCGGTTTGGGCTTGGGTTTCACCTGTCCGGGATTGATGCCCTGTCGGCGCAGTTCGGCCCTGAGCAGATTGGCATTCTTGGCCAACTGCTCGCCCTTCATCTTGATACCCCGTTTGTCGGTCCCCTCCCAGACAAACGGTTGCAGCTCCATCGTGGCGCGGGCCACGGGCTCCTTCTTGATCGCACTGCGACTGACAGACATGTTGGCTCCCCAAGACCCGCCATCCCCAGGCAGGTAACTAGCCGTTGATGGTAGCGGGTTCAAGGCCGTATGGGCAGCTGGTGGATCGCCCGGAGTGCGATTTCGTGCCGGGTGCAGACCAAAGGTGACGTACTGCGTCACATTGCCGCGTCCATCGCAGTTTCGCGTGCCGGGGGTTCCCATCCGCGAAATTGCTGCCATCATGGGCGCGGGGAAATCCAGGGGGAGGCGTGCCGGGGTTGGCACGTAACCTGCGTTGATCCACCCGCAGGGTGCAGGACCCGCTCACCCGGCCGATGGTCGGACCGATCCTGTGCGCTGACTCAACCACCACTTATCTTGGGGATGTATCAAATGAAGAACCAGAAGGGCTTCACCCTTATCGAACTGATGATCGTTGTCGCGATCATTGCCATCCTGGCCGCCATCGCGCTGCCGCAGTACAAGAACTACACCGCTCGCGCCAAGATCACCCAGGCCGTTGCAGCGGTTGCTGGTGAGAAGATCAAGGTTGCTGAGAACTATGCCTCGGAAGTGGCCGACCTTTGCCAGGGCGCAGCGAGCTGCACCGGCGGTACCGGTCTGGCGACCGTAGTCCTGGCGGGTAGCTCGAAGGACTCCACCGCAACGGTTGAGGTCACGCCGACTGTTCCGGCGAACTCCACCGACCCGATCCAGTGGACCTGCACCGTGAAGACTTCCAGCGTTGCCGGCTACCAGAACGATCCCTGCGAGACGCTGAGCCCGTAACGGGGTCTGCGCTAGCAGCATCGACGCACGGATGCCCGCGAGAAATCGCGGGCATCTGCATTTGTAAAGTGTGGTCTTGGCGTCTATAACCTGATTACCCTTTCCAAAGTCTCCTCCATGAACGCAGTCACCACCGCCAATCTCGTCGGCATCACCGGCCTGGCCCGTCGTCTAGTGCAGGACGGCGCCCTAGACGAAGCCGGCGCCCGCGATGCGATGGCTAAGGCAGCTGCGGCCCGCCAGCCGCTGCCGACCTGGTTCGCCCAGAACAAGCTGGTCAATGCCGCGCAGCTGGCTGCCGCCAACGCGGTCGAGTTCGGTATGCCGCTGTTCGACGTGTCCACCTTCGATGCCAGCCAGAGCGCGATGAATCTGGTGAGCGAGGAATTGTTGCGCAAGCACAACGTGCTGCCGCTGTTCAAACGCGGCGGCAAGTTGTTCGTGGGTACCAGCAATCCAACCCATGCGCTGGACGAGATCAAGTTCCACACCAATCTGGTGGTGGAACCGATCCTGGTCGATGAGGACCAGATCCGCCGCACTTTGGAGCAGTGGCATTCCAGCCACGACACCCTGGGCGATTCGCTGGGGGGCGAAGACGATGCGTTGGCCAACCTGGATGTCAGCGGTGGTGACGAGGATGCCGCAGGCGGTGACGCCGGCATCGACGCCAAGGGCGACGACACCCCGGTAGTGAAGTTCGTCAACAAGGTACTGGTCGATGCGATCCGCAAGGGGGCCTCGGACATCCACTTCGAGCCCTACGAAGACGATTACCGCGTGCGCCTGCGCATCGACGGCCTGCTGAAGATGGTGGCGCGCGCGCCGGTGAAGTTGAACCAGCGCATTGCCGCGCGCCTGAAGGTGATGGCGCAGCTGGATATCGCCGAAAAGCGCGTGCCGCAGGACGGGCGCATCAAGCTCAACCTGTCCAAGACCAAGCAGATCGATTTCCGCGTCAGCACGCTGCCGACCCTGTTCGGTGAAAAGGTGGTGCTGCGTATCCTGGATGGCAGCGCGGCCAAGCTGGGCATCGACAAACTGGGCTACGAGCCGGACCAGCAGAAGCTGTTCCTGGATGCGATCCACAAGCCTTACGGCATGGTGCTGGTGACCGGCCCGACCGGTTCGGGCAAGACCGTTTCGCTGTATACCGCGCTGGGCATCCTCAACGACGAGACGCGCAACATTTCCACCGCCGAAGACCCGGTGGAAATCCGCCTGCCCGGCGTCAACCAGGTGCAGCAGAACAACAAGCGTGGCATGACGTTCGCTGCGGCGCTGCGCTCGTTCCTGCGACAGGATCCGGACATCATCATGGTCGGCGAAATCCGCGACCTGGAGACGGCGGAGATTGCGATCAAGGCGGCGCAGACCGGCCACATGGTGCTGTCCACGCTGCATACCAACGATGCGCCGCAGACCATCGCGCGCCTGATGAACATGGGCATCGCGCCGTACAACATCACCAGCTCGGTGACGCTGGTGATCGCGCAGCGCCTGGCACGCCGGTTGTGCCCGAACTGCAAGCGCCCGGCGAACCTGCCGGAGCACGCGCTGCTGGCCGAGGGCTTCACCCAGGCGCAGCTGGATGCGGGTATCCAGTTGTATGAGGCGGTGGGCTGCGATGAGTGTACCGAGGGCTACAAGGGCCGAACGGGTATCTATCAGGTGATGCCGATGACCGATGAGATCGCCACCATCGTGCTGGCCGGTGGCAATGCACTGCAGATTGCAGAGGCGGCGCAGCAGATCGGGGTGAACGACCTGCGGCAGTCTGCGTTGAAGAAGGCTGCGGCCGGGATCACCAGCCTGGCGGAGATCAATCGCGTTACCAAGGATTGAGGTAGAGCCGAGCCCATGCTCGGCTGAGGTACCGAAGAGCAGCCGAGCGTGGGCTCGGCTCTACAGTAGATCCACGCCATGCGTGGATGATCGGCCACGGATCCCATAGTAGTTCCACGCCGTGCGTGGATGGCGCGGTCCCGACCACCGCGCAGCCGGGCATGGGCTCGGCTCTACTCCATCCCCAGCTTCTTCAGTTTGTAGCGCAGCGCGCGGAAGGTAATCCCCAACTGCGCGGCCGTGCGGGTCTTGTTCCAGCGGTTCTCCTCCAGCGCGCGCTGGATGGCGCTGCGCTCCAGCTGCTCGATGTACGAGGGCAGGGCGGCGCTGCCGGGCTGCAGGTCGGCCACGGCTTCGGCGGGCGCGGCACTGCCCGGCGCACGCGGGGCGTGCTGCGGCAGGCGCAGGTCGTCGGCACCGATGCGGTCTTCTTCGGCCAGTGCCAGCGCGCGTTCCAGGATGTTCTCCAGCTCGCGCACATTGCCCGGGAACGCATAGTGGGCCAGCGCTTCCAGCGCCGACGGCGCCAGCAGCGGGGTGGCGCGGCCGTGGCTGCGGGCCAGCCGCGCCAGTACGGCGGCGGCCAGTTCCGGCAGGTCCTGGCGGCGCTCGCGCAGTGGCGGCACCTTCAACTCGATCACGTTGATGCGGTAGTACAGATCGTGGCGGAAGCGCCCGTCCTCGACCAGCTCGGCCAGGTCCTTGTGGGTGGCCGATAGGATGCGCACATCCACCGGTTCCTCGTTGGCCGCACCCACCGCACGTACCGACTTTTCCTGGATCGCGCGCAGCAGCTTCACCTGCATCTGCAGCGGCAGCTCGGCCACTTCGTCCAGGAACAGGGTGCCGCCGTGCGCGGCCTGGAACAGGCCGGGCTTGTCGGCATGCGCGCCGCTGAAGCTGCCTTTGCGGTGACCGAAGAATTCGCTTTCCATCAGCTCGCCGGGAATGGCGCCGCAGTTGACCGGCACGAACGGCCCGGCCGCGCGCGCGCCCTGGGCGTGGATGGTGCGAGCAACCAGTTCCTTGCCAACTCCGGATTCACCGAGGATGTAGACCGGCGCCTGGCTGCGCGCGACCTTGCTGATGGTGGTGCGCAGTACGTCCATGGCCGGCGAAGCGCCGAGCAGGCGTGCTGCCTGTTCGGTGGCGGGGCCGGGCGCAGGGCGCTCGCTGTTGTTGAGTTCCAGCGCGTGCTTGACCAGGCCACGCAGTACCGAGATGTCCACCGGCTTGCTGACGAAGTCGAAGGCACCGGCCTTCAGCGCTTCCACGGCCAGATCCATGCTGCCGAACGCGGTGATCATCGCCACCGGCGTGCGCGGGTAGTGCTGGGCGATCTCGCTGACCAGCTCGATACCGTTGCCATCCGGAAGCCGCATGTCGGTGATGCACAGATCGTACGGATTGCTGGCCAGCAGCTCGCGGGCTTCGGCCAGGTTGGCGGCGGTACTGATGCGCAGGCCCATGCGGCCAAGGGTCAGTACCAGCAGTTCGCGGATGTCGCGTTCATCGTCGACGACGAGGGCGCTGCGGGTTTCGTTCATGGGCGTGAAAGATAAACGAGGGGGCTGGAAGCGACAAATGTTTGACGCACAGATCTGCAATCAGGTGGGCAGCAGCGTGTGGGGGCCGGGCAGCACCAGGCGGAAGCAGGAGCCGCCGGCGGGCACGGGAATGTAGTCCAGGCGTGCCTGGTTGGCCCGGCACAACTCGCGGGCGATATACAGGCCCAGCCCGGTGCCGTGCTCGGAGGTGGTGAAGAACGGACGGAACAGCTGTGCGGCCACGCTCTCGGGAATGCCCGGGCCACGGTCCATCACGTCGATCACCGCGCTGCGCTCGTGCTGGGCCACGCGCAGGCGCACCCGGGCCGGCTGCTGGCCGATACGGCCGTACTTCAATGCGTTGTGCACCAGTACGGTGAGCACCTGGTACAGGTGCTTGGTATCGACCTGCGCCATCACCGCCGTACCGCTGATGATCGGTTCGATGCTGTCGGTTTCCAGCGTCTGGCCTTGTTTGTACTCCAGCACGAAGCGGCGCACGAAGGCGACCAGGTCGACGTTCTCGGGCGTGGCGCGTTCGCGCCGTGCCAGCCCCAGCACGCTTTCGACGATGCCATTGGTGCGCTGGCATTGCTGGCGGATGATCTGCAGCAGGCGGCGGTCGCTTTCGTTGAAGCCGGTGCCTTCTTCCAGCAGCTGCACGGCATAGTTGATCGCCGCCAGCGGGTTGCGGATTTCATGGGCGAGGCTGGCGGAGAAGCGGCCCATGGCCGACAGGGTGAGCGATTCGGCGCGCCGCGAGACCACGCTGGAATCGTCCAGGAACACCAGGGCCAGCTCGCTGCCCGCCAGCAGGCGGGCGAAGCGCGGTTGCACTTCCGGCTGGTCGGGGTTGAGCTGCAGCGGCAGTTCGTCCTGCGCCCAGCCGTTGCGCCAGCGCTGCAGGCGGCGCGCCAGTTCCGGCGCGGCACTGGCCAGATCCAGGCGTCCTGTCTCACCGATGCCGTCATTGTCACCGAGCAGCATCGAGGCCGCTTCATTGGCCAGGGTGATGCGGTTGTCGGCGTCTACCACCAGCACGCCAGTGCGCATGCGGCGGATGATCAGTTCGTTGATCTGGAACAGGTTGGCTACTTCGTCGCCGCGCTGGTTGGCCAGCTGCTGGTTGCGGCGTGCGCGGCTGCCCACCTGGTAGCTGATGAAGGCCAGCGCCAGGTAGCTGGTGGCGAACATGGCCAGCTCGGCCAGCGTGCGGGTGGGATCGCCGCCTTCCAGCACTTTCCACAGGTATTCGGTACCGGTGGCCAGGCTGGCCGCGACTGCCAGGCCCAGCCCCCAGCTCAGCGGCAGCAGGGTGGCGGCCGCGGCGATGTTGAACAGCAGCGACATCGAGATGCCGGCGCTGGCGCCGGGCAGGGCGTGCGCCAGCAGGGTGGCGGCGATGATATCCACCAGCACGCTGGTGACCACGATGGGGCGCAGCCAGCGTTCGTTGCGGCCGATCGCCAGGGCCAGCAGCGACAGCACCAGATAGATGGCCGCAACGGTATCGGCCAGGCGCGGGTGGTGGGCCTCGCCGACCATGCCGGACAGGGGGCTGTAGAGCAGGCCGGCGATGACTGCGGCGATCAGCACCCGGTACAGCGCGAAGAAGTACAGCTCACGCCGCGGAATCGATTCGATGCGGTCGATCAATGAAGCACTGGGTGACACGCCGGAACTCCCCTTCTGGCTGCCTGGGTCTGGAATCTGCGGCGGGCCTGCCTGGCATCCCCTGAGGCCGGGCGGGCACGTCGCGTCGATGTAGTGTCGAGCGTGCTCGAGAGGGCCAGTATAGGGCCCCTGCGCTGGCGCCGCGGGACCGCCCCGCATCGCGCATTTGGCCCGCCGCGGAGACCGGAGGCCAGCGCCAGGGCGGGCGCAACTGCCTGAATGACCGCGAAAATCCGCCCGCGTCTGGCGTTTTGTACAGACTTCTTTGCGCCCCGGCGCCGGCTCGGCCACAATAGTGGGCCCGCCGCGGTCCGTGCCGGTGCCTCTTCCAGGGGGCCCTGAGGAATTGCGTGCGGTCGTTCCTATTCCCACGGTGACGCATGAATTTCCACGAATACCAGGCAAAACAACTGCTTGCCGAATACGGCATCCCGGTCCCGGCCGGCAAGGTCGCGGCGACCCCGGACGAGGCGGTTGAAGTCGCCCAGTCGCTGGGCCAGGGCCCCTGGATGGTCAAGGCGCAGATCCACGCTGGCGGCCGCGGCAAGGCTGGCGGCGTCAAGTTCTGCAAGACCGTCGATGATGTGAAGGCCGCAGCGGCCAAGATGCTCGGCACCAAGATGGCCACCTACCAGACCGCCGGCGTCGAGCTGCCGATCAACCTGGTGCTGGTGACCACCGCCGGTGAGATCGTCAAGGAGCTGTACCTGTCGGTCCTGGTGGATCGCGGCACCCGCACCATCAGCTACATCGCCTCTTCCGAAGGCGGCATGGAAATCGAGCAGGTCGCTGCCGAGACCCCGGACAAGATCCACACCCTGAACGTGGACTTCGTCGAGGGCGTGCAGGGTTACCACGGCCGTGACATCGGCTTCAAGATGGGCCTGACCGCCAAGCAGGCCGGCCAGTTCGCCAACATCATGGTGAACCTGTACCGCATCTTCAACGAAAAGGACCTGGCGCTGGTTGAGATCAACCCGCTGGCCATCCTGGACGATGGCAACCTGTACGCGCTGGACGGCAAGTTCAACAGCGACGACAACGCCAACTTCCGCCACAAGGAACTGGTCGCGATGCGCGACAAGTCCCAGGAAGACGAAACCGAAGTGACTGCTTCGGAGCTGGACATCAACTACGTCACCATGGACGGCAACATCGGCTGCATGGTGAACGGTGCCGGCCTGGCCATGGCCACCATGGACGTCATCAAGCTCAACGGCGGCGAGCCGGCGAACTTCCTGGACGTGGGCGGCGGTGCGAACAAGCAGCGCGTCATCGAAGCGTTCAAGCTGATCCTGTCCTCGGACAAGGTCGAAGGCATCTTCGTCAACATCTTCGGCGGCATCGTCCGCTGCGACATGATTGCCGAAGGCATCATCGCCGCCGTGAAGGAAGTGGGCGTCAAGGTTCCGGTCGTGGTGCGCCTGGAAGGCACCAACGTGGAAGAAGGCAAGCAGCTGCTGCGTGACAGCGGCATGGCCATCATCCCGGCTGACAACATCAACGACGGCGCCAAGAAGGTCGTTGAAGCGGTCAAGAACGCCGCCTGATCCACGACACCGAAGGAAATTCCCATGTCTGTTTTGATTAACAAGAACACCAAGGTGATCGTGCAGGGCTTCACCGGCCAGCAGGGCACCTTCCACGCCACTCAGATGATCGAGTACGGCACCCAGGTTGTTGGCGGCGTGACCCCGGGCAAGGGTGGCACCACCCACATCGACCTGCCGGTCTTCAACACCGTTGCCGACGCCGTGCAGAGCACCGGCGCCAACGCGTCGGTCATCTACGTGCCGCCGCCGTTCGCGGCCGATGCGATCCTGGAAGCCGCTGCTGCCGGCATCAAGGTCATCGTCTGCATCACCGAAGGCATCCCGGTGCTGGACATGCTGCGCGTCAAGAACGTGCTGACCCGTTCCTACCCGGACACCGTCCTGATCGGTCCGAACTGCCCGGGTGTCATCACCCCGGGTGAGTGCAAGATCGGCATCATGCCGGGCCACATCCACAAGCCGGGCAAGATCGGCATCGTGTCGCGTTCGGGCACCCTGACCTATGAAGCGGTCAAGCAGACCACCGAAGTCGGCCTGGGCCAGTCCACCTGCATCGGCATCGGTGGCGACCCGATCAATGGCCTGAACTTCGTCGACTGCCTGAAGCTGTTCAACGAAGACCCGCAGACCGAAGGCATCATCATGGTCGGCGAAATCGGCGGTGACGCCGAGGAAGCCGGTGCCGAGTACATCAAGAACCACGTGAAGAAGCCGGTCGTCGGTTTCATCGCCGGTGCGTCGGCTCCGGCCGGCAAGCGCATGGGCCACGCCGGCGCGATCGCCTCGGGCGGCAAGGGCACTGCCGAAGGCAAGTTCGCCGCCATGGAAGCTGCTGGCGTCGTCACCGTCCGTTCGCCGGGCGACCTGGGCGCTGCCATCGCCAAGCTGGTGAAATAAGAACGACTGCCTCTGGCAGCCGATTCTGTAGAGCCGAGCCCACGCTCGGCTTGCTTTGGAAAAGCCGCCCTCGGGCGGCTTTTCTGCGTCTGGCGGCCGCCTGGTCGGCCCATCCACGCATGGCGTGGATCTACTGAGCCGGGGCTGTCCACGCAGTGAACGCCCCCGGCGCGCGCACGACGCGGCGCTACAATGGGCGCATTGCAACCACAGGCTGATTCCCATGGCTTCGATCCGCATCGCGATGGCGCAGTTCGATTTCCCGGTCGGCGATGTCGCCGGCAACACCGAGCGCATCATCGAGATGATCGGACAGGCGCGCGACGAGTATGGCGCCGAGCTGGTGATGTTCCCCGAGCTGGCAGTGAGCGGTTATCCGCCGGAGGACCTGCTGCTGCGTCCCGGCTTCCTGTACGAATGCGAGCAGGCGATGGGCCGTATCGCTGCTGCCTGCCGTGGCATCACCGCCGTGGTCGGCTGGCCGCAGGCGGCTGGTGCGGTGGTCTACAACGCCGCCAGCGTGCTGCGCGATGGCCTGCTGGAGCAGACCTACCGCAAGCGCGAGCTGCCCAACTACGCGGTGTTCGACGAGCGTCGCTACTTCGATGTCGATCCGGACGGCGGCAGCTGTGTGTTCGAGGTCAATGGCATTCCGGTGGGTTTGCTGATCTGCGAGGACCTTTGGTTCGCCGAGCCGCTGGCCGACACCGTGCGCGCGGGGGCGCAACTGGTGGTAGTGCCCAATGCCTCGCCGTACGAGCGGGGCAAGCACGCCCAGCGCGACGCGGTGCTGGCCGCACGCACCCGCGAGAGCGGGGCGGCCATCGCCTATCTCAACGTGGTCGGTGGCCAGGATGCGCTGGTGTTCGACGGCGCGTCGGTGGTGGCCGATGGTGACGGCACGGTACACCCGGCTGCCGCTGCCTTCGTCGACCAGTGGCTGGTGGTGGAGTACGACGGTGAGACCCGCCGCTTCATGCCGCACGTGTGGATGGACGATGGCGACGAGAGCATGGACGCGCTGGCCTGGCGTGCCGTGACCCGTGGCATCCAGGACTACTGCCGCAAGAACGGCTTCAAGAAGGTGTGGCTGGGGCTGTCCGGTGGCATTGATTCGGCGCTGGTACTGGCGCTGGCGGTCGACGCGCTCGGCGCTGGGAACGTTACCGCCGTGCGCCTGCCGTCGCGCTATACCGCCGGCATGTCCAACGACCTGGCCGCCGAGCAGTGCCAGGCACTGGGCGTGAAGCTGGAAGCGGTCTCGATCGAGCCGGCGTTCAAGGGCCTGATGGAATCGCTGGCGCCGATGTTCGAAGGCACCGCGCCGGACGTGACCGAAGAGAACCTGCAGTCGCGCAGCCGCGGGGTGATCCTGATGGCACTGGCCAACAAGTTCGGCGGCCTGTTGCTGACCACCGGCAACAAGAGCGAGTACGCCGTCGGCTACGCCACCATCTACGGCGACATGTGCGGTGGCTATGCGCCGTTGAAGGACCTGTACAAGACCGAGGTGTTCGGCCTGTCCAAATGGCGCAATACCGTGGGCGGCGCGCCGGTGATTCCGCCGGCGGTGATCAGCCGCCCGCCATCGGCCGAGCTGCGCGAGAACCAGCTGGACCAGGATTCGCTGCCGGCCTATGACGTGCTGGACGGCATCCTGTACCGCTACATCGACCAGGAACAGTCGCGCACGGAGATCGTGGCCGCCGGCTACGACGCGGCCGTGGTTGACCGCGTGCTGCGCCTGGTACGCATCAGCGAGTGGAAGCGGCACCAGGCCGCGCCGGGGCCGAAGGTGTCGCGCCGGGCGTTCGGTCGCGAGCGTCGCTACCCGATCAGCAACGGCTACAAGGGCTGAGGCAACGGTGGGTGGGCAGTGCCGGCCGCTGGCCGGCGACCCGTCGGCCCTCTCCGGTGGGTGCGGACCTTGGTCCGCACGGTGGTCGAAGATCATCCACGCGTGGCATGGATCTACGGGACTTCGTCGAGCAGCTGTTCGATGCCGGCAGTTTCCGCAGCGTCGCTGAAGTGGCCATCCTCAAACCGCGCACGTACGAACGCCAGGCCATCCGCCGCCGCCGCGTCCAGCGTGCCGCGGTGATCGACCGGATAGCGCCGGAACGCGACCGGCTCGCCTCGCAGGGCCAGGCCTGCGGCATACAGCAGGGTGGTCAGATAGGGCACATCGCGGTCCTCGCTGCCGTGGCCCAGCATCAGCGGTTGGCTGAAGCCGCGGCGCGGTACGCCAAGGTAGTCGTACAGCACGGCCCAGATGCCCGGCACGTGGGTCAGCGGTGCAGTGAACATGCTGCCGGTGTCCGCGCCGTCCAGGGTGACGGCCAGTTCGCCCAGGCACTGCTCGCGTGCCACCGCCACCCGCGCGCGGCCTTCATCGCTGAGGACGCGGTCGATCTGCGGCGCGGCCTGCAGCAGGCCATCGAGCAGATACGCGTGATACGCGTTGAGCGCGCCCGGATTGGCGGTGCGGTTGTCGGGCTTCATCACCAGCGCGGTCAGTTCGACTGCGGTGGGCGTGCCGGTGGTGAAGCTGCCGCGGTACTGCAACGACGGCCCACCATAGGAGGGGGCGATGTGGCCCGCCGTGAGCGCGGCGGCACCGCCCTGCGAATGGCCGACCGAGACCCAGCGCGGCGACAGCGCCCCGTTGCCGAGGTACTGGCGGCTGGCCTTGATCATGTCGATGGCGTTGCGCGCGGCAGTGCGCACATGCAGATAGGCATGGCTGCCTGGACTGCCCAACCCCTGGTAATCCGCCGCGACCACGGCATAGCCCTGCGCCAGGAACTGATCGAGGAAGCGCCCGTCGCGCGCGGGCTGGTACGGGCCGGAGACCGAAGGCGCACAGCGATCGGCGATGCCCTGCGTGCCATGCGCCCAGGACACGACCGGCCAGCCGCCCGCCGGCGCCGTGCCGGCGGGCAGGTACAGCAGGCCGGTGCCTTCGGCCAGTTGGCCGCGATGATCCGGGGTACGGTAGTACAGCTTGTAGGCGTGCGCGGCCTTGGAGGGCACCCACGACGCGCGATAGGGGGCTGCAGACAGCAGATCGCCCGGTGCTGCCGGTGCGGCAGCCAGGGAGGCCGAGGACAGCGCCAGCAGGGCAGTGGCGAGGAGGCAGGCGCGGGGACGGAAATGGCGTGGCGGTGGGGTCATGAGGCGCTCCTTCACGGCCGGGATGGCCGTTGCGCCGCAGTGTGGAGGGGCTCGCCCGCGCCGATTGGGACCGGCGTCGCATCCGCCGGGGATTCGTAGAATTCCTAGTGTCGTGGTCCATGGGCGCACGAACCATCCACGCATGGCGTGGATAACCGACAAAGAAAAGGCCCCTTGCGGGGCCTTTTTCTTATTTCTTTTCCAGTCGCGCGTTGCGCTGGCCGGTGCTGGCGGACTTCTCGCCAGCGAACGGGTTCAGCTTGCGGATCATCCACGGGTACTTCGGCCACTTGCCTTCCAGCCACGGGTGGTCTGGCTGGTTCAACTGCAGGACGCGGCGCGCATCATCGGCCAGGGTCTTGTTGCCCAGGTGGGTGTAGGAATCGGCCAGGACAGCAACGGCGTCGTACTGGAACGCGCTCTGCGGATAGGTTTCCAGCAGGTAGTTGGCGCGGCCGGCGGCCGAGACCCAGGCGCCGCGGCGCATGTAGTACAGGGCGTTGTCCAGTTCGTGCTGGGCGAACACGTCACGCAGTTCCAGCATGCGCTGGCGCGCATCGGCGGCGTAGCGGCTGTTCGGATAGCGGTCCACCACGATGTTGAAGTCCGAATACGCCTGGTGCGGCGTGGACAGGTCGCGGCGGCTGGCATCCAGCGACCATACGCGACGCAGGAAAACCGTACTGCGGTTGGAGTTCGCCAGGCCGCGCAGGTAGTACAGGTACGCGATGTTGCGGTGGGTCGGGTAGGTACGGATGAAGCGGTCGATGCTGGACACCGCGTCATCGTGCTTGCCGGCCTTGTACTGGGCGTAGGCGGTCTCGATCATCGCCTGCTCGGTGTACGGACCGTACGGATACTGGGCCACCAGGCGGCGGAAGCTGGCCTCGGCGCCGCTCCAGTTGCCGCCCTGCATCAGCTTGTGGCTTTTCTCGTACAGCTGTTCGACCGGCACGCCTTCATCGGGGCGATCACCCTTCTTGGCGCCGCGATGGCAGCCGGTGGCGGCGATGACCAGCACCAGCAGCAGGGCGGTGAGGCGGACGGGCGCGGAGAGCATGGCGGAGCGTCGGATCATGGGGTCGAGGCGGGACGCGGCTGGAATACGAAGGGTCGATGATAGCCTAGTGTCCTGTCCAGCGACTGAAACCGGCCGCCGGGACCCCAAAATTTCAAAGAATGCCCCTGCCATGTCTGAACAACCCTCTGAATCGGCCCGCCAGGCCATCGTCCCCGACACCGCTGCCGGGCGCCGTTTCGACGCCGTCGTGGCCGAACTGTTCCCCGAATACTCGCGTTCGCGCCTGACCGAATGGATCAAGGCCGGGGAGGTGCTGCTGGACGGTGCCCAGGTGCGCCCGCGCGATCCGCTGCGCGGCGGCGAGGTGGTGACCCTCAACGTGGTACTGGAAACCCAGACCGACGCCCAGCCGGAGGACATCCCGCTGGACGTGCTGTTCGAGGACGAGCACCTGCTGGTGATCAACAAGCCGGTCGGCCTGGTGGTACACCCGGGCGCGGGCAACCACAGCGGCACCCTGGTCAACGCCCTGCTGTTCCGCGACCCGTCGGTGGCGGTGCTGCCGCGCGCGGGCATCGTGCACCGCCTGGACAAGGACACCAGCGGCGTGATGGTGGTGGCCAGGACCCTGGAAGCGCAGACCGCGCTGGTCGAGCAGCTGGCCGCACGCGACGTGCACCGCCAGTACCTGGCCATCGTGATGGGCGCGCTGGTGGCCGGCGGTACCGCCGATGCCCCGATTGATCGCCACCCGCGCGACCGCCTGAAGATGGCCGTGCGCGAGGACGGCAAGGAAGCGGTGACCCATTACCGCCTGCGCGAGCGCTTCCGTGCGCATACCGCGCTCGAGTGCCGCCTGGAAACCGGCCGTACCCACCAGATCCGCGTGCACATGGCGCACGTGCGCCATCCGATCATCGGCGACCCGCTGTATGGCGGCGCGCTGAAGCTGCCCAAGGGCGCCAGCGACGAGCTGGTGGCCGCGCTGCGCGGCTTCAAGCGCCAGGCCCTGCACGCCGAGACGCTGGAGTTCATGCACCCGATCACCGGTGAACCGGTGCGCAACACCGCGCCGGTGCCGGAGGACATGCTGCACCTGATGAAGGTGCTGCGCGAAGACAGCGAAGCCTTCGCCGCACGCGAGCGGGACCGCTGGTGATGGCCGCCGCGCTGCCCTTGCTGCAGGCGGACTGGCCGGCGCCTCCGGGCGTCCATGCGCTGACCACGCGCCGGCACGGTGCGGGCATCTCGCCGGCGCCGTTCGCGCAGTTCAACCTGGGCAACCGGCACGCGGCCGATGGTGATACCCCCGCCAACGTCGAGCACAACCGCCAGCTGCTGCAGCAGGGGTTGGCGCTGCCGTCGGCCCCGCACTGGCTGCGCCAGGTGCACAGCAGCACCGTGCTGCGATTCAACGCGCCGCCGGTGCCGGGTGCCGCCGAGCCGGTGGCCGACGCCGCGGTGACCTCGGTGCCCGGCGTGGTGCTGGCGATCCTGACCGCCGACTGCCTGCCGGTGGTGTTCGCCGCCGCAGACGGCAGCGAGGTGGGCGCGGCCCATGCCGGCTGGCGGGGGCTGGCCGACGGCATGCTGGAGGCCACCGTGGCGGCCATGCAGACGCCGCCGGCGCAGCTGCGGGCCTGGCTGGGCCCGGCGGCGGGGCCGGCCGACTACGAAATCGGCGAGGAGGTCTACCACGCCTTCGTCGGTCACGATCCGGCGGCCGAAGCAGCGTTCGTCGCGACCCGTCCCGGTCACTGGAAGGTGGACCTGTTCGCGCTGGCGCGGCAGCGTCTGCAGTCTGTGGGGATGGACCCGGCACAGGTGTATGGCGGCACGGTGTCGACCATGGCCGACCCGGACCTGTATTCGCATCGGCGCGATCGTCGCACCGGGCGCATGGCGACCCTGGCCTGGATCGCGCCCTGACTCCGCCGCTGTTCGCGCGTGTGCTGGGGCCGGCCTTCGCCACCCTGGCAGGACCGGTGCAGGCGCTGCATGCCGCGCCGTTGCCGTGCCGCTACGTGGGGCAGGCCTGCATCGTGAGGGGGCGGCACTGGCTGGTGCCGCTGCTGGCGGCGTTGGCGCGGCTGCCAAACGACGGTGAAGCCGTCCCAACCGAAGTGGCGTTCAGTGCACACGGGCAGGGCGAGCAGTGGGCGCGGCGGTTCGGCCGCTGGCCAATGGTGTCGCGGCTGTGGGCGCACGACGGGCATCTGCGCGAGCAGTTGGGCGCGGTGCGCTTCGAATTTGATCTGCAGGCCCGCGAGGGTGGCATCGACTGGTCGGTGCGGCGGGTCTGGGCGTTCGGGCTGCTGCCGCTGCCAAGGCGCTGGTTTGATGGCGCGCGTTGCCGCGAAGCCTGGCAGGGCGAGCGTTACACTTTCCTGGTCGATGTGACGCTGCCCTGGGTGGGAGCCCTGATCCGCTATGAAGGCTGGCTCGAACCGCGGTGAGGCCGCCGCCGAGGCTGGGACCGCGGTGATCGTATTCGATGGCGTATGCGCGCTGTGCAACCGCTGGGTGCGCTTCCTGCTGCGCTTCGACCGCAGGGGGCGCTATCGCTTTGCGGCGATGCAGGGCGCACAGGGCAGCGCGATGCTGCGCGCGCACGGGCTGGACCCGCAGGACCCGATGTCGTTCCTGCTGCTGGACGCACAGGGTGCCTGGACCGATACCGATGCGATGCTGCGCGTACTTGAGGGGCTGGGCGGCGCCTGGCGCCTGGCCGGCGTGCTGCGGCTCGTGCCGCGCGGCTGGCGTGATGCGGCGTATCGCGCGCTGGCACGCAACCGCTACCGCTTGTTCGGTCGGCATGAGGCCTGTTACCTGCCCGCACCGGAGCAGGCCGCGCGGTTCCTGGATTGATCGGCTGTCTTTTGTAGAGTCGAGCCATGCTCGACTTGCTTTTTTCTCCTGCCAATAGCAGCCGAGCATGGCTCGGCTCTACAAAACGCAGCCGAGCATGGCTCGGCTCTACAGGAACGCGTGCTTCAACCCTCCAGCGCGTCCAGGTAGCTGCGGCGCCAGTGGTTGATGTCGTAGGTGCGCAGGTGCTCCATCATCGCGTGCCAGCGCTCCTTGCGCCTGCTCAGCGACATCGTGGCTGCGGTGGCGATCGCATCGGCCACGCCGTCCAGATCATGCGGGTTCACCAGCAGTGCCTGCTTCAGTTCGTCGGCGGCGCCAGCCAGCAGTGACAGCACCAGCACGCCCGGATCCTCCGGGTCCTGCGACGCCACGTATTCCTTGGCCACCAGGTTCATGCCATCGCGCAGCGGCGTGACCAGGCCGACCGCCGCCGCCCGGTAGAAGCCGGTGAGCGTGGCATGTGTGAAGTTCTGGTTGACGTACCGCAGCGGCGTCCAGTCCGGCTCGGCATGGCCGCCGTTGATGTGGCCAGCGATCTGCTCCAGCTGGCTGCGCAACTGCCGGTACTCGGTGACATCACCGCGCGAGACCGGGGCGATCTGCAGGTAGGTCAACGAGCCGCGCTGGTCAGGGTGGCGCTGCAGGTAGCGCTCGAAGCCAAGGAAGCGCTCGGGGAGGCCCTTGGAATAGTCCAGGCGATCCACGCCGATTGCCAGCTGGCGGTCGCGCAGGCTGGCGCGAAGATTCTTCACGGCGGTCTTGGTGGCGGCTGTGCCGGCCTGGCGTGCGATCAGCTCGGTGTCGATGCCGATCGGGAAGGCTGCTGCACGGAAGCGGCGCCCGCCCGGCGCTTCCAGCTCGCCATTGTCGAGCACGCGCCCGCCGCCGAACAGGCGCAGGTAAGTCTGGAAGCGATCGGCATCGCGCTGGGTCTGGAAGCCGACCAGGTCGTAGGCGTACAGCGCGGAGAACAACCGCAGGTGATCGGGCATCGCCTGCAGCAGGTCGGCCGACGGCATCGGGATGTGCAGGAAGAAGCCAATGCGGCAGCCGATACCGCGCTCGCGCAGCAGTGCGCCGAGCGGGATCAGGTGATAGTCATGGATCCAGACGATGTCATCCTCGCGCAGCAATGGCGCGAGCTTGTCGGCGAACAGCGCATTGACCTTGTGGTAGGTCTCGCGGGTACCGCGGTCATAGTCGACCAGATCCAGGCGGAAGTGCAGCAGTGGCCACAGCGTGCGGTTGGCAAAGCCGTTGTAGTAGCCATCGACCTCGCGCTTGCTCAGGTCCATGGTGACGTAGTCGATGTCACCGTCCTTCTGCCGGTGCAGCGTGCCGCTGCCTTCCTTTACGGTCTTGCCACTCCAGCCGAACCACAGGCCGCCGCGCTCCTTCAGGGCGGCCAGCAGGCCGACCGCCAGGCCGCCTGCGCGGTTCTCGCCGGGCACGGCCACACGGTTTGAAACCACGACCAGACGACTCACGATGCCTCCTGCCAGGACCGCGACAGGCGCATCGCGGCGGTGATCAGGCCGACGTGCGAATAGGTCTGCGGGAAATTGCCCCAGGCCTCGCCGCTGTCGAAGGCCAGATCCTCCGACAGCAGGCCCAGGTGGTTGCGCTGCTTCAGCAGCAGCTCGAACATCTCGCGTGCTTCATCCATGCGCCCGATCGCCGCCAGCGCATCGATGTACCAGAACGTACAGATGGTGAAGCTGGTTTCCGGTTCGCCGAAGTCATCCGGCGCGACGTAGCGGTACAGCGAATTGCCGTGCTTGAGGTCGCGGCCGATGGCATCGACGGTGGCAATGAACCGGGCGTCCATCGCGTCGATGAAGCCGATGTCGGCCAGCAGCAGCAGCGAGGCATCCAGGCGATGGCCGCCGAAGGTATCGGTGAAGTGGCCCAGCTCCTCGCTCCAGGATTCGGCCATGATGCGGGCGTGGATGGTGTCGGCGCGCTCGCGCCAGTAGTGTGCGCGGTCATCACGCTTCAGGCGCACGGCGATCTTGCACAGGCGGTCGCACGCAGCCCAGCACATCGCGCTGGTGTAGGTGTGCACTTCGGTGCGGCCGCGGAATTCCCACAGGCCGGCATCGGGGACGTCGTGCAGGGCGAAGGCCTGTTCGCCCAGGGGTTCCAGGCGGGCAAACGTGTGCGCGTCGCCGGGATCCTGCAGGCGACGGTCAAAGAAAAGCTGCGTGGACGCCAGCACCACGCTGCCGTACACGTCGTGCTGGCGCTGCACCCAGGCCAGGTTGCCGCGGCGCACCGGGCCCATGCCGCGGTAGCCGGACAGGCTGGGCACTTCGTCTTCGTCCAGCTTGGCTTCAAAGCCGATGCCATACAGCGGCTGCAGCGTGCCGTCGGTGGTGGCCAGGTTGAAGATGTACCCGAGGAACTGTTCCATCGTGCGCGTTGCGCCGAGACGGTTCAGCGCGCGCACCACGAAAGCTGCGTCACGCAGCCAGCAGTAGCGGTAGTCCCAGTTGCGCACGCTGCCGGGTGCTTCCGGAATGGAGGTGGTCATCGCCGCGATGATCGCACCGCTGTCCTCGTACTGGCACAGCTTCAGCGTGATCGCGCTGCGGATCACCGCGTCCTGCCACTCCAGGGGAATGGACAGGTAGCGCACCCATTCGCGCCAGTAGTCGCGGGTGCGCTGGAAGGCTTCCTGCACGTAGCCGCTGATCGAGCGGTTGAGCGATTCGTCCACGCCCAGGATCAGGTGGACGGGATGGCTGAGCACGAAGGGCAGGCCGTCGCGCACGAAGCGGACCGGCACATCGGTGGTCAGCCGCAGCACGTGCTCGGGCAGGATCCAGCGCACATGGTTGCTGCCCCAGGTGGACTCCGGCACGCGCGCGCCCCAATCGGCCAGCGGGCGGGCGCGCACGGTGATGCGTGGGCTACCGGCCAGCGGGCGCACCTGGCGGATCAGGCTGACCGGCCGGTAGAAGCGGTCGTTCTGCCGCCAGCGGGGCGCGAAGTCGAGGATCTCCAGTTCGCCGCCGTGCGTGTCGCGCAGGACGGTGCGCAGGATCGCCGTATTGGTCAGGTACTCCTGCTCGCTGCTGGCGAAGTCTTCCAGCTCGATGGCGAAGTCACCACCGGTCTGCTGGTTGGGGCCGAGCAGGGCACAGAAGGTGGGGTCGCCGTCGAAGGTGGGCAGGCAGCTCCAGACAACGCGGGCACGTTTGTCGACCAGGGCGCCGAAGCTGCCGTTGCCGACCACGCCCAGATCAAGATCGGGTTGGGTCATCACGCGGTACATCTCGGTTGCGGCCGTGGGGGGGCCGGGTCAATAGGCATTCTCACGCAGCCACGCGTGCACGCTGCGTATGTCGGGCAGCGCGAACACGGCCACGCTGGGTTCGCGTTCGCCCACCAGCACGCTCCAGCCATGCTGGCCGTTGGCAGCGTCGAAGCCGAATTCGTCGGTGAGGTCGTCACCGAGGAAGACGGGCAGGCGGCCACGGAAGGGCAGGTACTGCATCATCCTCCGTACCGCACGGCCCTTGTCGCTGCCAACCGGGACGAACTCGACCACGTGGTCGCCGGGTTGCAGGCGGTAACTGGAACGGCCGCGCACGTGGCGGTCGGCGAAGGCGCGCACATCGCTGGCGGCGTGCGGCGCGCCGCGCCAGTGCAGCGCCAGGCCGACACCCTTGTCTTCCACCAGCACGCCGGGGTGGCCATGGGCGAAGCGCATCGCCTGCTGGTGCAGCGCGTGCAGCCACTCGGCGGTGTCGTCGTCGTGCTCCTCGCGCAGCACACGACCGTCCTCGCCGCGCAATTCATGGCCATGCAGGCCCGCGGCAGGCAGTTGCAGGGGAGCGAACAGTTGATCGAGCTGCTCAAGCGGGCGACCACTGACCAGTGCTACGGCACCTTCCAGGCGGTCGCTGATGCGGCCGATGGCGTCACGCACATCCGGCAGCAGCTGCACGGCATCCGGGCGCGCAGCGAACTCGATCAGGGTGCCATCGACATCGAGGAACAACGCACAGGCGTCGTCCAGCAATGGCGGTGGCGGACGCAGGGGGAGCGGTTCAGCCATGCCGCCCACCTTGCCAGCGTGGGCGTGTACGTGGGGTCGAGGGCAGGCTACGGATCAGCTTCGGTGGGTGCCGACCGTTGGTCGGCACAAAGGGTCAGCCTGCATTGAACCCAGACAGTGCGGACCAACGGTCCGCACCCACCGAGAGCGATCACTTCCGGTGGGTGCCAACCGTTGGTTGGCACAAAGGGTCAGCCTGCATTGAACCCGGGCAGTGCGGACCAACGGTCCGCACCCACCCAAGGCAATTACACCCAGAGCAATCAGAAGGTATAGCGGACGCGGCCGTAGTAGTACGCGCCATTGCTGCCGATCGGCGACAGCACGTCATACGGCAGGTTGCCGAAGTAGTGGATATCGCTGTTGGACCGATCCGGGTAGTTGTCGGTCAGGTTCTGCCCGCCGATGGCCACGCTCCACTGCGGGGTGATGCGGTATTCGACTTCCGCGTCCAGCTGCCACTCGGCCTGGTAGGTCTGGCGCGGGATGTAGCCATCACCGAAGTTGAACACGCGGGTGGCGCTGCCGTAGCGGTTCACGCGGCTGCTCAGCGACCAGTGGTCGTTGCTCCAGGCAGCCGAGAAACTGCCACGTGTACGCGGTGTGGCATCGGTCAGCGTGTTGGTCTCTTCAATCCCGAACAGCACATAATCCGGGTCCAGCGCCTGCAGCTGGGCCGGCGTGGCCAGCACGTTCTTCAGCGTGGTCTTGGTATACGCATAGGTGCCGGTCAACAGCAGCTGGCCATCGCCCAGCGACTGGCGCCAGTTGCTCACCAGCTCGGCGCCACGGGTGCGGGTATCGGCGGCGTTGACGAAGAAGCTGGCGCTCTGCAGGCCGCTGACACCGTAGTTGGCTGCCACGTAGCCGGTCAGTGCATCACCGGTGATGCTCTCCGACAGTGCGATGCGGTCGTCGATGTCGATCTGGAAGAAGTCCAGCGAGAGGTCGAAGTGTTCGCCGATGCGGCTGGTGAAGCCCAGCGACGTGTTCAGGGATTTTTCCGGTTTCAGGTCCTGCGCGCCAAGGCCACGCGCGATCGGATTGTTGACCGACAGCAGTCGGCCCTGCACCAGCTGGCCACCAGCGTTATAGCCGGTGGAGGTGGATTCGTAGCCGATCTGCGCCAGTGAAGGTGCGCGGAAGTTGTTGGAGATAGCACCGCGCAATGCAAACGCCGGCGTGAACTCGTAGCGCAGGCCGAGCTTGCCGGTCAGCTCGCCGCCGAAGTCGTCGTTGTGCTCGTAGCGCGCGGCCAGATCGGTGGAGAACTTCTCGCCGAACTGGCTGGACAGGCTGGCATAGGCGCTGGCCACGTCGCGCGACAGGGTGGCGGCGTCCTGTGGGGTCAGGCCGCCACCGGCCTGCGAGCCGGTCGGGCGGTCGGTGTACGGGCCCGCCGCATAGCTGGCCGGGTCGCCGGGGCGGGTCTGGTAGCGCTCATGGCGCGCTTCCACGCCCAGGCCCAGCGTGTGGCTGATGCTGTCGCTCTGGGTGAACACGCGGCTCAGGTCGAGGTTGCCCACGGTCTGCGCGTACTCGTAGTCGGCGGTCTTGAAGCGGGTCGGGCTGGTCGGGCCCAGCGAGGCGTTGAGCGAATCACGCAGGCGGTAGGTGAAGTCGTTCTGGCCGTAATCCAGGCTGCCGTCGTAGCTCCACTCGCCCCACTGGCCGCGCACGCCGGCCACGGCCTGTACGTCGCGGTTCTCGCCTTCGGAGATCGGTCGGTAGCCGTTCGGATAGACCTGCTTCCAGTTGGCATCGCCATCGGGATAGCGGAAGTAGTTGGCGCCTTCGGTATCGCGCTGGTTGAAGGTACCGAACGCGTAGAACGTCGAGGTCTGGCCGACCGGAATCTCGGTGTTCAGCCACAGGTTGATGTCCTTGCTCTTGCCATCACCCAGGACGTAGTTGCGCTTGCCCTGCAGTGCCAGGTTGCCCGGGGTCTGGTCCCACGGCGGAATCTGGTCGAAGCCGGCGCGGTTGGTGCCGTTGCGGTGCTTGTACTCCAGGCCGACGCGCAGGAAGCCACCGTCTTCGCCCAGCGAGGTGCCGACCTTGGCGCTGATGTTGCCGGTCTGGCCATCGGTGAGGGTGCGGCCGATCGGCTGGAGGTCGGTGTGGTTGGCACCGTAGCTGGCCTCGATCTCGCCGCCGTCGCCGCCGTTGTCGAGGATCACGTTGATCACGCCGGCCACGGCGTCCGAGCCGTACAGCGCACCGGCACCGTCGCGCAGCACTTCGATGCGCTTGATCGCGCTGACCGGGATCGAATTGA
This sequence comes from Stenotrophomonas sp. YJH_SMC_33, assembly GCF_059372295.1. NCBI lineage: Bacteria > Pseudomonadati > Pseudomonadota > Gammaproteobacteria > Lysobacterales > Lysobacteraceae > Stenotrophomonas > Stenotrophomonas sp. YJH_SMC_33. The sequence goes on from NZ_JCAFVJ010000009.1 coordinate 60,592, forward strand.
AATCGACCGGGGTGGTGCCCTTGCCGATCTTGCTGTCGGTGTTGACCAGCGCGGTGTGGTGGCGGCGCTTGCCGTTGACCAGTACCAGCACCTGGTCCGGCGACAGGCCGCGCAACTGCGCGGCGCGCACATGGTCGGCGCCACCGGAGTTGGACTGGCGCGGGAAGTTGAACGACGGCAGCAGCGCCTGCAGCGCGCTGCCCAGTTCACCGTTGACCACGCCGGCCTTGCGGATGTCCTCGGCGGTGAGCACGTCCACCGGCGAGGTGGATTCGAGCACGGTGCGGTCGGCGGCACGGGTGCCGGTGACGATCACCGTGTCCAGGTTGGTGGCGTCCTGGGCCAGGGCTGGGGCGGCGGAGGAAAGCGCGATGGCGATGGCGAGGCCGAGCGGCGACGCGGGCAGGCGGAAGGACATGGGGGCTCCAGCAACAACGACGACGGGGAAGGGGAGATAGTTTCACTTACATCCATCCGGATGAAGCGATATATTATCTTCGCGTGATGGCCGGTGCCGATGCAAGCCCCTGCCGGCCTGGCATGAGTTGATGCCCTGCTGGCATCAGCACGCCGGGCCGGTGGCGCTGTACGCTGCCGGCTCGCCTTGTCCCCCCTTCCCCGGAGCTGTACCGATGAAACACCTTGGCCTCGTCTTTGCCGTGCTGCTGGCCACCAGCGGCTGCGCCAGCCTTTCTTCGCAGGCGCCCAGCGCCTATGCCACGGCCACTACCGCCGAACTGAAGGGCGATGCCGCCCGCCCGTCTTCCGCGCACGGCTGGGTGCGCAGCGAGCTGTATTTTGGCGTCGGCGAGGAGCAGGGCGCCGGCAACCGCCCGCAGGCCGACACCATCAGCGACGCGCAGTGGCGCACCTTCCTGGACAAGGAGGTGACCCCGCGCTTCCCGGATGGCCTGACCGTGTTCGATGCCTATGGCCAGTGGCTGTTCCGCGGCGATGCCGCGCCCAACCGCCTGCGCACGAAGGTGCTGGTGGTGCTGCATGAGGACACCCCGCAGCGCCGCGCCGATATCGAAGCGATCCGCCTGGCGTGGAAGCAGCAGACCAGGCATCAGTCGGTGCTGTGGTCGCGGCAGCCGGTCGAGGTATCGTTCTGAGTTGAAGGCGCCGCCGCGGTGCCGCAGGGAGCAATGATGAACTACAGGGAATGCCTGCTGGGCCTGGTATTGGTGGGCGTGCTGGCACCGCCGGCGCAGGCGGGTGGGGACGACGGCGAAACGCTACGCTTCCAGGTGGCCGCTCATGTGCAGGCGCATGCCGATCCCCAGCAGGACGGAAGCATCGTGGTGCAGCTGTCACCGTCGGGCAAGCGCCAGACGCTGGCGGGCGCGGCCGATGCCGACGGCAATTCGCGCTGGGGTCTGGAAGACGTCGATTTCGATGGCTACCCGGAACTGGTCGCGCGCGCCCCGGTCGGCATGGTCAACGAGGCGGTGGCGGTGTACCGCTTCGATCCGACCAGTGCCGGTTTCCGCGCGCTGCAGGCCGGTACCCACGGCAAGGACAGTTGTGGTGACCTGATGGGGCTGAGCGTGGACGTTGCCACCCGCACCCTCACCAGCAGTTGCCGCAGCGGCCCGATGTGGTACACCGACCAGTACCGGTTTGCAGGCGCGAAGCTCCATCTGTACCGCTCTGAGAGCGTGCTGATGCTGGCCGATACGTTGAACGCCGCGCTGCAGTGGGAACAGACCGAAGAGCAGGGCCCGTTGGCGGTCTGGCGCACCTATGACCCCGCCGGCCGTGTGTTGGAAAGTGCCATCGCCGATGGCCTGGGAGCACCGCCGGACGGGCCGTTGCAGGGGCAGCAGGCCACCGTGGTGCCCGCGCGCCTGTTCCTCTTCGACCGACCCGGCGCGTCCAGCACCAAGCGTTACCTGGTGCAGGGGGATCGCGTGGAACTGCTGGATGAACAGGACGGCTGGGTGAAGCTGCGCTACCGCAACCCGAAAAGCGGTGCAGTGGAGGGTTGGATCAACGTCAATGATTGACGAGACGTCTACCCGCAGTTTGCACATCGAGGCAATGGGCAACTTGCCCACGGGGGCATCACTTCATCGGGTCTAGCCTCGGACGTTCCCCCGTTCGAGGATGTATCCGATGAGCAAGCGCGTGGCCGAAATCGTGGTGGACGCCCTGCAGCAGGCTGGTGTCCGCCGTTGCTACGGCATCGTGGGCGATACGCTCAACCATGTGACCGATGCGATGCATGGCAGCGAGATCGCCTGGGTGCACGTGCGCCATGAAGAAGTGGCAGCGTTCGCCGCCGGCGCCGATTCGCTGGTGAGCGGCGAGTTGACCGCCTGTGCGGGCTCCTGTGGTCCCGGTGGCCTGCACTTCATCAACGGTGTGTTCGAGACCAACCGCAACCGTGCACCGATGGTGCTGATCGCCAGCCAGGTGGTGACCAGCGAGCTGGGCATGGAATTCCCGCAGGAAGTGGATTTCAAGGCGGTCTATGGCAGCTGCACGGTGTTCTGCGAGCAGGTGCACAGCCCGGAGCAGGCGCGACGCGTGGTGGCCCTGGCCTGCCAGGCGGCGATCAGCCGGCGTGGCGTGGCGGTAGTGATCCTGCCGGCCGACATCAGCCAGGCTGAGGTGAAGCACGATGTGCCGTTCTCGGTGCACTACACCCAGCCGGTGCTGCGCCCGTCCGACGCCGAACTGCAGCGCATTGCCGAGCTGCTGGGGCAGGGCAAGCGTATCGGCATCTATGCCGGTGCCGGTTGCCAGGGCGCGCACGCGCAGCTGCTGGAACTGGCCCGGCACCTGCAGGCGCCGGTTGCGCACACTTCGCGCGCCAAGGATTTCGTCGAGCCGGACAACCCGTACAACATGGGCATGACCGGAATCTTCGGCATCGAGTCTGGCTTCCACACGCTGATGGAGTGCGACACGCTGCTGCTGCTCGGCGCCGACTTCGCCTGGGGCCAGTTCTACCCCGACAAGGCCACGATCATCCAGGTCGACCGTGATGGCAGCCACCTTGGCCGCCGCCACCCGGTGAACCTGGGCGTGGTCGGTGACATCGCACCGACGCTGGATGCCTTGCTGCCGATGTTGCCGCCGCGCGAGGACAGCAGTTTCCTGGACGAATGTATCGAACGTCGCGACAAGGCGCTGAAGAAGCGCGAACAGGAAGAACAGCCGGGCGAGGGCAAGCTTATCCACCCGCAGCATCTGACCGCGCTGCTGTCGAAGCATGCCAGCGACGATGCGCTGTTCACCGCTGACGGCGGCTCGCCGATGGTCTGGGTGCTGCGCCATATCCGCGTCAACGGTCGCCGCCGCACGCTGACCAGCCTGCTGCACGGCACGATGGCCAATGCAATGCCGCAGGCCCTGGGCCTGCAGAAGGCGTTCCCCGGCCGGCAGGTGATTTCGCTGTCCGGCGATGGTGGCCTGGCGATGCTGTTGGGTGACCTGCTGACCGCGGTGCAGGAAAACCTGCCGATCAAGGTGGTGGTGTTCAACAATGGCTCGCTGAACTTCGTCGAGCTGGAGCAGAAGGTGGAAGGCCTGCTGGACAACTACACCGACCTGAAGAACCCGGACTTCGGGCGCCTGGCCGAGGTGATCGGCTTCCACGGCCGCACGGTGACCCGTAGTGAGGATCTGGAGGAAGCGGTGCAGGATTTCCTGGCCCAGCGCGGCCCGGCACTGCTGGACGTGCACACCAGCCGCGCCGAGCTGGTGATGCCGCCGCAGATCGAGGCCAAGCAGGTCGCCGGCACGGCGCTGTATGCGGCCAAGGCGGTGTTGAATGGCCGCTTCGACGACGTGAAGCATCTGCTGGTGGACAATTTCCTGAAGAAGTAGGGGGAGTCGATGCAGGGCTGCGCCCTGCACCTGCGGAGGCGAAGGTCGAAGCAACAGCAACAGCTGGGTATCCGTGGGATGGCGGGGTGGGTCCGGTTGCGGGGGGCGCTGCAAGTCCCCCTCCGGGGCCCGGCCCAGCCGCTGGCGGCTGTGCGTTCGGGCGCTTGCGAAGCAGTGCTTCGCAAGCAAAGCGCCCTCACCCATGTAAGCTCGGTCGCCGCTTGCTCGTGTGCGCAGGATTGCGCACACGAGCAAGCGGCGACCGAGCTTACAGGGACGTACTTGCAGCGAACCCTGCGCAGCCTACCCGCCCGGCCCACCCGCTGAGGTCCGCTGTCCGCGACCAACCCAGCCAAGAGGGCCCCGCCGTTGGCTGGAACCCATCATTCCACGACGGAATTGGCGCGCCGGCCCCGCTGGGCCTACCATCGGCGGTCCCCACCCCCACCGCCCCTTCCATGTCCGCTCCCGCTTCCGCCGCACCGCGTCGCTGGTTCGTCGCCGGCGACTTCAACGGCTTCTTCGGCCTGGTCGTCGACAACCTCTCCATCCTCGGCTTCATCGCCATGGCCCTGGTCGGGATCTTCCAGTTCCCCGCCGACGTGGTGTTCGGCCGCATGTTCCCCGGCACGGCCTTCGGCGTGCTGATCGGCAACCTGCTGTACACCCTGATGGCGCGCCGGCTGGCCGCGCGCACCGGCCGCGACGATGTCACCGCCATGCCGCTCGGCCTGGATGCCCCGACCAGCATCGGCATGGCCCTGCTGGTGCTCGGCCCGGCCTTCATCGCTTTCAAGCAGCAGGGCATGGACCCGCACGCGGCGGGCATCGCCACCTGGCAGCTGGGCATGGCGGCGCTGGTCATCATGGGCGTGCTCAAGTTCGTTCTGTCGTTCTTCGGTGAAGCAGTCACCCGTGCGCTGCCGCGTGCCGCGCTGCTGGGTTCCATCGCCGGCATCGCGCTGGTGCTGATGGGCCTGTTGCCGCTGCTGGAGACGCTGCGCTCGCCGCTGGTCGGCTTCACCACGCTGGGCCTGCTGCTGTATGTGCTGATCGCCAAGGGCAAGCTGCCGGTGCGTGGCCCGGGCGTGATGCTGGCCTTCGTGTTCGGCACCGCGCTGTACTACGGCCTGGGCCTGGCCGGGCTGGGCGCCCCCGGCTTCCATGTACCGGAGTGGGTGCCGCCGCAGGTGGTGCTGCCGCTGCCGACACTGGGCTTCCTCGACGGCCTGCCCACCGCGATGACCTACCTGCCGCTGCTGCTGCCGTTCGGCCTGCTGATGGTGGTCGGCGGCATCAATGTTTCTGAAAGCGCGCGTGCGGCCGGCGATGACTACCGCACCCGCGACATCCTGCTGGTGGAAGCGGTGGCTACGCTGGTGGCAGGCGTCTGTGGCGGCGTCGCGCAGACTACGCCGTACATCGGCCAGCCCGCCTACAAGCACATGGGTGCGCGCAGCGGCTATACGCTGCTGACCGGCCTGTTCGTCGGCATCGGCGGCATGCTCGGTATCATCTCCGGGCTGGTGCAGTGGTTGCCGCTGGCGGTGCTGGCACCGATCATCGTGTACGTGGCCATCGACATCACCACGCAGGCGTTCCAGGCCACGCCGCGCCACCATGCCGGCGCGATGGTGCTCGGTTTCCTGCCGTCGGTGGCCTACCTGCTGGCGATCAAGGCACCCGGCTGGATCGCACCGGATCAGCTGGCGCAGCTGCTGACCAAGCTCGACGGCCACGGCCTGCCGGAGCTGGCGGTGATCTTCACTCTCGGCAACGGCTTCATCATCACCTCGATGCTGTGGATTTCGGCGGTGGCGGCGATGGTCGATGGCCGCCTGCGCCGTGCCTGCGGGTTCCTGCTGGTGGCTGCGCTGCTGACACTGTTCGGGCTGATCCACTCGGTGGATCCGCGCGGCGGCATCTACCTGCCGTGGGACCTGGAAGGATTGGCGCGCATCATCAGTTTGCAGTTTGCCGGCGCCTACGTGGCCCTGGCGGTGCTGCTGGGCCTGCTGTCGCTGCAGAAGCAGCCGGTGCAACCGCTGGCTGATCGCACCGATCATTGACCGGTGACGCCGGGCATGGCCCGGCGCTACCGCTCCTTCCACTTCTGGTGCTCTGTAGAGCCCAGCCTGCGCTCGGCTGCTCTGAGCCGAGCATGGCTCGGCCCTACAGGGGCGTGTTGCAGGCGGCGAATGATCACAGCGCGCTCTGCCGGCCAGGGCCGGCACTACCGTTCGGCGTCCAGCTCCGGGTAGTGGCGGAAGATGCCATTCGTGTTGAACGCCAGACGTCGTTCCGAGGCCAGATAGGCGGCGATGTTCGGCCGCTTCGCCACCCGCGCCTGCAGCGCGCGCAGCAGGGGCAGGGTGGACGCCAGTGCCTGCATGCGGCGTGGAAACATGTAGTCCAGCCCACTCAGTAGCTGGAACAGCGACAGATCCACGTAGGAATGCTCGCGCAGTGCATGGCGGCCACCGTTGGCGGCCAGCACCCGTTCGAAGTAGCCCAGGAACTTCGGCAGGCGCTCGCTGCGCAGCGACGCGGCACGTGCCTTGGCCTCGGTCTTCTGCGCTTCGTAGTACTTCGATGCGGCAATCGGATGGTGGGTGTCGTGCACCTCGGCCACCAGGTCGGCGATGGTCAGCTGCAGTTGCAGCGCCTGCATCCGCCGCGAGGCCGCCTGTGGCACCAGGTCCAGCGTCGGGCCGAGGAAATCCAGGATCGCCGCGACCTGCGCGATGACCTGGCGGCCGGCCTTCAGGAACGGCGGTGCAAAGGGCTGTGGCCCGTCACTGCTGCCATCCAGGAATGGCTGCATCACCGCATCGCCGTGCACCCGCGCCATGTCGATGTAGTCGGCGCCGGCATCTTCCAGCGCCAGTCGCACGAACTCGCCCCGGCCCTGGATGCCGGTCCAGTAGTACAGCGCGTACTGCATGGCAGTGTCTCCGCAGGACAAGGCCCCCAGCCTCGCGCGCGGCATGCAAAGCAGGCGTGAGCGCGGTTCTGGTGCAGGGCGAACCCGAACGGCAGCGGAACCGGTGGGGAACCGGCTGGAACCGGTGGGGTCACACCTTCTCCATGCGTGTGAAACGAGGTGCTGCATCATGCAGAGTGCAAAGGCGGTATGGCCCTGGGTGCTGGGTGTGGTGGTGATCGGCGGCGCGGGCGGTTGGTTGTTCCGGGATCAGCTGAAGCACTTGGCAGATGGTGTTTCGGTGCCGGTGCAGTCAACTGCCGTCAGTACCAGCGCAGCGCCACAACCGCAGGCGGCCGCGGAACCCGCGCCAGCACCACCGTCGATCAGGCATCCGCTGGATACCGAGGCCGCCGCTGATCCGGCACTGCCGAAGCTGGCTGACAGCGATACGGCTGCCTGGGGTGCATTGAGCCAGCTGTTCCAGGGCGAAGGGCCGCTGACCCTGCTGCTGCGCGATCACCTGATCCAGCGCCTGGTCACCCAGGTCGACAACCTGGACAGGCCCAGCGTGCCGCCCACTGCGCTGGCCGCACGGCCGCTGCCGGGCAACCTCCAGGTCGAGCCCGGCGAAGGCGGTGATCGCACCGCCGCCAGCAACGCGGCGCGCTATGCGCCCTATGTGCAGGCCTTCACCGCGCTGGATCCGGCAGCAACGGCAACGGCCTACAAGCGCTTCTATCCGTTGATCCAGCAGGCCTACGTCGACCTGGGCCGGCCCGACGGATATTTCAATGATCGCCTGGTCGCGGTGATCGACCATCTGCTTGATACCCCGGAACTGGCCCAGGCGCCTCTGGTGCAGCGCGATGAGCGCGGCCGTTACCGCTTCGTCGATCCCACCCTGCAGTCACGCTCGATCGGGCAGAAGGCCCTGCTACGCATGGATCCTGCACAGGCGCGGGCGATCAAGCAGCAGCTGCGGGCGATCCGCAGCGCGATCACCCGCTGAGCCCGTCCACCGTGCCGAACTGATCGGGATCAACGCGCCGACCACACCCGTTCCGGCATGCTGGCCGCAGGCTGACTGGCCCCGGGGTGCAGTCGCAGCCACCCTTGAAACGGGGTGGGGCAACCGCATCTTCCCAGCATCGCCGGCGCGGGCCGGCCCTGATGACCGATGAGGATTCGCAATGCGGATGGACAAGCTCACCTCGCGTTTCCAGCAGGCGCTGGCAGACGCACAGTCGCTGGCCGTGGGCCGCGACAACAGCATCATCGAACCGGTTCACCTGTTCAGCGCGCTGCTGGACCAGCAGGGCGGCAGCACGCGCCCGCTGCTGGCCCAGGCCGGGGTGAACGTGCCGGTGCTGCGCGAGCGCCTGACCGAGGCGCTGGATGCACTGCCGAAGGTGTCCGGCCAGGCCGGCAACGTCTCGATGGGCAATGACCTGGGGCGCCTGCTGAACCAGACCGACAAGCTGGCCCAGCAGCACGGCGATGCCTTCATTGCCAGCGAGTGGTTCGTGCTCGCGGCGCTGGAAGACGGCGGCACGCTGGGCATGGCGCTGCGCGCCGCCGGTGCCGACAAGACCCGCCTGCAGGCTGCGATCGACAAGCTGCGTGGCGGCGAGAACGTGCAGTCGGAGAATGCCGAGGAACAGCGGCAAGCGCTGGAGAAGTACACCATCGACCTGACCGCGCGTGCCGAGAGCGGCAAGCTCGATCCGGTGATCGGCCGTGACGAGGAAATCCGCCGCACGATCCAGGTGCTGCAGCGCCGGACCAAGAACAACCCGGTGCTGATCGGCGAACCCGGCGTGGGCAAGACCGCAATCGTGGAAGGGCTCGCCCAGCGCATCATCAATGACGAAGTGCCCGAAGGCCTGCGCGGCAAGCGCGTGCTGTCGCTGGACATGGGCGCGCTGATCGCCGGCGCCAAGTTCCGCGGTGAATTCGAGGAGCGCCTGAAGGGCGTGCTCAACGACCTGGCCAAGAACGAAGGCCAGATCATCCTGTTCATTGACGAACTGCACACCATGGTCGGTGCCGGCAAGGCCGATGGCGCGATGGATGCCGGCAACATGCTCAAGCCGGCCCTGGCGCGTGGCGAGCTGCACTGCATCGGCGCGACCACGCTGGATGAGTACCGCAAATACATCGAGAAGGACGCCGCGCTGGAGCGCCGCTTCCAGAAGGTGTTCGTCGGCGAACCCACGGTGGAGGACACCATCGCGATCCTGCGCGGGCTGAAGGAAAAGTACGCCGTGCACCACGGTGTGGAAATCACCGACCCGGCCATCGTGGCTGCAGCCACGCTGTCCAACCGCTACATCACCGACCGCCAGCTGCCGGACAAGGCCATCGACCTGATGGACGAAGCCGCCTCACGCCTGCGCATGGAGATCGATTCCAAGCCGGAGGAGCTGGATCGCCTGGAACGCCGGGTGATCCAGCTGAAGATCCAGCGCGAGATGCTGAAAAAGGAGAAGGACGAAGCCTCGCGGCAGCGCTTGGCCGATCTGGAGAAGGACATCGATGCGCTGGAGCGCGAGTTCTCCGATCTCAATGAAATCTGGAAGTCGGAGAAGGCCGCGCTGCAGGGCGCAACCAAGATCAAGGAACAGGTCGAGCAGGCCAAGCTGGAGCTGGAGGCCGCGCAGCGCCGCCAGGATTTCGCCAAGATGAGCGAGATCCAGTACGGCCTGTTGCCGCAGCTGGAAAAGCAGCTGGCCGCGGCCCAGGAAGCCGAGCACAAGGACTTCAAGCTGGTACAGGACCGCGTGACCGATGAGGAGATCGCCGAGGTCGTTTCGCGCTGGACCGGCATCCCGGTCAACAAGATGCTCGAAGGCGAGCGCGACAAGCTGCTGCGCATGGAAGAAGTGCTGCACAACCGTGTGGTCGGCCAGGAAGAGGCGATCAAGGTCGTCTCCGATGCGGTACGCCGCTCGCGTGCCGGCCTGTCCGATCCGAATCGTCCGGCCGGCTCGTTCCTGTTCCTCGGCCCGACCGGCGTCGGCAAGACCGAGCTGTGCAAGTCGCTGGCCGAGTTCCTGTTCGACAGTGCCGACGCGATGATCCGCATCGACATGAGCGAGTTCATGGAAAAGCACAGCGTCGCCCGCCTGATCGGTGCGCCCCCGGGCTACGTCGGCTACGAGGAAGGCGGTTACCTGACCGAGGCCGTGCGTCGTCGCCCGTATTCGCTGATCCTGCTCGATGAGGTGGAGAAGGCGCATCCGGATGTGTTCAACATCCTGCTGCAGGTGCTGGACGATGGCCGCCTGACCGACGGCCAGGGCCGCACCGTGGACTTCCGCAACACCGTCATCGTGATGACCTCGAACCTGGGCTCGCACCAGATCCAGGACATGAGCGCCGACGACAGTCCGGAGGCCTACACGCAGATGAAGGCGGCGGTGATGGGCGTGGTACAGGCGCACTTCCGGCCGGAGTTCATCAACCGCCTGGACGACATCGTGGTGTTCCACCCGCTGGACAAGCAGCAGATCAAGCAGATCGCGCGCATCCAGATGCGCGGGCTGGAGAAGCGGCTGGCCGAGCGTGGGTTGAAGCTGGCGGTCTCCGATGCGGCGTTCGACCTGCTCGGCAACGTCGGCTTCGATCCGGTGTATGGCGCGCGCCCGTTGAAGCGTGCAATCCAGTCGCAGCTGGAGAATCCGCTGGCACAGCAGATCCTGTCGGGTGCTTTCGTCAACGGCGACACCATCGAAGTCGGAAACGACGGCGGCCGCCTGGTGTTCGCCAAGGCCTGAACCGGTGGCGCGCCTGCCATGGCTGGCGCGCCACCAAAGCCTCAGCAAGGCACAATAATCCCGTTTTACTTTCGCAAGGACGAGGAGAACCGCATGGACGTTACCCGCAGGGTTTCACTCTGCGTGGCGCTGGCGCTCGCTGCAGTTGCTGGACACGCCGCAGCCGTCGAACAGGTCCAGCTGCCGCCGATGAAGGGTTACCAGCAGGCCCACCAGAGCACCGACGCACAAGGCAACCGCATCACCGAGTACGTGCCGCAGGGCCAGACCGTGCAGGACTGGACCGACATGGTCACCGTCAACGATGCGCCGAACAGTGGCCATGTGAGTCCGCGCGAGTTCCTCGGCATCATCGAGGCGGGGTGGCGCATGGCCTGTCCGGCTGCGCAGAGCCACTGGATCCGCGAAGGCGAGGAGGGCGGACGGCCATTCGCGCTGCTGATGCTCAGTTGCCCGCTGAACCCCGGCACCGGCAAACCGGAGTTCACCTGGATCAAGGGCATGCAGGGCAGGCAGGGCTTCCACACCGTGCAGAAGTCGTTCCGCGCCGAACCGGAGAAGGACGACGTCGTGCAGTGGATCGGCTGGCTGCGCGAGGTTGGCTTGTGCGGCAGCGGCGACGCCCCGGCCTGCCGCTGATCGCAGCAGAAGAGGGCGCCCAGCGGCGCCCTTCATGCATCAGAAGCGGTGCGTATAGCCGCTCATCACGCCGAACTGGTTCGCCTTCTGCACGATCGGGCTGTCGGCGGCATCACCGAGCAGGCGCGTGCCTTCGGCCGAGATGTACCAGTTGCCGTTGCGGCCCACGCGGTGGCTCCACTTCAGGCCGACACCGGCACTGACCAGGCCGGCCTTTGGCTTGTGCTCGGCAAAGCCGGTACGCGCCGCCTGTTCCGGGCTGACGCCGTACCAGGTCTGCATGTAACCGCGGTTGCCGTAGTCGGTGGACACGCTGCCGCTGACCACGCCGCCGGCCAGGTCGAACAGCGGCATGCTCAGGTTCAAGTGCACCTGCTGGGTGGCCAGGCCGTTCTCGGCCTTGTCCTCGTCTTTGCGGGTGAACTGCCAGGAGCCGCTCAGCACGGCTTCGCCCAGCGTATAACCAGCCGAGACGCCGACCAGGGGACGGGTATCGATATCACCCATGCCGCGCAGGAAGTCGGAACCGCCGAGCAGCGAGTCCTTTTCCTTGCGGATGCCGCTGGCGCCGACATACGCGCGCACGCGGGTGTGCTCGCCGATGGAGGTGCCCCAGCCAATGCCACTGGTGCCCAGAAACCATCCACCCGGCGAGGTGACATCAAAGGACAACGACGGCGTCGCACGATACTCCTCGCTGCCGCTGTAGCGCGGCGCCACGCCACCGCCGGCAGCGAGCTCGAAGGTCCAGTGGTCATCCCTGGCGTGGGCGATCGGTGCGGCGAACAGCGGCAACAGGGCCAGGCAGAGCAGGGCGGGGGAACGGCGAAGCTGGGACATGGAAACTCTCGACAATGGGAGGAAGGCAGCGCGCGCATCCGGCGAGTGCTGCAGGGTCGCTAGCGTGGCGATACGCCGGCGACCGATCCGTCGGCAGTTGTGCGGGAGTTGTAATCAACTGTAATTGCACCCAAGGGCGTTCAGCTGGCAGCCAGCGGCCAGTGCATCTCCAGGCGCGCGCCGCCCAATGTGGCGCGGCTGATGCGAAGCTCACCGCCGTGGCGGACGGCAATGCGGCTGACGATGGCCAGGCCCAGGCCGAAGCCCCCGGTATCGCGGCTGCGGCTGTCATCCAGGCGGGTGAACGGGCGCATCACCTTCTCGCGATCGGGTTCGGCAATGCCGGGACCGTCATCATCCACGCGCAGGCAGGCGCGGCCGCTGACACCGACCAGCGAGACTTCCACCTGCGAGCGCGCATGGCGCAGCGCATTGCCGACCAGGTTGCTCAGTGCCAGCTGCAGCAGGCGCGGCTCGGCATCCACCCGTGGCAATGCACTGGGTTGCACGCGCAGTACCACCCCGGCACGTTCGGCATCACGGCGCGCATCGGCCAGGCAGGCCTGCAGCCAGTCATTGGCTTCGATACGCTGCATCGGTTCGCCTTCGCTGGGGTGCTCCAGGCGCTCATACGCCAGCAGTTCGCTGACCAGCCGGTTGAGTTCGGCCAGATCGCCGTGCAGCCCCTGTGCCAGCCGTGCACGGCGTTCGTGATCGTCGCTGTCCTGCATCAGGTCCAGGCCGAAGGCCACGCGCGCGATCGGCGTGCGCAGCTCATGCGAGATCGCATGGGTCAGGTCGCGCTGGCGCTGCACCAGTTCGGCCACGCGTGCCGCCATGCGGTTGGAATGGTCCACTATGACCCGGATCTGCGAGCGTGGCGAGACCTGCGCGCGTGCCTGCAGATCGCCAGCGCCGATGCGGTCGGCGTGCAGGCGCAGCGCTTCCAGGTCGCGCCAGAGCAGGCGCACCCACGCGTACAGGCTGGCGCCCACCAGCAGCAGGATGCTGAGGTAGGCGGCGATGGTCATGTACGTCGTCATCTGCACCGCGCCAGGCAGGCGCAGGTGCAGCCAGCGGCCATCGCTGCCCTCGATGGGCAGCAGGACCTGCTGGTATTGATCGCGCACGATGAAACCATCGGCCTTCACGGCCACCTGTTCCTGCGCGTCGAGTGCTGGAGGTTTGTCGAGCAGGGTCAGGGCGATGCCGTAGTGTGGCTGCCACTGCTGCAGGCGCTCACGCTGCTGGTCGGCATCCAGGCCGGCCAGGCCACTGCGCAGGGCGTACACCTGACCACGCACCTGCTGGACGAAGACGCGATCCTGCACGGGCGTGTAGATGCCATCCAGGATGTGGTTGAGGAAGAACACCGACACCAGGAAGCAGGCACCAGTGACGAACCACAGCCACAGGAACAGCCGCTTCATGCGGTCCAGGCCGACGGGTTGAACTGGTAGCCGCGGCCCCACACGGTCTTGATCCGCCGCGGTTCGCGCGCGTCATCGCCCAGCTTGCGGCGCAGCTTGCCGATGCTGACATCGACACTACGGTCCAGGCCGTCGAAGCCGATGCCGCGCACCGCCTGCAGGATCTGGTCGCGCGACAGGATCTGCCCCGGCTGGCTGGCCAGCAGCCACAGGATCTCGAATTCGGTGGTGCCCATGTCTACCGGCTGGCCATGCAGATGCACCTCGCGCTGCATGCGGTCGATCAGCAGTTCACCATGCATCAGCCGGCAGGGCGTGCCAGTGTTGCTGCTGCCGTGGCGGCGGCGCAGCAGCGCGCGCAGGCGCGCCAGCAGCAGGCGCGGTTCGATCGGCTTGTGCACATAGTCGTCGGCGCCGGATTCCAGGCCCAGCACCTGCTCGATGTCGTCCTCGCACGCGGTCAGCATCAGGATCGGCACGTCGGAGAAGCTGCGGATCTGCCGGCACACGTCGATGCCGCCGAGGCCGGGCAGCATCAGGTCCAGTACCACCAGCTCGGGCGCATGCTGTCGGCAGGCCGCGCCGGCAAGGTCACCGCGCGCCACATGCTGCACGGCGAAACCATGTTCGTGGAGATAGTCGCTGACCAGTTCGGCCAAGCGACGGTCGTCCTCCACCAGCAGGACCGGTGTCGGCGTGCCGTTGGCGGTGGGTGTCCAGGGGGATGGCTGCATGCGCGTGGGGCCTCCGTGCCCGGGCAGGAGCGCCCGGCGGCGCAGCCTAGCAACGGCCTATGACGGCTGCCTGAATCGCGGCCAACCTGATAACCGCCGGTACGCACGTCATCGCCAGCGGCTCTCAGTGCCACGCCCCGGCTGGCCTATGGTGGCGGTTTCCCCGGATGGAGCCTGGTGCAATGAGCGACCCGCAGTGGCAACTGGAAACCCTGGCCGTGCATGGCGGCTATCGGCCCGATCCGACCACCCGCGCGGTGGCGGTGCCGATCTACCAGACGGTGGCGTATGCCTTCGATGACACCCAGCACGGTGCCGACCTTTTCGACCTGAAGGTACCGGGCAATATCTATACGCGCATCATGAACCCCACCACCGACGTACTGGAGCAGCGCCTGGCTGCGCTGGAAGGCGGCATCGGTGCGCTGGCGCTGGCCTCGGGGCAGGCCGCGATCACCTATGCCATCCAGACCATTGCAGAGGCCGGGGACAACATCGTCGCCTCCAGCGCGCTGTATGGCGGCAGCCTCAACCTGCTGGCGCACACGCTGCCGCAGTACGGCATCCAGGCGCGCTTTGCTGATCCGGCTGATCCTTCTGCGTTCGCCGCGCTGATCGACGAGCGCACCAAGGCGGTGTTCGTCGAATCCATCGGCAACCCGCGTGGCAACGTCACCGACATCGCCGCCATCGCCGAGGTCGCGCATGCCGCTGGCGTGCCCCTGATCGTCGACAACACCGTCGCCACGCCGTTCCTGCTGCGCCCATTCGAGCACGGCGCCGACATCGTGGTGCATTCGCTGACCAAGTACTTGGGCGGCCACGGCACCAGCCTGGGCGGCGCGATCATCGATTCGGGCCGCTTCGACTGGACCGCACAGCCCCAACGCTTCGCGCGGCTCAACCAGCCCGACCCCAGCTACCATGGCGTGGTCTATACCGAAGCCCTGGGGCCAGCGGCCTACATCGGCCGCGCGCGCGTGGTGCCGCTGCGGAATACCGGCGCAGCGTTGTCGCCGTTCAATGCGTTCCTGATCCTGCAGGGCATCGAGACCCTGGCCCTGCGCATGGAACGCATCAATGCCAATGCGCTGGCCGTCGCGCAGTACCTGAAGGCGCACGCCAAGGTAGCGTGGGTGCGCTACGCCGGACTGGCCGACGACCCCGAGCACGCCGCCGCGCAGCGCTACCTGGAGGGACACGGCTCGGGCGTACTGACCTTCGGCCTGCCCGGCGGCCGTGAGGCGGGTGCACGTTTCCTCGATGCGCTGAAGCTGTTCACCCGCCTGGTCAACCTGGGCGATGCGAAGTCGCTGGCCACCCATCCGGCCTCCACCACCCATCGCCAGCTGGATGCCGCCGAACTGGCCAAGGCCGGCGTCAGCGAAGACACCGTGCGGCTGTCGATCGGCATCGAGCACATCGGCGACCTGCGCGCCGACCTGGAGCAGGCCTTGGCCGCCGCCTGATAGCCACGCGCTTGGTCGTCATCGCCACAGGCGATCACCGCCGGCCACGCGATGCGCTAGGGTGGAACTGCCTCTCCAAGGCGTGGCAACGTGGCGATCCAGATCCCCGGTCGATGCGGGTCGACCGGGGATTTTTTTGTTTCCGGGGTCAGATCCGTTTTCCTGCGGAAAACGGATTTGACCCAATGCACCAACAGCAGCGGGGAACTGTCGAAGGCGGACCCACCCCGCCATCCCACGGAATGCCTGCTTTTGCTTTTGCCGCTGCAGTTGAAGTTGCTTCAGCAGGTGCAGGGCTGCAAGCCCTGCCGCACCCACACCCCTCACACCACCGGAATGCTGTGCTGCCCCAGATTCCGGTACGGCGGTGTGGACATGATCATCTCCGCCAGCGAGTACGCCAGCTCACGTTCGGCCATCACCGTGCCATCGGCACCGTGTTCCAGCAGATGCTTCACTTCCGCATCGCTGTGCGCGCGCGCCAGCAGGGTCAGGTCCGGGTTGATCGCACGCAGCTTGGCCAGCGCCTCACCGGCTTCCAGCGGCTGCGGAATCGCCAGCACCGCAATCTTCGCCCGCTCAGGATGGGCCTCGGCCAGCACCCGGTCGGCCGCCGCACTGCCGCGGATCGCCGCCAGGCCCTTGGCGTGCGCCGCCTCGACGTGTTCCTTGTTGTCATCGATCACCAGCACCGGCACGCCACGGTCGCTCAGCACCTGCGCCAGTTCGCTGCCGACCCGGCCATAGCCGATCACGATGGCGTGGTCATGCAGGTCCCGTGACGGGCCGATGGCTTCAGGCGGCTCGGGTGCCTGCGGGGACTGCTCCTGCTTGGCCTGCCAACGGTCCAGCAGCCCGAATACCAGCGGGTTGAGCATGATCGACACCAGCGCACCGGCCAGCACCAGCGACTGGCCTTCCTTCGGCAGGATCTGCAGCGCCACGCCCAGGCCGGCGATGATGAAGGCGAACTCGCCGATCTGTGCCAGGCTGGCCGAGATGGTCAACGCGGTGCTGGTCGGGTGGCCGAACGCACGCACGATGAAAAATGCCGCCGCCGACTTGCCGAACATGATGATGGCGACGGTGGCCAGCACCTGCCACGGATGCTGGACGAGGATGTTGGGGTCAAACAGCATGCCGACCGACACGAAGAACAGCACCGCGAACGCATCGCGCAGCGGCAACGAATCATGCGCGGCCTTGTGGCTCAGCTCTGATTCGTTGAGCAGCATGCCGGCGAAGAACGCGCCCAGCGCGAACGAGACACCGAACAACATGGCCGAACCGAACGCCACGCCCAGCGCGATCGCCAGCACCGACAGAGTGAACAGCTCACGCGAACCGGTACCTGCGATGCGCTCCAGGATCCACGGGATGACCCGGCGCCCGACCACCAGCATCACCGCCACGAACAGGCCCAGCTGCACGAAGGTCCAGCCGATGTCGGCCAGCACGCTGCCGAGCGAGTGCGATTCCTTGGCCGCGTCGGGGCCGAACACACCGGCCATCACCGGCATCATCACCAGTGCCAGCACACAGGCCAGGTCTTCCACGATCAGCCAGCCGACCGCGATCTTGCCGCGCATGGTCTCCAGCAGACGGCGTTCCTCCATCGCCCGCAGCAGCACCACGGTACTGGCGGTGGCCAGCGAGAAACCGAAGATGACGCCATGGATGGCGGGCCAGCCCATCAGCGAGGCCACGCCCCAGCCGAGCAGGGTGGCCACGGCGATCTGGCCGATGGCACCGGGGATGGCGATGGCCTTGACCGCCATCAGGTCCTTCAGCGAGAAGTGTAGGCCGACGCCGAACATCAGCAGCATCACGCCCAGTTCGGCCAGCTGGTTGGCCAGCGCCTGGTCGGCGACGAAGCCGGGGGTGAACGGGCCTACACAGATGCCAGCAACCAGGTAACCGACCAGAGGGGACAAGCGGAGCTTGTTGGCCAGCGCGCCGAAGATGAAGGCGAGCCCCAGGCCAACGGCAACGATGTTGATCAGGTCGGTGTCATGGTGCATCGGCACTCGCAGGAAATCGGGGGAATGCCCCGATTTTCACCGATGCGGCCAGATACGGCAAACCGGGCCAGCGTATCGGATCGTTGCGTGGGCGGAGCCATCAGTGGTCGGCGTCCGACCTGGCGTGTGCGGGGCGGTCGAGGGTGGCGCTGTCGGGATCGGACCTATTTGGGGTGGCTAGTGGCTCTGGACCGTGAACCGCAGCCAGGCCGACGCCACCCGAGAAAGGCACGGGAAGGGGATGGGTTCGATACGCGGCGGTGCCATCGCAGGACCCTTTGCCCCTGTGCGCCAAGATTTTCAGTCGAT
This sequence comes from Stenotrophomonas sp. YJH_SMC_33, assembly GCF_059372295.1. Lineage (NCBI taxonomy): Bacteria > Pseudomonadati > Pseudomonadota > Gammaproteobacteria > Lysobacterales > Lysobacteraceae > Stenotrophomonas > Stenotrophomonas sp. YJH_SMC_33. The sequence goes on from NZ_JCAFVJ010000009.1 coordinate 78,573, forward strand.
GCGACAGCATCCAAGGGCCGGTGGCCGGCCGGGAGGCGCAGGCGACGGGGCTGAAGTTTGCAATCTGGCGGAGGGTTCCTCGAGTCCGGAACACGTCACCATGTGTCTGCTACTCCGTTCTGCTGACCAATCAGAGGGGCCTGCTCTCTCCAGACCGCATGGGCGAACGACCACATGAAGCTTCCCGCCATTGGCGTAGTGATTCAGGCGATAGGTCAAGACACAAGCTCGGCGCCCCTGTCCCGCTTGCTCCTTGATCTGGAAATTGGTGAGCGCGACTTTCGTCACTATCCGTTGAAGTTGGCGGGAATGCGGTTCTGGACTGACGAGGAAAATACGCTGCAGTTGGAATTCAAGGACGTCGGGCTGCTGGTGGACATTCCTTGCCACGACCTGGACGAAGGGCCCTGGGTACTGACGAGCGTAGCGCTCTGGGGAGCGAGAGTGAGTAAGAAGAACAAAGTCAGGAAGCAGAAGCCTGCCTACTCAGGCCCGTTGCCCTGTGGACTGAGCTTTTCCATGCTGCGCCAGCATGTAAGGGAGCGACTCGCCGCGTTGAGTGCAGGGAATGCTGTTGAAATGGGATTTGATGGTGAGGTGGATGTCTGGTGCGTCAGTGGCTTGGAGCTTGCGGTTGATTTCTCTGGTCCAGATGACTCGATTCGCTGCATCTCGTTGAGCATCCCCATCAAGCGTAGCGATCATCATCCGTAAGCGCTACGTAGGCGCATCTCGCCCATACAGATAGGCGGAATTTCATGAATCATCCCACCGTTGAAGAGTTCATCGCCGCGATCGGTAGAGATTCGGAATCGAAGGAGCTCGAAACCATCTTTTCCAGGATCGGAATCCAGCTTCAGAATCTGGATGATTACCGCCTGGGTGTCAGTGGTCACCGGATCTGGGCAGATGACGCTGCTGGACTGCAGCTTGAATTCAAGGATGCCGGTCTGGTCTCAGAGACCGCCTATCACGACATCGATGATGGCCCCTGGATGCTCACCGACGTGATCTTCTGGGGCTGGCGAAATGACACCGGCACCCAGTATGAAGGGCCGATGCCTTTCGGCCTGAACTTCCTGATGTCCAGGGACCAGATCAGGTCGGACGCATCTGCCGATCTGGGGGCGCCAATGGTGTTTGGTCTGTCTGGCAATGTCGACGCATGGATGCTCGGAAAGCTGGAGCTGGCTGTCGACTACGACGGTGAAAGGGGAGTCCGCTGCGTCAGCCTGGGGCTGCCACAAGAGGAATGAATGGACCTACAGGCGATAACGGCCCTGTTTGGCAGAAGCGCCACTGACCCAGCCGTCTCAACGATGCTGCAGTCGCTTGGCGTCAGGCGAAGGCCAGAGCTGGCCCGTCCTGCCAAAAGCCCTTACGAGGCGATTGTGCGTGTGAGCGCGCGGGGCATGCTGTTCTCCTTCAGCGAGCGCAACTACTGGAACGGGCGATCCATTGCTTCGCACGGCAAGAGCGGTGAGCTGATCTTCACCAACGTTGCGGTGACGGCCGGCATTCCGGATGTCATGCGCAGGTACGAAGGCGACCTGCTGTTTGGCCTGCAATGGGAGGACGATAGGACGACAGCGCGCGAAAGGCTCGCCACGGCGGGCTTTGGGGACAGCTTGCACGCCGGCAGGCGTGACGCGTGGTGGTTGCCTGACTACCGCATCCGTCTGACGTATCAGGCTGGATGCATCAAACAGGCAGGAGCGTGTGGGATCTTTGATATCAGCTTGGGAATTCCCATGCATCCATTGGCTTGCGCACCGGCAACGCGCGAGTACCCTTCGGCGGAGCAGGTGCTCGCTGTCCTCGGCAGATCGACCAATGACCCCGATTTCCAGGTCGCGTTCCGGGACCTTGGTCTTGCGAGTCTGATGGCGGAGGCGAGCAGCGAGGTCGTTGATAGAGCCGACGAGCATGGCTTCATCCTTTACTTTGACAGTAGGCAGGGCGTGCCTGGTAGCCATCCGGTATGCACCGGCATCAGTTTCGTCCGCGATCGACTGGGAAACTCAAGAGCCTGGGCTGGGCCGCTGCCATTCGGCCTTCAATTCGATGATCCGCCGTCCATTCTCGAAGAGCGCATGGATCAACGAGCCAGTCGTTGGCTTGATGAAGGAACGTTTGGCAGCGCGAGGTGGTCGCTGCCTGGTCTTCAAGTGAGCGTGAATTTTGACAGTCTGGACAACTGTCTCGAGTCTGTCCGTGTGATCGCAGAAGGTCATCGCACGTCCAATTGCCAGCCGCGCGGCTGATCTTGCCCGCAGCACATAACAAAACACCCGCCGGATCACTCCGGCGGGTGTGAGAGATGTGGCTAGGAGTTGCCGGCCAGCGGCCGGCAGTACCCCTTACCAGGTGTACTTGATCCGCCCGTACACATACGCGCCGTTGAAGCCGAACGGCGAGTAGTTGCTGTACGGCAGCATGCCGAAGGTGGAGTTCTGCAGGTCTTCGGTGCGGTCCGGGTACTTGTCCAGCAGGTTGTCGGCGCCCACGGTCAAGGTCCAGTTGCTGCTCGGCTTGTAGCTGGCCGAGGCATCCACCACCCAGGCATCGCCGTAGGTCTGGTCGCGCAGCGCGGTGGCCGAGTTGCGCACGGTGAACTTGCCGTAGCGGGTTGCGGCCAGGCCCAGTTCCCAGTGATCCGAACGCCAGGTGCCGCTCAGGATCGCCTTGTCGCGCGGGTAGCTGTCCTCGATGCGGCCGATCTCATCACGGCCGATCAGCGACTGGGTCAGGCCCAGCGTGCCAAACACCGCCGGGGTGCCGCCCACGCGGCGCACTTCGGTGTCGTTGTAGCTGTAGGCGGCGGTCAGCTCCAGGCTGCTGGCGCTGAACGGCACCGTATAGCTGGACACGAAGTCGACGCCGCGGGTGCGCGTATCCAGGCCGTTGGTGAAGTACGAGAACGCGGTCACCTGCGGCAGGCCGAGGGTGCCCAGCAGCGCGCTGGTGGCGGCGTTGGTGGTGATGCTGGACGACAGCGCGATGCGGTCATCAATGTCGATCTGGTACGCATCGACGGTGATGTACAGGCGGTCGACCGGCTGCAGCACCAGGCCCAGGCTGTAGGAGGTGGAGGTTTCGGCCTTCAACGGCGAGGCGCCCAGCGCCTGCGCGGCCGGGCTGGTGGTCGGGAAGGTGCCACGCTCGACGAACACGCCATTGAGGAACTGGCTGGTCACCGCCTGGTAGCCCTGCTGCGCCAGCGAGGGCGCGCGGAAACCGCTGGAGGCGGTGGCACGCAGCGCGACCTTGTCGGTGAATGCATAGCGCGCCGACAGCTTGCCGGAGAAGCGGTCGCCGAAGTCCGAGTAGTCCTCGTAGCGGCCGGTGATGCCGGCCGAGAACTTCTCGGTCAGGTCCGCTTCCAGGCCGGCATAGACCGCGTAGTTGTGGCGGTCGGCATGCACTTCATTGGTCGGGGTGAAGCCCGCGAAGCCCTGCGCGCCGCTGCCGGTGTACGAGTTCAGCTCGCCCGGGTTCTGGTCCCACTTTTCCTTGCGGTACTCACCACCGAAGGACAGCGTGACCGGGTAGGCCAGGCCCCAGTCCAGTGACTTGGTCAGGTCGGCATTGAAGATGTCCTGCTGGTACTTCAGCGTGCCGTCGTAGAACGAGCGCGGGCTGGTGGCGCCGAGGCTGTAGTTGATGCTGTTGCGGGTGTGGAAGTCGAGGGTGTTCTCGCCGTGGTTCAGGCTCAGGTCCCAGGTCCAGCCGTTGTCGGTGTTGCCCTTGACCCCGGCCACCAGCGAGCGGTCCTTGGAGTACTGGTTGATCTCCGGCACGTAGCCGTCCGGGTAGGTCTGCGCCAGCAGCGCGCTCTGCCCGCTGTGGTTGCGCGAACGGTAGAACGCGAACGAGGTGATGTCGCGGTTGCTGAGCAGCGCGCTGGCGTAGCCGGTCACGTGGTCGCTGAAGTCGAAGCTGGCGTTGGCCGAGGCGGCGGTGGCATCCACGCGCGGGTCGCCGACGATGAAGGTCTTCTGGCCGATGCTGGGGAAGTTGCCGGTGTTCGGCGTGGTGCCGCGGTACGGGCCGGCGCGGTTGCTCTCGTCCTGCTGGCTGATCTGGCCAGCCACGTGCACGCGACCACGGCCGTTGCCGAACTCGACGCCGGTATCGCCGGAGAGCTGGTACTTGTTGCCGTCACCGGCCGAGTACTGGCCGTAGTCCACGGCCAGGCTGCCGCCACGGCCGCTGCCCTTGAGCACGATGTTGATGACGCCTGCAATGGCGTCCGAGCCGTACTGTGCCGACGCACCGTCGCGCAGCACTTCCACGCGCTCGATGGCGGCGATCGGGATCGCATTGATGTCCACCGCCGACGAGCCACGGCCGATGCTGCCGTTGACGTTGATCATCGCCGAGGTGTGGCGGCGCTTGCCGTTGACCAGCACCAGCACCTGGTCCGGCGACAGGCCGCGCAGCTGCGCCGGGCGCACGCCGCTGGTGCCGTCGGTCAAGGCCGGGCGCGGGAAGTTCAGCGAGGGCAGGGCGCGCGACAGTGCGGTGGCCAGCTCACTGGTGCCGGTGGACTGCAGCACTTCAGGGGTGATGATGTCGATCGGCGACTGCGATTCGGCGACGGTGCGGTCGGCCACGCGGGTGCCGGTGACGATCACGGTGTCCAGGGTATTGGCGGCGGTGCCGGCCTGCTGGGCGGCGGCGACGAACGGAGAGCCACCGAGTGCGACAGCGACGGCGGCGGCGATCAGGCTGGTCTTGCGGGTCATCGGGATGGGCTCCGGTTGGCGGGGGCGGCACCGGAATCGACATCACGGGGGTGAGGCGGACGGCGGTTGTTGCGGTGCGCAATACAGCAATTAACGGGATATTCAGTGCCTGTCAAATGCCGGTCATCGGAAAAAACGTTGCAGCAGCAACCATTTAGCCCGGGCAGGCATCGGCGGGGAGGAGACCCGGGACGCGCGCGGCGAGGACGTGGGAGAGAGGAACGTCGGCCACTGCGCATCCCGGGACGCGTCAAGTATTCGTTAACGCTAGAATTGCGTCGCAGGAACAGTGCTCACCAGCACATTCCATCCGGTTATATGGACCCCTTCCCCGATGATCTCCCTTCGTAATTTCGCCTTGCGCCGCGGCGAGCGGCTGCTGTTGTCCAATGTCGACCTGACCCTGCACGCCGGTTACCGGGTGGGCGTGGTCGGCCGCAACGGTGCTGGCAAATCCAGCCTGTTCGCGGCGGTGAAGGGCGAACTGGAGGCCGACAAGGGTGACGTCGACCTGCCCGGCAAGGTCCGTATCGCCAGCGTGGCCCAGGAAACCCCGTCGCTGCCGGACCCGGCGCTGAGCTTCGTGCTGGGCGGCGATACCGAGGTGGCCGCGGTGCTGGCCGAAGAGGCCGAGGCGACCGCCCGCGAAGACTGGGAGGCGGTGGCCAACGCACACACGAAGATGGCCGAGATGGGCGCCTACGACGCCGAAGCGCGCGCCGGCAAGCTGTTGCACGGCCTTGGTTTCCCGGCCGAGACCCACCACCGCGCGGTGTCCTCGTTCTCCGGTGGCTGGCGCGTGCGCCTGAACCTGGCCCGCGCGCTGATGATGCCCAGCGACCTGCTGCTGCTCGACGAACCGACCAACCACCTCGATCTGGACGCGGTGTACTGGCTGGAACAGTGGCTGCTGAAGTACCCGGGCACCCTGCTGCTGATCTCGCATGACCGCGAGTTCCTCGACAACGTGGCCACCCACACCCTGCACCTGCACGGCGGCGGCGCCAAGCTCTACCCGGGCGGCTACACCGATTTCGAACGCCAGCGCGCCGAACAGCTGCGCCAGCAGCAGATCGCGCACGAGAAGGAGCAGGCCGAGCGTGCCCACCTGCAGAGTTTCATCGACCGCTTCAAGGCGCAGGCCAGCAAGGCCGCGCAGGCGCAGAGCCGCATGAAGCGCCTGGCCAAGCTGGCCGGCACCGAAGCGGTGCGCGCCGAGCGTGAGTTCCGTATCGAGTTCGCGCCGCCGGCCAAGCTGCCGTTCTCGCTGATCCGCCTGAACCACGTCGAGGCCGGCTACGGCAAGGACGCGGTGATCCTGCACAACGTCGGCTTCGGCCTGGAAGCGGGCCAGCGCATCGGCCTGCTCGGCCCCAACGGCGCCGGCAAGACCACCCTGGTGAAGACCCTGGTGGGTGAACTGGCGCCGATCGTCGGTGAGCGCATGGCGCACCCGGACCTGAAGATCGGCTACTTCGCCCAGCACACGGTGGAGTCGCTGCACGAAGGCCAGTCGCCGATGGAGCACTTCCGCGAGATTGCGCCGGATGCGCCGAACCAGTCGTTCCGCGATTTCCTTGGCAAGTGGAATTTCCCCGGCGACCGTGCGTTCGAGCCGGTCGATGGTTTCTCCGGTGGCGAGCGCGCGCGCCTGGCGCTGGCGCTGATCGCCTGGCAGCAGCCGAACGTGCTGCTGCTGGACGAACCGACCAACCACCTTGACCTGGAAATGCGCGAAGCGCTGGCCGAAGCGCTGGCCACCTTCGAAGGCGCGATCGTGATGGTCTCGCATGACCGCCACCTGATCGGCCTGGTCTGCGATACCTACTGGCGCGTGGCCGATGGCGTGGTCGAGCCGTTCGACGGTGACCTGGATGCATACGCCGCGTGGCTGCGCACCCGTCCGCAGGCGCAGGGCACGAAGGCCCGCATGGAGCAGGTGGAAGAGCCGGTGGTGGTCAAGACCGCCCCGGTGGCACAGGTGGTGCAGAAAAAGCCCGTGAACCCGCACAAGCTGGCCGCCGCCGAGGCCAAGGTGGCCGAGCTGGAAGGTGTGCTGGCCGAGCTGGACCGCCAACTCGCCGACCCGGCCAACTATGCCGATGCCAGCCGCATGGCGGTGATCGGCCGTGACCGCGAAACCGCTGCCGCGCAGCTGGAAAAGGCCGAAGCGGCCTGGATGGAACTGCTCGAGTCCTGACCGGTAGTGCCGGCCGCTGGCCGGCAGCGCGATGCGCCCACAACGATCAAGGGATTGCCGGCCAGCGGCCGGCACTGCCTACGCGCCCTGCGCCTGCAGCCACTCGCGGAAGCGCTTGGCCGGCTCGCGCTCGGCGCGCGAGCGTAGCCGCGTCAGCCAGTATCGGCCCAGCTCCAGCGTGGTGCCGAACGGCTGCAGCAGGCGGCCTTCGGCCAGTTCCTGCTCGAACATGCGCAGCGGCAGCAAGGCCACGCCGGCACCGCCGGCGGCGGCCATCGCCACCGTCAGCGAGGAATCGAACACCGGCCCACGTGCTTCCACGCCGCTGACGCCGGCCGCCTGCAGCCAGCGCGGCCATTCGTCGCTGCGATAGGAACGCAGCAACGGCAGCGTGGCCAGGTCGCGCGGCTGCTTCAGCCGCCGCGCCAATGCCGGGGCGCACAGCGGCGCGAAGGGCGCATTGAGGATCGCCGTGCAGGCCTGGCCCTGCCAGTCGCCATCACCGAAGCGGATGGCCAGATCCAGCCCCTCGCCGGCCAGGTCGATGCGGTTGTTGTGGGTCTGCAGGCGCAGCTCGATGTCCGGATGCGCGGCCTCGAATGCGGTCAGCCGTGGCAGCAGCCAGCCGGTGGCGAAGGTACCGACCACGCCCAGCGTCAGCACTTCACGGGCCGGCCCGCCGGTGTAGCGCGCGATGCTGGCCGAGATGCGTTCGAACGATTCGTTGAGCACCGGATACAGCGCTGCGCCTTCATCGGTCAGCGCCACGCCGCGCGGCAGGCGATGGAACAGGCGGATGCCGAGCCGGTCTTCCAGGCCCCGGATCTGGTGGCTCAGCGCCGCCTGGCTGACACACAGCTCCAGCGCGGCACGGGTGAAGTTCTGATGGCGGGCGGCGGCCTCGAACGCGCGCAGCGCATTCAGCGGCAGGGTCGGGTGCAACATCGCGCAGTCGTGAGCTGGAGTGATGGCTGATCCTACCCTGTCGATGGAGTTGTTCGTAACAGCAGTGGGTCGAATGCGACAGGCATGAATAATGTTCATGTCTCTCGCTGATATTTCGCGCTGGTCGCCCATCGTGCTGGCCTGAATAATCGAGGGGTTGCCAGGAGATTCCGTATGCTCGCCCGTCGCCGATTCCTGCAGTTCAGTGGTGCCGCCGCCGCTTCTTCGCTTGCCCTGCCGTTGCTGGCGCGTGCGGCAGGCAAGGCCAGCGCACGCGCACCGACCGAGGCTGCCATTACCACCGCCAACGATTTCGCAGCGCTGGAGATGGCCTGCGCCGGCCGCTTGGGCGTGACCCTGCTCGATACCGCCAGCGGTCGCCGCATCGGTCATCGCCAGGACGAGCGCTTCCCGATGTGCAGCACCTTCAAGAGCATGCTGGCGGCTACCGTGCTCAGCCAGGCCGAGCGCACGCCGGCATTGCTGGACACCCGCGTGCCGGTGCGCGAGGCCGATCTGCTCTCGCACGCACCGGTTACCCGCCGCCATGCAGGCAAGGACATGACGGTGCGCGATCTGTGCCGTGCCACGATCATCACCAGCGACAACACCGCCGCCAACCTGCTGTTCGGCGTGGTCGGTGGCCCGCCCGCAGTGACCGCGTTCCTGCGCGCCAGTGGCGATACGGTGAGCCGCAGTGACCGCCTGGAGCCGGAGCTGAACAGCTTCGCCGAAGGCGACCCGCGCGACACCACCACCCCGGCTGCGATGGCGGGTTCGCTGCAGCGTGTGGTGCTGGGGAAAGTGCTGCAGCCGGCATCGCGGCAGCAGCTGGCCGACTGGCTGATCGATAACGAGACCGGTGACGCCTGCCTGCGCGCGGGACTGGGCAAGCGCTGGCGGGTGGGCGACAAGACCGGCAGCAATGGCGAGGACGTGCGCAACGATATTGCCGTGTTGTGGCCGCGGGCAGGCGGCGCACCGTGGGTGCTGACCGCCTATCTGCAGGCCAGTGCGATCAGCAACGAGCAGCGCGCCCAGGTGCTGGCCCAGGTGGGCCGGATCGCTGATCGACTGATTGGGTGAGGTAACCGGGGTCATTCAAACGTCGCTTGCCGGATCGGTTCGGCGCGCGCATCCTGCGCGCGTTCGAACCCCACGGAAGACCCCGATGAGCCATGAGTTGATCTACCTGCTGCTGATCTTCGCGCTGCTGGTAATCCCGCGCGCGCTGCAGCGCTTCAGCCTGCCCGCACCACTGACCTGCCTGCTGTTCGGCATCATCGGCATGCTCTGGCTGGGGGATCAGGCACATGATGCGGTGATCGGACTGCTGGCCACCCTGGGCATTTCCTCGCTGTTTCTGTTCGCCGGCTTGGAAGTGGATCTGCAGGCGCTGCGCCGGGGCATGTGGCCGCTGCTGGCACATCTGGTCATCCGTACCGGCACGCTGTTCGGGGTGGGCTGGCTGGCTTGGCGCTATGCGGGGCTGCCGTGGCAGGCCGCTGGCCTGTTGGCGTTGGCGCTGCTGACGCCGTCCACGGGCTTCATCATGGATTCGCTGTCGCGGCTGGGCCTGAGCGAGGACGAGCGGTTCTGGGTGACCAGCAAGGCCATCGCCGGCGAACTGCTGGCGCTGGCGGCGTTGTTCATCGTGCTGCAGGCCGGCGATCCGGGGCATATGGCGCTGTCCAGCCTGGCGCTGCTGGCGATGATGGTCGGCCTGCCGTTGCTGTTCATCGCGCTGGGTCGCTGGGTGGCACCGCATGCGCCCGGCTCGGAATTCTCGCTGCTGGTGATGGTCGGCATGGTGGCGGCCTACATCACCTACCTGCTGGGCGTGTACTACCTGGTTGGCGCGTTCATCGCCGGCCTGGTCGCGCGCCTGCTGCACCAGCGCATGCCGTTGCTGGCCTCGCACGAGAACCTGCATGCGCTGCGCCTGTTCGCCTCGTTCTTCGTGCCGTTCTACTTCTTCAACGCCGGCACCAAAGTTCCCAGCGAAGCGCTCAGCTTCGAGGCGCTGGGGCTGGGCATCGTGATCACCCTGGTGGTGCTGCCGCTGCGCATCGGCGTGGTCTGGCTGCAGCGCCGGGTGATGTTCGGCGAGAGCTTCCGCAGCAGCCTGCGGGTCTCGCTGGCGCTGGCACCGACGCTGATCTTCACCCTGGTGCTGGCGGCGATCATGCGCGAGCGCTTCCAGATCCCGGCGGTGCTGTTCGGTGCGCTGTTGCTGTACGCGGCGCTGACTACGCTGCTGCCTTCGCTGGTGTTCCGTACCCCGTTTGACGTTGATCCGGTGGAGCAGGAGCCGGCCGGTCAGGGCGAGGCCGCACCGGTGGCGGCGACCGAAGCACTGCCGACAGCACCGTCTGCCGAGCGCTGAGCGGGACTGGCGCGCGGTTTGCGCCCATCGTCCATGGCCGTTAGGGTTGGGGCATGAGATCGATTGCCGTTGCCACTACCGCCGCCCTCCTGCTCAGCCTCGCTGCGTGCACGCAGCGCTCCGATACGGTCGCCCATGATCTGGCGACCGCACCGGCCGACGCCTTCATGGCCGCCATCGCTGCACATTGCGGCCAGGCCTACGCCGGCAAGGTGGTGGAGGACTCGCCGGCACCGACCGGCAAGGATCCGTTCGCCGGGCAGCGCCTGGTCATGCATGTGCGTGGCTGCGCCGACCCGGCGCATGAGCTGCGCATCCCGTTCCACGTGGGTGATGACCACTCGCGGACCTGGGTGCTGACCCGTACGCCGAACGGGCTGCGGCTGAAGCACGACCACCGCCACGAAGATGGCAGCCCCGACGCGATCACCCTCTACGGTGGCGACAGCACGCCACCGGGCACCGCCGAGCGCCAGCAGTTCCCGGCCGATACGGAGTCGGTGGCGATGTTCCGCCGCGCCGACATGCTGGCGTCGACCCACAACACGTGGGCGATGGAGATCGATCCCGACCAGACCTTCGTCTACGAACTGACGCGCCCGGACGGCCGCCGCTTCCGCGTGCAGTTCGACCTGAGCAAGCCGGTCGACCTGCCACCGCCGCCTTGGGGTGATGAGGCCGCGCAGCCAGCCCGGTAGCGCCGGGCCGTGCCCGGCGGGTTTTCTGCAGTTGACCGCGCCACTGCGCTCGCCGGGCATGGCCCGGCGCTACCCCTCACCGCGTGCCGAAGCGCGCCCGGCAGCCGTTGCTCACCCACACCTGGCCACGCGAGTAACCCCAGCTGCGGCCTTCCTGGCAGGCGCTGCCCGACAACTGCTGCTGCAGCACCGGCCGGCCCTGGCGCTCATCCCAGTCGCAGGTCTGCGAGCGGTTGTTGTTGCTGCTGCAGGTGACGGAATAGTTGCTGTTGCCGCCGCCCCAGCCGCCGCCGCCCCAGCCGCGGGCCTCGGCGAATTCGGCACGGCAGCCGTTGCTGACCCACACCGCGCCATTGCGCACGCCCCAGGTACGACCTTCGTCGCAAGGGCTGCCGGACAGCTGGCGGACCAGGCGGGCATTGCGCCAGCCGACCGGGCAGCTGCGCTCGCGGTTGTTCTGACTCTCGCAGCGGATGGTCTCGCCGGGCCGGCCGTTGTTGCCGCCCCAGCCGCCCCCGTTGCCGCCGCCCCAGCCGCCACGGGCCTCGACGAACTCCGCGCGGCAGCCGTTGCTGACCCAGATGCTGCCGTTACGGCTGCCCCAGGTGCGGCCTTCGTCGCAGGCGCTGCCGGACAGCTGGCGGACCAGCTGCGCATTGCGCCAACCGGTGTTGCAGACCCGTTCGCGGTTGTTCTGGCTTTCGCAGCGGACCACGCCGCTCTGCGCATGCGCGGAAGGGGTGGGCAGGGCCAGGGTGCCCAGCGCACCCAGGCTGAGGGTTACGGCCAGGCTGGCCAGGGACAGCGGTTTCATGGCGGCATCCCATACGGTGGTAGGTGCCCGACTATAGGGAGGGAGGCGATCAAGCCGGTGTGACTGGCCGGATTTGCCCCGGCCGGGGCCTCGGCCGCAGAATACGAGGCTTTCCGGCCCCCATCCGGTGCCGGCGTTCTCCAGCGGAGCTTCCCCCCATGCGTACCCACTTCTGCGGCCTGGTCGATGAGACCCTGATTGGCCAGACTGTCACCCTCGCCGGCTGGACCGACGTGGCCCGTAACCAGGGCGGCGTCTGCTTCATCGATCTCCGCGATCATGAAGGCATCGTGCAGGTGACCGTGGAAGTCGACAACGCCGACGTGTTCGCCGTGGCCGCGTCGCTGGGCTATGAGGATGTGCTGCAGGTGGAAGGCGTGGTGCGTGCACGCCACGCGGTGAACGACAAGATGCGCACCGGCAAGGTGGAAGTGATCGCCACCGCCATCACCGTGCTGAACAAGGCCGCGCCGCTGCCGTTCCACGCGCACGAGAACCCGGGCGAGGAAACCCGCCTGAAGTACCGCTACCTGGACCTGCGCCGTCCGGAAATGCAGCGCATGCAGCGCACCCGCATCAAGCTGGTGCAGGCCCTGCGCCGCCACCTGGACGAGAAGGGCTTCCAGGACATCGAGACCCCGATCCTGACCAAGGCCACCCCGGAAGGCGCGCGCGACTTCCTGGTGCCGGCGCGCATGCACCCGGGCGAGTTCTATGCCCTGCCGCAGAGCCCGCAGCTGTTCAAGCAGATCCTGATGGTGGCCGGCTTCGACCGTTACTACCAGATCGCGCGCTGCTTCCGCGATGAAGCACTGCGTGCCGACCGCCAGCTGGAGTTCACCCAGCTGGACATGGAATTCGCCTTCGTGCGCGAGCGCGACGTGCAGGACTTCGTCGAAGACATGATCCGCGCCATCTTCAAGGAAGTGGTCGACGTCCAGCTGGACGCCAGCTTCCCGCGCATGACCTGGGCCGAGGCGATGCGTCGCTACGGTTCGGACAAGCCGGACCTGCGCATCGCGCTGGAGCTGGTCGACGTGGCTGAACTGGTCAAGGACAGCGAGTTCGCAGTGTTCACCGGCCCGGCCAACGATGCCGAAGGCCGCGTCGCCGCGCTGCGGATCCCGGGCGGCGCAGCGCTGAGCCGCAAGCAGATCGACGAGTACGCCGCGCACGCCGCCAAGTACGGCGCCAAGGGCCTGGCCTACATCAAGATCGCCGACAACGGCGAAATCAGCTCGCCGATCCAGAAGTTCTTCAGCGAGGCCTCCTTCGCTGCGCTGGTGGCCCATGTTGGCGCCGGCAACGGCGACATCGTGTTCTTCGGTGCCGGTGGCTACAACAAGGTCTCCGACTTCATGGGCGCGCTGCGCCTGAAGGCCGGCAAGGACTTCGGCCTGGTCGCCGACGGCTGGGCGCCGCTGTGGGTCACCGACTTCCCGATGTTCGAATGGGACGAGGAAGAACAGCGTTACGTCGCCCTGCATCACCCCTTCACCGCACCGGCCGTGGACGACATCGCCGACCTGCGCGCCAACGCCCGTACCGCCGTTTCGCGCGGCTACGACATGGTGCTCAACGGCAATGAGATCGGCGGTGGTTCGATCCGTATCCACCGTCCGGACATGCAGAGCGCGGTGTTCGAGCTGCTCGGCATCGGTGCCGAAGAGGCCCGCGCCAAGTTCGGCTTCCTGCTCGACGCGCTGAACTACGGCGCGCCGCCGCACGGTGGCATCGCCTTCGGCATCGACCGCATCGCCGCGCTGATGGCCGGCACCGAATCGATCCGCGACGTCATCCCGTTCCCGAAGACTACCGGTGCACAGGATCTGATGACCGACGCGCCGTCGCCGATCGTCGACGCGCAGCTGGCCGAAGTGCACATCCAGGTTCGCCCCAAGACCAACTGATCAGGAGATCCAGGCAATGACCGAGTTTGCGTTTTCGCTGGAGTGGGAAAAGCTGGGCAATGAAGGCTCCGAGGCCAACCTGGTCACCGAGCGTGCACGGGTGTTCGGTGGTTGGCTGGTCCGCGTCGGAACCAACCCGGCGGCGATGGCCCTGACCTTCGTCGCCGACGGCGAAGGCCGTTGGGACGGTGAAGACTTCGGCGTCGAGGATTACGAGGACGACGAAGAGGAAGAGTACGACGAGGACGAGGAAGGCGAGGAAGAAGAGGACGAAGAGGAGTACGAGGAAGAGGACGGGGAAGAAGAAGCGGAGTCGCCTGAAAAGGCTTGACCCCTGCTTCGCCCTGGCGTCAACTTCCTTCATGTATTCGATCCGCCGCGCCACTGTGGACGACGCGCCGACCCTGTCGGCGCTGGCCGCCCGCACGTTCACTGAAACCTTCGGCCATCTGTACCCGCCGCAGGACCTGCAGGCCTTCCTGGAGGAGGCCTACGCGGTCGAGCGCCAGCGCGTGATCCTGGCCCACCCCGATTACGCGGTGTGGCTGCTGGAACTGGATGGGGAGGCGGTCGGCCATGCCGCCGCCGGCCCCTGCGGCCTGCCGCACCCGGACGTGAAGGCCGGTGACGGCGAACTCAAGCGCCTGTACCTGATCAAGACGCAGCAGAGCTGCGGCTGGGGCAGCCGCCTGCTGGAAACCGCGCTGGCCTGGCTGGAACACGAGGGCCCGCGCACCCTGTGGTTGGGCGTGTGGTCGGAGAACTTCGGCGCACAGCGCTTCTACGCCCGCTACGGTTTCGAGAAGGCCGGCGAATACCTGTTCCCGGTGGGCGACACGAACGATCTCGAATTCATCCTGCGCCGCGCACCGCGCGCGGCCTGATGTTCACTGCCGCTTGCTGCGCGCGCGTGTTCAATCACCGTACGTTCCTGCCCCGCTGACCGCCAGGCTGTTTGCATGACTCCCCCCGTATTGCTGCTGCATGGCATCTGGAATGCCCGCGCCTGGGTCGGGCCGCTGGCTTGGCGCCTGCGCGCGCGCGGCTTCCAGGTGCACGCGTTTGGTTATTCCTCGGTGTTCGGTGGCCCGGACGTGGCCGTACCGCAGCTGCTGGAGCGGCTCGCCGACGCCGGCCCGCTGAGTTTGGTCGGCCACAGCCTGGGCGGGCTGCTGGCGCTGGAAGCGCTGCGGCGCAATCCGCAGCTGCCGGTGCAGCGCGTGGTCTGCCTGGGTTCGCCGCTGCGCGGCAGTGGTACCGCACGCTCGTTGTCCGAGCACGGCTGGGGCCTGGCGCTGGGCCGCAGCAGCGAGCTGCTGCTCGATGGCCTGCCGGACTGGCAGGGCCGGGCGGAGGTTGGCCTGATCGCCGGCTCGGTACCGCATGGGCTGGGCAGCCTGCTGGGTGCCATCGACGATGCCTCCGACGGCACCGTGGCACTGGCCGAGACCCGCCTGCCGGGGCTGGCCGACCATTGCGTGGTGCGCACCAGCCACAGCGGCCTGGTGGTATCGCCCGACGCCGCGCGGCAGACCGCGCATTTCCTGCGCCATGGCCGTTTCGACCACAGCCGCGACGCCGCCGCCGCGTAAGTTGGTGGGAGCGAACGGCCTGCCAGGGTGGGTGCGAACCGTTGGTTCGCACGCTCTTCGCCGGGCATGGCCCGGCGCTACCGGGAAAAGCACCACCAGATCGCCAGCGGTAGCGCCGGGCCATGCCCGGCGAGCGCAGCGGCATCCATCGGGCCTAGACACGGTTGCAGCGCCCGATCAGGTAGAATCCGCGCCTTGATCCTGAAGCAGCCAGACGGTAGCACCCATGGGTAGAGGCCCCTCCATCGAAGCCCGCAAGAACGCGTCCGACGCGAAGCGCGGCAAGATTTTCACCAAGATCATCCGCGAGATCGGCGTCGCCGCGCGCGGCGGTGGAGGCGACCCCAACAACAACCCGCGCCTGCGCGTGGCGGTGGACAAGGGCCTGGCCGTGAACATGTCCAAGGACGTGATCGAGCGCGCCATCAAGAAGGCCACCGGTGAACTGGAAGGCGTCGATTACGAGGAAGTCCGCTACGAGGGCTACGCCCCCGGTGGCGTGGCCGTGATCGTCGACTGCCTGACCGACAACCGCGTGCGCACCGTGGCCGATGTCCGCCATGCGTTCAGCAAGTGCGGCGGCAACATGGGCACCGAAGGCTCGGTGGCCTTCATGTTCAAGCGCCTGGGCGTGCTCAGCTTCGCCCCGGGCGCCGACGAGGAGGCCATCACCGAAGCCGCCATCGAGGCCGGCGCCGATGACATCGTGGTCTATCCGGACGACGGCTCGATCGACGTGGTCACCAGCTCTGACGCCTTCAACGCGGTCAAGGACGCGATGACCGCCGCCGGCCATGTCGCCGATCACGCGGAAATCACGTTCCGCGCGGACAACGACATCAAGGTCGAGGGCGAGGTCGCCCTGCAGGTCAAGAAGCTGCTGGACATGCTGGAAGATCTGGACGACGTGCAGGACGTGTACTCCAACGCCGAACTGGGCGCCGACGCCTACGCCTGAGCCGTCCTCGACGGCCTGGGCGCGGGCCGTTGAACGGTCACCGCGGACAGTCATGAGCCCATACGCCTGCCAGCGCACCCCGTTCCACCCTGCCAGGAGCGCAGCATGACCCGCATCCTCGGCATCGACCCCGGTTCACAGCGGACCGGGGTCGGCATCATCGATGTCGACGCCGCCGGGCGCGTCACCTACGTGCACCACCAGCCGCTGGTGCTGCTGGGCGCGGACGATTTCCCGCAGCGCATGAAGCTGCTGGTGCTCGGCCTGGCCGACCTGTGCCGCGAGTTCCAGCCGCAGGAAGTGGCCATCGAACGCGTGTTCATGGCCCGCAACCCCGATTCGGCGCTGAAGCTGGGCCAGGCCCGGGGCGCGGCGATTTCCGCCGTTGTGCTGCGTGACCTGCCGGTGCATGAATATGCCGCCAGCGAGATCAAGCTGGCGGTGGTCGGTCGTGGTGGTGCCGAAAAGCAACAGGTTCAACACATGGTCGGGCTCATGCTCAACCTGAAAACCAAGCTGCAGGCCGACGCGGCCGACGCGTTGGCGGTGGCGATCACCCATGCCCACGTAAGGGCAACGGCCAACCGCCTGGGGCTCAGTGCCCGCCAGGCGTGGGGCCGCAAATGAGGAGCTGCACGCAATGATCGGTCGACTGCGCGGCATCGTCGCCTACAAGGCGCCGCCGTGGCTGGTGCTGGACGTGAACGGAGTGGGCTACGAGCTGGAGGCGCCGATGAGCACCTTCTATGACCTGCCCGAACTCGGCCGCGAGGTCACCCTGTACACCCATTACGCGCAGAAGGAAGACAGCGTCTCGCTGTACGGCTTCCTGCGCGAGGGCGAACGGCGGCTGTTCCGCGACGTGCAGAAGGTCAGTGGCATCGGCGCGAAGATCGCGCTGGCCGTGCTGTCCGGGGTCACCGTCGAGGAATTCGCGCGCATGGTCCAGGCCGGTGACATCACCGCGCTGACCCGCATTCCGGGCATCGGCAAGAAGACCGCCGAGCGAATGGTGCTGGAACTGCGCGACCGCGCCGCCCAGTTCGGTGCCGGCGGCGCGCTGCCCACCGGCAGCGGCCCGGCCGCGGCCGACCCGCTTTCCGATGCCACCGTGGCGCTGCAGCAGCTGGGCTACAAGCCTGCTGAAGCGGCCCGCATGGCCCGCGACGCCTTCACTGAAGGCGATGAAGTGGCCACCGTGATCCGCAAGGCGCTGCAGTCCGCGCTGCGCTGAGTCGGCTTCCTTTCTCTCAACGAACCGCCTGAGCCTCGCCAGGAGTCCCATGTCCAGCAGTCAAACCCCGCACGCAGCTGCCCCCGGCGGCCACGGTCACGCTCCTCCCGCCGGAGGCCTGGCGCTGATCATCGGTGCGATCGGCGTGGTCTTCGGTGATATCGGTACCAGCCCGCTGTACACCCTGAAGGAGGCGTTCTCGCCGCACTACGGGCTCAACAGCGACCACGACACGGTACTGGGCGTGCTCTCGCTGGCGTTCTGGGCACTGAACATCGTGGTCACGCTGAAGTACGTGACCATCATCATGCGCGCCGACAATGACGGCGAGGGCGGCATCATGGCGCTGATGGCGCTGACCCAGCGCACGCTGCGCAACGGGTCGCGCTCGGCCTACGTGGTGGGCATCCTTGGCATCTTCGGCGCCTCGCTGTTCTTCGGCGACGGCGTGATCACCCCGGCGATCTCGGTGCTTGGCGCGGTCGAAGGCCTGGAGGTGGCCGCGCCCGGCCTGCATGCCTTCATCGTGCCGATCACGGTGGTGGTGCTGCTGATGGTGTTCGCGGCGCAGCGCTTCGGCACCGAGAAGATCGGCAAGGCGTTCGGCCCGATCACGTCGGTCTGGTTCATTTCGCTGGCGGCGATCGGCATCTACAACATCGTGGATGCGCCGGAAGTGCTGAAAGCCTTCAACCCGTGGTGGGCGATCCGCTTCTTCATGGAGCACAGCTGGCACGGCATCTTCATCCTCGGTGCGGTGGTACTGGCGGTGACCGGCGGCGAAGCGCTGTACGCCGACATGGGCCACTTCGGTGCCAAGCCGATCCGCCATGCCTGGTACTTCTTCGTGCTGCCGTGCCTGGTGCTGAACTACCTGGGGCAGGGCGCACTGGTGCTCAACCATCCCGAGGCGCTGAAGAACCCGTTCTTTGAGGCAGTGCCGTCGTGGGCGCTGTACCCGATGATCATCCTGGCCACCATGGCGGCGGTGATTGCCTCGCAGTCGGTCATCACCGGTGCGTTCTCGGTCTCGCGTCAGGCGATGCAGCTGGGCTACATCCCGCGCATGCGCATCAAGCACACCTCGCACGACACCATCGGCCAGATCTACATCCCGGGCATCAACTGGGGCATCGCGGTGATGGTGATCGGCCTGGTGCTGGCCTTCCGCAGCTCGTCCAACCTGGCGGTGGCCTACGGCATCTCGGTGTCGGCCACCATGCTGATCGATACCCTGCTGCTGGCCCTGGTGGCCCGCTCGTTGTGGCCGAAGGCACGCGCCTGGCTGCTGCCCCTGTGCGTGGTGTTCTTCATCATCGACCTCGGCTTTGTCATCGCCAACGGCGCCAAGCTGCTGCAGGGCGCCTGGTTCCCGGTAGTGCTGGGCATCTTCCTGTTCACCATGATGCGTACCTGGCGCCGGGGCCGCGAGCTGCTGCGCGATGAGATCCGCAAGGACGGCATCCGCCTGGATACCTTCCTGCCGGGCCTGATGCTGGCGCCGCCGGTACGCGTGCCGGGCACCGCCGTGTTCCTCACTGCGGATCCGACCGTGGCCCCGCACGCACTGATGCACAACCTCAAGCACAACAAAGTGCTGCACGAACGCAACGTGTTCCTGCATGTGGAAACCCTGCCGATCCCGTATGCGATGGAAGGGCAGCGGCTGAAGATCGAATCGGTGGGCGACGAGTTCTACCGGGTCTATGTGCGCTTCGGCTTCATGGAGACCCCGGACGTCCCACTGGCGCTGATGCGCTCGTGCGACCACGGCGGCATCTACTTCGACCCGATGGACACCACCTTCTTCGCCAGCCGCGAGACCATCGTGGCCACCGCCAACCGCGGCATGCCGATCTGGCGCGACAAGCTGTTCGCGCTGATGCACCGGAATGCCGCGCCGGCGACCGGCTTCTTCCGGATTCCGGGTAACCGGCTGGTGGAACTCGGCGCGCAGGTGGAGATTTAATCTCCACCGTCGATTCCTCCAGAGATCCGTCCACGCATGGCGTGGATCTACCGTGCCGACCAACGGTCGGCCCCCACCAAAGCAGAACGCCGTTCCGACAGACCGCAGGAAACTGTCGAAGGCGGGGTGGGTCCGGTTGCGGGGGCGTGAGCGCCATGGATGGCGCGACCGAGCCTACATGGACGTATTTACGGCGTCCCCCGCAACCGGACCCACCCCGCCATCCCCCAGGAAGCCCGCTTCGGCTGTTGCTCTGGATGTTGCCGTTGCCTCTGCGGGTGCCGGGCGCAGCCCGGCCGAATCACCCCGCTTTTGCCGCATAATCAGCACATGACCGACGACCGCATCATCGGCGCCGGCGCCACCCGCGAGGATGACGCCGCCGACGCCAGCATCCGCCCCAAGCGCCTGGCCGACTATCTCGGCCAGGCCCCGGTGCGCGAGCAGATGGAGATCTACATCGAAGCGGCCAAGGGGCGCGGCGACGCGCTCGACCACGTGCTGATCTTCGGGCCGCCCGGCCTGGGCAAGACCACGCTCAGCCACGTCATTGCCAACGAACTGGGCGTGGCCCTGCGCGTGACCTCCGGCCCGGTGATCGAGAAGGCTGGCGACCTGGCTGCGCTGCTGACCAACCTGCAGCCGCACGACGTGCTTTTCATCGACGAGATCCATCGCCTGTCGCCGGTGGTGGAGGAAGTGCTGTACCCGGCGATGGAAGATTTCCAGATCGACATCATGATCGGCGAGGGCCCCGCTGCCCGCTCGATCAAGATCGACCTGCCGCCGTTCACCCTGATCGGTGCCACCACCCGTGCCGGCCTGTTGACCGCACCGCTGCGTGACCGCTTCGGCATCGTCCAGCGGCTGGAGTTCTACAGCGTCGAAGAGCTGACCCGCATCGTGCGCCGTTCGGCGGCGATCCTGGCCATCGACTGCACCGCCGATGGGGCAGGGGAGATCGCGCGCCGCGCGCGTGGCACCCCGCGTATCGCCAACCGCCTGCTGCGCCGCGTGCGCGACTACGCGCAGGTAAAGGCGGGCGGCCACATCGACGAGGCCGTGGCACAGGCTGCGATGCAGATGCTGAAGGTCGACCCGGAGGGCTTTGATGAGCTCGACCGGCGCCTGCTCAGGACCATGGTCGACTACTTCGATGGCGGCCCGGTCGGCATCGAATCGCTGGCCGCGGCCCTGTCCGAGGAGCGTGGCACGCTGGAAGACGTGGTCGAGCCCTACCTGATCCAGCAGGGCTTCCTGGTGCGTACCGCGCGTGGTCGCATGGCCACCCACAAGGCTTACCGGCACATGGGCCTGAAGCCGAAGAACCCGCCGCAGGACCTGTTCGCGGAGGTTCCCGATGTTGGTTGAGCCACTATTCAGTTGGCCGACACGCATTTACTGGGAAGATACCGACGCAGGCGGCGTGGTCTACCACGCCCGCTACGTGGCCTTCATGGAACGGGCCCGGACCGAATGGATGCGTGCGCTCGGCTACGGCCAGGAGCGCATGCGCGCCGAGCATGGGATGGTCTTCGCGGCGCGCTCGATGCAGATGGATTTCATCAGGCCGGCACGGCTGGATGACACCCTGCAGGTGAGCGCCCGTCTGGTCCAGCTGAAGAAGGCCAGCATGGTCTTCGACCAGCAGATCCTGCGCGACGGCGAATTGCTGCTGTCGGCCCAGGTCCGCATCGCCGCACTGGACGCGGCCAGTTTCCGCCCGCGTGGCATGGACGAGGCCGTCCTTGCCGTGCTGCAACCCCACCTCCACCCCGAATCCGAACACTGAGGAACAACGGATGATCGCAACGCTCCTGGCCCTGCAGGCCACGGTCACCGAGGCACTGCCGGCCGACGTCAGCAACGCCGCGACACAGACCCTTGCCCAGGCCACCACCGGCGGCGGCATCAACTACCTCGAACTGATGGCCAAGGCCAGCCTGCCGGTGAAGATCATCGTGCTGCTCCTGCTGGTCGGCTCGTTCGTCAGCTGGGTGATCATTTTCCGCAAGGCACGCGTGTTCAAGCAGGCCACCCGCGAAGCCGACGAGTTCGAGAACCGCTTCTGGTCCGGCGCCGACCTGGGCAAGCTGTACAGCGCCGCCACCGACCGCAGCCGCAGCGTGACCGGCCTGGAAGCCATCTTCGAAGCCGGTTTCCGCGAGTACACCCGCCTGCGCGACAAGCGCCGCCTGGACGGCCGTGCGCAGCTGGAAGGCGCGCAGCGTGCCATGCGTACCACCTACACCCGCGAAGTGGACCAGCTTGAGCGCAACCTGGAACTGCTGGCCAATATCGGCTCGACCGCCCCGTACGTGGGCCTGGTCGGTACCGTGTTCGGCATCATGGTGACCATGCACGACATGATCAGCAGCGGTGCGCAGGCCGGTATCGCCGCCGTCGCGCCGGGCATCTCCGAAGCGCTGTTCGCCACCGCCATCGGCCTGTTCGTGGCGATCCCGGCAGTGTGGGCCTACAACCGCTTCACCACCCGCGTAGAGCGCATGTCGGTGCGGTTCGAGACCTTTGCCGAAGAGTTCAGCTCCATC
Organism: Stenotrophomonas sp. YJH_SMC_33; assembly: GCF_059372295.1. NCBI lineage: Bacteria > Pseudomonadati > Pseudomonadota > Gammaproteobacteria > Lysobacterales > Lysobacteraceae > Stenotrophomonas > Stenotrophomonas sp. YJH_SMC_33. The sequence continues at coordinate 100,579 of NZ_JCAFVJ010000009.1, forward strand.
CTGCAGCGCCAGAGCGCTGGCGACGAGTAAGCGCCTGACCCGGGAGTCCAAGCCATGTCCGCTGCCATCGGCCGCCGAAAGCGCCGCAAGCTGAAATCGGAAATCAACGTCGTCCCCTACATCGACGTCATGCTGGTGCTGCTGATCATCTTCATGGTCACCGCGCCGCTGCTCACCCTGAGCTTCGACGTCGACCTGCCGCAATCCAACGCCAAGGCGCTGGAAAGCAAGCAGGACCCGGTGATCGTCTCGGTGCGCCAGGACGGCCAGCTCAGCCTGAAGCTGCCCGACGCCAAGGAACCGGCCGCCGTGTCGGCCGAGGAACTGGAAGGCCGCCTGGCCGGCATTGCCGCCCAGGACAAGGGCGTGCGCGTGATCGTCGCCGCCGACCGTGCCGTGGCCTATGAGAAGGTCATCGCCGCGATGGATGTGATCAAGCGCGCCAAGGTAGACAAGGTAGGCCTGGCCACCGATGCACGCTGACGCCCTGCCACCTTCGCATCAGCGCGAACCCGGCTGGGGCCTGCCCCTGGCACTGGCACTGCTGGTGCACCTGCTGGTCGCGCTGGTCTTCATCGTGGCCTGGTTCTGGTCACCCGAGCGCAACACCGATGCCGCCGCCGGTGACCCTTCGGTGGAGGCCAGCCTGGCGCTGTCCGCGTCTGAGGCGTCCGCCGCGCGCCAGGCCCTGCGCCAGTCGGAAAAGCTGGAAGACCTGCCGCCGCCGGTGGCCGAGCCGGTTCCGGTGCCGGAAGACACCATTCCGCCGCCACAGCCGATTCCCGAGCCGCGCCCACAGGACGCCCCCACGCCGCAGCAGCAACAGGCACAGGAGCGTGTCGCGCAGCCGGATACCAAGGACCAGGAAGCGGTGAGTGCGCTGGCCATCTCGCAGGAGAAGGCCAGGCAGGAACAGGAAGCCAAGCGCCGCCAGGAGCAGATCGACCTGACCGAACGCAAGCGCCAGGAAGAAGCGGAGCAGAAGCTGCGCCTGGCCAAGCAGCAGGAAGCGGACGAGAAGAAGAAGCAGGCCGAGCAGGAGCGCGTCGCGGCTGACAAGGCCGAGGCCGAGAAGCAGAAGAAGATCGCCGAGATCCGTGCCCGCCGCGAGCAGGCCGAGAAGGAAGCCAAGCTGGCCGAGCGGAAGCTGCGCGAGGTCGCCGCCGCGCGCAATGCTGCCGGCAGTGCCGCCGCCGGTTCCAGCGGTGCATCCCAGCCAGCCGCCGGTGGTGGCGGTAACAGCGACGATCTATCGGCCAAGTACGCTGCGGCGATCCAGGCCAAGGTGCTGTCGCAGTGGGTGCGGCCGGACACGGTGCCGTTGGGCCAGCGCTGCCAGATCACCATCACCCAGATTCCGGGTGGCACAGTGATGCAGGCCAAGGTCAGCCCGAACTGCCCGTACGACGAGGCCGGCAAGCGTTCGATCGAGGCCGCCGTGCTCAATGCGCAGCCGTTGCCGTACCGCGGCTTCGAGTCGGTGTTCGCGCGCACGCTCAACTTCACTTTTACCGCCCAGGATCGCTGAGGCGGGCAGGGCAGGGGGGGGGGCTCGGGCCACTCCTGCCCATGGATGTCGCGCTTGCCTCTGGTGTGCTCGGTTTCGGCCGGGCAGGCTTTAGGCTTCTGTCGAACACCGCCCCGCTGGGCGGAGTGACCGGGGCAGGCAGGTGCGATGTTAGCCACGACGTTAACGGTGCGTGAGAGGACGGGCTGGAACTGACCCGGAATTCACGTACCCTTGGTTCATGATTGCGAAGCGGTTCACTCCTGCTTTGCTATCCCTCGTTCCGGTTTCCCCTATTGAGCGCTCCATGAAAAAGATGCCTCGCTGGCTTGCCGTGTTTGCGGCCCTGTTGCTGCCCTTTGCTGCCGTCGCGCAGCAGAAGGGGCTGGATATCGACATCATCGGCGGCAATGCCTCCGCGCTGCCGATCACCATCGTGCCGATGCCCTACCAGGGTTCGTCGGCCGCTCCGCAGACCGACGTCGCCGGCGTGGTCCGTGCCGACCTGGAGCGTTCGGGCCAGTTCCGCACGCTGCCGGAAGCGCAGATCGTCGAAAAGCCGGTGCGTGGCGGCGACATCCAGTTCGCCACCTGGCGCGCGCTGAAGCAGAACTACATCGTGGTCGGCCGCGTACTCGACGCCGGTGCCGGTGCCTACCGCGTCGAATACGAACTGTTCGACGTGCCCAAGGGCGAGCGCCTGCTGGGCCTGGCGATGACTGCCCGCGGCAACGCCATGCGCGACGTCGCCCACCAGATGGCCGACGCCATCTACGAGAAGATCACCGGCATCCGCGGCGCCTTCTGGACCCGCATCGCCTACGTGACTGCCAGCGGCAAGGGCGACGCCATGCGCTATGCGCTGATGGTGGCCGACTCCGACGGCTTCAACCCGCAGACCATCGTGCGTTCGGCCGAGCCGCTGCTGTCGCCGTCGTGGAGCCCGGATGGCAGCAAGCTGGCCTACGTCAGCTTCGAGCGTGGCAATTCGGCCATCTACATCCAGAACATCGGCACTGGCGCGCGCGAGCTGGTCACCAGCTTCCGTGGCATCAACAGCGCCCCGGCGTTCTCGCCGGACGGCCGCAAGCTGGCCCTGACCCTGTCGCGTTCGGGCAACCCGGAAATCTACGTCATGGACCTGGGCAGCAAGCAGCTGACCCAGCTGACCAACCACTTCGCCATCGATACCGAGCCGACCTGGGCACCGGACGGCAGCGCGGTGTACTTCACCTCCGACCGCGGCGGCCGTCCGCAGGTCTACAAGGTCGGTGCAGGTGGCGGCAGCGCCGAGCGCGTGACCTTCCAGGGCAACTACAATGCCAAGCCGTCGGTGTCCTACGACGGCAAGAAGATCGTCGTCGCCCAGGGTTCTGGCAACAGCTACAAGATCGCGATGATGGACAGCTCGCTGGGGTCGCCCCGCTGGAGCACGCTGTCCCCGGGTTCGCTCGATGAATCGCCGAGCTTTGCGCCCAACGCAAGCATGGTGCTGTACGCCGCCCGCGAAGGTGGCCGTGGTGTGTTGTATGCCGTTTCGGCCGATGCGCGGGTTCGCCAGCGCCTGGTCCTGGCTGACGGTGATGTGCGCGAACCGGCATGGTCCCCATACCGTACCCAGCGCTAAAAGAGTGTTAATATTTTCGTTGTCTTGAACCCCTCATCGGCTTAGGAGCCACAAAGGTATCGCCATGAACAAGTCCACCCGCGTTCTGCTTGTTTCCCTGCTGTCTGTGGCCGTCCTGGCCGGTTGCTCGAAGAAGGTGAAGGAAGAGCCGGCAGCCCCGGTCGACACCGGCACCTCGACCACCACCCCGACCGGTCCGTCGACCTCCGGCCTGTACGGCCCGGGCGACCTGGACACCGACGCCTGCCTGCGCCAGCGCGTGGTCTACTTCGACCTGGACAAGGAAGACGTGAAGCCGGAATTCCAGGCCATCATGGCGTGCCACGCCAAGTACCTGCGTGACCGTCCGTCCTCGCGCATCACCCTGCAGGGCCACACCGACGAGCGCGGTTCGCGCGCGTACAACCAGGCCCTGGGTGAGCGTCGTGGCAACGGCGTCAGCTCGGCCCTGCAGGCCAACGGTGGTTCGGCTTCGCAGCTGACCGTCGTGTCCTACGGTGAAGAGCGTCCGGTCTGCACCGAGTCGAACGAGTCCTGCTGGTCGCAGAACCGTCGCGTCGAAATCGTCTACACCGCGCAGTAATCCATGCGCATTGGCATCAAACTGATGCTGGTCGTTGCGGCAGCCCTCGTGGCTGCCGCACCGGCGCACGCACAGCGACAGAGCCTGGCTGACCGTGTCGGCGCGCTCGAGCAGCAGATGTACAACAACAGTGCCAACCAGGACCTGTTGAACCAGATCAATCAGCTGCGGCAGCAGGTCACCAGCCTGCAGGCCTCGATCGAGCAGTTGCAGCACGACAACGCCCAGCTCAAGCAGTCCGCCCAGGACCAGTACCTGGATCTGGACAGCCGCCTGAACCGGTTGGAAGGGGGCAACGCCGCCCCGGCCCTGCCGCCCGTTCCGGCGAGCGCGCCCAAGGCCGCACCGGCCCCGGCAAAACCCGCAGCGGCGGCCACTTCCGAGCGGCCGCCTTCCGTCCATGGTGATGCCGGCAGCCTCGCCGCCACCGGTGACGAGCGCACCTCCTACAACGTTGCCTTCGATGCCTTGAAGGCCGGCAGGTACGACGATTCGGCTCAGCTGTTCCTGAGCTTCCTGGAGTTGTACCCGAATGGCGTCTACGCGCCGAACGCGCTGTACTGGCTGGGCGAGAGCTACTACGCCACCCGCAATTTCCCGATGGCCGAGACCCAGTTCCGTGAACTGCTCTCGCGCTATCCGACCCACGACAAAGCCGCGGGCGGCCTGCTCAAGATCGGCCTCTCGCAGTACGGCGAGGGCAAGGTAGACCAGGCCCAGCAGACGCTGGAGACCGTCGTGGCGCAGTACCCCGGCTCGGACGCCGCGCGCACCGCGCAGGACCGTCTGCAGTCCATCCGCCTGGGCAAGCAGATCCGCTGATCCGCTGACCGGGCGTACAATGTGTGCCCTGTAGAGCCGAGCCCATGCTCGGCTGCTTTCGTTTCCGGACCGGCAAACCCGCCCGGATCCGGTAGCGCCGGGCCATGCCCGACGGCTCGCGTCACCGGCAGGGATATGCCCGTTTGGTTGCTGTTGTAGAGCCGAGCCCACGCTCGGCTGCTTTCGTTACCGGCTGGGCCATGCCCGCCCGGTTGTTGTTGTAGAGCCGAGCCCACGCTCGGCTGCTTTCGTTACCGGCCACGGTAGCCCACCCGCCACGTGTCCCACCAAGAAGTGCCCGCCATGACCGCCGTTACCCCGTCCAGCGCCGCCGCCACGCCCAGTGAGATTGTGCAGTCGCCCCTGCCACGCCTGAAGATCACCGAGATCTTCACCTCGCTGCAGGGCGAAGCCGATACCGCCGGCTGGCCGACTGTGTTCGTGCGCCTGACCGGCTGCCCGCTGCGCTGCCAGTACTGCGATACGGCCTATGCCTTCCATGGCGGCACCTGGTGGGACATCGACGACATCGTGGCCGAGGTGCTGGCCCAGGGCGTGCGCCACGTCTGCGTGACCGGCGGCGAGCCGCTGGCGCAGAAACGCTGCCTGGTGCTGCTGCAGAAGCTGTGCGACGCCGGCATGGACGTCTCGCTGGAAACCTCCGGCGCGCTGGACGTCAGCGCGGTGGACCCGCGTGTATCGCGCGTGGTCGACATCAAGACCCCGGGGTCGGCCGAAGTGGCGCGCAACCGCTGGGAGAACCTGCCGCTGCTGACCGCACGCGACCAGATCAAGTTCGTCATCTGCAGCCGCGAGGACTACGACTGGGCCAAGGCCCTGGTCGCCGAGCACGAGCTGGTGAAGCGCTGCACCGTGTTCTTCTCGCCCAGCAAGGGCGAGATCACCGCGCGCCAGCTGGCCGACTGGATCGTCGAAGACCGCCTGCCGGTGCGCTTCCAGATGCAGTTGCATAAAATCCTGTGGAACGACGAGCCGGGCCGATGAGCCCAGGCAACGTTCCCTGATGTAACTCCGGCGCGGGACAGCGTGCTGGCTTTCCCCTCCCAACCGGATGTTTTACCCATGAAGAAGGCAGTCGTGCTTCTCTCCGGCGGCATGGATTCAGCCGCCGTCATCGCCATGGCCCAGGAACAGGGCTTCGCCGTGCACGCCCTGAGCGTGCGCTACGGCCAGCGCCACACCTCCGAACTGGATGCCGCCGCCCGCGTGGCCAAGGCCCAGGGCGTGGTCGCGCACAAGACCGTGGACGTGGACCTGCGCAGCATCGGTGGCTCGGCGCTGACCGATGACATCGACGTACCGGAGGCCGGTGGTGCCGGCATTCCGGTCACCTACGTGCCGGCGCGCAATACCATCATGCTGTCGCTGGCCCTGGGCTGGGCCGAAGTGCTCGGCGCCAACGACATCTTCTGCGGCGTCAACGCGGTGGATTATTCCGGCTATCCGGACTGCCGCCCCGAGTTCGTGGCCGCGTTCCAGGCGTTGGCCAACCTGGCCACCAAGTCAGGGGTGGAGGGCGCGGGCATCAAGGTGCACGCACCGCTGCAGTTCCTCAGCAAGGGCCAGATCGTCAGCGAAGGCGTGCGCCTGGGCGTGGACTTCGGCCTGACCGTGTCCTGCTACAACGCCGACGCCAACGGCGCCGCCTGCGGCCACTGCGATGCCTGCCGCCTGCGCGCGCAGGGTTTCGCCGAAGCCGGCGTGCCGGACCCCACGCTGTACGTCTGAGGTGATGGGGCTGATGCCCCAATGGTGGGTGCGAACCGTTGGTTCGCACTCTCTGTCCCGGCGCTACCGGCGGCTGGAGTCTGGTAGTGCCGGCCGCTGGCCGGCAGCCTCATCAGGCAACCACCCCGATGCCTCGATGAACGCCCGCACCGCCTTCGGATCGGCATAGTCCAGCTCGATCATCCGTGCGATGCCGGCGTTCTCATCGGCCTGCTGGCGCATGTACTCCTGCGCGATGCGATAGCCGGCGTAGTAGCCCAGATCGCTCACCCCGAACGGATTGCGCGCACTGTTGTACAGCCAGTTGTCGAGGTTGTCCCCGCTCATCTCGGCAATGAACCGCGTGCGGATCTCCGCTTCGTGCGCGGGCCCGTAGGCATACAGCGGCAACGCGGGCCGACGCCCGCTCAGCCGCTCGGCCACATACTCGGCGACGCCCTCGCGCAATGCATGCTGGGCCAGGCTGCCGGTGGTCTCGCGCTGCTGGGTATGCACGTACTCGTGCAGGTTGTTCTGCGCGTTGTTCGCGCCCGGGCGGCTGTCGTAGAAGATCCGCAGCCGGCTGCGCATCGGCTCCGGAAGCTCGCTTACATCCACTCGCTCATCGCCCAGCGCCATCTCCGCTCCAATCAGCACCTTGTCGCCCAGCGTGGTGCCGCCGGTGCGCAGGACACCGATCGCATAGGTGATGGTGGCCGGGCGCAGTGCCGGGTAGAGCGCGCGGAAGGCGGTCAGATCCCGCTCCAGCGTGGCGCTGGCCTGCTGCGCGTTCGCAGTCAACGGCCGTACCGACGTCCAGAAGCGTGGCCATGACTGCATGGCCTCGGCGTACTCGCGGGCGGTGTAATGGCGGGCCTGCATCAGTGCATGCAGGCCGGGGCTGCCCGGATCGATGTAGCGCTGCTGGACCAGCGCCACCCGGCGCTCGGCATCGGGTTCGGCGCGCACCGCGTCATAGGTGGCCCAGAAGCGGGCGATGTCGTCGGTGACGACCTGGGGCGGCGAAGCCAATGCTGTGCAGGGCAGCAGGGCGGCAAGCAGGCTGACGATCAGACGCATCCATGGCTCCAGAAAGGACCACAGATGGGATGCGCCAGTGGCGCCAAAGGTTTAATCCCGCTGGTAGTGCCGGCCGCTGGCCGGCAACCCCGACACACCGGGGTTCCACGCGACCGGCCAAAATAGGGTAGAATGCCCACCCCGCCGAAAGGCCGGGGCGATGCATTGGGCCGTTAGCTCAGTCGGTAGAGCAGAAGACTTTTAATCTTTTGGTCGAAGGTTCGAATCCTTCACGGCCCACCAATGCAATCAATGACTTAAGGCGCGAAATTGGCGCCTTTTTTCTTGCCTCCGTAAAATGCTCCGTAATTCCGGCCGTTCGCCGGTTCACTGAAGGCCACTGTCATGTGGTCTGGTTCTTGAGTGCAAGAATTGCTCGATCGACAGAGACACCAGGGCTGCGGTAGCATCCTCCGATGAAGCCAGTAATCGTAGATCTCTTCTCGGGTGTGGGTGGTATGAGCCTTGGTGCTGCACGCGCAGGGTTCAAAGTCGGTGCAGCTTTCGAGTGGGATCCGATTGCCCTCTCTTCGCATGCGCTGAATTTCCCTGGCACCTTCCATTCATCCGTGGATGTTGCCACGCTGTCTGGCAGAGACGTCCTTGCCCCTCTCAATGGCCAAGAGCTGGTTGGTTTGGTGGGAGGTCCGCCATGTCAAGGCTTTAGCACGATTGGTAAGCGGGTAGTTGATGACCCGCGCAACTCCCTGTTTGGTCATTTCTTTCGCTTGGTGAAAGAGACTCGTCCTGCGTTCTTCGTCGCTGAAAACGTGCCCGGCATACTGAGCCCGCGCAACGAGAGAGTGGTGCGGGCAGCGCTAGGATCTGTCCCTGGTCACTACCGACTTCTCAAACCTAAGGCGGTAACCGCCTCGAACTTCGGTGTTCCGACATCTAGGAAGCGAGTGTTCTTCATCGGCTACGACCCTGAGCGGTTTGCTGACATATGTGAACAAGCGTTGTTCGAACCCGTCGACTATAGAGTGACCGTCGCCGAAGCACTGGCTGGCCTACCTGCCATTAGATCTAGTTGGCAATCCGCCCATCAAGGGTGGCGCAAGATGGGGGCTGGCAGCGGCCACTCGAGCTTCCTGCAACGCCTTTCAGGCCATGTGCCGGATGGAGTTGGGGATCCGGAAGCATTGCTTGCGCTTGCCCAAGGAAGAGTGTCTGGCAACCTCGGCACAGTGCACGAGCCTGAGGTGGTTAAGCGCTTCAGGGGCGTCAGATGTGGCGCGACTGATCCAATTTCGCGGGCGCCTAAGCTGCACCCTGAGGGCTTCTGTCCCACGCTCAGGGCAGGGACTAATTCTGACCGAGGGAGCTTTCAAGCCGTGCGACCGATTCATTTCGCCCGACCGCGCGTGATTACGCCTCGAGAAGCCGCTAGGCTGCAGGGCTTCCCGGATTGGTTCCAGTTCCACGATACGAAGTGGCACTCGTTTCGCCAGATCGGCAACAGTGTCAGTCCTGGTGTCGCAGAATTGCTGCTGTCGCGGCTCCTCGCTTACCTCCGATAGCGGGGTCTTGCGTAGCTGATCTACACGCGGCAGACTCGCTCCATACCTAACGTATGGATGCGCGAAATGGCTGAAATTGACGCTTCACCGACAAAAGAGTTCTTCATATCCATTATCACCAAGGATATCTCTCTCCTTGATGCAGTTAAGGATCTTGTTGATAACTCCGTTGATGGCGCTAGGTCGTTAAGAAGGAATGGTGATTTCGACGGATTAAATGTCCAGGTCGACGTTTCGAAAGACTCATTCTCAATCCGTGATAACTGCGGCGGTATGTCTGTTTCTACCGCGGCCGAGTATGCCTTCAGGTTCGGGCGCGCAGCAGGCGCCCCCAGTGTCGACGGATCTATTGGGCAGTTCGGTGTCGGGATGAAGCGAGCCCTGTTCAAAATGGGTAGGAAGTTTGTAGTTGAATCAACGGCGCCAAGCTCAAGCTTCAAGTTGACAGTAGATGTGGATGCCTGGAAGCGACTAGTTGATCAAGACGGAAAAGATGTGTGGAAGATGGCTTTCGATGAGGCTAACGAGGGTCAAGTGAATGCGCCTGAACGGCTCGGAACGTCAATCTTGGTTGAGGACCTTCACCCGGGCATTGCGGCTGAGTTTTCCTCGCAGAATTTCGTTAATGCACTGATCAGAGGCCTTCAAGACGCTCATGCTAGGAGCATGGACGCTGGCTTGGATATCAAGGTCAACAACTATGCGCTTAGGCATCGAGCGGCAACGCTACTTTTGAGCGACGACATTGTTCCATTCAAGTCGGAGGTTACTTATCCGAAAGATGAGGCAAGGGGACAGTTTGCTGCAGTTAAGCTTTCTCTATACGCGGGCGTGGCCGATTCCAATATCGACGAGGCTGGCTGGTACATCATCTGCAATGGGCGTCAAATTGTCACGGCGGATAAATCTGTAACAACTGGCTGGTCTACGTTGGAAAGTGAGTACTCCACCCCGAAGGCGCATCAGCAGTTTGCACGGTTCCGCGGTTACGCTGTGTTCGAAAGCGATGATGCAAGTTCACTGCCTTGGAACACTTCAAAGAGTGGCGTTGATACTGACTCGAGGGTCTATCAATCTGCCCGCCAAGAGATGACAGCTGCACTCCGGCAGGTCATTGACTTTCTTAATGCTCTTGCCAACGAGAAGGATAGTGAAGATCAATTCCTTCAGCAGGCGATTGATAAGGCTCGCCCTGTTGAACTCTCAAAGCTTCCGAAGAGCTCCGCCTTTGCATATCCGGTCCGTCCAACTGTGTATGCCCCGAAGACGTTAAAAGTTCAATTTGATAAGTCCATAGAGGATATCAATTTCGCTCGGGAATTTTTCCATGTTGGTAGCGCGAAGAAGGCTGGTGAGGCCGCGTTCGACTACTTCCTGGAAAGGGAGCGGGACTGATGGCTGGCAGCTATAAAACGATTGATTATCGCGTTCGCCCTGCAAAGAGTATCGAGAGGAAAATGCTTGCAGAGGCATTTCGCCGTTTAAGTCACTTCCATGAGGTGCAGCGCTATACCTACGTAGGTATGGGTTCCCTGTATTTCTCGGATTTCAGTTTGTTTCATCGTTCGCTCGGTTTTGAGCGGATGATTAGTATCGAGAACACGACAGCCGAGGCTAGTAAAAAGAGATTTCTGCTGAATGTCCCATTCTCTCAGATTGAGATGAAATTTGGGCATTCAAATGTGGTGCTGCAGAGGCTGAAGATAGACGGCCCGTTAGTGGTATGGCTGGACTATGACGGTATGCTTGATCAGAGCTGTTTGGTCGACATCAAATATGTGGCTAAAAAGGCCCCGTCCGGGTCCCTGGTGATTGTTTCTGCCAATGCTGACGCTAAGTCATTGCAGGGAGAGGTGGAGGACAGCGAAGAGCCGACGAATGTACTGGATGTGCTCAAAAGACGGGTGGGCGCAGATTCGATATCTCCAGGGCTGACTGCTGCTGATGTGAGCGGACATCGCGTAGGTGACATTTTCAGGGATGTAATAGACTCAGCCATTAGAGATGCTGTGCAGAACCGCAACAGCGAAGTTCCGGCGAGTGAGGCTTTTTCCTATCAGCAGATCTTCAATTTTAGGTATTCCGATAATGCTCGGATGATTACTGTTGGCGGTGTTGTTTTCTCGGAGCCAGATCGTGAAAAGTTGGAGCGTTCGTCGTTTGCTCAGCTTAGTTTTACGAGATTTGGAAATGAGGTTTGTAAAATTGAGCCTCCTTTGCTTACATTTTCTGAGATGCGTCGCATCGATGCGGCTAAGGCAGAGGATCTTGAAAATCTATCTTTGCCCCAAGGCGACATCGATAAGTATCGTTCGAACTATAGATACTTTCCGAATTTCGTAGAGGCGGAAGTGAGCTAGGTAGATTGCCCTGTGGTTGTAGTTCTGCGCGCGGATTTCATGATCCGCGCGTGCTTCCGGATGGGGGGACCTTAGGCACGCTTTTGTCGTATACCTTCATCATCGCATCGCTGACACCCAGCGCATCTTGCCGATCAGCCCTGTTTCCGATGGTGTCGGTCCCGCCCTTCCGCTTTAGGTCATGGAGGCTGAAGCGTTCCTGGGCGCCGATGACCCCGGTGGTAATGGCGAGCCGAATGAAGCGCTGCCAAGTGCTGTCCAAACTGGTCTTCTGCAACGGCTCACCATGCTCTGCAAGGAACAAGTGGCGCTGATCGGCCCGCATTTGCACCGGTAGGCTATGGCGGTCAATGATGGCCTCGCGGCGCGCGATCGCAGCATCCCAAGCGGCTCGTAGCCGTGGGGTCCAGACCACCAGGTTATCGCGACTGCGCTTCCGGCGATTGGTGTGCAGCCCTTCAGTCGTGCCTCACGCCGCCTGCGCGTCCGGCCCGATCAGTACGCCCACATCGGCGTGCCGGAAGCACAGCCGGATGGCGTCGAGCAGCTCGCTCATGTTGTAGGGCTTGGGCAGGAAATGAATGCCGTCGCGCAGCTGCGGCAGCACCTGGTGCTGGTCCATGCCCGACGTCACCAGGATCGGCAGCTGGGGATACAGGCCGCGAACCCGGTTGGCGGCTTCAATGCCGCTGATCGGGCCCAGGTTGACGTCGGTGAACAGCAGGTCGAAACGCTCACCGGCAGCCAGCAGGCCCAGTGCTGCTTCGGCAGAGCTCACACCCACCACGTGGCAGGCCTGGCTTTCCAGCGCAAGACGGCTCAGCTCGCGGGTTTCCTCGGCATCCTCGATCAGCAGGACGCGGGGTTCAACGTGGCGCTTGGACAGCAACATGACGCTACAGCTCCGGAAAGCAGCAATGAAAAGGCGCGCAAGTATGCGCAAGCCGGGGGTGATCCCGGCGTGCACGCCAGGCTAAGTGGGCGTTACAGCGAGCGCTGGCGCTGGCGACGTACCTGCCAGGCCAGCACCGCGACCGCGAGCAGGGCGGTGCCGATGCGCAGACCGGTGGCCTGCCAGCCCAAAGCGACGGCGTCGTCGAGGCTGAACACATTCCAGGCCAGGTTCATCGAAACGTGCAGGGCCAGGCCGCACCACAGCGTGTCGCCGTCGAGGTGGTCGAGCCAAGCGAAGATGAAGCCACCGAGGGCGATCACTGCGCCGACGAACAGCGCGATGCCGCCACCGTCGAACCCGCCGAAGCCGAGCCAGTGCACCATGCCGAACAGCAGCGCCTGCGGCAGTGCAAGCCATGGCCAGGGGCCGCGCACGATCTTCACCAGCAGCACGAAGCCCAGGCCGCGGAAGAGTACTTCCTCGGCCAGCGGGAACAGCACCGCCAGCATGGTGGCATCCAGTACGGTCAGTGCCTTGTTCGGTGTACCGAGCAGCGCCAGGCCCAGCCAGCAGGGCAGGCTGGCCAGCAGTACCCACATCGGGCCGCTCCAGCCGTTGCCGCGCAGCCCCAGGCTGGCCATCAGGCCCATCCCGCGTGGCCGCAGCAGCGCGGCCAGCAGAAGTGCCACGAGTACGGCCAGCGCGTTGTCGAGCAGGCTGCCGCCGTAAGCAAGGGGCAAGGCGGGAATCGGCGTGCCTGCGGCGGCTGCGATGTCGCGCAGATTCAGGCCAACGCCAACGCCGAACAGCACCAGCAGCAGGCGCGCGGCGCTGGGCAGGCGGGACAGGACGGTCATGCACGCACTCCCTGCGGAACCAGCTTGCAGTGTGGAAGATGGCGAGGGACGCTGGCACGCGCCGGAAGTCCCTGTGCCATCGGTCATGTGTTGCCGCACAGTCATCACAGCGCAGGTACAGTCGTTACCAGACCGACAGGAGCAATGCCGATGCTGTGCCCCGTGTGCAAGACCCAGACCCTGCAGATGGCCGAACGCCATGGCATCGAAATCGACTATTGTCCTGGCTGCCGAGGTGTGTGGCTGGATCGTGGCGAGCTGGACAAGATCATCGAACGTGCGGGCGCCGGTGCGGCCGTACCGCCGCCAGCGCCCGTGCAGGCTCAGCCGGCGTCCGCGCCGCCACCAGTGATGCACCGTGATACCCGCCACCTCGGCCAGCGCTACGAGGACAACCGTGGCCACGGCTACAAGAAAAAGAAGAAGGAGAGCTTCCTCTCCGAGTTGTTCGACTTCTAGGCGCTTCGCTCTCTGTAGAGTCGAGCCATGCTCGACTGGCTGTTGCCGCCAATAGTCGAGCATGGCTCGACTCTACAAAGACGTGATCACGGCCGCCGAAGGATGAACTCGCGGTCGTGGGTATCGCCCACGATGAAGTCGTACTCGCCAACCTTGCTGCAGCCATAGCGCGCGTAGAAGCGCTGCGCGCCGAAGTTTTCTTCCCATACGCCCACCCACAGGGTGCGGCGCTGCGGCTGGTCCAGCCACGCCATGAACGCGTCCATCATGCGTGCACCATGGCCGCCGTTCTGGTGCGCGGCCAGGATGTAGAACCGCTTCAGCTCGATGTCGCCTTCGCGTGCATCCGTGTGCGGCAGGGTGTTGGCACCGGCGGCCAGATAGCCGACCACGGCATCACCGTCCATCAGCAGCCAGATCGCGCTGCGTGGGTCGGACAGTTCGATGCGCTGCGGTTCGCTGCTGTAGTGCGCCTGCAGGAAATCGTGCAGCTCCTGCGGCGGATAGGAATCGCCCCAGGTTTCGTTGTAGGTGGCAATTGCGATGGCCGACAGCGCGTCGACATCGGCAAGGGTGGCGCGGCGGATCTGCAACGACATGGCGGTGCCTGCATTGGAACGTGGCGCAGTGTAGCCGGCCCCGGCGGCTGCCGGGGCTGGCCACTGCTCACGAACCGCTGCTCAGAACCACATGCGCACGCCCGCCACCCAACGCGTGTCGCGCGCGTGGTCACCGGCATAGTCGGCGGTGTCGCCAAACGTACGTTCGTGGCTGATGCCGATGTACGGCGCGACGCGACGGCTGAACTCATAGCGCAGGCGCAGCCCGGCTTCGACCTTGTTCAGTCCGCGACCAATGCCGTACTCCTGCTCGTCCTTGGCCGCAACAGTAGCTTCCAGCAGCGGCTGCAGGATCAATCGGTTGGTCAACAGCACGTCGTACTCGACCTCGGCCTTGGCCAGCACCTGGCCGCCGGAGCCCATGTACAGCGTGGCCGAGCTTTCGAACTTGTACGGCGCCAGACCCTGGATGCCGAGGGCCGCCCATGTGCGCGAGTCGGACGGGCGGAAGTCCTGGCGCACCCCGACCAGCACGTCCCACCACGGCGACACGCTGCGACCATACACTGCTTCCAGTGACGACGATTCGGTGCGGCCGCGGCTGCGTTCGCCATCGGTGCGCAGCCACAGGCGGTTGATGTTGCCGCCGATCCAGCCGGTGGCTTCCCAGGCCTGGCCGTTGCTGCTCTTGCCATCCCAATGCTCAAGCCGGTCGATCAGCAGCAGGCTGTTGATCTCCGGCGCGTGTTCCATCGCGCCATGCGCGATCGGCGGGAAGGCGGCGGCGCGGTCGGCATCAGTCGGGACCGGGATCGGTTCGCGCGGTTCGGTGGGTGCAGGCGTGCCGTGGCCCATCGCCCGGTGGTCCATCTGCGAATGGTCCATCGCCGCTGGCTGCATCGCGCCATGGTCCATCTTCGAGTGGTCCATCGTGGAGTGGTCCATGCCGGCGTGATCCGCCGCACCCATGTCCATCTCGGAATGATCCATCTTTGAATGATCGACCGTTTCGGCCGGGGTCTTCGCGCTCTTCGCAGGCACGTTCATCGTGCCCATGTCATGGCCCGCGTGCGACTGCGCGAACACCGGCATTGCAGCAGCCAGGCCCAGCGCCAGCAGGCTGGGGGAAAGCAGTGAGCGGCTCATTCTTCGATCCTCACTTCGCGCATCATGCCCGCTTCCATGTGGTACAGCAGATGGCAGTGATAGGCCCAGCGGCCGAGCGCGTCGGCGCGCACTCGGTAGCTGCGGCGTGTACCGGGTGGCATGTCGATGGTGTGCTTGCGCACCTGGAATTCGCCTTGTGCGTTTTCCAGATCGCTCCACACGCCGTGCAGATGGATCGGGTGCTGCATCATGGTGTCGTTGACCAGCACGATGCGCATGCGCTCGCCGTAGTTCAGCCGCAGCGGCTCGGCGCTGGCGAACGGGATGCCGTCGAACGACCAGGAGAATTTCTCCATGTGGCCGGTCAGGTGCAGCTCGACTTCACGACTGGGCTCGCGGCCATCGGGGTCTTCGAATAGGCTGCGCATCGCGCTGTAGGTCAGGACCTTGCGGCCGTTGTCGCGCAGGCCGATGCCGGGGTCGTCCAGCTTCGGTTCGGTAGCCGAACTCTGCATGTCCACCAGCGGGTTGTTGCGCTCGCTGGGCGGGTGCTTTGGCGCCTTGCTGGCGGGATCACCGCCGCCATGCGCACCGTGGCCCATGCTGGCGCCACAGCCGCCTTCCATGCCCTTCATCGCGGTCATGTCGTGCCCGCCATGACCGCCACCGCCCATGTCATGCCCCATGTCGCTCATGGTCAGCAACGGGCGCGGGTCGCGTGCAGGGATCGGCGCCTGCAGGCCATGGCGTACCGCCAGCGTGCCGGCAGCGAAGCCGGTGCGGCCCATGTCCTGGCAGAAGATGGTAAATGCGTCCTGGCCGGTGGGCTCGACCAGCACATCGTAGGTTTCGGCGGGAGCGATGCGGAACTCATCGATGCTGACCGGATGGATGTACTGGCCATCGGCGGCGACCACGGTCATCTTCAGGCCGGGAATGCGCACATCGAAGTAGGTCATCGAGGCGCCATTGATGAAGCGCAGCAGTACCTTTTCCCCGCTGCGGAACAGCCCGGTCCAGTTGCCGGCTGGCGCCGTACCGTTCATCAGGTAGGTGTAGGTATGCGCGTTGATGTCGGAGATGTCGGTGGGCGTCATCCGCATCCGGCCCCACATGCCGCGGTCGGACAGCGCGGCCGACCAGCCGTCACGCTTCGCATCGCGCAGGAAGTCGGGCAGGGTGCGCTTGTAGTAGTTGTCGTGCTCGGCAAGCTTCTTCATGCGGCGGAACAACGCACCCGGGTCCATGTCGGTCCAGTCGGACAGCAGGATCACGTGCTCGCGGTCGTGGTGGTACGGCGCTGGCTCGGCCGGATCGATGATCAGTGCACCGTACAGGCCAGCCTGCTCCTGGAACATCGAATGGCTGTGGTACCAGTAGGTGCCCGACTGCTTCAGCTGGAAGTGGTAGTGGTAGGTGTCGCCGGGGCCGATGCCGTTGAAGCTCAGGCCGGGCACGCCGTCCATGTTGGCCGGCAGCAGGATGCCGTGCCAGTGGATCGAGGTCGGGTGGCGCTCCAGCGTGTTGCGCACGAACAGGTCCACGGTCTGGCCTTCGCGCCAGCGCAGGATCGGTGCCGGCAGCGATCCGTTGACGGTGATCGCCGGGCGGGTGCGGCCGGTGAAGTTGGCCAGCGATTCGCCGATGGCCAGTTCGATGCGGGTATCGCTGAGCACGGCCGGGGCGCCGGCCAGGCGAGGCGTGGCGCGGGCGGCGGCAAGCGCGCGCTGCGGCACGCCGACAGCGGCGATGCCGGCAACCACGCCACCGGCGGCCAGGCCCTGCACGAACAGGCGGCGCGACGGCATGGGCACAGCGCCCGGACCGGGGGGAATGCGGGTATTCATGGTGGTGACTCCAGACACGTAAAGACGCCGGCAGGTGGCCGGCTACGGTGCGCAGGGCGCACGGTGCGTGTGGAATCAGCCGATGGGAGGGCGTGAGATGGGCGGCAGCGGCGGCGCCGGCCGGCCAGTGGCCGGCATCGGCTGCGGCGCCAGCGACAGTGCCGGGCCCGCCAGATAAGGCAACGGCTGCACCACCAGCAGCGGGTGCTGGGCGCAACTGCGCACGCAGTCCTTGATCTGGCAGTGGGCGTCGTGGGCGGGGGCCTTGGCCTGTGGGGCCTCGTCGGCCTGCATGGCGGCGTGGTGGTGGCAGTCGGCATCGCTGCCATCAAGGGCGGCTACCGCGTGGGCCATCCGGCCCATTTCCTCGTGACCACTGGCCATGGCCGCGTTCAGCCCGTTGAGCAGCAGGCTGAGCATGAGCACGACACGGAGCAGGGTCGAGGCGAGGGACATGGCGCTAATCTAGCCGCAAGCGGCCGTGGATGCACCTCCGGCTGAATGGGCGGTTCAAGGTTGGACCTGCACCAGTGTAGAGCCTAGCCCACGCTCGGCTGCCGTTCACGCAGAAGCAGCCGAGCGTGGGCTCGGCTCTACAGGGGGACGAGCGCACGGTTGGCGATGGGGAGGCGCCTGGCCAGGCGCCCGGCGCTACCCCTCTTCGCGCACGATCTCGACCAGGCGCGGGCCGTAGCGGCTCAGCTTGGTGCCGCCGATGCCGCCGACCCGTGCCAGTTCATCCAGGCTGGTCGGGCGCTGCTCGGCGATGTTGCGCAGGGTGCTGTCGTGGAAGATCACGAAGGCCGGCACGTTCTGTTCGCGGGCCAGTTCGGCGCGCAGACCGCGCAGCGCGTTGAACAGCGCCAGATCCTGCGGCAGCACAGACAGGCCGGTGCGCTGCGCGCTTCGCTCGCGCCCGCTGGCGCTGCTGGCCGGGTCGCGGCGCATGCTGATCTGGCGGCGACCGGTCAGCACGTCGCGGCTGGCATCGGTCAGGCGCAGGCCACCGTGGCCCTCGCTGTCCACTTCCAGCAGGCTGGCGGCCACCAGCTGGCGGAACACGCTGCGCCAGGTGCGCGCATCCAGGTCGCGGCCGATCGCATAGGTACTGAGCTTGTCGTGGCCCTGCTGCTTTACCTTCTCGTTCTCGCTGCCGCGCAGAATGTCGATCAGGTGGCCGACGCCGAAGCGCTGGCCACTGCGGTAGACACAGCTCAGCGCCTTCTGCGCCGGAATGGTCGCATCCCACGAGGCCGGCGGCGTCAGGCAGTTGTCGCAGTTGCCGCAGGGCTGGGGATAGGTCTCGCCGAAACCGGCCAGCAGCACCTGGCGGCGGCATTGCATGGATTCGCAGTAGCCCAGCAGGTGGTCGAGCTTGCCCCGTTCCAGCTGCTTGCGTTCTTCGCCCGCCTCGGATTGTTCGATCATCTGCTTGAGCAGTACCACGTCGCCCAGGCCGTAGCACAGCCAGGCTTCGGCAGCTTCGCCATCACGACCAGCGCGGCCGGTTTCCTGGTAGTAGCCTTCCATCGACTTGGGCAGGTCGGTATGCGCCACGAAGCGCACGTCCGGCTTGTCGATGCCCATGCCGAAGGCGATGGTGGCGCACATGACGATGCCGTCCTCGCGCAGGAAGCGGCGCTGGTTGTTAGCGCGCACCTCCGGCGGCAGGCCGGCGTGGTAGGGCAGGGCGTTGAAGCCCTGGCCGCACAGGAATTCAGCGGTCTCCTCGACCTTGCGCCGCGACATGCAATAGACGATGCCGGCCTCGCCACGGTGGCCGCGCAGGAAATCGATCAGCTGCTTGCGGGCGTTGTCCTTCTGCACCACGGTGTAGCGGATGTTGGGGCGGTCGAACGAGCTGACGAAGTGGCGCGCTTCCTGCAGATCCAGACGCTCGGCGATCTCGCGCTGGGTCGGCGGGTCGGCGGTGGCGGTGAGCGCGATCCGCGGAATCTGCGGCCAGCGCTCGTGCAGCACGGTCAGCTGGCGGTATTCCGGGCGGAAGTCGTGGCCCCACTGCGACACGCAGTGGGCTTCGTCGATGGCGAACAGGGCGATCTGGCTGCGTGACAGCAGCGACAGGAAGCGGCCGGTCAGCAGCCGCTCGGGGGCGACATAGAGCATGTCCAGCTCGCCGGCCAGCAGCTCGCGTTCGACGCGGCCGGCGGTCTCGGCATCCAGGGTGGAATTCAGGTACTCGGCACGAACGCCGAGCTGGCGCAGGGCTTCGACCTGGTCCTGCATCAGCGCGATCAGTGGCGAGATGACGATGCCACATCCGTCACGCAGCAGGGCCGGCACCTGGTAGCACAGCGACTTGCCACCGCCGGTGGGCATCAGCACCAGGGCATCGTGACCGGCAGCGACATGCTCCACGATGTCCTGCTGCGGACCACGGAAATCGTCGTAACCAAAGACGCGTTGAAGCAGGTCGTGCGCGGGACGGGAAGCCATCCGGCTAGTTTACCCCGGCGGGGGAGTCGGCAGGGCTGCGCCCTGCACCCGCTGCAAGCCAGTGCAACGTCAAAGGCAACAGCCGGCTCTGGGGTGATTCGTGGTTTGGTGGGGCGGTGTCGGATTGCGGGGACGCCGCAAGTACGTCCCTGTAGGCTTGGCAGCCGCATCCATGCGGCTGACACCCCGCAATCCGACACCGCCCCACCTTCGACAGTTTCCCGCGGCCGTTGGTGGGTGTCGACCTTGGTCGACACATCTGTCAGATATCGACAAACAAAATGGGGTCAGATCCGTTTTCCTGCGGAAAACGGATCTGACCCCAATGGCTTTGCTGGCAGATCGCGGAAAACTGTCGAAGGCGGGGTGGGTCCGGTTGCGGGGGCGTGAGCCGCATGGATGCGGCGACCGAGCCTACATGGACGTATTCACGGCGTCCCCCGCAACTGGACCCGCCCCGCCAATCCACGGATAGCCCGCTTTTGACGTTGACGTTGACGTTGCAGTTGCCTCTGCGGGTGCAGGGCGCAGCCCTGCCGCCCCCGCCAACCCTTACTGCAGCAGGGAACGCAGCATCCAGGCATACTTCTCGTGGGTCTGCAGCCGCTGGGTCATCAGATCCTCGGTCGGCGCGTCGTCCCCCTTGGCCGCCACCTCCAGCACTTCACGTGCCGTACGGCATACCGCTTCGTTGGCGACCACCAACTGGCGTACCATTTCACGCCAGTCCGCACTGTCGGTCAGGCCCGGTTCCTCGACGATCGAGGTCAGCGCAGCGAATTCCCGGTAGGAGCCCGGGGCATTGAAGCCCAGCGCGCGGATGCGCTCGGCCACATCGTCCAGTGCCGCCCACTGCTCGGTGTACTGCGTCTCGAACATGGTGTGCAGCGAGTTGAACATCGACCCGGTCACGTTCCAGTGGAAGTTGTGCGTCTTCAGGTAGAGCGTGAACGCATCGGCCTGGAAGCGCGACAGACCGTCGGCGATCTTCTTGCGGTCGCCCTGGGTGATCCCGATATCGATGTTCGGCGCCGACGGTGCCGCCGCCGCAAGCTTCTGCTTGCCGGTCTTGGCCTTGGTCGTGCTCTTGGTCTTCGCCATGGGGTTCCTCCTTGTGGAATCGTTGGCCTTCACAATAAACCGGTCGTGATGACTGGTCGCTTTCAAAGTTTTGAACGAACCGATTGATGAACTCTATCGATAAAAATCCATCGCCCCGCCTGCGCCAACAGCGCGCCGCCATCGACGGCGCCATGAGCCGCGACCGGGGCCGTTTGCTGGGGATGCTCTCGCGTTGCCAGGCCAAGCCACAGGATGCGGCACTGGCCGCCACCTTCGAGCAGGCCTTGCAGGCGTCGGTGCAGCGCCGGCAGGTGCGGGCGCAGCAGCAGCCGTCCATTACTCTGGACCCGCAGCTGCCGATTGCGCGTGAAGCCGACGCCATCATCGGGCTGATCCGCGACCACCAGGTCGTGGTGATCGCTGGTGAAACCGGTTCGGGCAAGACCACCCAGCTGCCGAAACTGTGCCTGGCCGCCGGCCGTGGCCAGGCCGGCATGATCGGCTGCACCCAGCCGCGACGGATTGCCGCACGTGCGGTAGCCAGCCGTGTCGCACAGGAACTGCAGAGTGAACTGGGCCAGCTGGTGGGCTACCAGGTGCGCTTCAACGACAAGGTCAGCGAAGACAGCCGCATCAAGTTCATGACCGACGGCATCCTGCTGGCGGAGATTGCCAGCGACCGCTGGTTGTCGAACTACGACACGATCATCGTCGACGAGGCGCACGAGCGCAGCCTCAACATCGACTTCCTGCTGGGCTACCTGAAGCAGCTGCTGCGCAAGCGCCCCGACCTGAAGCTGATCGTCACTTCGGCCACCATCGACACCGGACGCTTCGCCCAGCATTTCGACAATGCGCCGGTGATCAGCGTTGAGGGCCGCACCTACCCGGTGGAGGTGCGCTACCGCGCGCTGGAAGGCGAGGGTGAAGACCAGGGCGAACGTACCGTCAACGATGCCATCGTGTCGGCTGTCGACGAGATTACCCGCCTGGATGCACGCGGCGACGTGCTGATCTTCCTGCCGGGCGAGCGCGAGATCCGCGATGCGCACCAGTCGCTGGAACGGCGAAAGTACCGCAACACCGAGGTACTGCCACTGTATGCGCGGCTGTCCAACCAGGACCAGGACCGGGTGTTCAATACCGGGCCGAACCGGCGCATCGTGCTGGCCACCAATGTGGCGGAAACCTCGCTGACGGTGCCGCGCATCCGTTACGTGGTCGATCCGGGCCTTGCCCGCGTCAAGCGCTACAGCCCGCGCAACAAGCTGGACCGCCTGCACATCGAGCCGATCTCGCAGGCCAGCGCCAACCAGCGCAAGGGGCGCTGCGGCCGTATCGCCGAGGGCATCTGTTACCGCCTGTATGCTGAGGCCGATTTCCAGGCGCGGCCGGAGTTCACCGATCCGGAAATCCGCCGCTCCAGCCTGGCCGGGGTGATCCTGCGCATGCTGCAGCTGGGCCTGGGCCGCATCGAGGAGTTCCCGTTCCTGGAAGCACCGGACGAGCGCGCGGTGGCCGATGGCTGGCAGCAGCTGACCGAACTGGGGGCGATCGATGCCGAACGGCGCCTGACCACCATCGGCAAGCAGATGGCGCGCCTGCCGGTGGACGTGAAGCTGGCGCGCATGCTGGTGGCCGCGCAGGCCGCCGGCTGCCTGCGGCCGATGCTGGTGATCGCCTCGTTCCTGGGCATCCAGGACCCGCGCGAACGCCCGCCCGAGGCGCGCGGTGCGGCCGACAGCGCGCATGCGCAGTTCGCCGATGGCCGCTCCGAGTTCGTCGGCGTGCTGCGCCTGTGGGATGCCTACCGGCAGGCCCATGAAGACCTGACCCAGTCCAAGCTGCGCGACTGGTGCGGCCGTCATTTCCTCGGTTTCCTGCGCATGCGCGAATGGCGAGAGCTGCATCGCCAGCTGCGGCTGCTGTGCGAGGAGCTGGGCTGGAAGGAAGAGGCCAGCGAGGCGTCGATGGCACCGTTGCTGGCCGGCAGCAGTGCGCCGGCCCCGGCGCGTGATGACGCGGCCGCAGTAAAGGCCACCCGCGGCCAGTTGCATCGTGCCGCGCGCCTGGCCCGCGAAGGCAAGGCCGAGGCCGCACCGGCGCCGGTGGCCGTGCGCGCGCAGAAGGAACAGGCGCCGGTTGGCGGCGGTTTCAGCGAACGTGTGCGTGGCGCTGCCTACCAGACCCTGCACCGTGCGCTGGTGGCGGGCCTGCCGACGCAGATCGGCCACCGCACCGAGAAGGGCGATTTCCAGGCGCCGCGCCAGCGCCGCTTCCTGCCGTTCCCCGGTTCGGCGCTGGCCAAGCGGCCACCGCCGTGGCTGCTGGTGGCCAACCTGCTGGATACGCAGAAGGTATGGGGCATGACCCTGGCTGCGATCGAGCCGGACTGGGTGATCGCCGAACTGCCGCACCTGCTGCTGCGCAAGCACTTCGACCCGCACTGGTCGCGCGCGCAGGGCCAGGTGCTGGCGTCCGAGCAGATCAGCCTGTTCGGCCTGGTGCTGGCACCGAAGAAACCGGTCCACTACGGCCGCATCGCGCCCGGCGAGGCGCATGACATCTTCGTGCGCCAGGCACTGGTGACCGGCGAGATCAACACCCGCGCCAGTTTCGTCGCCGACAACCAGAAGGTGCTGGAGGTCGCGCGCGAGGAAGAAGCCAAGCTGCGCCGCGCCGGCATCGTTGCCGACGAAGACTGGCAGGCACGCTGGTACCTGGACCGGGTGCCGCCGCAGATCCATTCGGCCTCCGGCCTGGATGCCTGGTGGAAGGGTCTTGCGCCGGAACAGCGCAAGACCCTGCACTGGTCGCTGGCCGACCTGTTGCCGGGCGAAGGCAGTGAGCAGGAGCGCTACCCGAAGTACCTCGCGCTGGGCCAGGCACGATTGCCGCTGCATTACCGCTTCGAGCCGGGTGCCGAGGATGACGGCGTAACCCTTGACGTACCGCTGCACCTGCTCAACGCATTGGATCCGGTGCAGCTGGGCTGGCTGGCGCCCGGCTTCGTTGCCGACAAGGCTGCGGCGCTGATTCGCAGCCTGCCCAAGGCGATGCGCCGCAACTACGTGCCGGCGCCGGACTTTGGTCGCGCGTTCTACGAGGCGTTCCCGCAACCCAGTGCCGATGCCATCACCGGCGAACTGGCGCGTTTCCTGTCGCGCGCAACCGGCGCGACCGTGACCGCGCTCGATTTCGAGCCCGGTTCGATCGAACCGCACCTGCACATGAACCTGCGGCTGCGCGACGAGCAGGGCAAGGTGCTGGCGACCTCGCGTGATCTGGATGCACTGCGCGCCAAATTCGGCGGTCGTGCCGGCGATGCGTTCGCTGCACGCGCCGGCCGCGAGATGGCGGCCGATGGCCTGCGTACGTTCCCGGCCACGCCGATTCCGCTGCAGGTGCCCGGTGAAGCGGGCGTGCCGGCGTATCCGGCATTGCTGGACGAGGGCGACAGCGTGGCGCTGCGCATCTTCGCTGATCGGCAGCAGGCGCAGGCGGCTCATCCGCTGGGTGTGCGCCGCCTGCTGGAGATCGCGCTGGCCGAGAAGATGAAGCAGGCACGCAAGCAGTTGCCGGTGGGTGCCAAGACGGGCCTGCTGTATGCGGCGATCGAATCGCAGGAACGCCTTCGTGGCGACCTGGTCGATGCGGCGATGAACGCCGTACTGGCTGAAGGCCTGGAAGACATACGCGATGCGGCGGCCTTCGAGCAGCGCCGCGAGCATGCGGCCAAGGCGCTGTTCGGTGAGGCCATGTCGCGGCTGAAGCTGGCCGAGACCATCCTGGCGCTGGTGGCCGAACTGAAGCCGATGCTGGAAGCGCCGCTGATGGGCTGGGCGCGCGGCAACCTGGACGACATGGAGGCGCAGCTGGCCGGGCTGATCCATCCAGGCTTCCTGCGCGATACACCGGCCGACGCATTGGCGCAGTATCCGCGCTATCTGAAAGCGATGATCCTGCGTACCGAGCGCGCCAAGCGTGATCCGCCGCGCGATCAGGCGCGCATGCTGGAACTGCATCCGTTCCTGGAAGCGCTGGAAGTGGCTGAGCAGCAGGGCCTGCGCGAGCACCCGCAATGGCAGGCGCTGCGCTGGGATCTGGAAGAGCTGCGGGTGTCGCTGTTCGCGCAGGAGCTGGGCGCGCGGACCGGCATCTCGGCGAAGAAGCTGGCGCAGCGGGTAGCCGCACTGCGCCAGGCGTGACTCCGATGATGTGATGACGTAGAGCCGAGCCCATGCTCGGCTGCTTTTTTGATGCCTCGTCATCTTCCCGTGCAGATCGCAGCCGAGCGTGGGCTCGGCTCTACACGATGGGCGTCGTTACTTGGTACGACGCACCTTCGGCTGGGTGTTCACGCCGTCGACCTTCAGGTACCACACGCCCATCACGCCGGGCTTGATGCTGACGGCGGGGGACTGCTTGCGCACGCCTGCCAGGGTGCTTGCATCGGTCTGCTCCCATTCCTGGCCGTTGTCCAGCACGTAGACGCGGCCTTTGCCGAAGCCGCGGAATTCGCCCTGCAGCACGCCGACGATCGGCTCGCTGCTGCCGAAATCGAAGAAGCCGCGATTCTTCACGATCACTTCCTGACGGCCTTCCTCGCGTGCCGATTCCCGTACGGCGGCAACCGCCTGGGTGGTGGCCGCTTCGACCTTGCCCTGCAGCCAGCGGTTCAGCGTGGCCAGTTCCTGCGCACTGAGCTTGTCCAGGCCAGCAGCCTTGAACTCGGCCGGTGACATCTGCTGCTGCAGGTCACCCTCTACCACGCGCTGGGCCAGCGCAGGCGCCGACAAGGACAGCAACAGTGCGGCACAGGCCAGCAGCCGTAGGCGGAAACGCGGGGCGATCGAGGACATGTCGGGACTCTCCTGGGTTTGACCGCGAGTGTAACGGCATGTCTTTATGCCGGGTGATGGTGGCCGCGGTGATTGTCCCTGAACGGCGCCGGCGCTAGTGTAGAGGCCTCTGTCTTGCCTGCTCGATGCTGTGAACCGCGCTTCCGTCCCCGGCCTGGATGCCTTGTTGAACCGTCCCTCGGCAGCCGTGCTGCCTGCTCCGCTGCGCCAGGCCCTGCGCGGGCACTGGGAAGCGCCGGAATGCGACCACCAGATGCGCGCCAGCTGGTCGGTGCTGGGTGACACCCTCGACGCACTGGCGATGCTCTCGGCCGACGAAGGCGCGGTGGTGGCCGCATTGCTGTTTGACCTGCCGGGCCTGCGGGCGAGCCTGGAACAGCTGCCGCTGGGCAACCACAAGGCGGCGGTGATCGGCCTGCTGGATGGTCAGGACGCCGCCGACCCGGTGTGGGCGCTGCATGCCGGCCGTGAGGCAGGGCGCAACAGCGAGGGCCTGCGCCGCCTGCTGCTGGCGATCATCCGCGACCTGCGCGTGGTGCCCATCCTGCTGGCCCGGCAGCTGGCGCGGATGCGCGCGGCCGACAAGCTGGATGACGAGCAACGCCGCGCGCTGGCACAGCTGACACGCGACATCCACGCGCCATTGGCCAACCGCCTGGGCATCTGGCAGCTGAAGTGGGAGCTGGAGGACCTGGCGTTCCGCCACCTGGAACCGGAGACCTACCGTCGCATTGCGCGGGAGGTGGACGAAACCCGCATCGCCCGCGAGCGTTACGTCGAGAACGTCAAGAAGGTGCTGTCGCGCGAGCTGGTCGCGCAGGGCATCAAGGCCGAGGTCAGCGGCCGCCCGAAGCACATCTACAGCATCTGGCGGAAGATGCAGAAGAAGCGTCTGGCGTTCGACCAGCTGTATGACATCCGTGCGGTGCGCGTGATGGTCGACGACGTCGCCGCCTGCTATGCCGCGCTGGGCGTGGTGCATGCACTGTGGGCGCCGGTGCCGAGCGAGTTCGACGATTACATCGCCCGGCCCAAGGCCAACGACTATCGCTCGCTGCATACCGCCGTGGTCGGCCCGGAAGGGCGCACCATCGAAGTGCAGATCCGTACCCATGAGATGCACTCGCAGGCCGAGCTGGGCGTGGCCGCGCACTGGAAGTACAAGGAGGGTGGCAAGGGCGCGGAGAAGTCCTTCGACCGCAAGATCACCTGGATGCGCCAGCTGCTGGAGCAGGCGCAGGACGGGCAGGGCAATGAGCTGGCCGGGGCGCTCGATGCCGAGCTGACCGAAGACCGGGTCTATGCACTCAGCCCGAAGGATGAGGTGCTGGATCTGCCGCAGGGCGCCACGCCGCTCGATTTCGCCTACCAGGTGCACACCATGGTGGGCCACCGCTGCCGGGGCGCCAAGGTCAACGGTCGCATCGTGCCGCTGACCTATCGCCTGCGCAGCGGCGACCGCGTCGAGATCCTGACCGGCAAGGAGGCCGACCCCCGCCGCGACTGGCTGATGCCGGCCAACGGCTTCCTGGCCAGCAACCGCTCGCGGGAAAAGGTACGCAGCTGGTTCCACAAGCTAGACCGCGCGCGCAACGTGCAGGCCGGGCGCGAACTGCTCGAGCGCGAGCTGAAGCGCCTGGGGCTGCAGCACTCGGACCTGGCCATCGCGGCGAAGAAGTTCCATGCCGACAGCGTTGACGACCTCTACATCCAGGTGGCGCTGGGCGATACCGGGCCGAACCAGGTCAGCCGTGCCCTGCTGGAAGCCGAACGTGCAGCAAGCCAACCGGCGCCCGCGCCGAGCCTGCCGCGGCCGACCGCGCGCCGCGAGAACCTGGGCAAGTCCAAGTTCACCGTACAGGGCGTGGGCAACCTGCTGGTGCAACTGGCGCGCTGCTGCCAGCCGGTGGCCGGCGAACCCATCGTCGGCTACCTGACCCGTAGCCGCGGTGTCACCGTGCATCGTGCAGACTGCGCTGCGCTGGCCCGTCTGGCGGCCACCAGCCCGCAGCGCATCCTGCCGGTGGAGTGGGGCCAGGCCGGGGGCGGCTACGAGGTGGACGTCGTGGTCGATGCGGTCGATCGCCGCTGGCTGCTGAAGGACATCACCAACCTGATCGCCCAGGAAGACGCCTACGTGCTGGACATCCACAGTGACAACGTGCGCAACAGTGGCCGTGCCCACCTGCGCCTGCGGCTGAAGGTGAGTGACTACGGCCAGCTGTCGACCCTGCTGGGCAAGCTGGACGCGCTGCCCGGCGTGAGCGAGGCGCGTCGCCTCGGCTGAGCTTCACGCTGCCCCGGCTACCCTGCACGCATGGAACGCGAGCCCCCGCATCGCCCGCATGGCGCCGAACTTCCTGCGCTGGACCGCGTCCGCCGCGAAGGCCGTTGGTGGTGGCTGCAGGCACGCCACGCGCGCCGGGTGTGGCGCTGGGCGCTGGTCGCGGCGCTGGCGGTGTTTGTGCTGCTGGTGCTGCTGCGCAAGCCGCTGGCCGACTGGTTCTGGGATGAGCCTCGGATCGAGCAGCTGCTGGCCGAAGGTGATGGCGCACTGGCGGCCGGGCGGCTGAGTGCCGCCGATGGCAGTGGTGCGCGCGAGCGCTACCAGGCCGTGCTGGCGCTGGATGGAGATCGTCCGCAGGCCCGCGAAGGCCTGGCCCGTACCGGCGCGGCGGCCCTGCAGCAGGCCCGCGAAAAGATGCAGGCCAACGATCTCGACGGCAGCGCGCAGGCGCTGGCACTGGCCCGGGAACTGCAGGTACCACAGGGCGAGGCGGACGCCGTGGCGCGCCAGCTGCGGGCCCGGCGCAGCGCAGGTGCCGGCATCGGTGCACTGCTGGCGCAGGCACGCAACGCCTTCGCTGCGGGCCGGCTGGATGAAGGTGACAGCAGCGCGCTGCCCCTGTTCCAGCGCATCCTGTCGCTGCAGCCGGACAATCTGCCGGCGCTGGAAGGTCGCGAAGATGCACTGAGCGATCTGCTGCAGCAGGCGCGCGCGCTGGCGGGACGCGGCGAGCTGGCCGAGGCCGCCGCACTACTGCAGCGTGCGCGCCAGTTCGATGCCGGCCATGCTGATCTGCCCGCCAGCCAGGAAGCATTGGCGCAGGCCGTCGAGCGGCGCCTGCGCCAGGCCCAGCGCGCCCTGCAGCGCGGGCAGCTGGAGTCCGCAGCAAAGGGATTTCTCGCCGTTCTGGCAGTGGCGGCCGATGATGCCAGCGCCCAGCGCGGCCGTGAACAGACGTTGCAGGCGGTGCTGGCACGCAGCCAGACGCAGGCCGACGACTTCCGGTTCGAGGCGGCGCGGGCCGATGCCGCGCTGGCGGAGGAGCTGGGCGCTTCGCCGGCCGCGCAACAGCAGCTCGCGCAACGCCTGCAGCGCGCACAACAGGCGCAGAAGGCGCTGCAGCAGCCGGCGGGCAGCAACACGCAGCGCGAGCGCCAACTGCGCGACCACCTGCGCAGCATCGAGCGCGCCGAACGTTCCGGGCAATGGATCAGTCCCCCCGGCCACAGTGCATTCGACGCATTGCGCGAAGCGCAGTCACTGGCGCCGCGCGATGCACGGGTGAAGGCTGCTGCGGCGCGGCTGCTGCCCGCCAGTCGCGGCTGCTTCGACGACAACCTCCGGCAGAACCGCGTACAGGCGGCAGGGGCCTGCCTGCAGGCGTGGCAGACCCTGTCGCCGACTGCGGCCGGGCTCCCCTCGGCACGCCTGCGCCTGGCCCAGCGCTGGCTGGCCATCGGCAGCGAGCGACTCGGCAGCGGCGACCTGGCTTTCGCAGCGCATGCCGCCGAACAAGCCCGCTTGCTGCAACCGGACCTGGCCGAGCTGCCGGCGTTCGAAGAGCGCCTGCGCCGTGCCGGCGGTCTCCCTGATTAGGTGAAAAACACCCGCTGCACGGTTGCGCGCGCAGCGTCGAGGGAGAAGTGCTCTGCGATGTTGGCCAGGCCGGCTTCGGACAGTTGCCGCCACAGCTGCGGATCCTGGTACAGGCGGACCACCGCATCGGCGAAGCCGGCCGCATCATCGGCCACCAGCACGTCCTCGCCCGGGCGCAGGTGCATCCCTTCCACCGCGCAGGGGGTACCTACCACCGGCTGGCCATGGGCCATGCTCAGGTTGATCTTGCCTTTCACGCCGGCACCGAAACGTAGTGGCGCGATGGAAATGCGTGCGCCATCCATGTAGGGAGTGATGTCCTCGACGAAGCCGTGCATCTGCACGCCGGGCTGGCGCGCGGCCAGGGCCAGCAGGGATTCCGGCGCGGCAGCGCCGATGCAGTGCAGGCGCACATCGGGCAGGCGGGCGCGGATGCCGGCGAAGACTTCGCCGATGAACCATTCCATCGCGTCCAGGTTCGGCGGGTGGCGGAAGCCGCCGACGAACACCAGGTCATGACGCTGCTCGAACGGTTTGCCGGCACCGGCGATGTCATGGAGGTTGGAGATCAGCTCCACCCGCACCGTTGGCGCGTCGGCCTGCAGTTGCTCGCGCTCGGCGGAACTGACCAGCACGGTGACGTCGCACTGCTCCATCACCGCCAGTTCGCTGGCGCGGGTACGCTCGGCAGCGCGCAGCAGTCCCGCATCGCCGGCCACTTCGGCACCACGACGTTCGCGCAGGTAGTGCAGGTCCACCGTGTCGAACACGGTGCGCGCCTGCGGCGCATAGCGCTTCAGCAGCGGCAGGCACTCGTGGGCAACATGGTGGCGGACCAGCAGCGCTACGTGGAAGCGTCCACCATGCGTGCGCAGCCAGTTGGCGACGCCATCGAGGAACGGTGCATACCAGACTTCCACACCCATCCGCTGCAGCGCGTCGGTGGCGGCGCCGCCGTGTTCGCGACGGGTGGGAACGAACACCACATGGGCTCCGCCCTGCAGCAGGAGGCGGATCAGGTTCACCTGGCGCAGCGACGCGGAATCGCGATCCGGCTGCGGCACAGCCTCGTCCAGGATCAGCACCTGGCGCCGGCCACGCAGCAGCAGCGCCGGTGACGGCACTTCGCCCACCGCCGGGCGGCGGGCCAGCTCGGTGGCCCAGCGGTCGGCGAAGATGGCCTGGTTGCGCACCTGGTAGGCCTTCACGCCGCTGCCGGTGTCGGTGCCGTTGCTGGTGCCTTCGTCATGGACCACCCGGCTGGCCGGCTGAACCAGGACGCGCAGGCCCTGCGCACGCACGCGGAAGGCCAGGTCGGTGTCCTCGTAGTAGGCCGGCTTGTAGCGGGTATCGAAGCCGCCCAGCTGTCGCCAGAGGTCGCGCGGCAGCATCAGCGCTGCGCCGGAGCAGTAGTCGACGTCGCGCAGGCTGGCAAAACGCGGGTCGTCCGCTGCCTCGAAACGGCCGTAACTCCAGCCACTGCCATCAGCGAAAATCACCCCGCCCGATTCCTGCAGCCGGCCGTCCGGGTAGAGCAGCTGGCTACCGACCAGGCCGGCGCCGGGCGTGCTGGAGAACGTGTCCAGCAGCGCGTCGAGCCAGCCCGGCTGCGGCACCGTATCGTTGTTGAGCAGCACCACGTAGCGACCGCGTGCGCGCGATACGCCATCGTTGCAGGCCTCGATGAAGCCGCCGTTGTACTCGCGCACTTCATAGCGCAGTCCGGCAACCTGCGGCATCCACTGCACGGTGGCGTCGGTGCTGCCGTCATCCACTACCAGGATCTCGCACGTGGCCTGCGGTGGATGCGCCGCCAAGGCGCGCAGGCAGGCCAGGGTGTGATCGACGTGGTTGTAGACGGGGATGACAATGCTCGCTTCCGGTGTTTCGCTGAACGGCACCGTGAAGGGAGCGAACTCCTGTGCCGGCGGCAGGAACAGCGGCGTGCGTGGCGCGGGCACGGCGCGCTGGGCATGCACGCGGATGCGCTGCCAGGTCGCCCGCCAGCCACGGGTACGCAGGCTGGCCAGGCTCCGGCGGGCCAGGCCCGACAGGCGGTTGATCAGGTATCGGATCTCGGCCAGGGACATCGCCATCCGGTTGCAACTCCAGCTTAAGCAGGGGAACCCGGGAGAATTCGCCAGCCGCAGCGGCTGGGGTAGACTCGCCAGACTCTACATTCTCGCATTCCCGTGCCCCGACGCTACGATTCCGACGACATCGACGATTTCGACGACGACGACCAGCAGGACAACGGCCCGCTGTGGCGGCGCCGGCTGATCACCTGGAGCATGGCTGCGGTCGCGTTGGGATTGGGTTTCCTCATTCCCTATACGCTGTACCTGAACCAGCAGGTGACCCAACGTTTCGGCGAACTGCGCTGGCAGATCCCGACGCGGGTGTATGCGCGGCCGCTGGTGCTCACTCCCGGCAAGGCGATGGATGCGTCCACGCTGAAGACCGAGCTGGCCGCCTCCGCCTACCGCGATGATGGCCAGGGCAAGGAGCCGGCCACCTATGCGGTGAATGGCGGGCGCTTTGTCATCTCCAGCCGCGGCTACAACGACGTCGATGGCCGGGTTGCCCCGCGTCGGCTCGAGTTGTCGCTGGCCGATGGTGCGGTCGCCTCGCTGCGCGATGCCGACAGCCGCAAGGCCCTGAAGGCGGCGCGGCTGGATCCGGCGCGTATCGCCACCCTGTACGGCCAGAAGCAGGAAGAACGCCGCCTGATCCGCATGGACGAGGCGCCGGACCTGCTGGTGACCGGCCTGCAGGCAGTGGAGGACAAGGACTTCAACCGCCACCACGGCATCGACCTGTCCGGTATCGCGCGCGCGGTGTGGGTGACCATCCGCTCCGGTGGCCAGAGCCGCCAGGGCGCTTCCACGCTGACCCAGCAGCTGGCCCGCAGCGGCCTGCTCGGCATCGGCAAGGAACAGACGCTCACCCGCAAATTCAACGAAGTGCTCTACGCCCTGATCATGGAAGCGCGCTATGACAAGCGCACCATCTTCGAGGCCTATCTCAACCAGGTGTACCTGGGCCAGCGCGGCAGCCAGGCGATCCATGGCATGTCGTCCGGTGCCGAGTTCTGGTTCGGCCGTGACCTGCAGTCGCTGGAGACCGAGCAGATCGCGCTGCTGATCGGCCTGGTCAAGGGCCCGTCCTTCTACGACCCGCGGCGCAATCCGGAACGTGCGTTGGACCGTCGCAACTTCGTGCTGGGCAAACTGCACGAAGCCACGCTGATCGACGACGCCGAGTACCAGCGCGCACTGAAGGCCCCCTTGGGCGTGCCGAAGACGCCGGGACTGGTGGCGGCCAACCGCTTCCCCGCCTATGTTGACCTGGTCCGTCGCCAGCTCGGCCATGACTACCCGGAATCTGCCCTGCAGGGCGCTGGCCTGAGCGTGATGACCGGCATGTCGCCGTCCGCGCAGGCCTATGCCGAAGGCGCGGTGACCCGCACCATCAAGTCGCTGGAAAGCAAGCGCCGGCCCGAACTGCAGGCCGGCATGGTGCTGACCGACGTGCACAACGGTGACGTGCTGGCGGTGATCGGCAGCCGTGAAGTGTCCGAGGTCGGCTTCAACCGCGCGATCGAGGCGCAGCGTCCGGTCGGTTCGCTGCTCAAGCCATTCGTGTACCTGCTCGCGCTGGCGCAGCCGGACCGTTACTCGCTGGCCAGCTGGGTCGACGATTCACCGGTGACGGTGCAGCTCGGCCGCGGCCGCAACTGGAGCCCGGGCAATGCGGACAACCGCAGCCACGGCACGGTGCGCCTGATCGACGCGCTGGCACACTCCTACAACCAGGCCACGGTGCGCGTGGGCTTGCAGGTCGGTCCCGAGCGCGTGACCCAGCTGATCCATGTGCTGGCGGGCATCAAGGCCGAGGCCAATCCGGCGGTGATCCTTGGCTCGACCGACCAGAGCCCGTACGCGATGGCACAGCTGTACCAGTTCCTCGCCTCGGGCGGTGAGATCCAGCCGCTGCACGCGGTGCGTGGCGTGCTCGATCCGCAGGGCAAGCTGCTCAAGCGCTACGACAAGACCCCGGCGCCGGCACAGGAAGGCGATTCAATTGCCGCCAACCTGATCAGCGTCGGCCTGCAGCAGGTGGTCTCCAGTGGTACCGCGCAGCGGCTCAATGCCGATGGCCTCGGCCGCCTGCAGCCGGCCGGCAAGACCGGCACCACCAACGATGGCCGTGACAGCTGGTATGCCGGCTACACCGGCGATCATCTGGCGGTGATCTGGATCGGCAACGACCAGAACCAGCAGGCCGGCCTGTATGGCGCTACCGGCGCGATGCGGGTCTGGTCGGGCATCTTCCAGCGCCTGCCGAGTGCGCCATTGCGGGTCAGCAACAAAGGCCTGGACTGGCAGTCGGTCGCGGCCACGGGTCTGAACACAACCGATGAAGGCTGCCCGGGCGCACGCCGCTTCCCGTTCGTGGTGGGCTATGCACCGGCGTATGCGCCGTGCGCGCCGGCAGTGCCGCCGGGCGAGCCGGGCGAAGCTGAAGGGGAGGGCGGTGGCTGGCGTAGCTGGTTCGGCCTGGACCGCAAGCCGGAAGCGCCCGCCGAACCTGCCGCAGCGCCCGCCGCCGCTACTCCTCCCCCGAGCCGATGAAGCCGATGAACATGCGATCCCTGCTGCAGCCCCTGGCCCTGACCGGCCTCAGCCTGGCCCTGGCCGCCTGTGTGACCAGCGCGCCGCCGGTGGTCAAGCCAGTCGATACCACTACGCCGGCACAGCGCCTGGCGGCAGTCGATGCGGCCGCAGGTCCTGACGACAAGGAGCTGTCGGTGCAGCCGCTGCGTGATTCGCAGGTGGAAGACCTGCGGGTGACCGCGCAGGCGCAGCGGCAGGCGAACGACCTGGCCGGTGCCGCCAGCAGCTTGGACCATGCGCTGGAAATCGTGGCCAGCGACCCGGCGGTGCTGCAGGAGCGTGCCGAACTGGCGCTGCTGCAGGGGCAGTGGGAACAGGCGGAGACGTTCGCGCGCAAGGCGGTGGATCTGGGCTCGAAGACGGGGCCGCTGTGCCGCCGGCACTGGGCGACGATCGAACAGTCACGCCTGGCGCGGGGCGAGAAGGAGAATGCGGTGTCGGCGCATGCGCAGATTGAAGGTTGCACGGTGCCGGGGATCAAGCGGTACTGAGGTATTCCACTCCACCGGGCGCTGCCCCCTCTGCGGCGCGCGCACTGATGGATGCAGGTGATGGGCCGGTTGGGTGGGGCGTGCAGGGCACGCCGTAAACCCATCCATGGGGGCTCGATGGCGCCTTGCTCGTGTGCGCAGGACAGCGCACACGAGCAAGCCGCGGCCAAGCCCCCAGTGACGGGTTCACGGCGTCCCCGCAAACCCG
Organism: Stenotrophomonas sp. YJH_SMC_33; assembly: GCF_059372295.1. NCBI lineage: Bacteria > Pseudomonadati > Pseudomonadota > Gammaproteobacteria > Lysobacterales > Lysobacteraceae > Stenotrophomonas > Stenotrophomonas sp. YJH_SMC_33. Next base: position 135,170 of record NZ_JCAFVJ010000009.1, read on the forward strand.
CAGTCCCCCGCCAACCCTCAGTACAACCCAAAGCCATGAACAACGCTGTTGACGTTGCTCTGGCTCTGGCTTGAAACGGGTGCCGGGCAGCGCCCGGCCGGGTATCCTTTCCCTCTGATGTCCGACCTTGTCCATGCCAGCCGCGAAGCCCTCAGCGACGGCGGAGCGCTCGCCTCGCATCTGGACGCCTTCGTCCCGCGCCCGGCCCAGCTGCGCCTGACCGAAGCCATCGCCGATGCGCTGCAGCAGCGTGACCTGCTGCTGGCCGAGGCCGGTACCGGCACCGGCAAGACGTTCGCCTACCTGGTGCCGGTGCTGCTGTCCGGGTTGCGCACCATCATCTCCACCGGCACCCGCGCGCTGCAGGACCAGCTCTACCACCGCGACCTGCCGCGTGTGCGCCAGGCACTCGGTGTCGGCCTGCGCAGTGCGCTGCTGAAGGGACGTTCGAATTACCTGTGCCGCTACCGCCTGCAGCAGGCGCGGGGCGAGCCGCGCTTCTCAAGCCCAGAACAGGCGGCGCAGTTCCAGCGCATCCTGGCCTGGTCCGGACGCTCGGAGTTCGGCGACATCGCCGAACTGGACGGTTTGGCCGATGATTCGCCGCTGCTGCCGATGGTCACCTCCACCGTCGACAACTGTCTGGGCACCGACTGCCCGTTCTGGGAAGACTGCTTCGTGGTGCGTGCGCGGCAACGTGCGCAGGCGGCAGACGTAGTGGTGGTCAACCATCACCTGCTGCTGGCCGACCTGGCCTTGAAGCAGGATGGCTTTGGTGAGCTGCTGCCGGGGGCGCAGGCCTTCGTCATCGACGAGGCGCATCAGTTGCCTGAACTGGCCGCGCAGTTCTTCGGCGAAGGCTTCGGCATGCGCCCGTGGCAGGAGCTGGGCCGCGACTGCCTGGCCGAAGCGCGCGGCGTCGGGGGGGCGCAGTCGGCGCTGCAGGAACCGGTCGACCACTTGCAGCAGGCGCTGCTGGCCTTGCGTTCGGCGATGGAGGGGCTGCCGCCGCGCGGCACGCAGTGGCGTGCGCTGACGATGCCGCAGGTGCGCGATGGCTTCGACACGGTGATGGCAGGGCTGGTGACGCTGGAGCAGGCCTTGCAGCCGCTGCGCGAAGCCGCGGCGGGCCTGGATGCCTGCCATGCGCGGGCGCGTGAGGCGGTTTCGCGGCTCGGTCGCTGGCTGGGCGATGACGAACCCGCCTTCGACTTCGATACTGATCCTGCGGACACCGGCAATGCCACCGATGTGCTCTGGTATGAGCTCACGCCGCGTGGTTTCCGCTGCCAGCGCACGCCGATGGATGTGTCCGGCCCGTTGCGCGAGCATCGCGAACGCAGTCGCGCCGCATGGATCTTCACTTCGGCGACACTGACCGTGGGCGGTGGTTTCGATCACATCGCCACCCGCCTCGGGCTGGACGACCCGCAGACGCTGGTCCAGCCGAGTCCGTTCAATTGGCCCGAGCAGGCGCTGTGTTACCTGCCTGAAGGCCTGCCCGATCCGGCCGCACGTGGTTTCGGAACCGCGCTGATCCAGACCCTGCGGCCGGTGCTGCAGGCCTCGCAGGGCAGGGCGTTCCTGCTGTTCGCTTCGCATCGCGCCCTGCGTGAGGCCGCCGAGGCACTGCGCGATGGGCCATGGCCGTTGTTCGTGCAGGGTGAGGCGCCGCGTGCGACGCTGCTGCAGCGCTTCCGCGAATCGGGCAATGGGGTGCTGCTGGGCTCGGCCAGTTTCCGCGAGGGCGTGGACGTGGTCGGCGAAGCGTTGAGCGTGGTGATGATCGACAAGCTGCCGTTCGCGGCCCCGGACGACCCGGTCTACGAGGCACGCCTGGAGGCGATCCGCAGCCAGGGCGGCAATCCGTTCCGCGACGAACAGTTGCCGCAGGCGGTGATCGCCCTGAAGCAGGGCGTTGGCCGCCTGATCCGCAGCGAAAGCGACCGGGGCGTGCTGGTCCTGTGCGATCCGCGCCTGCTCAACCGTGGCTATGGCCGGGTCTTTCTTGAGTCGCTGCCGCCGTTCCGGCGCACCCGCAGCCTGGCCGATGTGCAGGCCTTCTTTACGCCACAATGGGCGCCCGTGGCCGATGATGCCGTTCCGACCGCCGCCGCCGCGGCGGGCCCGGAGCCGGCGCCCGGTGTCACGTTCCCCCTGTTCTGACCTGATCCGATGAAACTGCTCGCCTTTGAAACCGCCACCGAAGCCTGTTCCGTTGCCCTGCATGTCGATGGACAGGTACTGGAACGTTTCGAGATCGCCCCGCGCCGGCATGCCGAACTGAGCCTACCGTGGGCCGAGGCGCTGCTGGCCGAAGCCGGCATCAGCCGCCGCCAGCTGGACGGTATCGCGCTCAGCCGCGGTCCTGGTGCTTTCACCGGCGTGCGCCTGGCGATCGCCATCGCGCAGGGCATCGCACTGGCGCTGGATCGTCCGTTGCTGCCGGTCTCGACGCTGCAGGTGCTGGCGCTGCGGGCACCGGCGGAAGAAACGCAGATCCTGTCGGCGATCGACGCACGGATGGGAGAGTTGTACGTTGCGCGCTTCGAGCGTGTGGACGGCCTGCCGGTGGCACGCGATGCCGAACGCGTGTGCGCACCCGCTGCGGTAGCGCTGCCGGAAGAGCTGTCGGCCTACGGTGTCGGTACCGGGTTCGCCGCAGCCGAGGGTGCGCTGGTCGCGCAGCTCGGTACAGGTTTGCGCGGATTCGACGCCACGGCATTGCCGCGTGCGTCGGACGTGCTCGCACTGGCGGTGCCGGCGTTCGCCCGCGGCGAAGCCATTGCACCGGAGAAGGTCGAGCCGGCCTACCTGCGCGACAACGTGGCACTGACCCTGGTCGAGCAGCAGGCCGCGCGCGAGGCGAAGGCGAAGGCCAACGGCTGAGCCCCTCGTGGCGGAGTTGGTCGCGTAGATCAAAAGCCGTGGTTTGGCCGGGCGGGTGGGCTGCGCAGGGGGCGCTGCAAGTACGTCCATGTAAGCTCGGTCGCCGCATCCATGCGGCTCACGCCCCTGCGCAGCCCACCCGCCCGGCCTCTGACAGTTTCCGTGCACGTCCGCCACGGAAGATCAAAAAAAGAAAAGTCAAAATCAAAAGCGGGTCGCTTCGCTTGCATCCACGCGTGGCGTGGATGTGTATCGACCAAGGTCGACACCTACCAAAGCAATGGTGCGCCGCGATCTATCAGAGGCGGGGCGGTGTCGGGCGGCGGGGTATCCGCGGCATGGATGCCGCGGCTAAGCCTACACGGACGTACTTGCGGCGTCCCCGCCGCCCGACACCGCCTCGCCACGCTTCAGTACACCAACCGCCGCTGTTGCTGTTGCCGTTGCTCTAGCCTTTCAGCGGGTCCCGGGCCGCAGGCCCGGGCAACAAACCCTACCGGTCGTCGCGCAGTTCGCCGCCGGGCAGGAACACCCACGTGCGGGTGACCTGCAGGATGTCGATCTCATCCTCGGTCTTCGGCAACGGCGGGAACGGCTGCGCCAGCTTCACCACCCGCAGTGCCGCCTCATCCAGCAGTGGCGTTCCGCTCGACCGCAGGATCCGGCTGCTCTCCACGCTGCCATCGCGGCGCACGCCCACGCTGATCACGACCTGGCCGCCCAGCCGGCGCTGCCGGGCCTCGTCCGGGTAATTCAGGTTGCCCACGCGCTCGGCGCGGTCAACCCAGGCCCGCAGGTAATTGGCATAGGCATACTCGCGCGTGCTGGCCGACACGAACTTGCGGTTCGGGCGCTTGGCGTACTGCGCCGAGCGCAGATGCACTTCTGCGGCCAGTCGGGCCATTTCCACATCGCGCTGTTCGCGCGCACTCAGCGGGGCGTCCGGTTCGGGCTGATCCGGCGTGGGGCGGGACTGGGCCTGCGCGACCGCCTCTTCGCCATTGCGGCTGCTGACCACCCGTGCCTGTGGCGGCGGGACCGGCGCGGCCGATTGCTGCTGCTGTGGGACCGGGCTCAAACCGGGCTGCGCCTGCGGCACGATGCCGGCCTGGTTGTCGCGCGGACGCTGTGCGCGGTCGTGTTCGCCACCGCCATCCTGGTTGGCTGCGGCAAGAAAATCGGCCTGCTTCGGCGTCAGCGCGGTGCGGGTCTGGCTGAAGATCACTTCCAGCGTGGGCACCAGCGGTGCATCGCCTTTCACGGCGAAGCCCACGCCCAGGATCAGCAGCGCGTGAACCAGCACCGACAGCGCGATGGTCGCCCCCAGCCGTTGCGCTTCGCGTGGTGGCGGGGGCAGGACGGCAGGTGCGGTTGCCATCAGCGCAGGCCGGCCTCAAGCGCGTCGAACAGGGTGCCGGCGATGTTCAGGCCGAACTGTGCGTCCAGTTCGCGTACACAGGTCGGGCTGGTCACGTTGACCTCGGTCAGGTAATCGCCGATCACGTCCAGGCCGACGAAGCGCATGCCGCGACGCTTCATCTCCGGGCCGACCTGGGCCGCGATCCAGCGGTCGCGCTCGCTCAGCGGACGGCCTTCGCCGCGGCCACCGGCAGCCAGGTTGCCCCGGAACTCGTCGCCCTGCGGGATGCGCGCCAGGCAGTAGTCGACCGGTTCGCCATCGACCAGCAGGATGCGCTTGTCGCCGGCCGTGATGTCGGGAATGAACTTCTGGGCCAGTGCCAGTTTGCGGCCGCCGTCGGTCAGGGTTTCCAGGATCACGTTCAGGTTCGGATCGCCCTGGCCGCTGCGGAAGATCGAGCGGCCGCCCATGCCGTCCAGCGGCTTCAGCACGGCCTGGCCATGCTCCAGCGCGAAGGCCTTCAAGGCCTTGGCGTCGCGGCTGACCAGGGTCGGCGGGCAGCACTGCGGGAACAGCAGCGCGGCCAGCTTCTCGTTGTAGTCGCGCAGCCCCTGCGGATTGTTGACCACGCAGGCACCGGCGGCCGCAGCCACGTCCAGCACCTGGGTGTCGTAGATGTACTCGGCGTCGACCGGCGGATCCTTGCGCATCAGCACGATCTGGCCGGGGCCGAATTCGGTACGGCTGAATGCGCCCAGCTCATACCAGCCAGCCGGGTCGTCGCGCACCTGCAGCGGCGCGGTCTGGGCCACTGCCACGCCACCCTCCAGGGCCAGGCCGCCCGGGCGCACATAGTGCAGGGCATGGCCGCGGCGCTGGGCTTCCAGCAGCATGGCGAAGGTGGTGTCCTTGGCGATCTTGATGTGGGCGATGGGGTCCATCACCACGATGACGTTCAACGGCATGGGCGCACCTGTCAGGCAAGGCGTTGATGGTAGCGGCAACGCCGGTCGCGCGCCTCCCTGCCATACTGCAACGCAGCGTCCGCCCGGCGCTCGCGCACTCATTGCGAAACCCGTCACGTTCAGGAGGCTGCCATGCCCCGCGCCATGGGCCGGCCTTGAAGCGGGCGCGGAAAGTGCGATATAGATACGCTTTCGTAGCGGCCCCCGCCAGAGATCGGGCCGTGCGCTTGGGGATAGGCAATGACTGAAAACACGACTGCGGGCGGGGAACTCGCAGGACTCCGGGTGATGGTCATCGATGATTCGAAGACCATCCGCAGGACTGCGGAAACACTGCTCAAGCGGGAAGGCTGCGAGGTGGTCACCGCCACCGACGGCTTTGAAGCGCTTGCGAAGATCGCAGACCAGCAACCGCAGATCATCTTCGTCGACATCATGATGCCGCGCCTGGACGGGTACCAGACCTGTGCGCTGATCAAGGGCAACCAGCTGTTCAAGGCGACCCCGGTCATCATGCTCTCGTCCAAGGATGGCCTGTTCGACAAGGCGCGGGGACGCATCGTCGGCTCGGAGCAATACCTGACCAAGCCATTCACGCGTGAAGAACTGCTGGGTGCCATCCGCACATACGTCAACGCCTGACCAGGGGGGAAAGGCACAATGGCTCGTATCGTTCTGATCGAGGATTCACCGACCGACCGCGCGGTGTTCACCCAGTGGCTGCGCCGTGCCGGCCACGAGGTGCTGGAAGCGGACAACGCCGAGGATGGACTGCAGCTGGTCCGCGACCGGGTGCCGCAACTGGTGCTGATGGACGTGGTCCTGCCCGGCATGAGCGGCTTCCAGGCCACCCGCGCGATGGCCCGTGACGCGGCGATCAAGCACATCCCGGTGATCATCGTCAGCACCAAGGCGATGGAAACCGACAAGGCCTGGGGCCTGCGCCAGGGCGCGGCCGATTACATCGTCAAGCCGCCGCGCGAGGATGAACTGATCGCGCGGATCAACGAACTGGTGGCCTGATGCGCTCGCCTTTCGACATCCTCGAAGCCTATGAACGCCGCAGCCTGGCCCACGCGGTGCAGCTGCCCGAACGGCAGTTCGCCCAGGACCTCTGGCGTGGCGTGGGCTACCGCGTCGGCCAGCGCCGGCTGGTGTCCGATTTCCGCGAAGTGGTGGAGATCGTGCCGATGCCGCCGGTGACCCCGGTGCCATGCGCGCAGCCCTGGCTGCTCGGCGTGGGCAATCTGCGCGGCAACCTGTTCCCGGTGGTCGACCTGAAGTACTTCCTGGAAGGCGTGCGTACCGTGCAGCAGGAAGGCCAGCGCGTGCTGATCATGCGCCAGGCCGGTGGCGACGTCGCACTGACCATCGATGAACTGTTCGGCCAGCGCAGCTTCGAACTGGACCAGCAGATCGAGGCCGGCATGCTGGCCGAAGGGCGCTACGGCCATTTCGTCGATCGCGCCTTCCATGCCGACGGCCACGACTGGGGCGTATTCTCGCTTTCGCTGCTGTCGCGCACCCCTGAATTCCGGCAAGCCGCGGCCTGAGGCCGGGCATCGCCCCCTGCATTGAAGATCGAGGTTGAACGATGAGTACTGCTTCGGACGCCACCAAGACCGGCAAGCTGCGGCTGGGCGGCAGCAACCTCTGGCTGTTCCTGCTGCTGGCATCGATGATCCTGTTCGGCGTCAACACCGGCGTCGCTACCTGGCAGGGCAGTCGCCTGGCCGATGCCGGTTCCAAGGCGGCCGACCTGCAGGTGCTGTCGCAGCAGCTGGCCAACCAGGGCCGTGACGCGGTGGGCGGCAACGCGCAGGCGTTCACTGCCTTCAAGGCCACCCGCAACGCGATCGAACAGAATGTGTCGACCCTGCAGGGCCGCTATGGCAAGGAGCCGGGCGTGTCCGGTGCGATCGCCACGCTGGGCGAGACCTGGGCGCCGCTGGGCAAGCAGGCCGGGCAGCTGGTGGCCAGTGAACCGGCGGTGCTGGCCCTGGCCGGCAACGCCAACAACTTCACCGGCGCCGTGCCGGGGCTGCAGGCCCAGCTGAACGAGCTGGTGCGTGCGATGTCCGCTGCCGGCGCGCCCTCGTCGCAGGTGTACAGCGCACTGCAGCAGGTCGTGGTGGCCGGCTCCATGGCCCGCCGCGTAACCGAAATGCGCGCCGGTGGCAGCGGCGCTGCTACGGCCGGCGATGCGCTGGCGCGTGACATCACCGTGTTCTCGCAGGTGCTCGACGGCCTGCGCAATGGCAACGAGGAACTGGGCATCACCGCCGTGCGCGGTGCCGCTGCCGTGGCCGCGCTGGAACAGTCGCAGCAGAAGTGGGAAGCGATGAAGCAGGACGCTGACGCGATCCTGGCCAGCTCGCGCCAGCTGTTCGCGGCGCAGTCCGCCGCCACCGCGCTGGGCCAGGGTTCGGCCCACATGCTGGATGACAGCCGCAAGCTGTTCGACGCGTTCTCCTCGTTCGGCTCGGTGTCTGACACCCGCCTGTTCCCGAACTTCTGGATCGGTGTGGTCTCCGGTGCGCTGTCGCTGATCGCGATCATCGGCTTTGTTTCCACCAACGTGCGCAGCCGCTCGCGCGAGCAGGAACTGCGCTACCAGACCCAGGTGGAATTCAACAGCCGCAACCAGCAGGCGATCATGCGGCTGCTGGACGAAATCTCATCGCTGGGTGAGGGCGACCTGACGGTGAAGGCCTCGGTGACCGAGGACATGACGGGTGCCATCGCCGACGCGATCAACTACGCCGTCGACGAGCTGCGCCACCTGGTGACCACCATCAATGACACCTCGGCCAAGGTCGCGCTGTCCACCCAGGAGACCCAGGCCACCGCCATGCAGCTGGCAGAGGCGGCCGGCCACCAGGCCAACCAGATCACCTCGGCGTCGGACCGCATCGGCGAAATCGCGGCAAGCATCGAACAGGTGTCGCGCAACTCGGCCGAGTCGGCCGACGTGGCACAGCGCTCGGTGGTGATTGCCGCCGAAGGTGCCGGCGTGGTGCGCGAGACCATCCAGGGCATGGACCAGATCCGTGACCAGATCCAGGAAACCTCCAAGCGCATCAAGCGCCTGGGTGAGTCGTCACAGGAAATCGGCTCGATCGTGGAACTGATCAACGACATTTCCGAACAGACCAACATCCTGGCGTTGAACGCAGCGGTGCAGGCGGCGTCGGCCGGTGAAGCGGGTCGCGGTTTCGCGGTCGTGGCCGACGAAGTGCAGCGCCTGGCAGAACGTACCTCCGGCGCGACCCGACGCATCGAGAACCTGGTGCAGGCCATTCAGGCCGACACCAACGAAGCGGTCACCTCGATGGAACAGACCACCGCCGAAGTGGTGTCCGGTGCACGCCTGGCCGAGGATGCCGGCACCGCGCTGACCGAGATCGAGCGCGTGTCCAATGCACTGAACACCCTCATCAAGAACATCTCCATCGCCGCCCAGCAGCAGTCGGCTGCGGCCTCGGACATCACCCGCACCATGGGCGTGATCCGGCAGATCACCGGCCAGACCTCGCAGGGCGCCGGGCAGACCGCCGAATCGATCGGCCACCTCGCGCAGCTGGCGGCGGACCTGCGTCGTTCGGTCGCCGACTTCAAGCTGCCGGCGTGACGCGGGCAGGGCGGCGAGCAAGGAACCAGTCGATGAAGCATTTCCATTTCCCACGCCAGAACTCGCGCGGCCACCGCGCGGCGGCGAACGGAGCGCGTCCATGAGCAGTCTGCGCGATGCGATGAGCCACGCAGCGCTGGGCTGGGTCAAGCCCGAGCTGGACGAGACCCTGCGCCAGGTGCGCAACGAGGTCGAGTACTACGCCGAAGACCCGAGCGATGCCAGCCGCATGCGCATCTGCGCCGGCTACCTGCACCAGGTGCAGGGCACCCTGCGCATGGTCGAGCTGTATGCACCGGCGATGGTGGCCGAGGAACTGGAACAACTGGCCAATGCCATCGGGGCCGACGGCGTGGCCGACCGTGATGAAGCCTGCGCGACCCTGATGCGTGGCAGCGTGCTGCTGCCCGATTATCTGGAGCGCCTGCAGAACGGGCATCGCGATATTCCGATCGTGCTGATGCCGCTGCTCAACGAGATTCGTGCCGCGCGTGGCGAAGAAGGCGTGCATGACAGCGTGCTGCTGGCATTCGCACCGGACAGCGTCACCGCCACCGAGGCCGAGCTGGACCATGCCCGCGGCAGCCTGAGCGGGCGCAACCGCGAGTTGCTGGACACGGTTGGCAGTGCGGTGAAGGAAGAACTGCTGCGCATCAAGGATGCGCTGGACCTGCACCTGCGCACCGGCGGTGCTCCGGAACAGCTGCAGACCCAGGCCAACGAGCTCGGGGCGGTGGCCGATACGCTGGGCATGATGGGCCTGGGCGTGGCCCGCAGCGTGGTCGTGCAGCAGCGTGACGCACTGCGTGGGGTGGTGGAAGGGCGCCAGCAGATCGATGAGAACCTGCTGCTGGATATCGCCGGGGCACTGCTCTACGTGGACGCCTCGCTGGACGACCAGGTCGCCCATCTGGGCGCTGGCGGCAGTGGCGAGGACGATCCGAGCGCGGTTGAGAACCGCCGCACGGTGGAGGTGCTGGCGCATGAAGCCATCGCCAACTTCGCCGCCGCCCGCGAGCATTTCGTCGCGTTCATCGAAACCAGCTGGAACCATGCCGAGCTGCAGGATGTGCCGCGCCTGCTGGGTGATGTATCCGGTGCGCTGCGCATGCTCGATCTGGGCACCGCCGCAGACTACCTGCGTGGCGTACAGCAGTACATCGAGGCCGAGCTGATCGGTCGCCAGCGCGTGCCCAGTGGCCGCCAGCTGGACACCCTGGCCGATGCCATGGCCAGCCTGGAGTACTACCTGGAAGCCCTGCGCGACCGCCGTCCGGGCCGCGAGGACATCCTCGACATCACCCGCAGCAGCCTTGAAGCGCTGCGCTATTGGCCGTTGCCGGACCGCAACGCGGTGGAACCGGTTGCCGCCGCGCCGGTTCCGTTCGCATCGCTGCTGGTGGACCGGGAGCCGGTCGCGCTGCAGGCCGAGCCTTTGCAGCCGGAGCGCATCGAGATTCCGGTTCAGCCAGCCGCGCCCGCCGCCGGCACTGTGCCGGTGCCCTTGCCGGACTTCACCTTTGATCCACCACCGGCCACGCCTGCACCGGAGGTGCTGGACAACCGCCTGATGTTCGGTGCGCTGGGGAACCTTGCATCCACACCGCTGTCGCTGCATGACGACCGCGAGGCGGCGCTGGTCTTCGCCGCCTCCAGCGCACCTGCGCCCGAGGTGCCGCAGTGGGATCTCGCGCCGTTCCATCCGGACGCCGATCCGGCCGCGAGTGCCGAAGACGAACGCAGCCCGACCTTCGCCAGTTTCGATCCGGTCAGCTTCGAACGCGCCGAAACCGGAATGGAATCGGTGCCGCAATGGACGCTGTCGGAGGCGACACCACCGGTATCGGCTGATGTGGCAGTGGCGGATGTCGAGCACGACGTCGACGCGTCGGTACCCTTTGACACCACTGGCTTTGCAGCGCCGGTGTTCGACCCGGTGGCTGCCGAGCACGATGTGGTTGCTGCCCGTGACGACGTGGTGTTCCGTTTCGACGCCGATGCGCTGGATAACGCCGACGACGTGCTGTCGCTGCACGCCATGGAGACGCTGTCGCTGGACGACGACGCCGGACTGCATCCGTCGCTGGAGACCGTCGATGACGCCACGCCCCAGCCGTTGGACGAAAGCCCCGTGGTTGCCGAAGTCGACGCCGTTGCGGCGGATGTGCCGGAGCACGCGGCCGCGCCGATGGCCGAGGTGCTGACGCCGGCCTCCGATGCACAGGCACCGGCGGTGTCGGTGATTGATATCGACACCATCGCACCGATCGATTTCAGCGAAGCCGACGCACAGTTCTTTGCCGAGCTGAGCGCCGCGGCGGCCGACTTCAATCCGCAGGCCATGGCGGCTCCGCCCGCTGCGGACATCCCGGTCGTGGCTGGGACCGAGGCCGGCTTCGAGGCCGGCTTCGACGACGATGCCGAGAACATCGACGAGGACATCCGCGAGGTGTTCCTGGAAGAGTTCGACGACGAACTGGCCAACCTTGGCACGCTGCTGCCGGCATGGCGCACGCAGCTGGACAACATGGACCGGCTGCGGCCGATCCGCCGCATCTTCCACACCCTCAAGGGCAGTGGCCGACTGGTCGGCGCGCGCACCCTGGGCGAGTTCGCCTGGAAGATCGAGGGCATGCTCAACCGCGTGCTCGATGGCAGCCGGCCGGCCACGCCGGCCGTGCTGGCAATGGTCGACAATGCGCACGCCGCACTGCCGCAGTTGAATGCCGCGCTGCGCCATGGCCAGCGCATCAGCGTGGACCTGCAGGCAATGCAGGCCATCGCCGATCGGGTCGGCGCCGGCGAGGAGACCTTCTACGTGCCGTTGCCGGCTGCGGCCGCACCGGCAGCGACACTGGCCGAGTCCGAAGGCGAAGATGAAATCAGCCGCCTGCTGGACGCCGAGGCCGCTGCGTCGGCGCAGGCCGATGCCTCGGCGGTGGCCGAAGACGCCGGGACCCCGGCCAACATCGACAGCGTGCTGCGCGAGATCCTCGAGGCCGAGGTCGAAGTCCACCAGGCGACCCTGCAGGAGTGGCTGCGCTCGGCACAGCAGGCACCGCAGCCGGTCAGCGACGCACTGCTGCGTGCGGTTCACACCATGAACGGCGCCTTCGCGATGACCGAAGTGCCGGAAATCACCGCCGTTACCGGCGGCGCCGAGTCCTACATCAAGCGGGCTCTGGCCGCCGATGTGGTACCTGGCGACGAGGGTGTCGCCGCGCTGGACGCAGCTGCGCAGGCGATCACCGCGACCATGGAGGCGCTGCAGGCCGAACACCCGCGCATTGCGCCGCAGGATGCGCTGGTGCAGCGGCTGCAGGCATTGGCTGGCGAGCTGCCGGAAGCGCGCTGGCCGCTGTTCGCGTCGGAAGACGAGGATGAAGAGGGCACCGAACCGGCGCCAGATGTCGAGCAGGCATCCGAAGCCGAAGCGCCGCTGGCCGGCCTGGACGCGCTGGGCGAAACCAGCATGCCCGTTGCTTCCGATGCGGCTCCTGATCTCATTGCCGAGCCGCTTGCCGAAGATGCGCTGGAACCGGTTCCATCTGCGCCCGACCTCAGGACGCCGGACGTCGCCGCCGACAGCGGCCTGGAAGTCGGCGAGTTGACCGCCAGCGACGATCTTTCGCGTTACTTCGATGCCGGCTGGCCGTCGGTGCAGGGAGAAGATGAACCCGCAGTGGCGTACACCGGCGCGATTGAATCGATCCAGCCGGTGGAGAGTGCGCCTGTTGTCGAAGGGGCCGACGCAGCTGCCGCGCCCACGATCGAGACCGTCGACGACGCTGATCTGACCATGGCCGACGATCTGTCGCCGTACCTCGACGCCAGTGCGCTGCCGGTCGACGACCGCGACGCGGAAGAGCTGCCGGTGTCTGCGGAAGTTGACGCGATCGACCTGAATACGTCCTTGTCCTTTGATTCGGGCAGCGGCGATGACAGCGTCATTGACGACGCTGCTGCATTGCCACTCGACAGCGAGCTGTCGAGCCTGCAGGATGAAATGGCTGTGCCGGGTTTCGCAGAACCGGTCACGCTGGCAGCCGCGCTCGAGGCCGGCCTGCACGTGATCGAGCAAGAGCGGACCCTGGACGACGACGGGCAATGGCCCGTGATCGGCCTCCAGGCCAGCGAACTCGCGCCGGGCGAGGCAGATGCCTTTGCCGAGGATGCGGACGTCGGCGGGGAGGCGGCGGTCGGTGAAGGAGAGAGCGCCGATCAGCCGTCCCCGGCGACGGTGATTGAGGCGTTCAGCGCAGAGGCACGCGTTGGCAGTGGTGCTCCGGTGCGGTTCTTCGAAATGGAAGAGGCGCCGGGCCAGGGCACGATCAACACCGGTGCCGGCGCGGAGATCGCAGCGGCCGACATCGAGCCCCCTGCGCCGGATGTTGAGCAGGCGCCTGTTGCGGCGGATGCCGAAGACGGTGCCGATGCCGATGCGCTTGACTTCAGCGTGTACGACCGCGAGCTGGTCGACATCTTTGTCGAGGAAGGCAGGGACCTGCTCGACCACTGTGATGGCCTGATCAGCGAGCTGCGTGATGCACCGCAGGATCGCGAGGTGCTGGCCGGCCTGCAGCGTGACCTGCACACCCTCAAAGGGGGCGCTCGCATGGCCGGTATCAATGCCATCGGCGACCTCGGCCACAGCATCGAATCGCTGCTGGAAGCGGTGGCCGCTGGCCGTACCGAAATCGAGCGCCGCGACGTGCAGCTGCTGGAACGCGGCTTTGACCGCCTGCACCAGCTGCTCACCCGTACCGGCACCCACCGCGTGGTGGAGCCGGCGCTGGATCTGGTGGAGGCCTTCGAGGTTCGCACCACCACCGATATTGCTGCAGCCGCCACGGCCGCGCGTGCAGCCAGCGAGGCCGAGACCGTGCCGGCGCAGGCTGCGGCCACGCTGACGCCGATTGTCGACGCGCCGCTGTCGGCACCGCTGCCGGCCGAGGGTACGGTCGATGAAGACCCCCTGGCACGTCCGCAGCAGGAACAGGTGCGCGTGCGCGCCGACCTGCTCGACCGCCTGGTCAACCATGCCGGTGAAGTGGCGATCTACCGCTCGCGCCTGGAACAGCAGCTCGGCGCCTTCCGCGGCGCGATGGGCGAACTGGAGCGCACCAATGCGCGACTGCGCGACCAGCTGCGCCGCCTCGACCTGGAAACCGAGGCGCAGATCGTCGCCCGCTACCAGCGCGAGCAGGACCAGGCCGACCAGAAGTTCGACCCGCTGGAACTGGATCGGTTCTCCACCCTGCAGCAGCTCAGCCGCGCGCTGAACGAATCGGCGGCCGACCTGGGTGGCCTGCAGGGCGTGCTGGACGATCTGTCGCGCCAGTACGATTCGCTGCTGCAGCAGCAGTCGCGTGTCAGTTCGGAGCTGCAGGACGGCCTGATGCGCGCGCGCATGGTGCCGTTCGATGGCCTGGTGCCGCGCCTGCGCCGCGTGGTCCGCCAGGCCGGCATGGATACCGGCAAGCAGGTCCACCTGACTCTGGAAGGCACCCACGGCGAACTGGACCGCAACGTTCTCGACCGCATGGTCGCGCCGCTGGAACACATGCTGCGCAACTCGGTGGCCCATGGCCTGGAAGCGCCGGAACAGCGCCGCGCCGCCGGCAAGCCGGAGGAGGGCGAGATCGCCATCCGCCTGCACCGCGAAGGCTCGGAAATCGTCCTGGAAGTGGCCGATGACGGCGCTGGCCTGGACCGCGAAGCGATCCGCCGCCGCGCAATCGACCGCGGCCTGCTGGCCGCCGATGCGCAGCCGAACGAGCAGGAACTGGACAACCTCATCTTCGCGTCAGGCTTCACCACCGCCGACCAGGTCAGCCAGCTGGCCGGCCGTGGCGTGGGCATGGACGTGGTGCGCAACGAAGTGCGCCAGCTGGGTGGCTCGGTCGATATCCAGTCAGTGCGTGGGCAGGGCGTGCGCTTCACCCTGCGCCTGCCGCAGACGCTGGCGGTCACCCAGGCGGTGTTCGTGCAGATCGGCGAAACCACCTTCGCAGTGCCGGTGGCCTCGGTCAGTGGTATCGGCCGCCTGTCGCGCGAGCGCTTCGAGGCTGCCGACAGCAGCTACCGCTACAGCGGCGAAGACTATCCGCTGTACGACCTTGGCAGCTTGGTCGGCCAGGCCCCGGCGCGTGCCGACGGCCAGGAGCAGGTGCCACTGCTGTTGGTCCGTGCCGGTGATCTGCGCGCCGCCGTCGCGATCGACCAGGTGCTGGGCAACCGCGAAATCGTGGTCAAGCCGGTCGGCCTGCAGATCGCGTCGGTGCCGGGGATCTACGGCGCCACCATCACCGGCGACGGCCGCGTGGTGGTGATCCTGGACGTGGCGCCGCTGGTGCGCCGTTTCCTGGCCAACCCGACGCTGCCGGTACTGGCCAATGCGCCGCGCCGGGAGCGCCAGGTGCCGCTGGTGATGGTGGTCGACGACTCGCTGACCATGCGCAAGGTCACCGGCCGCATCCTCGAACGCCACAACTTCGAGGTCAGCGTTGCGCGCGACGGCGTGGAAGCACTGGAGCGACTGGAAGAGCGGGTACCGGACCTGATGCTGCTGGACATCGAGATGCCGCGCATGGATGGCTACGAGCTGGCTACCGCGATGCGTGCCGACCCGCGCTACAGGGACGTGCCGATCGTGATGATCACTTCGCGCAGCGGTGACAAGCACCGCCAGCGCGCCTTCGAGATCGGTGTCCAGCGTTATCTGGGCAAGCCGTACCAGGAACTGGACCTGATGCGTAACGTGTACGACCTGTTGGGGATCGCCCGTGTCCGTGAGTGAAACCCAGGCGGCTCCGGCCGTTGCCCTGCTGGCCCGTCCCGGCGCGGCGCGCGAGCGCCTGCGCGAGGCACTGTCGCATGCGGATGTGCAGCTGGTGCTGGAAGACGACCCGAACAGCCTTGAGCCGCAGCTGCTGCACGACGCCCGACCTCAGGTCGTGGTGATTGCGCTGGAGACCGCCATTGAGGACGCATTGGAGCGCCTGGAAACGGTGTTGTCCGCACCGGGCCTGACCCTGGTCTTCGACGAGGCCGAACTGGCCGCACGTCGTGATGGCTGGGAGGCCCAGCGCTGGGGCCGTCATCTGGCCGCGAAGCTGCATGGCCATCAGCAGGTGTTGCCGCCGGGGGCCGAAGAAGAACCCAGCCTGCAACTGGCGCCGGGCCATCCGGCACCGCCACCGGCACCGCAGGAAGAAGCGCTGCAGGCGCACTTGGACCAGGCATCGAGCTGGGCCGACGAGGTCCCCGCTGACAGCCTGTACTCGCCGCCTGCGCAGCTGCACGAACCGATTGCGCTGGAACAGGCGCTGGCGGCGCTGCAGCCGGTCGTGCCTGAGCCGCTGGAGGCCCCCGAACCGCCATCGCTGGCGGAGATCGCGCCCGCAGCGCCGCCCATTCCGCCGATCTCCTTCGACCACACCGCATGGTCGCTGGTCGATGACGTGGCCGACGTTCCGGCAGCCGCTTCGCAACACGCCGCGCCGGAGGCACCGCTGCCTTCCTTCGATACCGGCCATCTGAGCCTGGTCGATCTGGATGCTGGTGCGCCCGTGGGCGCACGCGCCGGATCGTTGCTGGTGCTGGCCGGCATCGGCGGCCCGGATGCACTGCGTCGCCTGCTGGGCGCGCTGCCTGCATCGCTGAGCGTGCCGGTACTGGTGCATATGCGCTTGGACGGTGGCCGCTACGGAAACCTGGTCAAGCAGATGGCGCGCGTGTCGCCGCTGCCGGTGCAGCTGGCCGAAGTCGGCCAGCGTGCAACACCCGGTGAAGTGCACGTGCTGGCCGATGACATCGGCGTGCAGGCAGCCAGCGACGGCCTGCATTTCGTCAGCGACGCGCAAGGGATCTCGATTGCCGCGCTGCCGGCTGAGCACACCGCGCTGGTCCTGCTCAGCGGCGCCGACCTTGCGCTTGTGGGGCCGGCACTGGATCTGGCCGCCGCCGGTGCGTGGGTGGCCGGGCAGGTCGGCGAGGGCTGCTATGACCCTGCCGCGGCCACGGCGGTGGTCGCCGCTGGCATGGTGGCCGGTGAACCACAGGAACTGGCGCAGGCCATCGCCTCGCGCTGGGGCGTGGAAGACGATAACGGAGACGCACCATGAGCTATGCCAGCAATGACGAAATCCGAGGCGTCCTGATCCAGGCCGGCAACGAACGCGTGCTGCTGCCCAATGCCACCGTGGCCGAAATGATGTCGCGGGTGCCGGTGCAGCCGGTTTCCGATGCCCCGCGCTGGCTGGTCGGCGAAATCGGTTGGCACGGCTGGCAGGTGCCGCTGGTGTCGTTCGCGCGCCTTTCCGGCCTGGGCGAGGAAGCCGTGGGCGGCCACAACAAGGTGGTGGTGCTGAAGGCCCTCAGCGGCAACGCGCAGCGCCCGTACTACGCGCTGCTGACGCAGAATTTCCCGCAGCTGATCTCGGTGCCGCGCGATGGCCTGCTGGCCGATGCTTCCGAGGAAACCCTGCCGCAGATCGTGCACATGCGCGTGCTGCTGGGTGAGCAGAGCGCGCTGCTGCCGAACCTCGACGCACTGGAAGCCGCCCTGGATTCGCTGGCGGCTTGATCCACCAGGCTGGTAGTGCCGGCTGCCGAC
This sequence comes from Stenotrophomonas sp. YJH_SMC_33, assembly GCF_059372295.1. Classification (NCBI taxonomy): domain Bacteria; kingdom Pseudomonadati; phylum Pseudomonadota; class Gammaproteobacteria; order Lysobacterales; family Lysobacteraceae; genus Stenotrophomonas; species Stenotrophomonas sp. YJH_SMC_33. Next base: position 152,632 of record NZ_JCAFVJ010000009.1, read on the forward strand.
CGGCACCGAGCCGAGCATGGCTCGGCTCTACAAGGAAACTGCAATCTGGCGCGGGCCTGTAGAGCCGAGCCTACGCTCGGCTGCCGCCCTGGACGCGCTGGCCGGCACTACAACGAATCAGCCTCACCCCAGATCGCCCAGCCGCGCCTGCAATGCGGCAATCGCGGCCAGCCCGGCGGTCTCGGTTCGCAGGATGCGCGGGCCCAGTTGAAGGCCCTGGAAGCCTGCTGCTGCCAACTGATCACGGTCGCGCGGCGACCAGCCGCCTTCCGGACCGATCGCGATCACGATGCCGCCCGCCGGCGCCGCGTCCAGCGTCGACAGGCGATGGGCACCCAGCGGGTCCAGGGTCAGCCGCAGCGTATCGGCGGGCAGTGCCGCCGCGGCCTGTGCCAGCGACAGCGGCGGGCCCACCTGCGGAATGCGCGCGCGCCCGGACTGGCCGCAGGCCGAGGTCACCACATTGTTCCAGTGCGACACGCGCTTCTCCGCCCGAGCCGCATCCAGCTTCACCTCGGTACGCTCGGCATTCACCGGAATGATCGCCGCCACGCCCAGCTCGGTGGCCTTCTGCAGGATCAGGTCCATCTTTTCGCCTCGGGCAATGCCCTGCAGCAGGGTGATCGCCAGCGGCGATTCGTTGCCCACCGCCTGCACCGCATCGATGCGCACCTGCACCTCGCGCTTGCCGGCGGCAGTCAGCGTGGCGCTGTAGTCGTGGCCATCGCCGTTGAACAGCACGCAGGTATCACCCTCGCGCAGGCGCATCACCCGCACCAGATGGTTGGCCGTCTCTTCCGGCAGGGTCACGGTCTGGCCGCTGTGCAGCGCCAGGTCGATGGGGCAGCGGGTCACGCGCATGCAATCGCCTCGTCAATCGCCGCCAGCGTGGTATGTGCCAGCAGCTCCAGTTGTTCGTCGTCCACGCAGTAGGGTGGCATCCAGTACAGCACGTCGCCCAGCGGACGCAGCACCACGCCACGTTTCAGCGCGGCCTTGTAGGCATGCAGGCCCAGCCGCATGGCCGGGTCGAAGGGCGTGCGCTTGTTGCCGTCGCGCGACAGCTCGAAGGCAACTACCATGCCGGCTTGGCGCACGTCGGCCACGTGCGGATGGTCGCTGAACGGTGCGGCCAGCGTGCCCATCACCGAGGCGATGCCACGGTTGCGGGCGATCACATCGTCGTCGCGGAAGATGTCCAGCGTGGCCAATGCCGCCGCGCAGGCCAGCGGGTTGCCGGTATAGCTGTGCGAATGCAGGAAGGCGCGCTCGCGTGAGTCGTCGAGGAAGGCGTCGTACAGCGCCTGCGTGGCCAGCACGGTGGCCAGCGGCAGGAAGCCGCCGGTCAGGCCCTTGGACAGGCACATCAGGTCCGGCATCACCCCGGCCTGCTCGCAGGCGAACAGGGTGCCGGTGCGGCCGAAGCCGGTGGCGATCTCGTCGGCGATCATGAACGCGCCATGGGCGTCGCATAGTTCGCGCACGCGCTGCAGGTAGACCGGGTCATGCATGCGCATGCCGCCGGCGCACTGCAGGCGCGGTTCCAGGATCACCGCACAGATCTCGCCCGGGTGCTGGTCGAACAGCGTGGCAAGGCCATCGGCGGCCTGCAGTGCACGCTCAGCCGGGCTCTGACCGGGCTCAGCCAGGAAAGCATCGGGCGAGGGCGCGAACAGCGCTTCGGCCAGCAGCGGCGCATAGACGCGGCGATACAGCGGAATGTCTCCCAGCGCCAGCGCGCCGAGGGTCTCGCCGTGGTAGCCGTTCTCCAATGCGATGAAACGCGTGCGCTGCGGTTCCCCTCGGTTCTGGAAATACTGGAAGGCCATCTTCAGCGCCACTTCCACGCCGGCGGACCCGTTGTCGGCGTAGAACACCTTGGCCAGTGGTTCGCGGCCAGGCTGGCGTGGGGCCAGTGCGAGCAGGCGTTCGGCCAGGCTGATGGCTGGCTCATGGCCGAAGCCGGCAAGCATCACCTGTTCCAGTTGCCTGGCCTGGGCGGCAATGGCACCACCGATGCGCGGTTCGGCATGGCCGAACAGGTTGGTCCACCAACTGCTGACGGCGTCCAGGTAGCGATTGCCGTCGTGGTCGATCAACCATGCGCCTTCACCACGGGCGATCGGCACCAGCGGCAGGGTATGCGGGTGCTCGCGCATCTGCGTGCACGGGTGCCAGAGCACCTGCAGATCGCGTTGCCGCCAGTGCTGGGCCAGCGGGGAGGGGGTTGGGTCTGCTAGCATTTCGGGCTCATGAACATGTTGCTGCCTGCACATTCTATCGGCACCGGCGCAGGCGCCGGCCGCCGCGGAGATTCCACATGAACGATGACCGTGCCGGGCGTCGCTTGCCGATCATCCATCGGATCACCGATGAGGAGAACGGCCCCTTCCAGCGGCAGCATCTGGACCTGGAGTTCTCCAACGGCGAACGCCGCCGGTTCGAACGTCTGGTCAGCCGAGGTCATGGCGCAGTGGTGGTGGTGCCGATGCTCGACGACGAGACCGTACTGCTGGTACGTGAATACGCTGCCGGCATGCACCGCTATGAACTGGGGTTGGTCAAGGGGCGGATCGATGCCGGCGAGACCCCCGAGCAGGCCGCCGACCGCGAGCTGAAGGAAGAGGCCGGTTTCGGCGCGCGCCGGGTCGATGTGCTGCGCGCGATGACCCTGGCCCCGACCTACATGAGCCACCAGTCGTGGCTGGTGGTGGCACGCGACCTGTACCCGGAAAAGCTGGCCGGCGACGAGCCGGAAGAACTGGAAGTCATCCCGTGGAAGCTGGCCGAGCTGGACCAGCTGATGCTGCGCGAGGACTTTTCCGAGGGGCGCTCGCTGGCGGCACTGTTCATCGCCCGCCAGTGGCTGCAGGGACTGCGATGATCAAGCTGACCACGGACCTGCGCGAGACCGCCATCGCCATCGCCCAGGACGCCGGACGGGCCATCATGCAGGTCTATGCCGATGGCTTCGATGTACAGATCAAGGACGACAGCAGCCCTGTCACCAGTGCCGACCTGGCGGCCAACCAGGTCATTGAACAGGGCCTGCAGCAGCTGACCCCGGACCTGCCAATCCTGTCCGAAGAATCGGCACAGGTGGCCTGGGAGCAGCGCCGCCACTGGGGCGCGTACTGGCTGGTCGATCCGCTCGACGGCACCCGTGAATTCGTCAAGCGCAACGGCGAGTTCAGTGTCAACATCGCGCTGATCTACCAGGGCGCACCGGCCTTCGGCGTGGTGCTGGCCCCGGTGACCGGCATCGTCTGGCATGCCATGCGCGGCGAGCTGGCCTATCGCCGGCAGGGTCTGCACGACACCGTGCTGCGCACCCGCACGCCGGCCACCGTACCGCTGCGGGTTGCTGCCAGCCGCTCGCACCGCTCACCGGAAACCGAGGCCCTGCTTGCAAGGATGGGCCGCATCGAGACCATCGCGCAGGGCTCGTCGCTGAAGTTCTGCCGGATCGCCGAAGGTGGCCTGGATGTCTATCCGCGGCTGGGCCCGACCTCCGAATGGGATACCGCCGCCGGCCAATGCGTGCTGCACGCCGCCGGCGGCGCGGTGCTGTCGGCCGCGACCGGCAAGCCGTTCCGTTACAACCGCCGCGAAACCCTGTTGAACGGCGATTTCATTGCCCTTGGTGACACCAGCCTGCCATGGCGCGACTGGTTGTCCGATTGACCCTGGAGGCCGCATGAGCGCGCACGACACTCCCACCACCGGCAGCGCCGCCACCCATGAGCTGGAGCGCCTGCTGGCGATCATGGCGCGCCTGCGCGACCCGCAGGGCGGCTGCCCTTGGGACCTGGAGCAGAACTTCGCAACCATCGCGCCATATACCATCGAGGAAGCCTACGAAGTGGCCGATGCGATCGATCGCGGCGATCTCGATGATCTTTGCGATGAACTGGGCGATCTGCTGCTGCAGGTGGTGTTCCATGCGCGCATGGCCGAAGAGCAGGGCAGCTTCGCCTTCGCAGACGTGGCCCGCGCGATCAGCGACAAGATGCAGCGCCGCCACCCGCACGTGTTCGCCGAGGTGAGCGTCGACGATGCCCACGGCGTGACGCGCAACTGGGAAGCGATCAAGCGTGCCGAGCGTGCGGCCAAGGGCGAGCAGGACACCTCCGCACTGGCCGGCATCTCGCGCGGCTTGCCGGAGTGGCAACGTGCGGTGAAGCTGCAGTCGCGCGCGGCCAAGGTCGGTTTCGACTGGCCAGGTCCGCTGCCGGTGCTGGACAAGGCGGCCGAGGAACTGCAGGAGCTGCGCGAGGAGTTCGAGCGCGGGGATATCGCCGGCAACAAGGCGCGCCTGCAGGAAGAGCTGGGTGACCTGCTGTTCGTCTGCGCCAACCTGGCCCGCCATGCCGACATCGACCTGGGTGCGGCGCTGCGCGGGGCCAACCACAAGTTCGAACGTCGCTTCCGTGCGATGGAAGCGCAGGCCGACGCGCAGGGGGAAGCGCTGGCCGCGATGGACCTGGAGGCGCAGGAAGCGCTGTGGCAGCAAGCCAAGGCAGCGGAGAAAGCGTGAAGACACTCGGCCTGTTCCTGCTGACCGCGCTGGCCGAGATCGTCGGCTGCTATCTGCCGTGGCTGTGGCTGCGCAAGGGCGGCAGCATCTGGCTGCTGCTGCCGGCGGCCGCCAGCCTGGCGCTGTTCGCCTGGCTGCTGACCCTGCACCCGACCGCCAGTGGGCGGGTCTATGCCGCCTACGGTGGGGTCTACATCGGCACGGCGCTGTTCTGGTTGTGGCTGGTCGACGGCATCCGTCCCAGCCGGTGGGACCTGTTCGGTGCCGCCCTGTGCCTGGCCGGCATGGCAGTGATCATGTTCGGTCCGCGCACCTCATCGGTGTAGGGCCGAGCCATGCTCGGCCGCTCTTCCTTCCCACTGCGCCGGCGCGCGCAAGCCGAGCATGGCTCGATGCTGCAAGGGCAGCGATGGTGCATGATGGTGGCGGCCCTGGTTCCCGGAGCACGCGCATGTCCCGCTTCGCCAGCTTCCGCGAGTTCTATCCGTTCTATCTCAGCGAGCACCGCCACCCGGTTTCGCGGCGGCTGCACTTCATCGGCAGCTGCGGCGTGCTGGTGCTGGTCATGGCAGCGGGCCTGCGCGGGCAGCCGATGCTGTTGCTCGCTGCGCTGGCCTGCGGCTATGGATTCGCCTGGGTCGGCCATTTCTTCTTCGAGAAGAACCGTCCGGCCACCTTCCAGCATCCGCTGTACTCGTTCATGGGCGACTGGGTGATGTTCGCCGACATCCTGCGCGGGCGCGTGCCCTGGTAGTTCCGCTGTGAATGTGGCCTTCACGCGCTATGCTGGGGCCTGGACGTCACAGATAAGGAAAGCGAGATGTTCCCGACCATGTTCTTTACCGTGGTACTGGCCTTCGTGGCCGTGGTCATCCTGTTCAAAGCGGTACGGATGGTGCCCCAGGGCTTCGAATGGACCGTCGAGCGCTTCGGGCGCTACACGCACACCATGACGCCGGGCCTGCATTTCCTGATCCCGATCGTGTACGGGGTGGGGCGCAAGGTGAACATGATGGAGCAGGTGCTGGATGTGCCCAGCCAGGAGGTGATCACCAAGGACAACGCCGCCGTGCGCGTGGACGGCGTGGTGTTCTTCCAGGTCCTGGACGCTGCCAAGGCCGCTTATGAGGTCGCGAATCTGGAAGTGGCAATGATCGCCCTGGTGCAGACCAACATCCGTACCGTGATCGGCTCGATGGACCTGGATGAATCGCTCAGCCAGCGCGAGGTGATCAATGCCCAGCTGCTGAGCGTGGTCGACCATGCCACCAATCCCTGGGGCGTGAAGGTCAACCGCATCGAGATCCGCGACATCCAGCCGCCGCGCGACCTGCTGGATGCGATGGCGCGGCAGATGAAGGCTGAGCGCGAGAAGCGCGCGCAGATCCTCGAGGCAGAGGGTTCGCGCCAGTCGGAGATCCTGCGCGCCGATGGCGAAAAGCAGGCTACCGTGCTGGAGGCTGAGGGCCGTCGCGAAGCCGCGTTCCGCGATGCGGAGGCCCGCGAGCGCCTGGCCGAGGCCGAAGCCAAGGCGACCCAGATGGTGTCGGCGGCGATTGCCGAAGGTGACGTGCAGGCGATCAACTACTTCGTCGCCCAGAAGTACGTCGAGGCGTTCAAGGAACTGGCCAGCTCGCCGAACCAGAAGCTGGTGCTGATGCCGATGGAGGCCAGCGGCGTGATCGGTTCGATCGCTGGCGTGGCCGAACTGGCCAAGCAGGCACTGGGCGACCAGACCACCAAGGCCGCAGGCAAGCGGCCACCGCCGATCGGAGGCTGACATGCGCTGGGAAGTCGTCGGTTGGGGCGCGTTGGCGCTGCTGCTGTTCGCGGCAGAGGCGTTGGCACCCGGGGCGTTCATGCTGTGGATCGGCACTGGCGCAGCGGCCGTGTTCGTCCTGGTTGCGGTGTTCAGCGGCATTCCGTTGCTGTGGCAGGTCGTTGCCTTCGTCGTGCTGAGCGTGGTCTCGATCCAGTGCTACCGGCGCTGGGGCAGGAAAAGGGCGCGGCCCAGCGATGCGCCGTTGCTCAACCGCCGTGCCGAGCAGCTGGTCGGTCGGGTGGTGCCCTTGCAGCAGGGCATCGTCAGCGGGCAGGGCCGGGTCAGCATCGATGACGCGTCCTGGCCGGTGAGCGGCCCGGAGCTGCCGGCGGGTACGTGGGTACGGGTGCTGGCGGTACAGGGCAGCACGCTGCAGGTTGAGGCTGCGGGCCGCTCCTTGTAGAGCCGGGCCTCTTCGTGCGGGCGTCGCGTGGGCTCGGCTCCGGCGCTGCGCTGCGGCGCGACCTGTGGGTGACCGATCTGGGATAATGGGGGTTCTTGTTTCCTCTGCTGCCGGACCCGGTCATGACCCAGAAGACGCTGCTCAACGATACCCACCGCGCCCTTGGCGCCAAGATGGTCGATTTCGGGGGTTGGGACATGCCCATCCACTACGGCTCGCAGCTCGACGAGCACCACCTGGTGCGCCGTGAGTCCGGTGTGTTCGACGTCAGCCACATGACCGTGGTCGATCTGCGCGGTGAGCAGGTCAAGCCGTTCCTGCGCCGCCTGCTGGCCAACTCGATCGACAAGCTGAAGGTCACCGGCAAGGCACTGTACTCGTGCATGCTGAATCCCCGTGGCGGCGTCATCGACGACCTGATCGTCTACTACCTGGGCGACGACTTCTTCCGCATGGTGGTCAATGCCTCGACCCGCGAAAAGGATCTGGCCTGGCTGCGTGAGCAGGCCGCACCGTTCGGCGTGTCCGTCGAGCAGCGTCCGGACCTGGCCATCCTGGCCGTGCAGGGGCCGCAGGCGCGCGACATCGTCATCAGCCTGGCCCGCGAAGCCGACCGCGCCGCGCTGACCAAGCTGGGCCGCTTCGCCGCCCTGCAGGTGCAGTCCGACGATGGCGTCGAGCTGTTTGTCGCCCGCACCGGCTACACCGGCGAAGACGGCTTCGAAATCCTGCTGCCGCAGGATGCCGTGGTCGCGTTCTGGAACCGCCTGCTGGCGGCAGGCGTGAAGCCGGCAGGCCTCGGCGCGCGCGACACGCTGCGCCTGGAAGCCGGCATGAACCTGTACGGCCAGGACATGGACGAAGAGATCAGCCCATATGAGGCAGCATTGGCCTGGACCGTGTCGCTGGACGAAGGCCGCGACTTCATCGGCCGCGGCGCGCTGGAAGCGCAGAAGGCTGCCGGCACCGCGCGCCAGATGATCGGCCTGGTGATGGACGAAAAGGGCGTGCTGCGCCACGGCCAGGCAGTGACGACGGCCGGCGGCGAGGGCGAGATCCTGTCCGGCACCTTCTCGCCGACGCTGGCCAAGGGCATCGCCTTCGCCCGCGTGCCGGCCGGTGAACTCGGCCAGGTCACCGTCGACATCCGCGGCCGGCAGGTGCCGGTACGCGTGGTCAAGTTCCCGTTCGTGCGCGAAGGCCAGGCCCAGCCCGGCGTGCTCGCCGACGCCTGATCCGAACGTGCCGGTCGTCACTGACAGCAGTGACGGCCGGTTGGTTACACTAGCCCCGTTTTTTCCACCCCCTGCATATCTCTGGAGCAGTCCCATGAGCGAGATCCCCGGCGACCTCAAGTTCCTCAAGTCCCATGAGTGGGCCCGTGTCGAAGGCAATGGCCGCGTCACCGTCGGTATTTCCGACCACGCCCAGGGCCTGCTGGGTGACCTGGTCTACGTCGAACTGCCCGAAGTCGGCGCCGAGGCCAAGGCCGGCGAACAGATCGCCGTTGTCGAGTCGGTGAAGGCCGCCTCGGACGTCTACAGCCCGATCAGCGGCAAGGTCGTCGAGGTCAACTCAGCCCTGTCCGACAAGCCGGAAACCATCAACGAAGATGCCTACGGCGAAGGCTGGATGTTCGTGGTCGAACTGGCCAACGCCGAAGAGGTCAACGATCTGCTGGATCCGGACGCGTACGCCGAAGTCCTGGAGAGCGACGACCACTGAGTCGCGCTTGCGGATTCTGAAACGGCCACCTTCGGGTGGCCGTTTTCGTTTTGGCGAGTGCGTCGGACTCATGACGGCCGGTTCGCTTGGCACCCTCGGCGTGGCATCAGCGGACTGACAATCGGTGCCGATCGGCGTGCGCAGTTTTGCGCAAATCCGCGTTTCCGCCCCGCGCCGACGTACTCGGATGTGAAAACTTTTTGCCCCCCGTTGCGGCGCCGTTGTGCTGGCGTTGGTGCCAGCGGCAGCCGGTGCTGGCGATGTGTGCACGCAGTGGCCACCGACGTGCATGCATCTGCGCAGAGTGCTTATTTCAAGTACTTTTTGTTCAACGCTTGCATGGTTGTTGCTGCAGGCAGCATGCGTGCGTGGCGCTTCGGCGGTCGTCGAGCGCGGAGCGTGGCGACCGTGCAGGCACCACCATGGATGGCGCGGATGTGAAAATTTTTCGCGGGGGTTGTTGACAGTAAAAAAAACCGTGATTAGGTTTCGCCTCAGCAGACCTTGCCTGCCCAACCGAGTGCGCAGAATCAATCGTCCGATGCGAAGCAGCCCCTTCAAGACCACCGCGACCCTGATGACGGTGGACATGGCCCCGCTTCCCCCGGAGAAATGCAAGGCAACTCCCGTTCCGATGCCCGCTCCGCCGATCGAGGCTGGCATTGCCGCATCCGTAACGGCGCGCCTGACGCGCCGGCGGTCCCCGCACGCAGCATCCGCGGGTTTGATCCACCTGGGCGTTTCAACTCCCTATCACTGACGAGGAGCCATCCCATGGCAACCAAGAAAGCTGCGAAGAAAAAGCCCGCCGCCAAGAAAGCGGTGAAGAAGGTCGCGAAGAAGGCCGCTGCCAAGAAGGCAGTGAAGAAGGTCGCGAAGAAGGCGACTGCCAAGAAGGCGGTGAAGAAGGCTGCGAAGAAGGTCGCCAAGAAGGCCACTGCGAAGAAGGCAGTGAAGAAGGCGGCGAAGAAGGTCGCCAAGAAGTCCACTGCCAAGAAGGCCACCAAGAAGGTAGCCAAGAAGGCCACCAAGAAGACTGCCAAGAAGGCAACGGCCCGCAAGCCGGCCAAGAAGGTCGCGAAGAAGGCAACTGCCAAGAAGGCCGTCAAGAAGACCGCCAAGAAGGCAGTGAAGAAGACCGCGAAGAAGGCCACCAAGAAGGCTGCCCCGAAGAAGGCAGCGAAGAAGGTTGCCAAGCGCAAGCCGGCCGCCCGCAAGAAGAAGGCCGCTCCGGTCGCTCTGCCGGCAACCCCGGCACCGCTGATCTAAGTACTTCCCGATAGCCGCATCCTGAAACCCCTTCCCTGGCTGCCCAGCGGGGAGGGGGTTTTTTTATGGGGCCATTGCCAGCACCGAGCCATGGCCGACTGCCTTTCTGACGTTTGACGCGCTGCATCTGTGGAGCAGGGGCCTGTCTTCCGAGCTGGCCGGGCATGGCCAGGTCCTACAAAACAACAAAAAGGGCGGCCCCCAGGCCGCCCTTGATGCTCACGGTCGAGCCCGCCGGATCAGCGCGGGGAAGCCACCGCGCGGTTGCTCGAGGCGCCCTTGCCCTTGCGCTTGTCCTGCTGCTGCGCAGGGCTGCTGCCCTCGGCCATCAGGTTGTCGCTTCCGAAGTCGGTGTCCACGTCCAGCCAGCGCTGCGCCGGCAGGCCGAGCGCGGAGTCGAGCACGGTCGGCAGCAGGCCGCTGGGCAGGCTGCTTTCGCCGTTCCACATGATGGCGATGCCCAGATCGCGTTCCGGCACCAGCGCGACCAGGCCGCGGTAACCCTGTACGGCACCGGCATGGAACACCACGTCGTGGCCGGCGTAGTCGAAGGTGCGCCAGCCCAGGGCATAGCCCGCCGAATGCAGGCGCTCACGGCGCCAGCCTGAACGCATCTCGCCGGGGGTGCTGATCAGGCTCGAATGCAGCGTGGCCAGCAGCGGTGCGGGCAGCACGTCGGGGCGGTGGCCGGTGTGGGCGAGCAGCCACTGCGCCATGTCGCTGGCACTGGCATTGACGCCGGCCGCCGGGGCGACCCGGTAGTAGGTCGGCTTCGGCGTCAGCGAGACCCAGCCGTTGCGGCTGCGCACGTGCGGACGCGCCCAGCGCGAGCTGGCCTGGATGCCGGCCAGGCCGAGGCTGGCATCGTTCATGCCCAGCGGCTTGAAGATACGGCGCTCGACCGACTGCTCGTAGAAGCTGCCGGAGGCCGCGTAGACGACATCGCCGATCAGGCTGAAGGCCACGTTCTGGTAGGCATAGCACTCGCCCGGCAGGCACTTCAGGCTGGTGTTGGCCAGTTTCTGGGTCAACGCGTAGTACTCGGCGTTGCCTTCGATGTCGCGGTCGTAGGCGTTGTACGGCAGGCCGACGCGATGGCTGAGCACGTCGGCCACGGTCAGGCGATCAGTGGCTTCCGGCGAGTTCAGGCGGAAACCCGGCACGTAGTCGGTGACCTTGCTGTCCCAGCGCAGCGTGCCGTCGTTGACCAGCAGGCCGGCCATGGTGCCGGCGAAGGCCTTGGACAGCGAGGCCAGGCGGAACACGGTGTGCGCATCAACTGGCAGCGGATTGTTGACGTCGGTGACGCCATAGCCGCGCGCGCTGAGGATACGGCCGCCCTGAACGATCGCCACCGCCATGCCCGGCACGCGTTCGCCATAGGTGAGCTGCTGCGCCATCGATTCGATGTTGGCGACGTTGAAGCCGGGCGCCGGGGCCTGCACGCGGGGCACCAGGCCGGTGCGGTAGGCCGCCGGCTGGGTGTGGGCGACGGTGGGACCCGCAGCAGTTTCGATGTTGGTCGGCATCGGCGGCAACGCCGGCGGGGTCTGCGCGGTGGTGGACAAGGCAACGGGCATCAACATGCCCAGCAAACCGGTGGCCGCCGATCGGATCGGACGACGCAGGCTGTTCTTTTTCATCGGTTGGACCCGTGCGCGACTGCTGATGGCGATTCTAGCGCCGCTTTTCCCCTGTGCACAAACAAAGCGAAGATGAATGCGCATCTCGTTGAAAAAGTTGGCATTTTGACGCTCTGGAAGTGTGTCCGAACGTGTCGTTCCTGCCTCTCATGCCACTACGTTGCGGCCATCGGTGCGCGCGTCACGCTGGCGATGTTGCAGTGCATTGGCTAACGTACGCGCTTCACCGCCCCGGAGCCTGCCATGCCGCTGTCCAACCGCCGTCTTCTGGCGAGGGACGCCGCGTGAGCGCGGTGAAGGGCAAGGGGCCGCTGCGTGGGCTGACGGCGGCACTGCGTGAGTCGCCGGCGCTGTGGTGGTCGTTCCTGTACTTCTTCTGCCTGCTCAGCGGCTACTACGTGCTGCGCCCGGTGCGTGAGGCGATGGCTGCCTCGGCGGACCTGGAAACGGTGTTCCCGCCAGTGCTGATCGCCTGGTTCGCCGGCCACGGCATTGCGTTGAAGGACTTTGTCCTGCAGTTCCTGTTTTCCTGCGTGTTCGTGATCATGCTGGTGCTGCAGCCGGTGTACGGCTGGCTGGTCAGCCGCTTCCCGCGGCGGGTGTTCCTGCCGGCGGTGTATGGGTTCTTCATCGTCACCCTGCTGGGCTTCTACGTACTGTTCGATAGCGGTGTGCCGGGCCGCGGCATGGCGTTCTTTTTCTGGATCACTGTCTTCAACCTGTTCGCGGTGGCGGTGTTCTGGAGCTTCATGGCCGATGTGTTTTCCAACGCGCAGGCACGTGCTTTCTACGGTTACATCGGCGCGGCTGGCACCGTCGGTGCCTTCCTCGGTCCGATCATCACCAGTGCGCTGGTGCAGCGCGTGGGTATCGCCAACCTGATGCTGGTCTCTGCGGGATTCCTGGTCGTCTGCCTGTTGTGCATTTGGCGGCTGCGGCACTGGGCGGTGCTGCGCGAACGCGAGCAGCAACTGGTGTCCGGCGAGAAGCCAATGGGCGGCAGCGTGCTGGATGGCTTGAAACTGATCGTGCGTGAACCTCTGCTGCGCTGGCTGGCGATCATGGTGGTGTTCGGTGTGGGCGTGGGCACCCTGCTGTACAACCAGCAGGCCAGCATCGTGCGTGAGGCATTCAACGATGCAGGCGCTGCTACGGCCTTCTTCTCGCGTATCGACCTGGCGGTGAACGCACTGGCGCTGCTGATGCAGCTCGCCCTGACCCGCTGGCTGCTGTCCCGGCATGGCATTGCGCCGGCGCTGCTGATTCCTGGTTTCGCGATCCTGATCGGCTTCTCGGTGCTGGCGGCCTCGCCGATGCCGCTGATGGTCGCGGTGGTGCAGGTGATGACCCGCGCCAGTGAATTCGCGCTGGCCAAGCCGGCGCGCGAAACCATCTACACCCGCGTGGACCGCCAGTGGCGCTATAAGGCCGGCGCAGCGATCGACACGGTGGTCTACCGGGGCGCGGACCTGAGCTTTGCGTGGCTGCACAAGGGGCTGTCCCTGTTCGGCTCGCACGTGGTGTTCATGGGTGGCGTGGCGGTGGCCGGCTTCATGACCCTGGCCGCGTTCGGCGTGCTGCGCGAAGAAAAGAAACTGCCGCGCGACCGCTGACGCGGCCCAATCTTCCCGAGGAGAGAAACGATGTCGCTGATCGCGCTGCTGCTGACCGTGCTGGTCGCGGTGCTGCACCTGTACTTCCTGGTGCTGGAGATGTTCCTGTGGACCCGCCCGCTGGGCCTGAAGACCTTCCGCAACACGCCGGAGAAGGCAGAGATCACGCGCGTGCTGGCGGCCAACCAGGGCCTGTACAACGGCTTCCTGGCGGCGGGCATCGTAGGGGGGCTGGTGATCGATCAGCCAGTGCTGGTGACGTTCTCGCTGGCCTGCGTGGTGGTGGCCGGGTGCTATGGCGCCTACAGCGTGAGCCGCCGCATTTTCATGATCCAGGCGGTGCCTGCGATCCTGGCGTTGGTTCTTCGCGCGGTGGCGTAGTTTCCAGCCAACGGCGCAGCCCCTCGTGGGTTGGTCGCGTAGAGCTTCTCATGGGGTTGGCCGGGCGGGTTGGGTTCGCGGGGGACGCCGCAAGTACGTCCCTGTAGGCTTGGCCGCGGCATCCATGCCGCGGACACCCCCGCGAACCCAACCCGCCCGGCCTCAGACAGGTTCCGTGCGCGGCCAGCCCACGGAGAAGAAAAAAGAAGATCAAGAGCAACAGCGGGTCGCTGCGCTCGTGGATTCTGCGTGCATGGAAAAAAGCGGCCGATGGGTCGCTTTTGCTTTTGCTCTTCTTTCTCTCTTCCGTGGGGGACGCCGCAGAGATCCGTCCGAGGCCGGAGGGGGGGGGCCGGGCGGGGTATCCGCGCCATGGATGGCGCGGCTAAGCCTACACGGACGTACTTGCGGCGTCCCCGCCTGGCCCCACCCCTCCGGCCCAACCGATAAACCGCATCCCGCGTCCACCCACGAGGGGCTGCGCCGTTCGCGGGAACCTACTTCGCCGGCGACATCCACATGTCGATGACCGCGCTGAACACTTCCGTCCCCGCCCGGTCGCGCACGCTGACCGTCACCGGCAGCGCATAGCCTTCGGCCGCGACGACAATCGGCTGTGCCGGCAGCGCCACCGCCTGCAGTGTGCCTCGTGCCTTGGCCAGGTACTGCACCTGCATCCCCTTCGGGATCCAGCGCATGCCCTTCGGCAGCGATGCATCGACCATCAACCCGGCGGTCAGTTCGGCCAGGTTGCACATCGCGATCGCATGCACCGTGCCGATGTGGTTGCGTACCCTGCGGCGGTCGGCCAGCGTCCCTTCGCAGCGGCCGTGCTCCAGGCGGGTGATGCACGGCGCGATGCTGGCGAAGTAGGGCGCCTTGAAACACACCGCGCGCGAGAACAGCCAGTTGCCAGCAGGCCAGCGCTGCAGGCTTTGGTAAAGCGAGAGCAGGGGTGTGGACATGAGGGGTATTCCGGTCGGCGGATAACGCGACGGCGGGCCGAGGCCCGCCGTCGAAGGCAACGTGTGTCGCGGGCGATCAGGCCGCCTGCGAATGCGGGTCCTTGTGCTGGCGGTCGTAGTAGCTGGCCGCGCGCAGTTCGTGGGTGTCGAAGTCGTCCACGGTGATCGTGTCCAGGGTGAGCGTGCGCAGCTCTTCCAGCAGGCTGCGCTCGTCCTGGGTGATCACGCCCTCGGCCACGGCCTCGTCCAGCTGGCTCTTGAAATCCAGCGCCTCGATGCCCTTGCTCTTCAGCGCCTTGAGGAACTTGCGCTCCACCGGCTCGGCCATGATCGCCTTGCTCAGGTAGCTGTTGATGCGGCCACCCGGGTTGTTCTCGCACGGGGTCAGGAACACGCCACTGGCCAGGCGGTCGCGGGCTTCGTTCGGCGCCATCAGCAGGGCGGCGACACGGCGGCTCAGGCGATCGCCCGGCGCCTCGGCACGACGGCCCAGCGGGAAGATCAGTGCCCACATCAGCCAGCCGATCGGACGGATCGGGAAGTTGCGCAGTGCGGCCGACAGCGACTCTTCGATCTTGTGCACGCTGTCATGGAAGGCCCAGGCCAGCAGCGGCTGGTCGGCCTGCGGTGCGCCTTCGTCGTGGTAGCGCTTGAGCATTGCGCTGGTCATGTAGACGTGGCTCAGCACGTCGCCCAGGCGGCCGGACAGCGATTCCTTGAACTTCAGCTTGCCGCCGAGGGTCATCATCGAGATGTCGGCCATCAGGGCCAGGTTGGCCGAGTAACGGTCCAGCTTGCGGAAGTAGCGGCGGGTGTAGGCGTCACCCGGAGCGGCGCCGAAGCGCGCGCCGGTCAGGCCGAACCAGAACGAACGCACGGCGTTGGAGATGCCGTAGCGGATGTGGCCGAACAGGCTGCGGTCGAACTCCTGCAGGCCGGCACGGGTGTCCGGATCCTGCGCCGCCTTCATCTCCTTCAGCACCCATGGGTGGCAGAGGATCGCACCCTGGCCGAAGATCAGCAGGCTGCGGGTCATGATGTTGGCGCCTTCCACGGTGATCGCGATCGGCGCGGCCTGCCAGCTGCGGCCGGCGAAGTTGCGCGGCCCCAGGATGATGCCCTTGCCGCCGATCACGTCCATCATGTCCGAGATCACTTCGCGGCTCATAGTGGTGCAGTGATACTTGGCGATGGCCGACGGCACCGACGGCACGTCACCGCGGTCGACCGCCGCGGCGGTGGCCTGCGACAGTGCGCTGATCTTGTAGGCCTTGCCACCGATGCGGGCCAGCGCCTCCTCGACGCCCTCGAAGCGGCCGACCGACAGGCCGAACTGCTTGCGGATGCGTGCATAGGCGCCGGTGACGGCCGCACCGGCCTTGGCACCACCGCTGGCGGTGGACGGCAGGGTGATCGAGCGGCCTACGGCCAGGCACTCGTTGAGCATGTTCCAGCCCTTGCCGGCCATGGCCGCGCCACCGATCAGCTGGGTCAGCGGGATGAACACATCCTTGCCCCGGATCGGACCGTTCTGGAAGGTCGAGTTCAGCGGGAAGTGGCGACGACCGATCTCCACGCCGGCTGTGTCGCGCGGCAGCAGGCCCAGGGTGATGCCGATATCGCGGGTATCGCCGATCAGGCCATCGGGATCGTACATGCGGAAGGCCAGGCCGATCAGCGAGGCGACCGGTGCCAGGGTGATGTAGCGCTTGTCGAAGGTCAGCTTGACGCCGAGCACCTGCTCGCCGTTCCACTCGCCCTTGCAGACGATGCCGTAATCGGGAATCGAGGTGGCGTCGGAACCGGCGAACGGACCGGTCAGGCCGAAGCAGGGCACTTCACGGCCATCGGCCAAGCGCGGCAGGTACTGGTCCTTCTGTTCCTGGGTGCCGTAATGCACCAGCAGTTCACCCGGGCCCAGCGAGTTGGGTACGCCGACGGTGGAGCTGACCACCGAGGACACCGAGGCCAGCTTCTGGATCACCTTGTGGTGGGCCAGCGCGGAGAAGCCCAGGCCGCCATATTCCTTCGGGATGATCATGCCGAAGAACTTGTTCTTCTTGATGAAGGCCCACAGCTCCGGCGGCAGGTCGGCATGGACGTGGGTGATTTCCCAGTCGTTGACCATCGCGCACAACTCTTCGACGGGGCCATCAAGGAAGGCCTGTTCTTCGGCAGTCAGCTGCGGCTTGGGGTAGTTGAGCAGGATGTTCCAGTCCGGATCACCGGTGAACAGTTCGCCCTCGAATCCGACCGAACCGGTTTCCAGCGCGATGCGCTCGGTCTGCGACAGCGGCGGCAGCACCTTGCGGAACACCTTCATCATCGGGCCGGTCAGCAGCGGCTTGCGGATGAACGGCAGCAGCAGCGGCACGGCGATGACGGCCAACACGGCGGCCGCCACGATCGTGGCGGTCTGGTTGACGTAGGGGATGAACCAGCAGGCGACCAGCAGGGCCACGCTGATCAGCGTCCAGGTAACCAGCCGCATGCGGTGGTAGGCGACGAACGCGCCTGCCAGCAGCAGGGCGAGGAAGGGAAGAACGATGCTCATGAGCGTGCTCCGGTGACGTGCTCGTTTGTGGCGGACGAAGCCGCAGCATCCGCTGCGGGCAACACGTCCAGATAGTCCAACACAGTAGCGGTAAAGGCGTCGTTGTCATCGCCTGCGACCATATGCGTGGCCTGCGGCAGCTGTACATGGCGCGCGTGCGGCGCCAACGCCAGGAATTCGGCCACGGTCTGCGGCGTGACCAGATCGCTGCGGCCGCCGCTGACCAGCAGCAGCGGGCACTTCACCTGGCGCGCGGCCTCGGCCAGTGCGTCCTGGTGCTGCTCGCTGTCGCGGGCCAGTTCGGCCACCAGGCGCGGGTCCCAATGCCAGCGCCAGCGGCCGTGTCCGTCTTCGCGTAGCAAGGCACGCAGCGACTGCTCGGATTTGCGCGGGCGGTGAGGCATGTAGGCCGAGATCACATCGGCGGCCTGGGCCAGCGAGGCAAAGCCGTCGGGATGGGCGGTCATGAAGGCCAGGATGCGTTCGACGCCGGCGATATCCCAGCGCGGCGTGATGTCGACCAGTACCATCGCCGAGAACAGGCCGGGCCAGCGCGACTCAGCCAGCAGGCCGAACAGCCCGCCCATCGACGCTGCAACGAGCACCGGCGCACGCGGCTGTTCACCGGCCAGCACGATCAGGTCATCAGCGAACTGTTCGCCGTGATAAGGCAGGTCGGTGGCATTCCAGTCTGAATCGCCATGGCCGCGCGCGTCGTAAGCGAGTGTCTGCAGGCCGGCCGCAGACAGGGCGCGTGCGGTGGCGTTCCAGGCGTGGCGGGTCTGGCCGAAGCCGTGCGCGAACAGCACGCGACCACGACGACCGTGCTCGCTGGCCGTGGCCGCGAGGCGGGCGCCATGGGCGGCCTCCAGGCGCAGGTCATGGAACGCAGCGGGAGTAGGGGACATAACCATACTTGCTAGTATGGATCGCTTGCGGGGGAAGTCAATACTGCATCGTATGGTGCGTTGCAGGTTAGGGTCCAGGGGGGCTTTGACGGTTTCGCCTGCAACGGCGTACTGCAACGAACCCCGGCGTATGGTTAAATCAGTCCATGAATCAACCTGACGCTTCCGCCGGCGAACCGCGCGCCGGCCGCAACAGCCGCCTGAGTGCCGAAGACTGGGCCCAGGCGGCCCTCGACCTGATTGCTGAACAAGGCGTAGGCGCCGTTGCGGTGGAACCGCTGGCGCGGCGACTCGGCGTGACCAAGGGCAGTTTCTACTGGCATTTCCCTTCGCGCGATGCATTGCTGCAGGCGGCGCTGGAGCGCTGGGAACTGTTCGAACAGGAACAGGTGTTCGGCAGCCTGGAAGACGTACCGGATCCGCGTGTGCGCCTGCGCCAGCTGTTCCAGATGGTGGCGCATGAAGTGCAGCCGCACATCATCTACAGCGAGCTGCTGAAGGCGCTGGACCATCCGATGGTGCGGCCGGTGATCGACCGGGTTTCGCAGCGTCGCCTCGACTATCTGGTTGCCTCGTTCCGCCAGGCAGGGCTCAGCTCGACCGATGCACGCCATCGCGCACGCCTGGCCTACGCCGCCTATGTCGGCTTCCTGCAGTTGTCGTTGCAGCTGCAGCAGCCGAAGCAGGCGCGCGAGGATTTCGAAGCCTACGTGGAGCACCTGATCGAGACGCTGATTCCTAACGGTTGAGCGTTGTTGCTTCGTTGAGTGCAGAAGG
>NZ_JCAFVJ010000010.1:0-168158 GCF_059372295.1 Stenotrophomonas sp. YJH_SMC_33
CGGACCGTTGGTCCGCACTGCCTTCATATACCTGTGCACCGGCATTGTGCCGACCAACGGTCGGCACCCACCTTGAGAGGATCACCCGAGCCAGCCCTGAAGCGCCTTTGGTGGGTGCGGACCGTTGGTCCGCACTATCCCTCAGGCACCTGAGAACAGCCCCAGGTGAGGTCAGCTCAGCGCTTCCGCCGCTTCCAGGGTGTTCTGCATCAACGTGGCCACGGTCATCGGGCCCACGCCACCCGGCACCGGGGTGATCCAGCTGGCCCGCTGGGCCGCCGCCTCAAACCCGACGTCGCCCACCAGGCGGCCGTCATCCAAGCGATTGATACCCACATCGATCACCACCGCGCCCGGCTTCACCCACTCGCCCGGCACGATGCCCGGGCGACCGACCGCCACCACCAGGATGTCGGCGTTGCGCACGGCCTGTTCCAGCACGTCCTTGGGGGTGAACTTGTGGCAGCTGGTCACGGTGCAGCCGGCGATCAGCAGCTCCAGGCCCATCGGGCGGCCGACGTGGTTGCTGACGCCCACGATGGTGGCGTTGCGGCCGCGCACCGGCTGGTCGGTGTGGCCCAGCAGCGTGGTGATGCCGCGCGGGGTGCACGGGCGCAGGCCGAACTCGCGCAGGGCCAGGTGGCCGACGTTTTCCGGGTGGAAGCCGTCCACGTCCTTGCGCGGGTCGATGCGCTGGATCAGCCGGCGCGCGTCGGGGATGCCCGGCAGGGGCAGCTGGATCAGGATGCCGTTGATCTTCGGATCGGCGTTGAGCTGGTCGATGAGGTCGAGCAGCTCGGCCTCGGTGGTACCGGCCGGCAGATCGTAGTCATGCGCCTCGATGCCGACCTTCTCGGCGGCACGGCGCTTGTTGCGCACGTACACGGTCGAGGCCGGGTCGCCACCGACCAGCACCACGGCCAGGCCCGGACGGCTGCCACCGGCGGCCACGCGGGCGTCGACGCGCACCTTCAGGCTGTCGAGCAGGTCCTCGGCGATACGGCGGCCATCGAGGATGCGGGCAGGATGCGGGGCGGCGGAATCAGTCATCGGAGGCAGGCGTGGGGCGGCGGGGACGCTATTGTCCCTGATTCAGGCCCCCTCGCCCACCGCCACGGCATCGACCGACCCGCCCCTGTAGAGCCGAGCCTGCGCTCGGCTCACGCGCGCAGCGCGGCTTTTTCGCAACCTGACCGAAGAGCGGCCGAGCATGGGCTCGGCTCTACAACCGACCGCCCCGCCCTTGTAGAGCCGAGCCTACGCTCGGCTCTACTCTTCCTCTTCCGGCATATCCTGCGGGTTCAGCGTCTTGCTCTCGCGCTTCGGCGCGGTGAACGGCGTCGGCGTCGGCACGCCCTGGCCGGAGTTGCCGAACACCATCTTGGCCCCGGCATTCAAGCCACCACCGGCAATCTCCAGCTCGAAGCGCTCGGCATCGCGGCGACGGATCTGCTCGGCAATCTCCACCGCATCGTCTTCATCCGCACCCAGTTCCACCAGCGCGGCCTGGCCGAACAGCACCGCCGATTCAAACGTCTCGCGGATCTGGAAATCGACACCGGCATGGATCAGCCGCAGCGAATGCTCGCGGTCGAACGAGCGCACCATCAGCTTGGCCTGCGGGAACTCGTGCGACACCAGCTCAACAATGCGATCAGCCGCCTCGGCCTTGTCCACGCACACCGCAATCGCACGCGCGGTGGCCGCGCCCGAGGCATGCAGCACGTCCAGTCGCGTACCGTCGCCGTAATAGATCTTGAAGCCGAACCGCGCGGCGCTCTGGATCATCTCCACATCGTTGTCGATGATGGTCACGTCCACATCGCGCGCCAGCAGCGACTGGCTGGCAACCTGGCCGAAGCGGCCGAAGCCGATCAGCAGCACACTGCCGGACAGGCCCTCGGCCTCGTCCACGCCGTCCATGTTCACCGTCGGCTTCGGTGCGATGCGCTTGTAGAGCAGCACCACCAGCGGGGTCAGCGCCATCGACAGCACCACCACGGCGGTGAAGTTGGCATTGATCTCCAGGTTGATCACACCGGCCGATGCCGCGGCGGAGAACAGCACGAAGGCGAACTCGCCGCCCTGCGCCATCAGCACGCCGCGGTCCAGCGCCTGTGCGTGGTCGCTGCCCATGATGCGCGCGACCACGTAGATGCACAGCGCCTTGGCCGCCATCAACGCCAGCACCAGGCCAAGGATCAGCTGCCAGTTGCCGGCCACCACGCCCAGGTCCAGCGCCATGCCGACGCTGAGGAAGAACAGGCCGAGCAGGATGCCGCGGAACGGTTCGATGTCCGCTTCGATCTGGTGGCGGAAGGTCGATTCGCTCAGCAGCACGCCGGCCAGGAACGCGCCCATCGCCATCGACAGGCCCGACAGCTGCATCAGCAGCGCCGCACCCAGCACCACCAGCAGCGCGGCGGCGGTCATCACCTCGCGCGCCTTCGATTCGGCCAGCACGCGGAACAACGGGTTGAGCAGGAAGCGGCCGACCAGCACCAGGCCGACGATGGCACCGACGCCGATCGCCACCGACAGCCAGCGCGAACCCTCGCCGTCGGCACTGCCCGCGCTCGGCGCCATCCACGCCACAAGGGCCAGCAACGGCACGATCAGCAGGTCTTCGAAGAGCAGGATCGAAACGATCTTCTGCCCCGACGGCAGCGCGATGTCACCGCGCTCGGCCAGCAGCTGCATCACCACTGCGGTGGAGGTGAGCACGAAGCCGGTGGCACCGATGAAGGCCACCTGCCACGGGAGGCCGAACAGCTTGGCGATGCTGGTCAGCACCAGCGCACAGGTGACGATCTGCAGCGTGCCCAGCCCGAAGATCTCCTTGCGCAGGCTCCACAGGTGCGAGGGCCGCATTTCCAGGCCGATCACGAACAGGAACATCACCACGCCGAGCTCGGCGGTATGCAGGATCGCCTGCGGGTCGGAGAACCAGCCCAGCCCGAACGGTCCGATCGCCAGGCCGGCGGCGAAGTAGCCCAGCACCGAGCCCAGACCGGCCCGGCGGAACAAAGGCACCATCACCACCGCCGCGCCCAGCAGGGCGACGACCTTGACCAGCTCGCTGGTCGCTGCTTCTACCGCCATGCGGTGTTTTCCCCAAGATCCAGAATCGGGTTCAACAATAGAGCAATGCCGATGACGGCAATAGCACGCATGTTGCGTCGGATTGTCTTGGAGGTGGAACGATGCCGGGAGTGAGCCCCGGCATCATCCCGAAACCATGCACATGCTTGGGTGGGCGCCATGACCTGTAGAGCCGAGCCCACGCTCGGCTGCTCTTCGTGCCGAGGCCTGAAGCAGCCGAGCATGGGCTCGGCTCTACAGTAGATCCACGCCATGCGTGGATGACGCACAGCCGCCGCGCCCCGGTAGATCCACGCCATGCGTGGATGAATCCCCGGCCAGCCTCACCCACCCCGGCAGAACGCGGCGTAATCGATATACCCCGGGAACGGCATGCCCGGCGCGCACACCGGGCAGTGCGGGTCCGGCCGGATGCCGGTCTCGCGGAAGCGCATGCCCAGCGCATCGAAGCGCAGCAGCCGACCCACCAGCGGCTCGCCAATGCCCAGCAGCAGCTTCAGCACCTCGGTGGCCTGCAGCACGCCGGCCA
This sequence comes from Stenotrophomonas sp. YJH_SMC_33, assembly GCF_059372295.1. NCBI lineage: Bacteria > Pseudomonadati > Pseudomonadota > Gammaproteobacteria > Lysobacterales > Lysobacteraceae > Stenotrophomonas > Stenotrophomonas sp. YJH_SMC_33. Next base: position 3,632 of record NZ_JCAFVJ010000010.1, read on the forward strand.
GGCCAGGCAGCACGCCCAGCACACCGGCCTCGGAACAGTTCGGCGCAAACTCCGGCGGCGGCGGTTCCGGGAACAGGCAGCGGTAGCACGGCGCCACGCCGCGCTGGCGACCGGCGTCAAACACGCTGACCTGGCCGTCGAAGCGCTCGATGGCGGCATACACCAGCGGCTTGGCGTGCTTGATGCAGGCGTCGTTGAGCAGGTAGCGCAGCGGGAAGTTGTCCGACCCATCCAGCACCACGTCCACGCCCTCGAGCAGCGCATCCACGTTCTCAGAGGTCACCCGCTCCGGCACCGCCTCGACCTCGATGGAGGGATTCAGCGCCAGCAGGCGCTCGCGTGCGGAATCGACCTTGAGCTGGCCGACGCTGGCCTCGGTGTGCACGATCTGCCGGTGAAGGTTGCTGCGCTCCACGCGGTCGTGGTCGGCGAGGCGCAGGTGCCCTACCCCAGCCGCTGCCAGGTAGAAACCAGCCGGTGCGCCCAGCCCGCCCGCGCCCAGTACCAGCACGCGCGCTTGCTGCAGCCGGCGCTGGCCGGCTTCGCCCACCTGCGGCAGCAGCAGGTGCCGCGAATAGCGATCAAAGAAATCGCGGTCGGCGGCGCTGGCGAGCGGCTGCACCAAGGGCAGCGACTGCTCGCGCCAGGCCACGGTACCGCCGGTCACGGAAGCGACCTGGGTGTAGCCGGCCTCCAGCAGGAACTGCGCGGCATCGGCCGAGCGCTTGCCGCTCTGGCAGATCAGCAGGATCTCCTGGTCGCGCCGCGGCAGATGCGCGGCCGGGTCGGCCTGCAGCTCGCCCTTGGCCACGCCGCGCGCGCCCTCGGCCATCCCGCCGGCCCGTTCGTGCGCTTCGCGCACATCGATCAGCACCGCGCCATGGGCCAGGCGCTCACGTGCCTGCGCGGGGGAAAGCTCTTGGATGCTCATGGCGGCATTATCGCGCACGTGGCGGCAGGCCGCGTTGACCAGAATCTGTAGAGGCGAGCCCATGCTCGGCTGGCGCGCGTAGCGCGCCTGCGGCAATGCGCGAAAAGCAGCCGAGCGCAGGCTCGGCTCTACAGGTCCACCGCAAGCCTACGGTAGCGCCAGCCCCGCGCCCGGGATCAGATCCCATTTCCCAACAACGAAAAAGGCGGCCCTGCGGCCGCCTTCCCGTGAATCACTTGCCCTTGACGTGCTTCATCAAGCGCCGCTTGGCCTTGACCTGCCGCTCGGTGAGGACGTTCTTCTTGCCCTCGTACGGGTTGGTACCCTCGCGGAAGATGAAGCTCACTGGCGTGCCGATCAGCTTGAAGCGCTTGCGGAAGAAGTTCTCCAGGTAGCGCTTGTACGACTCCTGCAGTTCCTTCAGGCGGGTGCCGTGCACGATGAAGGTCGGCGGGTTGGAACCGGCCGGATGCACGTAGCGCAGCTTGGAGACATGGCCGCGGATGGTCGGCGGCGGGTTGGTCTCGTAGGCCACTTCCAAGGCCTTGTTCACTTCGCTGGTGGTGAAGGTCTTGTTGGCCGATTCGTGCGCGCGGTGCACCGCACGGAACAGCTCGCGCAGGCCCGAGCCGTGCTTGGCCGAAATGCGCACCGATTCGGCCCAGGGCACGAAGCCCAGCTTGAGCGACAGCATGGTTTCAGCCTGTTCGCGCTGGTACTCGGTCAGGCCATCCCACTTGTTGATGGCGATCACCAGCGCGCGGCCGGCGTCGAGCACGGCACCGAGCACGGTGGCGTCCTGGTCGGTCACGCCTTCGGTGGCGTCGAGCATCAGCACGGCCACCTGGCACTGCTCGATCGACTGCATGGTCTTGACCACCGAGAACTTCTCGACGACCTCGTCCACGCGGGAGCGACGGCGCAGGCCGGCGGTATCGATCAGGCGGTATTCGCGACCGTCGCGCTCCAGGTCCACTGCGATCGAGTCGCGGGTGGTGCCCGGCACGTCGGAGGCGATCATGCGCTCCTCGCCGAGGATGCGGTTGACCAGGGTCGACTTGCCCACGTTCGGGCGGCCGACGAAGGCGATGCGGATGCGGTTCGGATCGTTGTCCAGCTCTTCGCCGCTACCTTCTTCCGGCAGGCGCTGGATCACTTCGTCCAGCAGGTCGTCCAGGCCCTGGCGATGCGCGGCCGAGACGGTCAGCATTTCGCCGAAACCGTAGCGGGCGAACTCGGAGCGGACGCTGTCCTCGTCGGTACCGTCGATCTTGTTGATCAGCAGCAACGTCGGGCGCGACAGCTTGCGCAGCCACGCCAGGATCTCGTCGTCCAGCGCCGAGGTGCCCTCGCGGGCATCGACGACGAACAGGATCAGGTCCGCTTCGGCAGCCGCCGCACGCGCCTGGCGGGTGGTGGCACCGGCCAGGCCTTCGTCCTCACCGGCAATACCGCCGGTATCCACGACGAGGAAATGATTGTCCTCGTCGAGGCGGCAGACGCCGTAGTTGCGATCACGGGTGACGCCGGGCTGGTCATGGACCAGGGCGTCACGGGTGCGGGTCAACGCATTGAAAATGGTCGACTTGCCGACATTCGGCCGTCCAACCAGGGCGACCAAAGGCAGCATCGCGAGTACTCCGTATTAATTTGCCAACCGGAAGGCGGTCAGCTTGCCATCCACGTTCTGCACCAGCAGCACCCCGTCTGCGACGACCGGCTGGGCCAGCAGGGCGTCACCGCCACTCTTTGCCCGTGCCGCCATCGCACCATCGGAGGCCTGCAACCAGTGCACGTATCCCTTGTAGTCGCCGACCACGACGTAGTCGCCATGCAGCGCCGGGCCGGTCAGCGAGCGACGGGCCAGTGCCGTCTGCGACCACATGGCTGCGCCGCTGGCCTTGTCCAGGCCGAACACGCCGCCCTTGTTGTCGGTCACGAACACATTGCCCGACGACACCGCCACGCCACCCGCACCGCCGTGGTCGCGCGCCCACAGCGGGCGACCGGTCGGGCCTTCAATGGCCATCGTCTGGTTCTTGAAGCTGCTCACGAACAGGGTGTTGCCATCCAGCACCGGCGCGCCGTCCACATCGGCCATGCGCTCCAGCTCGGTACGGCCTTCACCGTTGCCCACGTTCTGTTCCCACAGGGTGCGGCCATCCTGCTGGGCCAGGGCGGCAACCGCGCCCTCGTCCTTGCCGATGAACAGCACGCCCGGGCCGGTCACCACCGGTGCGTTGCCACGCACGGTCAGCGCCGGCAGCTCGCTCGGGTTGAACCACTTCTGGGTGCCGTTGCCGGCATCGAACGCAGTGATACGGCCGTCGTTGCTGCGCACGTAGACCGCGCCCTGGGCGATGGCCGGCGCGGCGATGACTTCACCCGGAACACGGGCGCGCCACTTTTCGCTGCCGTCGTTGATGTCCAGCGCGATGACCTGGCCATCGAGCGTGCCGATCACGACCAGGTTCTCACCGACACCCGGGCCACCGGACAGACGCAGCTTGGCCTTCTTCTTTTCCTTCTGCGGCTCCCAGGTCCAGACCTTCTTGCCGGTCTGCAGGTCGATGGCGTGCACGCCACCGGTGATCGCCGCAGCGAACACGTGGCCGTTGGCCACGGCCGGGCCCTGGCGCACGCCGATGCGGCGCTCGCCCTTGCCGAGGTTGACCGACCAGGCCTTGTTGACCTTCAGGGTCGGCTCGAACTTGACCAGCTCAGCCGGTTCCTGTGCCTTCTTCGCGGCCGCGTCCTTGCCGGCGAACCAGCCCTTCATGGTGCTGCAGCCGGTCAGGGCCATGCCCATCAGGAGCACGGTGGCGACGCGGGTGATCATGACCTTCTGACTCATCAAACCGACTCCGCAGGGGCGGCGACGGTGCCGCCGGCGTCCATAACCTTGGTTTCCAGCAGGCGCCGCTGCGGCGCTGCCACGTCCAGCGTCTTCAGCGCCTTCTCGTACTGTGCGCGGGCCTCATCGCGCTTGCCCTGCGCCATCAGCGCATCGCCATGGATTTCCAGGCTGCTGCTGTCGGTGGCGCTGCCCAGCAGCTTGATCGCCTCGTCGCTCTTGCCGGTGGCCACCAGCAGGCGGGCCACGCGCTGGTCGACCACGCGCTGCAGGTCACCTTCAACCTTCACGCCGCGCAGGGTAGCCAGGGCTTCTTCGTTCTTGCCGGCGTCGACCTGGGCCTTGGCCAGCTGCAGCGCCGCCAGGTCGCCGTAGATGCTGGACGGGCCGGCTTCGAGCGCCTTGACCGCCTTGGCGGCGTCGTCGAGCTTGTTCTGCTGCAGGCCAACGAGCGCCTTCTGGTACTCGACATTGGCCGAGGCCAGCTTGCCGCCCTGATCCTTCTGGTACCACTGCCAGCCGGCAATGGCACCGATGGCGATGACCACGCCACCGAGGATGCTGGCGCCATTCTTCCGCAGCCAGCTGCGGACGCGTTCACTTTGTTCGTGCTCGTCGAGCAGATCGTCGATCGCCATGCGTACTCTCGCCCCGCCCATCGGGAGGGACCATTGGAATTAATCGAAGGTGGTGAAACCGCGCCTCAGTGCGAAACCGGGACTACGGAGCCTTCAGAGGATACCTGAAAGCGTGCCACGTTGGCTCGCTGGTAGGGGGTCAGATCGACGATAGCGCCGTTCTGCTGAACCTGGACCGCCGAGGCGTTGCCCAGGGTCACCCGGGTCACCTGGCCCGGCGTGAAGCTGCGGCTCTCGCCGGATTTGATCAGCGCCTTCTCGACAGTGCTGCCGTCCGGGCCGCCGATATCGACCCAGCTGTCGCCACTGAACTGCATGTCCAGCGTATTGGCGGCAGCGGCCGGTGGCGGGGCTGGACGCGGCACCGGGGCCAGCGAGGCCACGTACGGAGTGGCGGCCGGCTTGCTGGCCGGAGCGCTCGCCACGTCCGCCACCGCGGCCGGCTCGACGCCCGCAGCGGACGGGGTTACCGGCACGGCGGCCGGGATGGCGTCCAGCGAGGCGGTATTCGGCGACGGGGTGGCACTGCCATCGAAATGGCCACGGGTGGCAAACCACACCGGCACCGCCAGCACCGCGGTGATGCCGACGTACAGCACGCGACGGCCGAGATTCTCGGCAATGCGGCGCGCACGCGGGGTATGGGTATGGCTGACCAGGGTAGGCGGCACCACCGGGCCGACCTGGGCCTGCTCCAGCAGCTCTCCCACGTCCACGTCCAGAAGCCGCGCATAGCTGCGCAGCTGGCCGCGCACGAACACCGGCGCGCCAAGCTTCTGCCATTGTTCTTCTTCCAGCGACCTGACCACCTGGACCGGCATGCGCAGGCGCGAGCCGACATCTTCGAGGGTCAGTCCGGCCGCCTCGCGGGCCTGGCGCAGGCGGGTGCCGCAGCCGGCCGCAGTCTCGAGAGCGCTCACAGTCTGGTCATCAATCACAATGCATCAACCCTGGAGTTAGGAGCCCGCTTCCTGCGGAAATTCCTGTCGAATCCGCTGAAGATAGCGATCAGATGCCGCCCGATCACCCAGCCGCGCTTCGATTTGAGACGCAAGTTGTAACACGGAACGCGTTGCGGGTGCAGCCGCAATCCTACGTTCGGCGAAGGCCCGCGCCTCCATGAAGCGGCCCTGGCGGAAGCTGAGCTGGGCCATCGCCTCCAGCGCGACCGGGTTTCCCGGCAGCACCGACAGCGCCGCGCGCAGGTCGCCTTCGGCACGTTCAAGTTGGCCAGCGTCCAGTGCACAGCTGCCCGCATTGGCCTGGGATTCGGCCGGTGTGGCGTAGCCCGGCGCCTGCAGCGCTCGATCGAACCACGACAGCGACTCGGCCGGCCGCCCCTGCTGGCACAGCCACGCCCCGTAATTGTTGAGGATGTCACCGCGCTGCGGCGCCTGTTCGGCCGCCCTGCGGAAGCTCTCGCCCGCTTGCTGGCTCCGGCCACGGCGCTCATCGATGCCGGCCAGCAGCACCAGCGCATCCGGCGAGTCGGGCGCCAGCTTCAGCGCCTCGCGCGCCTTGCGTTCGGCCGCATCCAGGTTGCCGACCTGCATGTCACGGGCAGCCAGCGCCAACAGATCCTGCAGGCGCACCTGGCGCCGCACGCTGTCCGGATCGCGCACCGAATAGACCGGCGCTTCGCTGGGGCCCAGCTTGGCCTTGGGTTGGGATTTGCAGCCACCGACCGCAACGGCCAGCACGCCTGCGAGAAGCGCCAGCCAGAGGCGGTCAGGCCGCGGCATCGCTCCCCTTCCCCGCCTGCAGCGTCTTGTTGAACTCCGCCTGGCGGCGGGTGCGGTCCATCACCTGGCCCTTGAGCTGGCCACAGGCGGCGTCGATGTCGTCGCCACGGGTGCGGCGGACCATCGTCAGCACGTTGCTGTCGAGCAGGATCTTCTGGAAGGCGCGGATGTTGGCCTCCTCGGAACGCTCGTAGCGGGTGCCCGGGAACGGATTGAACGGGATCAGGTTGACCTTGCCCGAATCCTTGGCCTGCACCGCGTTGTCGAACTGGCGCATCAGGCGGGCCAGCTCGCGGGCATGCTCGGGCTTGTCGTTGACGCCCTTCATCAGGGTGTATTCAAAGGTGACCGATTCGCGGCGCTTGTTGGCGCGCAGGTAGCGTGCGCACGAGGCCATCAGCTCGGCGATCGGGTACTTCTTGTTGAGCGGCACCAGCGTCTCGCGCAGTGCGTCGTTCGGCGCATGCAGCGACACCGCCAGCGACACGTCGCTTTCGGCAGACAGGCGGTCGATCTGCGGCACCAGGCCGGAGGTCGACAGGGTCACGCGCTTGTTGGCCAGGCCGTAGCCCAGGTCGTCGCGCATCACGCTCATGGCGCGCACGACGTTGTCGAAATTCATCAGCGGCTCGCCCATGCCCATCATCACCACGTTGGTGAGGCGGCGCATCTGGTGCGGCACGTTGCCCAGGTGGCGTGCGGCAACCCACACCTGGCCGATGATCTCGGCGGTGGTCAGGTTACGGTTGAAGCCCTGGGTGGCGGTGGAGCAGAACGTGCAGTTCAGGCCGCAACCGACCTGCGAGGACACGCACAACGTGCCGCGGGTCTTGTCCGGGATGTACACGGTCTCGATGGCGTTCTTGCCATCCACGCCCATCGCCAGCAGCCACTTGTGGGTGCCGTCGGCGGAGGGCTTGTCGAACACGATGTTCGGAACCAGCACCTCGGCATGGGCCTGCAGCTTGGCGCGCAGGACCTTGCCGAGGTCGGTCATTTCATCGAAATCGGTGACGTAGCGATGGTGGATCCACTTCATCACCTGATGGGCACGGAACTTCTTCTCGCCGAGAACCTCGACGAAAAACTTCTCCAGGCCCGCGCGATCGAGGTCGAGCAGGTTCTGCTTGCCAGCCGTGGGTGCCGACTTCGGCAGCGGCTGGATGGCGGGGGACTGTACGACCTCGTTCACGGCATTACTCTCAGCGCGAGACGACTTCGGTGGCGGCGAAGAAGTAGGCGATCTCAATCGCGGCATTCTCGACCGAGTCCGAGCCGTGTGCGGCGTTGGCATCGATGGATTCGGCGAAGTCGGCGCGGATGGTGCCCGGCGCGGCTTCCTTCGGGTTGGTGGCGCCCAGCAGGTCGCGGTGGGCCAGGACGGCGTTCTCGCCTTCCAGGGCCTGGATCATCACCGGGCCGGAGATCATGAACTCGACCAGCGCGTTGAAGAACGGACGCTCGCGGTGCACGGCATAGAAGCCTTCGGCTTCACGGCGCGACAGCTGCTTGTACTTGGCGGCCACGACCTTCAGGCCGGCCTTCTCGAAGCGGGCGTAGATTTCGCCGATGACGTTCTTGGCAACGGCGTCCGGCTTGATGATCGAAAGGGTGCGCTCCAGCGCCATGGGATGTCTCCAATGGAATCGGGCCGCTGATGGCCCGAAGGGTAACATGAAAAAAACCCGCGTCGGGACGCGGGCTTAGCCTGATAAACGTAGGCGAATTGTAAAAGATAACGTGGCCGGGTGGTAGAGGGCCATGTGGCCCTGTTGTAGCGCCGAGCCCATGCTCGGCTGGCCTTTGGGCCGAAGAGCAGCCGAGCGCGGGCTCGGCTCTACAGGTTCAGGTCCACCCATTCACCCACCTGAGTGAAATCTGACCGAGCCCGCCGATTTTGCTGCACTGCAAAATGCCATACGGTACCGTCTGGTCCTAGTATCAAACAATCGTTTGATTAAGGTCTGCCCGCCGATGGCCAAACCCGCCCACTTCTCGACCAAGGACCGGATCCTCGGCGCGGCCGAGGAGCTGTTCGCCCAGCACGGCTTCGCCGGCACCTCGCTGCGCCAGGTGACCAGCCAGGCCGACGTCAACATCGCCGCGGTCAACTACCACTTCGGTTCCAAGGAAAATCTGGTCAATGAGGTCTTCCGCCGCCGCATGGACGAGATGACCGGCGCGCGCCTGGCGCAGCTGGAGCGGGCCCGCAGCGAACACCCCGGCGAACTGCGCCCGGTGCTGGCCGCCTTCGTCGAGCCGGCCCTGGCGCTGGCCCAGGACCGCCAGAACGGCGGCGCCTTCGTGCGCGTGATTGCCCGCGCCTACGCCGAGAAGAACGACAACCTGCGCAAGTTCCTGTCCGACCACTACGGCCACGTGCTGCGTGCGTTCGGCAAGGCCATCGGCGAGTGCGTGCCCGGCCTGAGCAAGGAAGAGCTGTACTGGCGCCTGGACTTCCTGGCCGGCTCGCTCACCTATGCCATGGCCGACTTCGGGCTGATCAAGCGTCCCGCCGGTGTCACCGAAGCGGCGCATCGTGCCCATGCCGCCCACGAACTGATCCATTTCGCCGAAGCCGGGTTCCGCGCCGCCGCACGTGCCAGCGCCCTGCCCGCTTCCCTTTGATTCCACCCAGTAACTGCTGACCAACAAAGGCCCTACACCATGTCCAATTCCCTGCTAGTCCGCCGCGCCGCCGTGCTGGGTGCCGGCGTCATGGGTGCCCAGATCGCCGCCCACCTCACCAACGCCGGCGTCGACACCGTGCTGTTCGACCTGCCTGCGAAGGAAGGTCCGGCCGATGGCATCGTGCTGAAGGCGATCGCCAACCTGGGCAAGCTGAGCCCGGCGCCGCTGGCCAGCAAGTCGCTGGCCGAAGCCATCACCCCGGCCAATTACGACTCCGGCCTGGAGCAGCTGAAGGACTGCGACCTGATCATCGAGGCCATCGCCGAGCGCATGGACTGGAAGCAGGACCTGTACAAGAAGATTGCGCCGTTCGTGGCCGACCACGCGGTGCTGGCCTCCAACACCTCGGGCCTGGGCATCAACAAGCTGGCCGACGTGCTGCCCGAACAGCTGCGCCACCGCTTCTGCGGCGTGCACTTCTTCAACCCGCCGCGCTACATGCACCTGGCCGAGCTGATCCCGGCCACCACCACCGACGCCGCCGTGCTGGAAGGCCTGGAAGCCTTCCTGGTCACCACCCTGGGCAAGGGCGTGGTGTACGCCAAGGACACCCCGAACTTCATCGGCAACCGCATCGGCGTGTTCTCGATCCTGTCCACCATCCACCACACCCAGCAGTTCGGCCTGGGCTTCGATGAAGTGGACGGCCTGACTGGCCCGCTGGTCGGCCGCCCGAAGTCGGCCACCTACCGCACCTCCGACGTGGTCGGCCTGGACACCATGGCCCACGTCATCAAGACCATGGGCGACACCCTGCCGAATGACCCGTGGCATGAATTCTTCAAGTCGCCGAAGTGGCTGGACGCGCTGATTTCCAAGGGCGCGCTGGGCCAGAAGACCGGCGCCGGCATCTTCCGCAAGGTCGGCAAGGACATCGTGGTACTGGATCTGGACAAGCAGGACTACCGTCCGGCCGACCGCACCGCCGCACCGGAAGTGGTGGAGATCCTGAAGATCAAGAACCCGGCCGAGAAGTTCGCCAAGCTGCGCGAGAGCCAGCACCCGCAGGCGCAGTTCCTGTGGGCGACCTTCCGCGACCTGTTCCACTACAGCGCCTACCACCTGGCCGACATCGCCGAGACCGCGCGCGACGTCGATCTGGCCATCCGCTGGGGTTACGGCTGGTCGCTGGGCCCGTTCGAGACCTGGCAGGCTGCCGGCTGGAAGCAGGTGGCACAGTGGATCGCCGATGACATCGTGGCCGGCAAGAGCATGAGCAGCGCCCCGCTGCCGGATTGGGTGTTCGATGGCCGCGACGGCGTGCACGCCGCCGAAGGCAGCTACAGCCCGTCGCGCAACGCCAAGCTGCCGCGTTCGTCGCTGCCGGTGTACCAGCGCCAGCGCTTCCCGGATCCGCTGCTGGGCGAGCAGTTCGCTCCGGGCGAAACCGTGTTCGAGAACGACGGCCTGCGCATGTGGCACGACGGCGATGGCATCGCGGTGGTCAGTTTCAAGACCAAGATGAACACCGTCTCCGACCAGGTGCTGGACGGCCTGCAGGAATGCGTCAGCCGCGCCGAGAAGGACTTCCAGGGCCTGGTGATCTGGCAGCAGAAGGAACCCTTCTCCGCCGGCGCCGACCTGGCCGGTGCGCTCGGCCTGCTGCAGGCCGGCAAGGTCGACCAGTTCGAGGAAATGGTCGCCAACTTCCAGCGCACCAGCCAGCGCATCAAGTACTCGCTGGTGCCGGTGGTGGCAGCGGTGCGTGGCCTGGCCCTGGGCGGCGGCTGCGAGTTCCAGATGCACAGCGCCAAGACCGTGGCCTTCCTGGAAAGCTACATCGGCCTGGTCGAAGCCGGTGTCGGCCTGCTGCCGGCCGGTGGTGGCCTGAAGGAACTGGCCGTGCGTGCCTCGCAGGCCGCGGGCCCGGGCGGCGACGTGTTCGCCGAACTGAAGAAGACCTTCGAGACCGTGGCGATGGCCAAGGTGTCCAACTCGGCGGTCAACGCCAAGGAACTGGGCCTGCTGCGCAGCACCGACAAGGTGGTGTTCAACAGCTACGAGGCCCTGCATATCGCCAAGGCCGAAGCACGCGCCCTGGCAGAAGCGGGCTACCGCCCGCCGCTGCCGGCACGCCGCATCCAGGTCGCCGGTGACGTGGGCATCGCCACCTTCAAGATGATGCTGGTCAACATGCTGGAAGGCCGCTTCATCAGCCCGTACGACTACGAGATCGCCGAGCGCATCGCCACCGTGCTGTGCGGCGGCAAGGTCGACCGCGGCACCCTGGTCGACGAAGAGTGGCTGCTGACCCTGGAGCGCAAGCACTTCGTCGAACTGGCCCAGCAGGAAAAGACCCAGGCCCGCATCGCGCACATGCTGAAGACCGGCAAGCCGCTGCGTAACTGATCGCCCATCCCTGCTTCCGGTGGGTGCCGACCGTTGGTCGGCACTCCGGCTAAAAAATTCAAGAGATCACTGCAATGACCAAGCAAATCCAGGACGCCTACATCGTCGCCGCCACCCGCACCCCGGTGGGCAAGGCGCCCAAGGGCATGTTCCGCAACACCCGCCCCGACGACATGCTTGCGCACGTGCTGCGCAGCGTCGTCGCCCAGGCCCCGGGCGTGGACGTCAACCGCATCGATGACGCGATCATCGGCTGCGCCATGCCGGAAGCCGAGCAGGGCATGAACGTGGCGCGCATCGGCGTGCTGCTGGCTGGCCTGCCAAACACCATCGCCGCGCAGACCGTGAACCGCTTCTGCTCCTCCGGCCTGCAGGCCGTGGCGCAGGCCGCCGACGCGATCCGCCTGGGCAACGCCGACCTGATGCTGGCCGGTGGCACCGAGTCGATGTCGATGGTGCCGATGATGGGCAACAAGATCGCCATGGCGCCGAGCGTGTTCGACAACGACCACGTGGCCATCGCCTACGGCATGGGCATCACTGCCGAGAAGGTCGCCGAAGAGTGGAAGGTCTCGCGCGAAGACCAGGACGCCTTTGCCCTGGCCTCGCACCAGAAGGCCATGGCCGCGATCCAGAACGGCGAGTTCAAGGACGAGATCAGCCCGTACGAGATCGTCTCGCACCTGCCGGACCTGGCCGACGGCCAGCGCATCATCACCCGCAACAAGATCGCCGACACCGACGAAGGCCCGCGCCCGGATTCCTCGGCTGAAGGCCTGGCCAAGCTGCGCCCGGTGTTCCGCAACGGCCAGTTCGGCGGCACCGTCACTGCTGGCAACTCGTCGCAGATGAGCGATGGCGCCGGTGCCGTGCTGCTGGCCTCGGAACAGGCGATCAAGGACTACGGCCTGACCCCGCTGGCCCGTTTCGTCAGCTTCTCGGTGGCCGGGGTGCGCCCGGAAGTGATGGGCATCGGCCCGATCGCCGCGATCCCGAAGGCACTGAAGCAGGCCGGCCTGACCCAGGACCAGCTGGATTGGATCGAGCTCAACGAAGCCTTCGCCGCGCAGTCGCTGGCGGTGATCCGCGATTGCGGCCTGGACCCGGCCAAGGTCAACCCGCTGGGCGGCGCGATTGCCTTGGGCCACCCGCTGGGTGCAACCGGCGCGATCCGTACCGCGACCCTGCTGCACGGCCTGCGTCGTCGCCAGCAGAAGTACGGCATGGTGACCATGTGCATCGGCACCGGCATGGGCGCGGCGGGTATTTTCGAGGCGCTGTAAGGTTCAAAGCGTTGCCGGCGGACGTTTCGGTTTGCTGGGGGGCCCGGGTGGGTGAGGCTGCCCGGGACACGCCGTAAACCCGTCCTGGGGGCTCGATGGCGCCATCCATGGCGCCAACGGTCCCGGTCAGCCTCACCCACCCGCGCCATCCATCATTCCGCGCGGCGGAGGGGTGAGCAAAGGCAGGGCAAGAGCTGGGGTCAGAGCCCTTTGCTACGCAAAGGGATCCGACCCCGACTCGACGCTCGCGGAAACAAAAAAGGCAGCCATCGGCTGCCTTTTTGCTTTTGCTCTTGCCCTTGATTCCGCCCTTCCCGTCCGCGCCCGCAGGAAACCTGACAGGCGGGGCGGGTGGGCCTTTGGCAGGACCGTTCGCCGCATGGATGCGGCGACCGAGCCCCCATGGACGGGTTTACGGCGTGTCCTGCAAAGGCCCGCCCGTCCCGCCCATCACGTATCAATCAAGGCGCTGACGGAGCGCTTGATAAACCCTATTCCGCCAACATCGCCGCCAGCTTCTCCCGCGCCGGCCCTGCCAGCTTCGGGTTATCCAACGCGAAACGGATCGTCGCCTCCACCAGCCCCAGGTGCGTGCCACAGTCGAAGCGGGTGCCCTCGAAACGATAGGCATCGACTTCTTCGGTCTTCAGCAGCTGCGCGATCGCATCGGTCAGCTGGATCTCGCCACCGGCACCGCTGCCGGTCTGCTCCAGCAGCTCGAAGATCTTCGGGCTCAGCACATAGCGGCCGACCACAGCCAGGTCGCTGGGCGCGTCCTCCGGCTTCGGCTTCTCCACGATCTGCGAAATGCGGCCCTTGCGGCCATCGAACGCCTCGGTGGCAACGATGCCGTAGCTGGCGGTCTTGTCATGCGGTACGTCTTCAACAGCGATGACGCTGGCGCCACTGGCCTCGTTGAGGTCGGCCATCTGCTTCAGTGCGCCGTCGCCGCGGTTCCAGATCAGGTCATCCGGCAGCAGCACCGCGAACGGTTCGTCGCCGATCACGGCCTTGGCGCACAGCACCGCGTGGCCCAGGCCCAGTGCTTCGGCCTGGGTCACGAAAATCGCGCGCACGCCATTGGGCAGCACATGACGGATCATCTCCAGCTGCTCCTGCTTGCCGGCGCGCTCGAGCTTCTGCTCCAGCTCGTAAGCCTTGTCGAAGTAGTCGGCCACGGCATGCTTGTAGCGGTTGGTGATGAACACCAGCGTGTCGCAACCAGCTTCGATTGCCTCATCGACCGCGTACTGGATCAGCGGACGATCAATGATCGGCAACATTTCCTTCGGAACCGTCTTGGTTGCCGGCAAGAAGCGCGTCCCGAGCCCTGCCACTGGAAAAACTGCCTTGCGAATTCGCTTGCTCATTGGTGCCTGTTGGCCTCACGTGCCGGAAAGGGCACGACTTTAGCGGATGAAATGTAAGCATCCTGTTCGATTGGCGAGAACTCCGGCATTGTCGCGAATAGGATCTCCTGGATGCTGGTGGTGTCGTAACCAGCCACGGCATCGCGCAGGCGCGGAACATTGCCCAGCACCAGGTCACGTGAGAACGCGCGCACACCGGCCTCGAGAATCTTCGGGTGCGCGGTGGAACGATAGTCCTCGTCCGAATAGAACAGCGTCTCGTGCAGCTTCTCGCCCGGACGCAGCCCGGTGTAGATGATCGGAATGTCCTTGTACGGCTGCTTGCCGGCCAGGCGGATCATCTGCTCGGCCAGTACGCGGATCGGCACCGGCTCGCCCATGTCGAGGGTATAGATCGCACCGTGCGACGCCGAGGCGGCGGCCTGCAGGATCAGCTGGCAGGCCTCCGGGATGGTCATGAAGTAGCGGCTGACTTCCGGGTCGGTGACGGTCACCGGCCCACCCCGCAGGATCTGTTCGCGGAACAGTGGCACCACGCTGCCGGCCGAGGCCAGCACGTTGCCGAAGCGCACCGTGACGAAACGGGTATGCGTGGACTTCTGGTCCAGGCTCTGGCAGATCATTTCCGCATAGCGCTTGCTGGCGCCCAGCGCATTGACCGGGTCGACGGCCTTGTCGGTGGAAATGAACACGAAGTGCTCGACGCGCGCTTCCAGGCAGGCGCGGGCCACGTTCTCTGTGGCCAGGATGTTGTTGCGCACCGCCTCGCGCAGCTGCCGCTCCAGCACCGGTACATGCTTGTAGGCGGCGGCATGGAAGGCGGTGTCGACGGGATGCAGCGACAGCGCATGGCGGATCACCGCCGAGTCGCCGCAATCGCCCAGCACTGCTTCAACCTCGACGTCCGGGAAGCTGCGTCGCAGCTCACCCTCGATGGTCAGCAACAGCAGCTCGCTGATCTCGAGCAGGATGATGCGACCGGCACCGTGACGCGCGCACTGGCGGCACAGCTCGGAGCCGATCGAGCCGCCAGCGCCGGTGACCATCACCGTACGCCCGCCCAACCAGCCACGGATCAGGTTCCAGTCCGGCATGATCGGCTTGCGGCCGAGCAGATCCTCGATCGCCACTTCCTTCAACTGCCCCGGCAGCGACTGGCCCTGCAGGATGTCGCTGAGCTTGGGCACGGTGCGGAACGGCACGCCGGTGCTTTCGCAGATGGCCACGATCCGCTGCATGCCTGCGGCGTCCAGCGAGGGGATGGCGATCACCAGCAGCTTGGCCGCCGTCTCACGGACCACGGTCGGCGCATCGTCCAGGGTGCCGAGGATCGGCAGGCCCTGCAGCTTGGCACCGCGCAGGTGCGGCGCATCGTCCAGCAGGCCGACCGGCTCGAAATTGCCTGAACGGCGCAGGTCACGGACCAGGGTCTCGGCGGCCTGGCCGGCACCCAGGATCAGCACGCGACGCGCGGATGAGTCCGACTGCAGCGCCTGGTAGTCCTTCCAGGCCCGGTACAGCAGGCGCGGCGCGCCCAGCAGCGCCGACAGCGCGAACGGATAGATCACCAGCACCGACATCGGCACGCCATCGAAGCGCTTCCACATCAGCACCAGCACGATGGCCACCATGCCGATGAAGCTGGCCTTGAAGATGTTCAGCAGGTCGCTGACGCTGGCGAACCGCCACAGCCCCCGATAGAGGCCCACGCGCCAGAACACCAGGCCCTGCAGCAGCAGCACCAGCGTGGTGTCGACGTTCCAGAGAGGGAGCTCGGGGGCGTTGGCCAGGATCGAGTACCGCCCTGCATGCAGCAGCTGCCAGCATGCCCAGACCATGAACAGGTCGTGGCAGACGATGGCCGAACGCGGCATCAGGCCGAGGATTCTGTCCCGCCAGGGTGAAGCCATAAGTCAGGTATTTCCTTTTCGGTGGCGCAATCCATTGCGCAGGAGGAGCCAGAGGACGCTCAGCGCAATGAACCACGCGATCGCCACGGCAGCCTCCCACCTCGGCTGCAAGTTGGAGCAGACATTAAGCACTGTAATACTGAACAGGCCCAAAGCAAAGTACATCCCTGTTACCCGGGCGTGACTGGCTCCTGCCTGCACCGCGCGCTGGTAGACATGCTGGGTATGGGGTTCCATCCAGCGTTGTCCTGAAATGATGCGCGCCAGCAGTGTGAAGCCCGCGTCCACAAGGAACGGCGATGCCGACACAAGCAGCAGTATCCAGTTGATGTCGGTCTTGACACTGGCCAGTGCCAGCACCGCCGCAACCGCATAACCCAGCGCGCCACTTCCGACATCGCCCATGAAGATCCGGGCCCGTGGGAAGTTGAACGGCAGGAAGCCCAGGCACGCCAGGCCCAACGCGATGGCCGCCAGCGAGTACGGCCAGGGCAGCAACGGCGCCAGCCCCAGGGCCACCACAACGGCCTGGCTGGCCGCGATGCCGTTGATCCCATCCATGAAATTCCAGATGTTGATCAGAGAGGCAGTGAACAGCAGGACCAACACGGCCAGCAGCCAGCTGCCACCATGCACCCTGACCAGCGCGGCCAGCAGCGCGGCGGCGATGAAATGCACCATCAGGCGGCGCATGGCCGGAAGCGGCCGATGGTCATCCCACCAGCCGATACCCGCCACCAGCGCCAGGCCAAGGGCGGCCACGAGCAGGCTCGGAAGCGCTGCGGGCCAGGCCCACATGGCAACACCGGCGGTCACCAGCAGGCTGATGACGATGGCGATGCCGCCACCTCGAGGGGTCGCTACGCTGTGACTGCGGCGCTCGCCCGGCTGGTCAAACAGTTGCCGGCGCAGCGCATAGCCCCGCGCCGCCCAGGTCAGCGCCGCACTCAGCAGGGCCAGGCCCAGCAGCGCGCCCATCACGAGCCACGGCATGGATCAGAGCACCGCGTAATTCAACAGCGGCTTGACCGTACCCCACTCCTTGCAGCTCGGGCACTGCCAGTGATGGGTGCGCGCCCCGAAACCACAGCGGGTGCAGCGATAGGCCGGGTTGCGTACCAGCAACTGGTCGGTGATGTGCTTGAGGTCGTGCAGGGTCGCCGTGGAATCAGCGCCTTCAGCAAGGGTCAGGTCGATCAGCGCGGACTCGCCACGCACCGACGGGCGGTCCTTGAGCTGGCGGCCCAGGTAGGCACGGGCCGGGGCCACGCCCTCCTGCTCTTCCATCAGGCGGGTCAGCGCCAGCACCGGGGCAATGCCACGGTAATGCTCGGTCATCTCCGACAGGAAAGCGCGCGCGCCTGCCAGATCACCCACCTTGCGGTAGTTCTGCATCAGCGCCGGCAGCAGCTCCGGCAGGTACTCCGGATCATTGCGCGCAGCACGCTCGAACGCGCGTACGGCCGCTTCCGGATTGCCCGCGTCGGTTTCCAGGCGCCCTTCGATGATGCCGGCACGCACCGACATCGCATCGGCCTGGTAGGCCCGGGCGATCGCCGCCCTCGCCTCTTCCAGCTTGCCGGCACCGCGGAAGCGTTCGGCCAGTTCGCACTCGAACTGCCCGATCAGCTTGCCCATCGGCTCGCCGGTGACGTCCTCGAAACGGGTCGCGTTGTCGATCGCCTTTTCCCAGTCACGCTCGGCCTGGTAGATGCCGATCAGGTGCTTGAGTGCCTGCGGGGCACGCTGGTCCAGCTGCGCCAGTTCGGTGAACACGGTCTCGGCACGGTCCAGCAGGCCGGACTTCATGTAGTCCTCGCCCAGCGCCAGCAGCGCCTGCACGCGTTGCGCATCGCTGAGGTCGTGCCGGTTGACCAGGCCCTGGTGCAGGCGGATGGCGCGATCGACTTCGCCGCGGCGGCGGAACAGGTGGCCCAGCGCGACCTGGGTCTCGAAGGTTTCCTTGTCCAGCTCGGCGATGTGCAGGAACAGCTCGATGGCCTTGTCCGGCTGCTCGTTGAGCAGGTAGTTCAGGCCACGGAAGTAGGTGCTGGACAGGCGGCTGACCTGGTTGTCACCGTGGCGTTGACCACCACGCCGTCCGATCACCCACCCGGCCAGTGCGGCCAGCGGAACGAACAGGAAGAACCAGAACCACTCGGTGACGAAATCCATCTTCGATCAGCGTCCATCAAAAGATTGAGGGGAGGCAACCGGTGCCGGCGTGGCGGCAGCGGACTTGCTGGCGCGGCGCAGCTGGCTGTAGAGCGGAATGACCACGCTCACCAGCACCAGGCCAGCACCAACGATGACGCCGATCAGCAACGCGGCAATGATGGCCACGCCGACCGAGGTCTTGAGCTGGGTGAACAGCAGGTTGATGGTCATCTCGTCCATGTTCATGGCACCGATGATCAACCCAACAATGAGTACCGCCAGCAGGACCAGCAGACGAAAAACCTTCATGCGACAGCTCCAGTGGCAGGAGTCCGTAGCTTATCCGACTCGCGGCTGGATTCGCACGCGGTGGCGCGACGGGAGGCTCAGGCCGGATCGGCGTCCAGCGGCAGCACACTGCTGACACGCTCGCGCAGTTCCTTGCCCGGCTTGAAATGTGGGACGTGCTTGCCCGGCAGGGCAACCGACTCGCCGGTCTTCGGGTTGCGACCCAGGCGCGGCGGCCGATAGTGCAGCGAGAAGCTGCCAAAACCACGAATTTCGATGCGATCCCCGGCGGACAGCGATCCGCCCATCATTTCCAGCAACGACTTCACCGCCAGA
Source organism: Stenotrophomonas sp. YJH_SMC_33 (assembly GCF_059372295.1). Lineage (NCBI taxonomy): Bacteria > Pseudomonadati > Pseudomonadota > Gammaproteobacteria > Lysobacterales > Lysobacteraceae > Stenotrophomonas > Stenotrophomonas sp. YJH_SMC_33. The sequence goes on from NZ_JCAFVJ010000010.1 coordinate 22,181, forward strand.
TCGACATCATCGGCCTTCAGGTGCGCCTGGCGGCGCGCAAGGATTTCGATCAGTTCGGATTTGGTCATTACCGGCTCACATCAGGGGTATCTCAGCCTGAAACGGCCCGGGCAAGGCCCGGGCCGTCCAGGAAACAACGAACAGCCTAAGGCCGATTACTCGGACTTGTTGCCGTTCAGCTGTGCACGCAGCAGTGCGCCCAGCTGGGTGGTGCCGCTGGAAGCCGAAGAGGACTGGTATTCCTCCAGCACTTCGCGCATTTCCGCGTCGTCCTTGGCCTTGATCGACAGCTGCAGGGTACGGCCCTTGCGGTCCATGCCCACGAACTTGGCTTCGACCTTGTCGCCGACCTTCAGGTGCTGGGTGGCGTCGTCAACGCGCTCGTTGGCGATGTCGCGGGCCGAGACGTAACCTTCGATGCCGTCAGCCAGCTCGATGATCGCGCCCTTGGCGTCGACTTCCTTCACCACGCCTTCGACCTTGGAGCCCTTCGGATTGGCAGCCATGTACTGGCCGAACGGATCCTGCTCCAGCTGCTTCACGCCCAGGGAGATGCGCTCGCGCTCCGGATCGACAGCCAGGACGACGGCGTCCAGGGTATCGCCCTTCTTGAAGTTGCGAACGACGTCTTCGCCGGTGGTGTTCCAGCTGATGTCGGACAGGTGGACCAGGCCGTCGATGCCGCCGTCCAGGCCGATGAAGATGCCGAAGTCGGTGATCGACTTGATCTGGCCCGACACCTTGTCACCCTTCTTGTGGGTGGCAGCGAAGGTTTCCCACGGGTTGGCGGCAACCTGCTTCATGCCCAGCGAGATGCGGCGACGCTCTTCATCGACGTCCAGCACCATCACTTCGACTTCATCACCAACCTGCACAACCTTCGACGGGTTGACGTTCTTGTTGGTCCAATCCATCTCCGAGACGTGCACCAGGCCTTCGACGCCCGGCTCGATCTCAACGAACGCACCGTAATCGGTGACGTTGGAGACCTTGCCGAAGACGCGGCTGTTGGCCGGGTAACGACGGCCGATGTTGTCCCACGGATCCTCGCCCAGCTGCTTCAGGCCCAGCGAAACGCGGTTGCGCTCGCGGTCGAACTTCAGCACGCGAACGTCCAGCTCGTCGCCAACGTTCACGACTTCCGACGGGTGACGCACGCGCTTCCACGCCATGTCGGTGATGTGCAGCAGGCCGTCGATACCGCCCAGGTCCACGAACGCGCCGTAATCGGTCAGGTTCTTGACGACACCCTTCAGGATCGCGCCTTCCTGCAGCTTGTCCATCAGCTGCTCGCGCTCTTCCGAGTGCTCGCTTTCGACGACAGCGCGGCGCGAGACCACGACGTTGTTACGCTTGCGGTCCAGCTTGATGAGCTTGAACTCGAGCTCCTTGCCTTCCAGGTAGGCCGGATCGCGCACCGGGCGCACATCGACCAGGGAACCCGGCAGGAAGGCGCGGACATCCTTGATGTCCACGGTGAAACCACCCTTGACCTTGCCGCTGATGCGGCCGGTGATGGTTTCGTTCTTTTCCAACGCTTCTTCCAGCTCGTCCCACACCATCGCGCGCTTGGCCTTCTCGCGCGACAGGACGGTTTCGCCGAAGCCGTTCTCGATCGAGTCGAGGGCGACCTTGACGATGTCGCCTTCGGCGACGTCGATTTCGCCAGCGTCGTTACGGAACTGTTCGATCGGCACGATGCCTTCGGACTTCAGGCCAGCGTTGATCACCACGACGTCGCCGCGGACTTCAACAACGGTACCGCTGACGATGGCGCCCGGCTTCAGCTTGGCCAGGTTGGCCTGGCTGGCTTCAAACAGTTCGGCAAATGATTCGGTCATTAGATTTACTCTGTTGGACACATGGGTCGGTGGCGTCCCCTTCAGGGGAATGGCGACCGCCCGCCTGTTGGTCGACCCCGGAAACGCAGGTCGTGTGTAGTAGGAAAACCGCCACGCATCAGTGCGCGACGGAGCGGGTACAGCACTGCTTTGCGCGACCACTGCCGATGCGGCTGGCAGTGCTCCCGCGCGAACGGATCAGGCAGCCGGAACCGGAAGCAGATCCATCACTCGGGCAACGACATCATCGATGCCGATGCCTGTGGTGTCGATGAGGACAGCATCGTCTGCCGGCTTCAGGGGCGCCACGGTACGCTGGGCATCACGGGCGTCGCGGGCCATGATCTCGCGCAGGAGGTCATCAAAGTTAACAGAAACCCCCTTGTCTTTCAACTGCTTATGCCGGCGCTCGGCGCGCTCCTCGGCGCTGGCGGTCAGGAAGACCTTGTGGGGGGCATCCGGGAAGATCACCGTGCCCATGTCGCGGCCGTCGGCGACCAGGCCCGGCAGCTCCCTGAATGCGCGCTGCCGCTCCTTCAGGGCGGCCCGGACCTCGGGGATGGCGGCGATGGCAGAGGCCAGGGCGCCGGTGGTCTCCAGGCGCAGCTCGTCGGTGGCATCGGTGCCGTTGACCATGACCCGCATGGTATCGCCCTGCTCGACAAACTGAACATGGGTATCGAAGGTGCAGCGCACCAGCGCCGAGGCGTCGGAGGTGTCGATGTCGGCCCAGCTTGCGGCCACGCCCACCGCCCGGTACAGCGCACCCGAATCCAGGTAATGCCAGCCCATGCGGCGCGCGATGATGCGGCTGATGGTACCCTTGCCGGCCCCGGATGGGCCGTCGATGGTCAGGACGGGAGCGAGTGGATTCATGGGGGTCCCAGAGCGTGTGAAGGGGTCATTCTAGCCCCTGCCAGACGCCCCCAGCGGAGTCTTTTGTGCAACCACTTGAAACCACGAGGAAAAGCCCGGTAGAATGGCGGGCTTGAACGAGCGTCAACTGCCGATTGTCTTTCGCATATCGCGGCCACGCTCCACCCGAACAACTACTGTTTACGCCGAGGTATGCCATGAAAGTCCTGTCCTCCCTGAAGTCGGCGAAGGCCCGTCACCGCGACTGCAAGGTCGTCCGTCGTCGCGGCAAGATCTTCGTCATCTGCAAGTCGAACCCGCGTTTCAAGGCGCGTCAGCGCTAAGCCTCACAGCCTTCCGGCTGCGGCTGGCCCTACGCGGGGCCGACCCGATGCAAGAAACCGCCTTCGGGCGGTTTTTTGTTTATGCGGCTTTTTCCTGCCGTTTTTGCTGTAATCGCCTTTCTTGACCACTGGGGAGTAGATCGAGATGAAGCGTTACCTGTCCGCCCTGGCCGTGATGGCCACCCTGGCCGCCGCCACGCCGGCGCTGGCCGATACCCTGCTTGTCGACCGCGCCCGCGAGAAGCCGGCCGGTGCCCTGCCCGTGCGCGGCCAGAGCATGCAGCAGGTGCAGGCGCAGTTCGGCGCGCCGAGCGAGCAGCTGCAGCCGCGTGGCGGGCAGAAGCGGCAATGGCCGACCATCAACCGCTGGGTGTACCCGCAGTTCACCGTCTACTTCGAGAAGCAGAAGGTGATCGACGTGGTGGCCAACCAGGCGGACCCGAACGAAATCGGCCCGAAACCGCCGATCCGCTGATCCCCTTACCCGCCGTGGGCGGGCCTGTGTAGCGAGACCATGAACCAGACCCTTCGTTTTCCTGCCGAGTGGGAAGCCCAGAGCGGCGTCCTGATTGCCTGGCCCACCGCCGATACCGACTGGGCTGACCGCCTGGGCCAGGTGGAAGAGACCTACATCGCCCTGGTCGCGGCCATCACCCGCTTCCAGCCGGTGCTGATCTGCGTGGCCGACGACGATGTGGAGACCTACGCCGAGATGCGGCTGCGCTCCAACCGCATCGACATGGACAAGGTCCACTTCACCACGGCGGCCTACGACGATACCTGGCTGCGTGACTCCGGCCCGATCACCCTGCGCCGTGCCGATGGCGGTTTCCAGCTGCTGGATTTCCGCTTCACCGGCTGGGGCGGCAAGTTCGACGCCACCCTGGATGACCAGCTGGTGGGCGTGCTGGACCAGGCCGGCGTGTTCAACGACGCGCCGGTGCGCAGCATCCCGTTCGCGCTGGAAGGCGGCGGCATCGAGACCGATGGCGAAGGCACCCTGTTGACCACCTGGAAGTGCCTGCACGAGCGCCACCCGGACCGCGACCGTGCAAGCCTGAGCGCCGACCTGGCCAACTGGCTGCAGCAGGACCGCGTGCTGTGGCTGGACCACGGCTACCTGGAAGGCGACGACACCGACGCCCACATCGACACCCTGGCCCGTTTCGCCTCGCCTGACAGCATCGTCTACCAGGCCTGCGACGACGCGAGCGACTCGCACTACGCCGAACTGCAGGCGATGGGCAACGAACTGGCCGCGCTGCGCACCAAGGATGGGAAGCCGTACCGCCTGTTCCCGCTGCCGTGGGCGCAGCCGGTGATCGACGAAGGCCGCCGCCTGGCGGCGTCGTACGCCAATTACCTGATCATCAACGGCGCGGTGCTGATGCCGGCCTACGGCGATCCGGCTGATGACCTGGCCCGCGACGTGCTGGCCCAGGCCCATCCGGGCCGCGAGATCGTGCAGGTGCCCTGCCGCTCGCTGATCTGGCAGAACGGCAGCCTGCACTGCATCACCATGCAGCTGCCGGAAGGGCTGTTGAAGGCGTAACGGTAGTGCCGGCCGCTGGCCGGCAACCAGGTAGCGCCTGATGGATTCGCGGATTGCCGGCCAGCGGCCGGCACTACCGATCGCACCCATTCAGCGCGCGACACGCCGTCGCCGCCCATCCGCGCTAACATGCAGGTTTTCTCCCGCAGGAACGCCCCGCATGAACTCGCGCAGCCCCCTTACCGTCGCCCTGGTCCAGGAGCGCAACCACGGTGACGCCGCCGCCAACCTGGCGGTGATCGAAGCACGCGTGGCCGAGGCGGCTGCGCAGGGTGCCAAGCTGGTGCTGCTGCAGGAACTGCACAATGGTCCGTACTTCTGCCAGCACGAGTCGGTGGACGAGTTCGACCTGGCCGAGCCGATTCCCGGACCGAGCACCGAGCGCCTGGGCGCGCTGGCGAAGCAGCATGGCGTGGTGCTGGTCGGCTCGCTGTTCGAGCGCCGCGCCGCCGGCCTGTACCACAACACCGCCGTGGTGTTCGAGAAGGACGGTACGCTGCTGGGCAAGTACCGCAAGATGCACATCCCGGACGACCCGGGCTTCTACGAGAAGTTCTACTTCACCCCGGGCGACATCGGCTTCAAGCCGATCGACACTTCGGTGGGCCGCCTGGGCGTGCTGGTGTGCTGGGACCAGTGGTACCCGGAAGCGGCACGCCTGATGGCGCTGGCCGGTGCCGAACTGCTGCTCTACCCGACCGCGATCGGCTGGGACCCGGACGACGTGCAGGACGAGAAGACCCGCCAGCGTGACGCTTGGGTGCTGAGCCACCGCGGCCATGCCGTGGCCAACGGCCTGCCGGTGCTGAGCTGCAACCGCGTCGGCCACGAAGCCTCGCCGCTGGGTGCCTCGGGCATCCAGTTCTGGGGCAACAGCCACGTGCTCGGCCCGCAGGGCGAGTTCCTGGCCGAGGCCGGCACGGACGCCACCGTGCTGCTGTGCGATGTCGACCTGCAGCGCAGCGAGCACGTGCGCCGCATCTGGCCGTTCCTGCGCGACCGTCGCATCGACGCGTACGGTGACCTGCTCAAGCGCTACATCGACTGAGCCGGAGCCGCGCATGGCCGTCCTCATCCGTGATGCCGGCCCGGCCGACATCGACGCGATCACCGCGATCTATGCGGTGGAAGTGACCGACTTCGTCAACACCTACGAGTACGACATTCCGGACGCGACCGAGATGCTGCGCCGCATGCGCGACATTGTCGATCGCGGCTTTCCCTACCTGGTCGCCGAAATCGACGGCCAGGTGGCCGGCTACGCCTACGCCAACACCTACCGCACCCGCATTGCCTACCAGTGGACCGTGGAGAACTCGGTCTACGTCGATGCCGCGTTCCAGGGCAAGGGCGTCGGCACCAGCCTGCTGCAGGCCCTGATCGATGCCTGCGTGGCGCGTGGCTACCGGCAGATGGTGGCCGTGATCGGCGAACCGACCAACACCGCCTCGATCAAGCTGCACGAACGCTTCGGCTTCGAGCTGGTGGGCGTGTTCCGTGGCCTCGGCCGCAAGCATGGCCGCTGGCTGGACACCGTGCAGATGCAGCGCGCGCTCGGCGATGGCGCCGAAACCGCACCTTTCAATGAATGAACCCATGACCGAAACCCTTCCCGAGACCGGCGACGATCTGTTCGCCGGCCAGCCGGTGCGCGTCGTCGAACGCGACGGCGTGCGCTACACCCTGCTGGGCACCGCCCACGTTTCACGCGCCAGCGTCGAAGCAGTGGAGAAAGCCATCGACAGCGGCCGCTTCGATGCCGTTGCCGTTGAACTGGACCCGCAGCGCCTGCAGGCGCTGAGCGACCCGGATACGCTGGCCAAGCTCGACCTGGTCGAGGTGATCCGCAAGGGCCGCGTCGCCCTGTTCGCCGCCAACCTGGCCCTGTCCGCCTACCAGCGCCGCTTGGCCGAACAGCTCGACATCGAGCCCGGTGCCGAGCTGAAGCGCGCGGTGGACCTGGCGCGCGAGCGCAACCTGCCGGTGCACCTGATCGACCGCGAGGTCGGCCTGACTTTCCGCCGCGCCTCGCAGCGGCTGGGCTTCTTCGGCAAGCTGAAGCTGGTTGCCGGTCTCGGCGCCGGCCTGTTCTCGTCCGAGGAAGTGGGCGAGAACGAGATCGAGAAGCTCAAGCAGGGCGACATGCTGGAATCGAGCTTCGGCGAGTTCGCCAGCGAGAGCCCGGCACTGTACGAGACCATCATCGGCGAGCGCGACCGCTACATGGCCACGCGCCTGCGCGAGGAACACGACCCGCAGCAGCGTGAAGTGCTGGCGGTTGTCGGTGCGGGTCATCTGGCAGGCCTGGCGCGTTACCTGGAAACCGACACCGAGGCACCGGCACCGCTGCGCGCCGAGCTGGAGGCGGTACCGAAGAAGCGCAACATTCCGTGGTTCACGCTGGGCATCCTGGCCATCGTGGCGACCGGCATCGGCGTGGGCTTCTACCGCGGCGGGCTGGGCGTGGGTACCGAACTGCTGGCGACCTGGGCGATGTTTACCGGCGGCTTGGCGGGCCTGGGCTGCCTGCTGGCAGGCGGTCACCCGCTGAGCATCCTCACTGCCATCGCGGTGGCCCCGTTCAAGCCGTTCCGCCTGAGCATCCCGACCGGCGCATTCTCGGCGCTGGTGGAAGCGCGCCTGCGCAAGCCGGCGTACGAAGACTTCCTCAAGCTGCGCGACGACGCGCAGAGCCTGAAGGGCTGGTATCGCAATCGGGTCACGCGCGTGGTGCTGACGTTCATGCTGACCAACATCGGCAGCATGCTCGGCCTGTGGCTGACCACGTTCAAGGTGTGGGGCAAGGTGGCGGGGTAACGTCCCGCCACACGTAGCTATACTCCGCATTTAAGGAAGGAACAGTCCAATGGATGCATACGATGCGCTGATGCGCGATGGCTTCGTGGTGGTGCGACAGGCCATCGCACCCGCACTGGTCAGGGACATCAACGAGCGCATCTCGCGCTTCAAACAGCGCAATCCAAAGGCGGTCTCGCGCAACCTGGACGACCACCAGCGCATGTATCGGGTCGTCAACCTGCACCTGGCGGTGGATGCGATGACCCGCCTGCTCACTGACAACCCGGCCATCGACGTCTGCGATCGCTTTCTCGGCGAACCGACCACGCTCTACACCAGCCTCTACTACGAGCGCGGATCGGAGCAGTCATTGCATCGCGATACGCCAGTGTTCTGCACGTCCCCGGGCGAGCGCTACATGGGGGTATGGACCGCGCTGGATGCGGTTGACGAAAGCAATGGCCCCCTGCGCGTGGTTCCGGGCAGCCACCTGTTGCCGCCCATCGATGTGCAGGCACTGCGACGCGAAGTCCTCGGCGACGGCCCGATCAGCGCCATGTCGCCGGAGGGCTGGGCCGCCTATCAGGATGCGGTGGCGCGCCAATGCGAAGACGCTGGCCTGAAGCCGCAGTCGGTGCACGTGCAGCCAGGCGATGTGATCGTCTGGCACCCGCAGCTGTTCCATGGCGGCGCCCCGCATCCCTCTGCCGGAACCCGCCGCAGCGTGGTCATGCACGTGACCCCGAAGTCGATGCCCGTGGGTCACATGGATGTTTTCTACGGGCAAACCCCTCCGCTGGCCAAAGCGCCTTGGCGCTATTACAGGCGTGGTCAGCGTGAGATCGCGCGATTCGGGCAGGTGGATTTCGGTCACGAGTACACGCGCCGGACCTGGTTCCTGCGCAAAGCCTGACTCAAGCCAAAAAAAGGGGGAGGCCGCCCCACTACGACCGGCCTCCCCCACACCACAACACGTTGTCGCGCATTACAGCCCGGCAGCGCCCGGCTCTACCCTCTCCACACCTCGCGCGCGGCGGATCAGCCGCGTCACCGCACTGCGCAGGTCATCCAGCACTGCATAGATGGTCGGCAGGAACAGGAGGCTGACCACGGTCGAGAACGCCAGGCCGCCGGCAATCGCGCGCGCCATCGGCGCGTACTCCGGACCATTGCCGAACATCTGCGTGTTGGTCAGCGAGATCGGCACCATCGCCAGGATCGCCGTGCCCATCGTCATCATGATCGGGCGCAATCGCTCGCGTGAGCCCTCAACCAGCGCCTGCGTGCGTCCCATGCCGCCGCGCCGCAGGTTGTTGATGTGCTCGATCATCACGATGCCGTTGTTCACCACCACGCCCATCAGCACCAGGATGCCGATGAAGGACATGATCCCGAACGAGGTACCGGTGATCCAGAACAGCCAGAACACACCGAAGATCGAGAACAGCACGCCACTCATGATCGCCGCCGGGAAAAGCAGCGACTCGAACACCGCCGCCATCACCACGTAGATCATCACCAGCGCGATCAGCAGGTTGAACACCATCTGCTGCATCGCTTCGTCGTCGTTGCCGTAGTCGCCGCCATCGAAGGTGAAGCCATAGCCGGCCGGGAAGTTCATCGGCTTGAGCACCGACTCCATCGCCTTGCGGCCATCCGGTGCGGTGACCTTCTCGGCCAGGTTGGCCTTGATGGTCAGCGTGGTCTGGCGGTTGGTGCGACCGATCTGGGTCGCCGATGAACCGACGTCAACGGTGACCAGGCTCAGCAGTGGCACGCTGCGACCGTCGCCGGTGCGCACGCTGAAGCCGGCCAGGTCTTCCGGGCTGCTCTGCTCGGCGCCAGCGAAGCGCACCCACACCGGTACTTCATTGTCGCCGCGGCGGAACTCGCGCATCGGCGCACCGCGCAGGGCCAGGCCGACGAAGCTGGCGACCTGCTCGGCATTGAAGCCGAATGCGGCGGCACGCTCGCGGTCGACGCGCACCTTCAGCTCGCCGCCCTTCTCGCCGTTGTCGATGCGCACGTCGCGCAGCTCGGCACGCTGGGCCAGCAGCGGCACCACTTCCTGGCCGATCTCCTGCAGCATCGAACTGGAGTCGCCCACCAGCTGCACCTGCACGCCCTGGTTGCCGCCACCGCCGCCATCACCGCCCTGGTTGCCGACGAAGTAGTCGGTGCGGGCCGACTTCGGCAGGCCCTTGCGCAGCTCTTCCTGCAGCGCCTTGATGTCCTTGGCGTACTTCTCGTCCAGGGTGACCACGGTCGAGCTGCCTTCCTGCTCGCTGTACCAGGAGTACACCTGCTTGACGTGCAGGCGCTCGCGGTTGGCGTCGATCCAGTTCTCCACGCGCGCCACCTCCTCGGACATCTGCCGATAGGTATAGGCGCCCTTCCACATGTAGCCGATGAAGATGTCCTTGCCGCCATCACCGCCGAACATGTCGACCTTGGTCAGCTTCATCGGCACCAGGCTGACCAGCACCACCAGCACGATGCCGAGCAGGCTCCAGCCGCGATGGTGCAGCGACCAGTCCAGCAGCCTGGCGTAGCGGCGCTGCAGCCGCGCGATCAGGCCGGTCTGCGAGTGCACCAGCTTGGGCGTGGCCATGCGCGCGGACAGCATCGGGATCAGGCTGACCGCGACCAGCCACGAGGCCAGCAGCGAGACCGAGATGGTGATCGCGATCTGCGCCATGAAGATGCTGATGTTGTTGGTCTCGCCGAACAGGTTCGGCACGAACACGATGCAGTGGCACAAGGTGCCAGCGCTGAGCGCGATGGCCACGTTGCGGGTGCCGATGATCGAGGCCAGGCGCGGCTGTCCCGGCATGCGCTCGCGCTCCTGGTAGATGCTCTCCACCACCACCACGGCGTTGTCGACCAGCATGCCCACCGCCAACAGCAGGCCCATCATGGTCAGGATGTTCAGCGTCACCCCGACGAAGTACATGAAACCCAGGGTGATGGTGAAGCAGATCGGAATGGCCAGGGTCACCATCAGCGTGGACGGCCAATGGCGCAGGAAGAAGAACAGCACCGTCACCGACAGGATCAGGCCGACCGCACCGGCCTCGGCCAGTTCCAGCAGCGAGGAGGTCACCGCCCTGCCCTGATTGTCGATCACCTTGATCTGCACGTCGCGCATCGATGCTTCGGCACGGATCGACTCGACTTCAGCCAGCGCCGCGCGCGACACCTCTACCAGGTTGGCGCTGCGCTCCTTGAAGATGTCCAGGCCGACGGCCGGGTTGCCGTCCAGGCGGCGCCCGTAGTTCATCCGCGCCGGCTTCAGGCGCACGTCGGCGATGTCGCCCAGGCGCAGGCCCTTGGCGTTGATCACCAGGTCGCGCATTTCCTGCAGGTCGGTGATCTCGCCCACCGGCTGCACGCGCACGCGCTGGCCGTTGTCGTCGATCTGCCCGGCCGAGATCGAGAAGTTCAGCGTGCGCAGGCGCTCGCTCAGCTCGTTGATGCTCAACCCATGCGCGTTGAGCCGGTTCGGATCGATGGCGATCTCCACCTCGTTCGGCGGCGCGCCGGTGATGTCGACGCGGGCCACGCCGGGGATGCGCTCGATGCGCCGCTTGAACTCGCGGTCGAGCATGTCGTAAGCGGTGGTCAGGTCGGTGGTGCTGGCCAGGCGCACCTTCAGCACCGGCTGGTCGCTGCTGGACCACTTGAACACGTTGTAGCGCTGCAGGTCATCGGGCAGGTCGCTGCGGATCGCATCGATGCGCTCGCGTGCATCGGACGCGGCGATGGCGATGTCCCGGTCCCAGTCGCTGAACTCGATGAAGATCAGCGCCGCCTCGGAGGTCGCCGACGAGCGCATCCGCTTGATGCCGGTCATCGTCGCCAGCGATTCCTCCACCGGGCGGATGATGGTCCGCTCCACTTCCTCCGGGGTTGAACCGGTGTACGGAATCTGCACGAACAGGAACGGCGCGGAGATGTCCGGCAGCGCTTCCAGCGGCAGCCGGAACGAGGCGATCAGGCCGATCACCACCAGTGACACGAAACACATGATGGTGGTGACCGGACGGCGGATGGAGAACTCGGCAACACTCATGCCGGTTCCTCCGCACCCGCCGCGCTGCCTGCTGCACCCGGCTCGATCTCGCCGGCATGCTTGCGACCACGCTCGCGGTAGTAGGCGTCACCACGGCGGTCCATCAGGTCGTAGACCACCGGGATCACCAGCAGGGTGAGCAGGGTCGACACCAGCAGGCCACCGATCACGGTGATCGCCATCGGCGCGCGCACTTCGGCACCCTCGCCCATCGCCACCGCCAGGGGCAGGAAGCCGAACAGCGTGCACAGGGTGGTCATGATGATCGGCCGCAGGCGCGAGCGTGCCCCTTCCACCAAGGCCTCGTGCTTGGCCACGCCGGCCTCGCGCAGCTGGTTGACCTTGTCGATCAGGATGATCGCGTTCTTGGTGACCAGCCCGACCAGCAGGATCAGGCCGATGAACACCACCACCGAGATGGGCTTGCCGGTCAGTGCCAGCGCCAGGATGGCACCGACCAGCGCCAGCGGAATGGTGAACAGGATCACGAACGGGTGCAGGAGCGATTCGAACTGCGAGGCCATCACAAGGTAGACCAGGAAGATGGCCAGGCCGAAGGCGAAGATCAGCGACTTCGCCGCCTGCGCCAGCTCCTCACCCTGGCCACCGATGTGCATGCCGACACCCGCGCCCAGCGGCTGCTCGGCCACCATCTGCTGCACTTCGCGCATGGCCGCGCCCAGATCGATATCGCGCAGGTTGGCCGACACGACGGCCACCCGGGTCTGGTCAGCGCGATGGATCTCGCTGGGACCAGTGGTGGCGACCACGTCGGCCACCGCGTCCAGCGTCACCGGACGGGTACTGCCCGGATTGACGATCAGCCGGCGGATGCTCTCCACGCTGGCACGGTCGCCTTCCTGCGCACGCACCAGCACGTCGATCTTGCGGTCGCGGAAGCTGTAGCGGGTCGCCACGTCGCCGCGCACCTTCTTCACCACCACGTCGGCGATCTGGCGGGTGGTCAGGCCCAGCGCACCGGCACGTTCCTGGTCGAAGCGGATCTGGATTTCCGGGAAGCCCTCTTCAACCGTGGACTTCACGTCGGCGTAGTGCGCGTTGCCGCGCAGCATTGCCGCCAGGCGCTGGCCGGCCACTTCCAGCGTCGCCATGTCCTGCCCACGCAGCTCGATTTCCAGCGGCGTGGAGAAGCTGAACAACGCCGGGCGCGCGAAGTCGACCTGTGCACCCGGATGCTGGCCCATGGTGTCACGCAGGCGCTCGGTGATCTCCGCCTCGGTACGCGCGTTGCCGCCGCCTTCCATCACCACGGTCAGCTTGCCGATGTTCTCGCCGCTCTCGGTTGGGCTGGCATCCAGGCGGGTGCCGCTGCCGCTGACGCCATACAGCGAGGCCACGCCCTCGCCGTTGCCGTGGGCCAGCTGCAGCTCGCGCACCAGCGCATCGGTCTGCTTCAGCGGCGTGCCGGCCGGCAGCTTCACCGTCATTTCGAAACGGTCCTGCGCCAGCTGCGGGATCAGGTCGGCACCGAGCATCGGCACCAGTGCCATGGTCGCCACGAAGATGATCGTGGCCACGCCCAGCACCTTGCCGGGATGCGCCAGCGCGCTCGGCAGCAGGCGCAGGTAGCCGCGCTCGGCACCGGCATAGGGCTTCATCGCCAGATCGCTGGCCTTGCGCATCACCGGGCCAACCACCGCCACCACGCCACGCCACGCCCGCACGACCAGCCAGGCCAGTGCATAGAAGCTCCAGCGCGCGGTCGCCACGGCACCACGGCGCCCCAGCGCCACCGGCTTCTGCCAACGGTTCTGCGGCTGCCACGGTTCGTTCGGTGCCTCTTCCGGGAACGCCAGCGGCGGCCGTCCCTTCAGCGAGCTCAGCATCGGGATCAGGGTCATCGACACCAGCAGCGAGATCGCAATGGCGATCGCCACGGTCATTGCCTGGTCGCGGAACAGCTGGCCGGCGATGCCATCGACGAACACCAGCGGCAGGAACACCGCGATGGTGGTCAGGGTCGAGGCGACCACGGCCATGCTCACTTCGCGGGTACCGACGATCGCCGCCTGCAGGATGCCCAGGCCGCGTTCGCGCGCCTTGGCAATGCTCTCCAGCACCACGATCGAGTCGTCCACCACCAGGCCGGTGGCCAGCGCCAGGCCGCCCAGCGACATCACGTTCAAGCTGAGGCCGAGCTGGCCCATGAAGAAGAACGTGGCGATGATCGAGACCGGCAACGACAGGCTGATCACGAAGGTGCTCCAGCCATCGCGCAGGAACAGGAAGATGATCAGGATCGCCAGCAGGCCACCGATCACCGCATCCTTCTTGACGTCGGCGATGGCGTGCTCGATGAAGCGCGACTGGTCCTCGATGGTGGTCATCTCGACATCGGACGGGAACGTGCCCTTGATCTGCTCCAGGCGCTTGCGCAGCGCTTCGGCGGTGGACACGGTATTGGCGTCGCCTTCCTTGTAGATCGCCAGTTCCACCGATTCCTTGCCGCCCAGGCGGATCACCGCTTCACGCTCCTTGTAGCCCTGGCGCACGGTGGCCACGTCCTTCAGGCGCACCGGCACGCCGTTGGCGACCACGCTGGAGCCACTACCGGACGATGCGCTCTGTGCCGCCGAGGCCGCCGCGATGGCGGCCGCCGACCCGGTCGACGCGGCGATGTTGAACATCTGCTGCAACGCCGAGTCGGCCGCGCTGCCGTTCGAGCCCTGGGTGGTGACCAGCAGGTTGCGGATTTCCTCCAGGTCGGCGAACTGGTTGACGGTACGCACCAGGAAGCGCTGCGAGCCCTCCTCCAGGCGGCCACCGGAGATGTTGATGTTCTCGTCCTTCAGGCGCTTGATGACGGTGTCGATCGGCAGGTTCAGCTGGGCCAGCTTCTGCTGGTCGATGTCGACCTGGATCTCGTCCTCGAGGCCGCCACCGACCTTGACCGCTGCCACGCCGGTGACCGGCTCCAGCTTCTTCTTCAGGTCTTCATCGGCATAGCGGCGCAGGCCGGTCAGCTCGCGGATCGCATCGGCATCGGTGGCTGGCGCGTCCTTGCTCGACAGCACCAGACGCATGATCGGCTCGGTGGATGGATTGAACCGCAGCAGTACCGGGGCCTTGGCCTCCAGCGGCAGGTTCAGCGCTTCCATCTTGTCGCGCACCTCCAGGCTGGCCTGGTCCATGTTGGTGCCCCAGGCGAACTCCAGCACCACATCGCTCTGGCCGGTGCGCGAGACCGACTTCAGCTTGCGCAGGTTCTTGACCACGCCCACCGCTTCTTCGACCGGCTGGGTGATCAGGGTTTCGATTTCGGTCGGCGCCGCACCGGTGTACTCGGTGCGTACGGTCAGCGTCGGGTAGCTCAGGTCGGGCAGCAGGTTGACCTTGAGGTTGCCCAGCGCGATCAGGCCGAACAGCAGCAGGGTGACCGTGCACATGGCGATGGTCACGCGGCGGCGGGTGGCGAATTCCACCAGGCCGCCGCGCATGCCGGCGGCGGCGCCGTCGCTCGCCGGCGAGGCACCGTGGTCGTGGCCCGGGGCGGTCATTGCTTGCTCCCGGCCTTGTCTGCCGGCTTGGCTGCCGCTGCGACCGTCTTCGACTTTGCCTTCGGATCGGCGATCACCTGCACTGCGGTGCCGTCGCGCAGCGCGACCTTGCCGGCGGTGACCACCTGATCACCGGCCGCCAGGCCATCACGGATCTCCACCCACGGGCCCTCGGCGTAACCCAGCTTGACCGGAACGCGTGCGACCTTGCCTTCGCGCACCCGGAACACCGCCGGCTCACCGTCGTCGAGCAGCGCCAGGCGCGGCACCACCAGCGCATCGGCACGCTGGTCGTAATCGATGCGGATGCGCCCGAACATGCCGGGCTGCAGCGCGTGCGCGGCGCCATCGAAGGCACTGACCACGCGAAACGTGCCGCTGCCCGAATCCACCACCGGCGCGATGCGGTCGACGGTGCCGGTGAAGCTCTGGCCCGGCAACGCGTCGGCGGCCAGGGTTACCGGCTGACCGGCGCGCAACGTGGCCAGCTCGCGCTCGGGCACGTTGAGGGTGGCTTCCAGGCGCGAGTTGTCGACGATGCGGAAGATCGGCGTGTTGATCTGGACGAAGTTGCCGGTCTTGATCGAGCGCGAGGCGATCACGCCGGAGATCGGCGCCACCACCGTGGTATAGGACAGTTCCAGCGTGGCCAGGCGGTACTGCGCGCGGACGTTCTCCAGGTCGAAACGCAGCTGGTCGACATCGGCCGCACTGACCATCTGCTGGCCGACCAGCTTCTGCGCGCGCTGGTAGTTGTTCTCCAGCTTGCGCATCTGCGCTTCGCTCTGGGCAACGGCCAGGCGTGCGCGGTCCGGGTCCAGGCGCACCAGCGGCTGGCCGGCGGTCACCCGCTGGCCTTCCTCGACCAGCACCGCCAGCGCCACGCCGGAGGTCTTGGCGACCACCTGCGATTCGGCGCGTGGTTCCAACGCGGCGGTACCGGTGTAGCTGGCCGCGACGGCACGGTGGCTGGCCACGGCCACTTCGACCGGGACCGCGTCGACCTTCTTCTCCTCCTTGGTGTCGGCGGCCTTGGCTTCGGAATTGGGCCCTGCGGCGCAACCGCCCAGCAGCAGGGAGGTGGAGATCAGCAGTGCGGCAGCGCAGATTCCGCTGCGACGGCCGGACAGGAAGGTTGGGTGCGACATCGTCAGGTCCCTGGAGGATGCGTGGACAGGTGTGGTAGCAAAGTAATGCACCACTTCACGGCAACACCATATCCCAAAGGTCATGGTGTCTTCACGCCGCTGGTCGGCCCGACCCCATTTCAGCTAGATGAAACCTGAGGCTATACTCGGGGCGTTCCGTACCCCACGCCGGAACGACCAGACCCGAATCCCCGGAAACGACACCATGCGCCCGCAGCCGCTCGCCGCTTGTCTCGCTCTGGCCGTCCTCCTGCCCCTTGGGGCCGCCGCACAGCCCGCTCCTGCTCCTGCCACACCCGCTCCGGCCCCGGCTCCTGCCGCCGCGCCGGCGCCTGCCGCGCCCACCGGCAACTTCGACAATGGCCGCGTGCTGGCCTACACCTGCCAGGGCTGCCACGGCATCACCGGCTACAAGAACGCCTACCCCAGCTACCGGGTGCCGAAGATCGGCGGCCAGACCCAGCAGTACCTGGCCCAGGCCCTGGCCGAGTACCGCCAGGGCAAGCGCCGGCATCCGACGATGCAGGCGCAGTCGATGAGCTTCAGCGAACAGGAGATCGCCGATCTCTCTGTTTACCTGTCCACCGTCAAGTAAGGCCCGCCCATGTCGAAAGCCGCGCATCCGATGCGTCACGCCATCGCCCTGTCCGTTGCCCTGCTGCTGGCGGCCTGTTCGCAGTCGCAGGTGGAAAACAGCGAGAAATCCGCCGCCGACCCGGGCCACGCCAGCGGCGAACACGGCTCTTCGTCTTCGGCCGGCCTGCCCGCAGGCCGCGAGGCCGCCGGTGAAGCCCGCGCCAAGGTGAAGGGCAAGGCCACCAACCAGAGCTGCATCGACTGCCACGGGGCCGACGGCAATGCGCCGATCGATCCGACCTACCCGAAGCTGGGTGGGCAGTACGGCGACTACCTGGCGCATGCACTGCAGGCCTACCGCGCCGGTGACCGCCAGCATGCGCTGATGACGCCGCAGGCGAAGGACCTCAGCGATCAGGACATCGCCGATCTGGCGGCGTATTTCGGCAGCCGGCCGAGCCAGCTGCGGGATCTGCACGGCGTCAAATGACGGCCGGCCCCCCGGTCGGTGCGGACCGTCGGTTGGTAGGTGCGGACCGTTGGTCCGCACAGATTCCGGATATCCACGCATGGCGTGGATCTGCTGAGCCGAGTGTGGGCTCGGCTCTACATCAATCGGCGCGATCGCTGGCGCCGGTCAACGCTCAGCCTTCCAGCTCTTCCCAGCGCGCGTACGCGGCATCCAGTTCGGCCTGCACCTTGGCCAGCTGCTGGGTGTGCGCCGTCACTTCAGCACTGCTGCGGGTGTAGAACGACGGGTCGTTCATCGCCGAGGTCAGGCCTTCGACATCGCCTTCCAGCTTCTCGATGGTCTTCGGCAGCTGCTCCAGTTCGCGCGCTTCCTTGTAGGCCAGCTTGCGCTTGGGTGCGGCCGGAGCTGCGGTAGCCGGGGTGGCCGGCGCAGCGGCCGCCGGCTTGGCCGCAGGGGCCGCGGCAGGCGCTGCGATGCTGGCCGCATAACGCTGCCAGTCGCTGTAACCGCCCACGTACTCGCCGATCACGCCGTCGCCTTCCATCACCAGCGTGGAGGTGACCACGTTGTCGATGAAGTCACGGTCGTGGCTGACCAGCAGCAGGGTGCCGGTGTATTCGCCCAGCAGCTCTTCCAGCAGCTCCAGGGTTTCCACGTCCAGGTCGTTGGTCGGTTCGTCCATCACCAGCAGGTTGGACGGCTGCGCGAACAGCTTGGCCAGCAGCAGGCGGTTGCGCTCGCCACCGGACAGGCGGGTAATCGGCGCACGCGCACGTTCCGGGGTGAACATGAAGTCCTGCAGGTAGGCATGCACGTGCTTGCGCTTGCCGTTGAACTCGAGGAAATCGCGGCCTTCGGCGACGTTCTCGATCGCGCTCCAGTCTTCGCGGAGCACCGCGCGGTACTGGTCGAAATACGCGATCTGCAGGTTGGTGCCGGCGTTGACTTCGCCCTTGGCCGGCTGCAGCTCGCCCAGCAGGAGCTTCAACAGCGTGGTCTTGCCGCTGCCGTTGGGGCCGATCAGGCCGATGCGGTCGCCGCGCAGAATGGTCGTGGTGAAATCGCGGACCATGGTGCGCTCGCCGAAGGCGAACGAAATGTCCTTGACGTCGATGACCTTCTTGCCGGAGCTGATGCCCTGCGCGGCTTCCATCTTGACGTTGCCGCTGAGATCACGGCGCTGCGAACGCTCCACGCGCATTGCCTTCAGGCGGCGCACGCGGCCTTCGTCGCGGGTGCGACGGGCCTTGATGCCCTGCCGGATCCAGACTTCTTCCTGCGCCAGCAGCTTGTCGAAGCGGGCGTTTTCCTGCGCCTGCGCGTTGAGGCGTTCCTCGCGGCGGCGCTCGTAGTTGGCCCAGTCGCCTGGCCAGCTGGTGACCTGGCCGCGGTCGATCTCGACGATGCGGGTGGCCAGGGCACGCAGGAATCGACGGTCATGGGTGACGAACACCACGCTGCCGCTCCAGCCCTTCAGGAACGCTTCGAGCCAGTCGATGGCCTCGATGTCCAGGTGGTTGGTCGGTTCGTCCAGCAGCAGCACATCGGGGCTGGACACCAGCGCGCGGGCGAGCAGCACGCGGCGCTTCATGCCGCCGGACAGGCGGCCGAACTCGGCCTCGCCATCCAGGTCGAGCTTGGTCAGAGTTTCGCTGACGCGCTGGTCCAGGCCCCAGCC
The DNA here is from genome assembly GCF_059372295.1 of Stenotrophomonas sp. YJH_SMC_33. NCBI lineage: Bacteria > Pseudomonadati > Pseudomonadota > Gammaproteobacteria > Lysobacterales > Lysobacteraceae > Stenotrophomonas > Stenotrophomonas sp. YJH_SMC_33. The sequence goes on from NZ_JCAFVJ010000010.1 coordinate 41,036, forward strand.
GTTGGCGGCATCGATCTTGGCCTGCACGTTGCCGAGGGCTTCGCCATCGAAGACTTCGGCATGGCTGAGGTGGTGGAATTCGGCCAGCCACTGGCCCAGCTCGCCGAGGCCATCGGCGACGACGTCGAACACCGAGCCGGCGGCGCCGTGCGGCACTTCCTGCTCCAGGCGGGTGACGCGCACGCCCTGCTGCACGCGGACTTCGCCGTCATCGGGCTTGTGGTCGCCGGACAGCAGCTTGAGCAGGGTGGATTTGCCGGCGCCGTTGCGGCCGATCAGGGCGATGCGTTCGCCCGGCTCGATCGACAGTTCGGCTTTTTCCAGCAACAACGGGCCGCCGACGCTGAAGTCGACGTTCTGCAGAGTAATCAGAGGCATCCGGATATTGTACGGGTTGGGGGCGTCGGCCGGGTTGCACCCGGCACCCGCGGTAGTGCCGGCCGCTGGCCGGCAACTTCAACGGCAACGTCAAAAGCTGGTTTCCTGTGGGATGCCGGGGCGGTGCGGGTCTGCAGGACACGCCGTAAACCCCTCCTTGGGGGCTCGATGGCGCCATCCATGGCGCCAACGGTCCTGCAGACCCACACCGCCCCGCCTCTGACAGTTTCCCGCGATCTGTCGGAACGGCATTCTGCGCGGGTGGGTGTCGACCTTGGTCGACACGGCAGATCCAGGCCACGCGTGGATGAGCGCTGCAAGGCCTGTCGATCTGTCGGGGTCGGATCCCGTTGCTGCGCAACGGGCTCTGACCCCTTCGTGGAATTCGCGCAGTGCAAGACCGATCCCTGCTACTCCACCTCCCCCAGCAACGCCTGCAACCCCGGCAACCATTGCTTGCCCGGGTGGCGTACCAACCACAGGGTGCGCTGCAGGGCCGGCAGCGGAGTCTCGAGCACGCGCAGGCGACCCAGGGCCAGCGGCTCTTCCAGCGCGTGGCGCGATAGGCAGGCCAGGCCGAGGCCGGCGATGGCGGCCTGCTTGACCGCTTCGGTATTGCCCAGCTGCAGGGTCTGGGCGAAGCCGCGCAGGTGCGGCAACAACGCCTGCTCCACCGCTTCGCGGGTACCCGAGCCGGGCTCGCGCAACAGCCAGCGTGTACGGCGCAGTTCGTCCAGCGACCAGCGTGCGGGGGCATTGGCGGCAGCCACGATCACCAGCGGGTCCTCCTGCCAGGCCGTGACCTGGAGGCCGCGCTCGTGGCACGGGCCTTCGATCAGGCCGGCGTCCACATCCAGGCGCTGCACGGCGGCGACCACGCCGGCGCTGTTGTCGATGCGCAGGTCGACCTCGGCCTGTGGTGCCTGCCGCAACAGCTCGGCGATGCGCGGTGGAAGCAGGTAGTTGCCGATGGTGGTACTGGCGGCCAGCACCAGCCGCAGCGGCGCGCCCTGCCCCGGATCGCCGCCGGCGGCCAGCTGCCGCTCCAGGTCGGCGGCGTTGACCAGCAGCGTGCGGGCCGGCTCCAGCAGCGCGCGGCCGTGGCCGTTCAGGGCCAAGCGGCGGCCGATGCGGTCGAACAACGGGGTACCGAAGTGTGCCTCCAGTTCCTGCAACGCAGCACTGCTGGCCGACTGCGATAGCGCGATGGCTTGGCCAGCGGCGGTGGTGCTGCCGTGATCGGCGATGGCGACGAAGACCTGAAGCTGGCGCAAGGTCAGGCGCATGTCATTTACCCGCTTAATAGGTAGATTTCACCCATATTATTCGTTTTACAGGTCAGCCATGCAGGCGCACGCTTGCCTGGCCATTCCAGACCTGCCGTTGCCATGAACGCCCCCGCTCTCTCCCCCTGGTCCCTGCCCGCTCTGCGCCAACGCTGGCAGCCACGCCTGCCCGGCCTCTTGCTGGTGGGCCTGATCGCGGCGGCATCCCTGTACCTGGCCGAGCTTCCCTGGTTGCAGGCGCATGGTCTGAGTGCACTGACCGTCGCCATCGTCGCCGGCATCGTGGTCGGCAACACCTTCTACCCGCGGCTGGCGCCGAGCAGCGCGGCCGGTGTCGGCTTCTCCAAGCACTGGCTGCTGCGCGCCGGCATCGTGCTGTACGGCCTGCGCCTGACCTTCCAGGACATCGGCCACGTCGGCGTCAGCGGCGTGCTGATGGACGTACTGGTGGTCGCCAGCACCTTCGGCCTGGCCTGCTGGCTGGGCGTGCGCGTGTTCAAGATGGAACGCGAGGCAGCAATGCTGATCGGTGCCGGCAGCGCGATCTGCGGTGCGGCAGCGGTGATGGCCGCCGAACCGGTGGTGCGCGGCCGCGCGGCGCAGGTCACGGTCGCGGTCTCTACGGTGGTGGTGTTCGGCACGCTGGCGATGTTCCTGTACCCGGCGCTCTATGCACTGGCGCAGTCGCACGGCTGGCTGGCAATGGACGCACGGCAGTATGGCCTGTTCACCGGTGCGACGGTGCATGAAGTGGCGCAGGTGGTAGCCGCCGGCCGCGCGGTCAGCGAAGCCGCCGCCGATACCGCGGTGATCACCAAGATGGTGCGGGTGATGCTGCTGGCGCCGTTTCTGGTCGTGTTGTCGTTGTGGCTGGCGCGTGGCGGCAAGGCCAGCGCCGGCGGCAGCAAGGCCCGCATCGTGGTGCCGTGGTTTGCGTTCGGTTTCGTGGCGGTGGCCGGTTTCAACTCGCTGCACCTGCTACCGGCCGGCCTGCAGGCCGGGCTGGTGCAGCTGGATACCGTGCTGCTGGCGATGGCGATGGCCGCACTGGGCCTGACCACCCACGTCTCGGCGCTGCGCCAGGCGGGCCTGAAGCCGCTGCTGCTGGCGCTGATCCTGTTCGCCTGGCTGCTCTTCGGTGGCCTGGCGATCCACCAGGGCGTGCTGGCGGTGCTGGGCTGAGCAAGAGCGTGCCGACCGGCGGTCGGCACCCACCCGTAGATCCACGCCATGCGTGGATGACCCTACCCCATCAGGCGGGACCGGCCTCGCGGACGGGTACAATGCGCCATGACTGACTTCTCGACCCTGCCGCTGAGCCCGGCCCTGCAGCCCGGCCTGGATGCCCTCGGCTACACCACTCTTACCCCTGTGCAGGCGCAGAGCCTGCCGGCCATCCTCGATGGCCGCGATGTGATCGCACAGGCGCCGACCGGCAGCGGCAAGACCGCCGCCTTCGGCCTGGGCCTGCTGCAGGCCATCGACCCCAGCCTGATCCGCGTGCAGGCGCTGGTGCTGTGCCCGACCCGCGAACTGGCTGACCAGGTCGGCAAGCAGATCCGCAAGCTGGCTACCGGCATCCCCAACCTGAAGCTGTTGCTGCTGGTGGGCGGCGTGCCGCTGGGCCCGCAGCTGGCGTCGCTGGAAGGCCACGACCCGCACGTGGTGGTCGGCACGCCCGGCCGCGTGCAGGAGCTGGCGCGCAAGCGCGCGCTGAATCTTGGCGCGGTGCGCACGCTGGTGCTGGACGAAGCCGACCGCATGCTCGACATGGGCTTCGAGGAACCGATCCGCGAGATCGCCGGCCGTACCCACAAGGATCGACAGAGCCTGCTGTTCTCGGCCACCTTCCCCGACAGCATCCGTGCCATGGCACGCGACCTGCTGCGCGACGCGGTGGAAGTGACCGTCGAAGGCGCTGACCAGGCCCCGGCCATCCGCCATATGTTCTGCGAAGTGGAACCGGCGCACCGGCAGAAGGCGCTGGCCGGCCTGCTGCTGAAGTACACGCCGGAATCGGCGGTGGTGTTCTGCAACACCCGCAAGGACGTGGACGAAGTGGCGAACTCGCTGCAGCAGTTCGGCTTCTCGGCACTGGCCCTGCACGGCGACATGGAGCAGCGCGACCGCGAGGAAGTGCTGCTGCTGCTGGCCAACCGCAGCTGCAACGTGCTGGTCGCCAGCGACGTGGCCGCACGTGGCCTGGACGTGGAAGAGCTGGCCGCGGTGATCAACTACGAGCTGCCGACCGACGTGGAGAGCTACCAGCACCGCGTGGGCCGTACCGGCCGTGCCGGTGCCAGTGGCCTGGCGATCAGCCTGGTGGCCGGCCGCGAGAAGACCCGCGCCGAAGCGATCGAAGCACAGATGGGGCAACCGCTGGATTGGCAGAAGACGCCGCTGGCGACGGCGCGCCCGGCCGAGCTGCCGCAGGCGGCGATGCGTACGCTGCGCATCGATGGTGGCAAGACCGACAAGCTGCGCCCGGGTGACATCCTCGGCGCACTGACCGGCGACGCCGGCCTGTCAGCCAAGTTCATCGGCAAGATCGCGATCTTCCCGACCCGCTCCTACGTGGCGATCGCCCGTGAGCAGGCCAACAAGGCCGTGGCCAGGCTGGAAGCCGGCAAGATCAAGGGCCGTCGTTTCCGCGTGCGGATGATGTAAGGAACAGGGTGGTCGCCGGGCGTGGCCCGGCGCTACCGGCATGCCGTGTGTAGCGCCGGGCCACGCCCGGCGACACGCTCAGAACACCAGTTCGGTGTGCAGTGGCAGGTCCGCTTCCCAGCGTGCGCGGCCGCCGAGTCCGTCCAGTTCGACCAACACGCCGGCACCCACCACCTCGACACCCAGGCGGCGCACCAGCGACAAGGCAGCGACCAGCGTACCGCCGGTGGCCAGCACGTCATCGATGATTGCTACGCGGGCACCGGCCGGCAGCGCATCGGCGTGCACTTCGATGCAGTCGCTGCGGTATTCGAGCGTGTATTCCTCGCGCAGCACCTGGCCCGGCAGCTTGCCCGGCTTGCGCACCGGCACGAAGCCCACGCCCAGTTCCAGCGCCATGGCGGCACCGAGGATGAAACCACGCGATTCGATACCGATCACCGCGTCCAGCTTCTGGTCGCGCCAACGGTCGGCCATCGCGGTGATGGCACCGCGGAAGTCCTCGCCATGGGCGAGCAGCGGCATGATGTCCTTGAAGAGGATGCCGGGCTTGGGGAAGTCGGCGATGTCGCGCAGGCGGGAGGCCCACTGCGGAGCGACGAGGGCGTCGGTCATGTCACGTTGGCTATCTGATGGCGGCATAGGGTACCTGTTCCGGGCGCCGGCTGCCTGTTGGGGTGTTCGGCCGGGCTGCGCCCGGCACCTGCAGAGGCCACCGCGCAAGCAAAAGCGAAAACAAAAGCCGCATTCCGAGGGATGGCGGGGTGGGTCCGGTTGCGGGGGGCGCTGCAAGTACGTCCGTCTAGGCTTGGCAGCCGCTTGCTCGTGTGCGCTTTCCTGCGCACACGGCAAGACCGGGGTTGGGCGTCCTGCCCAACCCGCCCGAGGCATGCCTCGGGCCCATGCGGCTCACGCCCCCGCAACCGGACCCACCCCGCCTTCGACAGATTCCTGCGATCTGTCGTAGATCCACGCCATGCGTGGATGAACTTTCATCGAAATCGAATATTTCGAGAATTGAACGAAAAGCATCCACGCATGGCGTGGATCGACCGTGTCGACCAAGGTCGACACCTACCCACAGCAGCGGGAATCTGTCGGAGGTGGGGCGGTGTGGGGCTGCAGGACCGTTGGCGCCATGAATGGCGCCATCGAGCCCCCATGGACGGGTTTACGGCGTGTCCTGCAGCCCCACACCGCCCCGCCAGACCATCAGCAATCCAGAGCCGCTTTGGCTTTGGCCGTTGCTTGCGCGGTGGCCTCTGCAGGTGCAGGGCGCAGCCCCGCCGAAACCCACCCTCAGGAACTGCAGGACAGCATCGAGCAGCCGGCGCGGTTGTCGGCCCACGCCGGGCGCTTGCCGGCAAAGTGCTCCAGCCCGGCGCGTTCGGTATACGGGTCACGCAGTACGTCCTGCAATGCGTGAACACCGCCCAGGTCGCCCTGCTCGGCGCGATCGATGGCCTCCTGGGCCAGCCAGTTGCGCAGCACGTACAGCGGATTGGCCGCGGCCATTTTCGCCGTGCGCTCGCTGGCCGACAGCGGATCCACGCGCAGTCGCGCCGCGTAGTCCTGCAACCACTGCTGCAGCGGTGCCTGCACCGACTGCTGGCGCGCCTCGTCGTAGTACACCGCGTCAAGCACGCCCACATCGGGCGACGTTGGATCAACGCGCATCAGCGCGCGCCAGGCCAGCGTCATGTCCATGCTGCCGTCCTGCATCAGCTGCTGCCAGCGCAGGTAGAGCTGCAGGTCCTCATCATCCGCCGCTGCCAGGCCGAGCTTGGCCGCTGCATCGCGACGGGTGCAGGCAACGAACGTGGACTGGTACGCCGCCAGTCCCGCTTGCAACGGTTCGACATCGGCAAACAATGGCGACAACGCCTGCGTCAGTCGGCTCAGGTTCCAGTACGCCACCTGCGGTTGGGTGCCGAAACGATAGCGCCGGCCTTGGGCATCGGTGGTATTCGGCGTCCAGTCCGGATCGAAGTCCTCGACCCATCCATAGGGACCGTAATCCAGCGTCAGGCCTAGCACGGACAGGTTGTCGGTGTTCATCACGCCATGCACGAAGCCGACGCGCATCCAGTGCGCGATCATCTCGGCAGTGCGCACCGCGATCTGCGCGAACCAGTCACCGTACAGCGCCTCGCCCTGCCCTTCGAGCTCCGGAAAGTCGCGGGCGATGCACGCGTGGACCAGCTGCCGCAACAAGCCAGTTTCACCACGCGAGGCCGGCAGTTCGAATGAGCCGAAGCGCAGGAACGACGGCGATACACGGCACACGATGGCGCCGGGTTCGGCGCGGGGATGACCGTCGTAGAACATGTCACGCACCACGTCTTCGCCGGTGCCGACCAGCGACAACGCGCGCGTGGTCGGCACGCCCAGGTGATGCATCGCCTCGCTGCACAGGAATTCGCGGATGGACGAGCGCAGCACCGCGCGGCCATCGGCGCCCCGCGAATACGGGGTGGGGCCGGCACCCTTCAGCTGCAGCTCCCAATGACCGCCATCCGGCGCGACCAGTTCGCCCAGCGAGATCGCGCGGCCATCACCCAGCTGCCCCGCCCAGTGGCCGAACTGATGCCCGCCATAATTGGCCGCCCACGGCTGCATGCCGGGGTACAGCGCATTGCCACCGAACACATCGGCGAAGCCATCGCTCTCCACTTCATCGGCATCGAAGCCGAGCATCGCCGCCACCTCCGGCGACCAGGCCAACAGCGTGGGCGCCGCCACGGGCGTCGGCATCACCGGCGACCAGGCGGCGCCCAGCACTTCACGCCTGCGCGGGCCGGACTCTGGGTCACCCGGCAGGGCATTCAGCAGGCGATTGTCGAAACGGGGGCTGTCGTTATCCATGGTGTAGAAGATGGGGGCGACGGCCGACGGCCTCAATTGCCGCTCAGCGCCTGCAGATGTCCACCGTGGGCCTCGGCGCGCTGGTAGGCCGGGCGCTCGCCAATGCGCTTGAGGAAGCCGCGCAGCGCCGGCTTGTCGTCGAGGCCACCGCCGCGCGCGGCCGCAGCCTGGATCGGAAAGCTCATCTGGATGTCGGCTGCGCTGAACCGCTCACCCGCGAACCAGGGGCTTTCGGCCAGGCGGCGCTCCATCCAGTCCAGGTGCAGGCGCCGCTGCGGACCAATGAAGCCGCGTTCGGCCTTGTCGGCGATGCTGCGCGCGATCGGGCGGGCGAAGAACGGCATCGGCGCGTTGCGGATGCGGCCCATCACCAGGGTCAACAGCAGCGGCGGCATCGCTGAGCCTTCGGCGTAGTGCAGCCAGTAACGGTAGGCGATGCGCTCGGCGCCATCGGCCGGTGTCGGGGACGGCGACAGCTGGCGTTGGGTGTCATAGCGATCCGCGAGGTAGTCGAGGATCGCGCCGGACTCGGCCAGTACCAGCTCACCGTCCTGCAGCACGGGGGACTTGCCGAGCGGATGCACCCTGCGCAGCTCGGGCGGTGCCAGCAGCGTCTTCGGATCACGGGGATAACGGCGCAGTTCGTAGTCCAGCCCCAGCTCCTCCAGCATCCACAGCACGCGCAGGGAACGGGAGTTTTCCAGGTGATGGACAATGCGCATGGGGATGATCCTTGGGGAGGCCCACATCGTACCGCGCGCAGTGCATGCCCTTTGTAGAGTCGAGCCATGCTCGAGTGGCTTTGAGAGCAGTCGAGCGTGGCTCGACTCTACAAAAAAACAACGGGCAATAAAAAACGCCGGAAGCTCTCGCTTCCGGCGTTCTGGCTACCAAACGGCAGCAGACGGATTAGACCGCCTGCACCTGGTCAGCCTGCATACCCTTCTGACCCTGGACGGCGATGAAGGTAACCTTCTGGCCTTCCTGCAGGGTCTTGAAGCCGGTGCCCTGGATGGCACGGAAGTGCACGAACAGGTCCGGGCCGCTTTCCGGGGTGATGAAGCCGAAGCCCTTGGCGTCGTTGAACCACTTGACGGTGCCGGTCTGACGATCAGACATTTGACTAACTCCTGAAACACATGTTGAAAAAATCGCAGCCACCGGGTATCGGGGCCGAGACTGAGTTGCAGGCGTTGGTAAAGCGGATCGATGAGCGGATCGTGAGATCAACTGCACCAGGCCACGATTCACGGTGACCCTAGCAAACACAGTGGGGCCAACGATACGCGTGTTTTCTGCAAAAAGCGATAGCCGGGGCGTTCATGGGCTGGCCCCGCCCGCTAGACGTGGCAAGGGTTGGCAGCCGGTCGAGGCTAACCCTGAGCCCCCATTCAGGATTTTCCTACCCTACACTGGGTAAATGACTGAAGCTGAAACCCAAGCTGAACTGGCCCTCCCCCGTATCTGGGTGGACGCGGACGCCTGCCCCGCCGTCATTCGCGACATCCTGTTCCGGGCCGCTGAACGGGTCGGGATCGAACTGACCCTGGTTGCCAACCAGTGGATCCGCACCCCGCCGTCGCGCTGGTTGCGCTCGATCCAGGTCCCCCAAGGCCTGGACGTGGCCGACAGCGCCATCGTCGAACGGGTCGCCGCTGGAGACCTGGTCGTCACCCAGGACATTCCGCTGGCCGCGCTGGTGCTGGAGAAGAAGGCCGTGGCGCTGAACCCGCGCGGTCAGCTGTACACCCCGAACAACATGGCCGAGCGGCTGTCGATGCGCAATTTCATGGAAGAACTGCGCGGCGCCGGGGTCCAGACCGGCGGCCCGCCACCACTGGGCCAGCGCGACCGGCAGCTGTTCGCCGCCGAGCTGGACCGCTGGCTGGCGCGGCGCCCGGCCCGCTGAACGGGCCTAGTCGCCCTGACCCGGCAGCACCAAGCGGTGCTGGCTGCGGAAGCGCCGTCGCTCCCCGCTCAACGGATCATTGAAGGCCAAGCCCTGCGCCAGCAGCTGCAGGGGCGGCTCGTCCGCCCCCTCCGGGCGCACTCTGAGCTGCGGATACAGGTCGTCGCCCACGATGGGCGCACCCAGCATCGCCATGTGCACCCGCAGCTGGTGCTTGCGGCCGGTTTCCGGCAGCAGCCGGTAGCGCCAGATCGCCCCCTCGGCTTCGACCAGTTCGACCCGGCTGCGCGCATTGGGCTCGCCCGGCACTTCAGCCATGCGGAAGAACGGCTCGTCTGGCGCCAGCCGGCTGTGCCGCAGCAGCGGGAACGCCAGCCCAGGCAGCGCCGGTGCCAGCGCCTCGTAGGTCTTTTCAATGCGGCGCTCGCGGAACAAGCGCTGATAGGCATCGCGTGTCGCCGGCTGGGTCGAAAACAACACCAGCCCCGCCGTGAGCCGGTCCAGGCGGTGCAGTGGTACCAGATCCGTGTTGCCGGTGCGGGCGACCAGGCGCGACAGCAGGGTTTCGCGCACATACCCACCGGCCGGCGTTACCGGCAGGAAGTGCGGCTTGTCGGCCACCAGCAGGTGCTCATCCAGATGCAGGAGGGTCTCGGCGAAGGGAATCACCGGCTCGTCGGCAACCTCGCGGAAGTACTGGATTTCCAGCCCCACCTGCCAGGGCATGTCCGGCGCCAGTGCCCTGCCCTGCGCATCCTGCACACGGCCTCGGGCGAAGCGGTCCTGCCATTGCGCGCGACCGATGCGCGGGAAACGCGCGCACAGGCCATCGAGCAGGCTGGGCCAGTGGCCGGGGGGCAGCTGCAGGTGGCTGGGCAGGGTCATGGCGTCCATTCCGGCCACGGGAAAGAGCGCCAAGAGTGCCACCGTTGACGCTGCGCAGACAGCCCGGCAACGGACACCCTTCGAGCAAACCTCTATCATTGACGTCTTTAGTCCACGGATCCCCCATGGCTCTTACCGCCACCATCCGCAAGGCCGAACTGCAGATCAGCGACATGGATCGCGGCTACTACGCGACCCACAACCTGACCCTGGCCCAGCACCCGTCCGAGACCGACGAACGATTGATGGTGCGCCTGCTCGCCTTCGCTCTCAATGCCAGCGATCGCCTGGAGTTCGGCCGCGGCCTGAGCACCGACGATGAGCCGGACCTGTGGGAACACGACTACACCGGCGACATCCTGCAGTGGATCGACCTGGGCCATCCGGACGAATCGCGCATCCGCAAGGCCAGCAACCGCAGCCGCCAAGTGCAGGTGATCAATTACGGCGGCAACGCCTCGGAGATCTGGTGGGGCAAGCAGGGCAAGGGTCTGGCGCGCTTCGACAACCTGTCGGTGGTCGACCTCGACGGTGCCTTCGTAGAACTGTGGGGCCAGCAGATCCAGCGCGCGATGCGCTGGAGCGTGCTGATCCAGGACGGTGAAGTGCAGCTGCTCAACGATCAGATGCAGCTTGACGTGATCCCGGACTGGCGCAAGCGCGCCAAGGCATGAGCACGATCCGCTGCGACGTGGTGGTCATCGGCGCCGGCGCGGCCGGGCTGATGACCGCGATCACGGCTGGCCAGCGCGGTCGCCAGGTGCAGGTGATCGACCATGCCAACAAGGTCGGCAAGAAGATCCTGATGTCCGGCGGCGGCCGCTGCAATTTCACCAACACCGGCACCACCCCGGCCAACTTCCTGTCGGCCAACCCGCACTTCTGCAAGTCCGCGCTGGCGCGCTACACGCCCTGGCACTTCATCGAGCTGGTCAGCAAGCACGGCATCGCCTATCACGAAAAGGAACTGGGCCAGCTGTTCTGCGACATCTCGTCCAAGCAGATCGTGAAGATGCTGGTGGACGAATGCCAGGCGGCCGGTGCCCAGATCCGCACCGAATGCAGCGTGCAGCGCATCGAGCACGGCAGCGATGGTTTCCGCGTGCACACCACGCAGGGCCTGTTCCATTGCGCCTCGCTGGTGGTTGCCACCGGCGGCCTGTCGATTCCGAGCATGGGCGCCACCGGCTTCGGCTACGAAATTGCCCGCCAGTTCGGCCACCAGGTGCTGCCGACCCGCGCCGGGCTGGTCCCGCTGACGCTGAGCGGCAAGCACCAGGAGCGGCTGGCCGACCTCAGCGGCGTCGCACTGCCGGTCGAGGCGCGCTGCAACGGAAAGAGTTTCCAGAACTTCATGCTGCTGACCCACCGCGGCGTGAGCGGCCCGGCCATCCTGCAGATTTCGTCGTTCTGGCAGCCCGGCGATGCGCTGGAGCTGGACTTGTTGCCCGGCCAGGATGCGGGCGAGTGGCTGCGCCAGATGAAGCGCGAGCGGCCCGCCGCCGAGCTGCGCACCGTGCTGGGCGACGTGATGCCCAAGCGGCTGGCGCAGCGCCTGTGCGAGCACTGGCTGCCGGACCGCCCGGTGCGTCAGCTGGACGAGCCGGTGCTGCGCCAGGCCGCGCAGCTGCTGGGCGCGTTCCCGCTGGTGGCCAGCGGCACCGAGGGCTATCGCACCGCCGAAGTCACCCTGGGCGGCGTGGATACCGCCGAGGTGTCGTCCTCGACAATGGAATCCAAGCGCGTACCCGGCCTGCATTTCGTCGGCGAGGTGCTGGATGTGACCGGCTGGCTGGGCGGCTACAACTTCCAGTGGGCCTGGGCCAGCGGCCACGCGGCCGGTGGCGTGGTGTGAACCACATCGCCGTTCGTTGCGCGCAAGGGGTGCGCGCATGGACGGTTCGGCGCGCATCGTGTATCTAGATTTGCAGATTGGGGAGCAGTGCATGCAGAACGCGAACGACATCACCATCCGCCTGCTGATCGTCGATGACAGCGGCGAGAATGCCGAAGCCATCGTCAGCACCCTGCGCAACAGCGGCATCGCGGTGCGTCCGTGGCGCCCGCAGGATGCTGCCGAGCTGGCCCAGGTGCTGGCCAGCCAGGCCATCGACCTGGTGCTGGCCTCGCCTTCGCAGGGCATTCCGCTGCCGCTGGTGGCCCAGCATATTGCCGCCAGCGGCAAGGACATCCCGCTGGTACTGCTGGCCGAGCGCATCGACGAAGACGAACTGGTACAGGCCAGCAGCCATGGCATCCGTGCCCTCGCCCTGCGCCAGCGTTCCGAGCACCTGCTGGCCGTGGTCCGTGACCAGTGGGTGGACCTGCAGGCACGGCGTGGCCTGCGCCGCATCGAGGCGCAGATGCGTGAGACCGAGCGCCGCTGCGATGCGCTGATTGCCTCCTCGCGCGATCCCATCGCCTACGTGCATGAAGGCATGCACATCCGTGCCAACGACGCTTACCTGGAGATGTTCGGTTACGAGCATTTCGACGATATCGAAGGCATCTCGCTGCTGGACATGGTTGCCGCGCAGCACGTGGAAGGCTTCAAGCAGCTGCTGAAGGGCCTCAGCCGCGGCGAAGCGCCGCCGCCGCAGTACCAGCTCGACGCGCGCCACCAGGATGGCAGTGCGTTCCCGGCGACGATGGAATTCACCGCCGCCACCTACGAGGGCGAATCCTGCCTGCAGGTGGTGCTCCGCCGCCGCATGGAGTTCGATCCCGAGTTGGCACGCGAGGTCGAGGACCTGCGCCAGCGTGACCAGGTGACCGGCCTGCTCAACCGACCGACCTTCATGCTGCAGTTGGAAAGCGCAGTGGCCCAGGCCGGGCGCAGCGAGGGCCAGTTCGGACTGCTGCTGATCGAGCCGGACCACTATGCGCGCCTGCTGCCGGACATCGGCCTGGCCTCGGCCGATACGCTGATCGGCGCCCTCGCCGGCCTGCTGGCCGAAGTAGTTGGCGCGGACGCGCAACTGGCCCGCTTCGGCGAACACAATTTCGCCGTGTTGCAGGCCGGGCCCTACGCGCAGACCGTGGCGCTGGCCGAGCGCATCCGCGAAGCCTACGCCGCACACGTCTTCAGCATCGGCGCGCGTTCGGCCACGGTAACGGTCAGCATCGGTGGCGTGCAGGTGGGCGAGAAGATCGCCAGCATCGGCCAGGTGCTGGCACGCGCGAGCGAATGCACGCAGGCCGCCGCCGAACTGGGCAACACCTGCCGCATCTTCGACCCGGCCGCCGCCGACCGGGTCGAGGAAGAGCGCGTGCTGCGCTGGGTCGCCCGCATCCGCGAGGCGCTGGCTGGCGACGGCTTCCAGCTGCACTACCAGCCGGTGCTGAACCTGCAGGGCGAGCCACTGGAGCTTTACGAGGCCTACCTGCGCCTGGAACACAATGGCGAACTGCTGAGCCCGACCGCGTTCCTGGGCATCGCCGAAGAGCACGGGCTGCTGGCCGACATCAACCGCTGGGTGGTCTCGCAGGCGATCGCGGTGCTGGGTGAACGCGCGCGTGCGGGTCATGCCACCCAGGTGCTGGTGAAGGTCACGCCGGAATCGTTCGATGACCCGCAGATGATCGCCACCCTGCGCCGCGAGCTGCAGGCGCAGGGTTTACCCGGCGAACGGCTGTGGCTGCATGCGCCGGAAGCCAAGGTGTTCACCCACCTGCGCAGTGCGCAGCAGTTCCTTGCTGAAGTGGCGCCCCTGGGCTGCCGCATCGGCCTGGAACAGTTCGGTTCCGGACTGGATTCGTTCCAGCTGCTCGCCCACTTCCAGCCGCAGTTCCTCAAGCTGGACCGCGGTTTCACCAGCGATCTGGCGGCCACCCGCGAGAACATCGATCGCATCAGCCAGATCACCGCACGCGCGCAGGAGGCCGGTATACGCACCATCGCCGAGTTCGTCAGCGACGCCAATTCGATGACCCTGCTGTTCAGTGCCGGCGTGGATTACGTGCAGGGCGATTTCGTCGGCCCGGCGTTGCCGGAGATGGGGTTCGAGTTTGGGTGATGCCTCTCTGTAGAGCCGAGCCATGCTCGGCTGCGGGACTCAAGCGAAGAGCAGCCGAGCATGGCTCGGCTCTACACAAAGAGAAGGCCGGCTTTCGCCGGCCTTTTCGTTGATCAGGTCATGTCGACCAGGTTGTCGATCTTCACGTCCGGATTGACGTCGGCCTCGTAGTCGACACCCTCCACGCCAAAACCGAACAGGCGCAGGAAGTCGGCCTTGTAACCGGCCAGGTCGCTGATTTCGTACAGGTTCTCGTTGGTCACCTGCGGCCACAGCGCGACCACCTTGCCCTGCACGTCCGCCGCCATTTCCTTGTAGTCGGCACGCAGGCGGCCTTCCTCGTCGACCAGCGCAACGGTGTGGCCATCGCCATCGACCAGATCGTGGCGCAGGCGGTCGACCGCCGTGCCATCGGCCCTGCCGCCGTAAAGGATGTCGTACAGCACGTCGAGCTGCTCGATGCAGCCTTCGTGAGTACCCTTTTCCTTCATCACCTTGAACAGCAGCGACAGGTACAGCGGCATGGTCGGAATGGCCGAGCTGGCCTGGGTCACCACGGCCTTCAGCACCGACACGCGCGCGTCGCCGCCGATTTTCGCCAGCTTCTCGCGCAGGCCCAGCACCTTGGTGTCCAGGTCCTTCTTGGCGGCGCCGATCGAGCCGTTCCAGTAAATCGCCTGGGTGATCTCTTCGCCCACGTAGGTGAAGGCCGTGGTGGTGCAGCCGTTGGCCAGCACGCCGGCATCGGCCAGCGCGTCGATCCACATCTGCCAGTCTTCGCCACCCATCACCGCAACGGTGCCGGCGATCTCTTCCTGCGTGGCAGGCTGCAGAGTGGTCTCGGTGATCACTTCCTTGTCGGTATCCAGACCACGCAGGGTGATCGGCTCGCCGATCGGCTTCAGCGTGGAGCTGATGATCTCGCCGGTCTTGGGGTGCTTGCGGCGCGGCGCCGCCAGGCTGTACACGACCTGGTCGACCTGGCCGAGATCGGCCTTGATCATCTCGATGGTTTTCGCCTTCACCTCATCGGAGAAGGCATCGCCGTTGATGCTCTTGGCATACAGGCCGGCTTCGTCGGCGTACTTGTGGAACGCGGCCGAGTTGTACCAGCCGGCGGTACCCGGCTTGGATTCACTGCCCGGGCGTTCGAAGAAGATGCCCAGCGTTGCCGCGCCACTGCCGAACGCGGCGGTGATGCGTGCGGCCAGGCCGTAGCCGGTGGAGGCGCCGATCACCAGCACGCGCTTGGGGCCGTTCTGGATCGGCGGGCGCGCGCGGATGTAGTCGATCTGCTGCTTGACCGCGGCTTCGCAGCCAGTCGGGTGGGTAGTGACGCAGATGAAGCCGCGGACACGCGGTTTGATGACCATGGATACCTCGGGTTGGCAGATGCGGCGCACGGGGCGCTCAGCAGGAATACGGGCGCGCGCCTGTGCGCGCGAACCGCAGGATCGTAGTGTGCGGGGGCCGAATGCACAACCGACGCTGGCGTAGGGTGGGGTTTCTTTGCAGGGTTGCACCCTGCACCTGCGGTAGTGCCGGCCGCTGGCCGGCAACCTCAACAGCAACGTCAAAAGCCGGGCTACTGAGGGATGCCGGGGTGGGTCCGGTTGCGGGGGACGCCGTTAACCCGTCCATGGGGGCTTGGCCGCGCATCCATGCCGCGGACACCCCCGCAACCGGACCCACCCCGCCTTTGACAGTCTTCCGCGATCTGTCGGAACAGCTCTTGGGGTCAGATCCGTTTTTCGAAGGAAAACGGATCTGACCCCAGAATTGTTTCGATATCTGACAAATGTGTCGACCAAGGTCGACACCTACCCACAGCCGTGGGGATCTGTCAGAGGCGGGGCGGTGTCGGAGTGCGGGGTGTCAGCCGCATGGGCCCGAGGCATGCCTCGGGCGGGTTGGGCAGGACGCCCAACCCCGGTCTTGCCGTGCGCGCAGGACTGCGCGCACGAGCAAGCGGCTGCCAAGCCTACAGGGACGTACTTGCGGCGCCCCCGCACTCCGACACCGCCCCACCAATCCACGGAATGCCCGCTGTTGCTGTTGCTGTTGCTGTTGCCTCTGCAGGTGCAGGGCTGCAAGCCCTGCCAACAAAAAACCCCGCTTGCGCGGGGTTCTCTGCGTGTTGCGTGCAGCGGGACGCTTACGGACGACGGGCCAGGGCCTCGACGTCCTTCGCCTTCGGCAGCAGGTCCTGCTTGCTGACGCGCAGGAAACCGATCGTCAGCATCGGCACCGCCACCAGGATCGAGGACAGCACCACGATCACTGCACCGATCATGTGCGTCTCGGCCAGGCCTTCCATCGAGCTGCCACCGTACAGGTACAGGGCCAGCGCGGACAGGAAGAACATCACCGCGGTGATCACCGTACGCGACAGCGTCTGGTTGATCGAGCGGTTCAGCACTTCCATCGAGTCCACGCGCAGGCTGCGGAAGTTCTCGCGGACGCGGTCGAAGACCACGATGATGTCGTTGATCGCAAAGCCCATCACCGAGAGCAGGCCGGCCAGCACGGTCAGGTCGAACTCACGGCCCAGCAGGGACACGTAAGCCACCGTCACGATCAGGTCGAACATCGCCACGATGCTGGCGGTGACCGCGAACTTCCATTCGAAGCGCACCGCGATGTAGATCAGGAAGCCGGCCAGCATGAAGATGGTGGCGTACAGGCCATTCATCGCCAGGTCCTTGCCGATCTGCGGGCCGACGAACTCGTTGCGCAGCACGGTGGCCTGGTTGTCAGCCGTGGACAGTGCCTTCACCACGGCAGCGGCAGTGGCCTTGTCCTCGGCAGCGGCATCACCGGTGCCCGGCGCATGCTCGCCGTGCGGCGCCAGGCGGATGAGCAGATCGGTGTTGCCACCGACGCTCTGCACCTGCGCGCCTTCGAAGCCGTTCTGCTCGAGCTTGGTGCGGACCTGCTCGACGTCCACCGCCTTGTCGAAGCGGGCTTCGATCAGGGTGCCGCCGGTGAAGTCCAGTGCGTAGTTGAAGCCCTTGATGCCGATGATGGCGACCGAGGCCAGGAACACCACGATGGTGACTGCCATGGCGACATGGCGCCAGCGCATGAAGTCGATCTTGGTGTCGTTCGGGAGGATGTGCAGCGGAAACAGTTTCATGTGCGTGTCGTCCCGTCAGATGGCCACGTTCTGGAGCTTCTTGCGGCGGCCGTAGATCAGCGTCGCCAGCGCACGCGACACGGTGATCGCGGTGAACATGGAGGCGAAAATACCGATGATCATGGTCAGCGCGAAGCCCTTCAGCGGACCGGTACCGAATGCAAACAGCGCCACACCGACGATCAGGCCGGTCAGGTTGGCGTCGAGGATGGTGCCCGAAGCACGCTCGTAACCGGTCACGATCGCGGTCTTGCCCGGCACGCCGGCACGCAGCTCTTCTCGGATACGCTCGTTGATCAGCACGTTGGCGTCCACCGACAGGCCGACCGACAACGCCAGGCCGGCGAAGCCCGGCAGGGTCATGGTCGCGCCGAACAGCGACATCACCGCCACCACGATCAGCAGGTTGAACAGCATCGCCGCCGAGGTGATCACACCGAACATGCGGTAGTAGATGCTGAAGAACACCAGGGTGAACAGGAATGCGAACACGACCGCGCGCATGCCGTTCTTGACGTTCTCGGCGCCCAGGCTCGGGCCGACCACGCGCTCTTCGACGAAGTCCATCGGCGCAGCCAGCGAACCCGACTTCAGCAGCTTGGCCAGGTCCTCGGCTTCCTTCTTCTGCAGGCCGGTGGTCTGGAAGTTCTTGCCGAACACACCATTGATGTTGGCCACCGAGATCACTTCCTCGTTGACCTTGAAGCCACGCACTTCCTGGCCGTCGACGACGGTCACGGTCGGCACGCGCTCGGTGTAGACCACCGCCATCGGCTTGTTCACGTTGGCGCTGGTGAAGTCGAACATGCGCTGGCCGCCGACATTGTTCAGCGTCACGCTGACGGCCGGAGAGCCACTGTTCGGATCGGTCACCGCCTGCGCGCCGACCATCTGGTCACCGGTGACGATCACGCGCTTGTTCAGCAGCACCGGGCCCAGGCCGTCACGACGCTGGTACACCTTCGCCTCCGGCGGGATGCGGCCGGAATTGATGGCGTCCTGCGCATTGCCCTCGACCACCGCGCGGTACTCCAGGGTGGCGGTGGCGCCGATCATGCGCTTGGCTTCGGCGGTGTCCTGCACACCCGGCAGCTGCACGACCACGCGGTCCGCACCCTGCCGCTGGATGATCGGTTCGGCCACGCCCAACTGGTTCACACGGTTGCGCAGGGTGTTGATGTTCTGCTCGATGGCGCCATTGGCGATCTGGGTGATCTCGGTCTCCGGCACGGTGACCGTGATGCGGTTGCCACTGACGTCATAGCCCAGCGTCGGCTGCGCCTTCACGAGGGCGGCGCGCGCACGCTGCGCGGCGTCGTCGCCGGCGGACGGGCTCAGGTTGGCCACGATGCTGTTGTCGGCACGGCGTTCCACCGACTGGTACGGAATGCGGGCGTCGCGCAGCGTGCTGCGCACGTCTTCGGTATAGGCATCCAGGCGCTTGTCGAGGGCAGCCTTCTGGTCAACCTGCAGCACGAAGTGCACGCCGCCCTGCAGGTCCAGGCCGAGCACCATCGGGCGGCCACCGAGTTTGGCCAACCAGTCCGGCACGGTCGAGGCCAGGTTCAGGGCCACGGTGTAGTTCTCGCCGACGGTGTCACGCAGGGCGTCGCTGGCGGCGGACTGCGCCTTCAGGTCCGGCAGGCGGACGATCAGGCTTTCCCCTTCCTTCTCGGCGCCGACGGGAGTGATACCGGCCTTCTTCAGGTCGGCCAGCACACGGTCGCGCAGCGCATCATCGATCTGCCCGCCACGGTTGGCGGTGATCTGGACGGCCGGGTCCTTCTGGTAGATGTTGGGCAGCGCATACAGCGCACTGAGCGCCAGTACGATCAGGATGACGACGTACTTCCAGCGTGGAAATTCGAGCATTGCTTGGGTCCCGCGCGGCGCCATCCCCGGCGCCGCGGTTGTGCATCGGAAAGGGAGTGGCTTACTGGGCCGACTTCAGGGTACCGGCCGGCAGCACGTTGCCGACAGCGCCCTTCTGCACGCGGATGCGCACGTTGTCAGCCACTTCAATGGTGATGAAGTTGTCGCCGATGTCGGTGACGATGCCGGCGATGCCGCCGTTGGTCAGCACTTCATCGCCACGCTTGATCTTCTCCAGCATGGCCTTGTGCTCCTTCTGCCGCTTCATCTGCGGGCGGATCATCAGGAAGTACATGATGGCGATCAGGATGATCGGGAACAGCAGCGTGGTCAGGCCCATGCCCTGCGGTTGGCCGCCGGCGGCCTGGGCGTGGGCGGCGGGAATCAGGAAAGCAAGCAGGTTCATCGTTGGTCCTTTGGTTGGGCGGCGCTCCCGTCCCTTGAGGGCCGGGGGTGTCGACCGCGGATCTGGGTCAGCCTTGAAGTATGCCACGGCCCCGGGCGTTCGTCCTTGGACCGTTTGGCAGGGGGCGTCCGGGTTAGAGGGGCGGGGCCACCGCCCCGCGTGCCGCGTAGAAAGACTCACGGAAGGCCAGGAAGGTTCCCGCCTCGATGGCCGCACGGATGTCGGCCATGAGCTTTTCGTAATAGAACAGGTTGTGCAGGGTGCCCAGCATCGGCGCCAGCATCTCGTTGCAGCGGTCCAGGTGGCGCAGGTAGGAACGGGTATAGCCACCGGTGCAGGCCACGCAGCCGCAGCCCGGCTCGATCGGGTCCATGTCGCGCGCGTACTGGGAATTACGGATGCGGACGGTGCCGAACGAGGTGAAATAATGGCCGTTGCGCGCATTGCGGGTCGGCATCACGCAGTCGAACATGTCCACGCCACGTGCGACACCCTCGACCAGGTCCTCCGGCCGGCCCACACCCATCAGATAGCGCGGACGGTCGCTTGGCAGCTCCGGGTCCAGGTGGTCGAGCATGGCGTTGCGCTCGTGCTCCGGCTCGCCCACGGCCAGGCCGCCGATGGCATAGCCGTCGAAGCCGATCGCCTGCAGGGCCTCGGCCGAACGGCTGCGCAGATCGGTGTGCACGCCCCCTTGGACGATGCCGAACAGGGCCGCGTCGTTGCCGAGCTCGTCATGCGCGTTGCGGCTGCGCTGGGCCCAGCGCAGGCTCAGCTCCATCGAGCGGCGCGCCACATCCTCGGTGGCCGGATAAGGGGTGCACTCGTCGAAGATCATCACCACGTCCGAATCGAGCACCTTCTGGATCTTCATGCTCTCTTCCGGGCCCAGGAACACGCGGGCACCATCGGTGGGCGAGGCGAAGGTCACGCCCTGCTCGGTGATCTTGCGGCGGTGGGCCAGCGAGAACACCTGGAAGCCACCCGAATCGGTCAGGATCGGGCCATCCCAGCGGCAGAAGCCATGCAGGCCGCCGTGGTCGGCGATGATGTCCAGGCCCGGGCGCAGGTACAGGTGGAAGGTGTTGCCGAGGATGATCTCGGCGCCCAGCGCCCGCACCTGGTCCGGCAGGATGCCCTTGACCGAGCCATAGGTCCCCACCGGCATGAAGGCCGGCGTTTCCACCGTGCCACGCGGGAAGGTCAGGCGGCCACGGCGGGCACGGCCGTCGCGGGTCTGGAGCTGGAACTGCAATCGGGACATGGAGCGGTCATTCGGGCAAATAGTTGCCCATTGTCTCCCAAAACCGCCCTCCCTGCTCCGGTAGCGCCGGGCCATGCCCGGCGGAGCGGTTTGCCCGGGATGGCCAGGGCTACCGGATTCATCACGCATGGTGTGGATCTACCTGGGCAGTAGAGCCACGCCATGCGTGGCTTTCCTGGTCTCCAGGCACCTGCAAGTGCGCACCAACGGTGCGCACCCACCACAAGCAGGCAGAGGTCAGCGCCCTACCCCCGCCTGCGGGAACAGCAGCATCGCGTCGCCGTAGCTGAAGAAGCGGTAGCGCTGCTCGATCGCGTGCCGGTAGGCCTCGAACACCCGCTCCTTGCCGGCAAACGCGGAAATCATCATCAGCAGGGTGCTTTCCGGCAGGTGGAAGTTGGTCACCATCGCGTCGACGCTGCGGATGCGGTAGCCCGGGGTGATGAAGATCTGCGTTTCACCGGCAAACGGCAGCAGCTCGCCATCGCGCATCGCACTTTCCAGCGCGCGCACCACGGTGGTGCCGACGCCGATCACCCGGCCGCCGGCGGCGCGCGTGCGCCGCACCTGCTGCACCAGTTCGGCGCCGACGTTCAGCCACTCGCGGTGCATCACGTGGTCCTTCAGGTCATCGGCGCGCACCGGCTGGAAGGTGCCCGCCCCCACGTGCAGGGTGACGTGGCCGAAGTCCACGCCCTTCTCCTTCAGCGCGGCCAGCAGCGGTTCGTCGAAATGCAGGCCGGCGGTCGGTGCCGCCACCGCGCCCACTTCGCGCGCGAACACGGTCTGGTAGCGCTCGCGATCGTCC
Organism: Stenotrophomonas sp. YJH_SMC_33; assembly: GCF_059372295.1. Taxonomy (NCBI): domain Bacteria; kingdom Pseudomonadati; phylum Pseudomonadota; class Gammaproteobacteria; order Lysobacterales; family Lysobacteraceae; genus Stenotrophomonas; species Stenotrophomonas sp. YJH_SMC_33. Next base: position 62,528 of record NZ_JCAFVJ010000010.1, read on the forward strand.
ACGCCCGGCTCACGCTGGATGTACGGCGGCAGCGGCAGGCGGCCGGCGTGCAGCAGCCACTGCTCCAGCGACTCAGGCACGTGGAACTGCAGCACGTAGAACTCGCCGTCGCGACCCAGCACCTCGGCCTCCCCACCGGCATCCAGCGCAATGCGGCTGCCGGCCTTCGGCGACTTGCTGGCGCCGACCTGGGCACGGGCCTGCTGGCCACCGAGCAGGCGCTCGATCAGGATCTCCACGCGGCCGCCGCTGGCCTTCTGCCCGAACAGGCGCGCCGGGATCACGCGGGTGTCGTTGAACACCAGCAGGTCGCCCGGCTGCAGCAGGGACGGCAGGTCGCGCACCTGCAGATCGGTGAAGGGCGCAGGTGCGGCCGGCACCAGCATCAGGCGGCTGGCGGAACGTTCGGCCAAGGGAGCCTGCGCGATCAGTTCAGCCGGCAGGTCGTAGTGGAAATCGGACTTCTTCAAGGCAGTGGGCGGCAACAGGTCGACAATGGCGCGCATTGTACGTCCAGCGTCTGCGAGCCGGCGCGCTTCGCGGCGAACGTCGCGCAAAATGCTGCTATGCAGCAGGTTTCTGCGGGGTTATCGCGCAAAAAAACAAGTGCTAGCATCGAGTTGGAAGTCCGCTGCACGAGCCTGCCCCCAAGCGCGCGTGATGACGCGCGTTTTGCATTTGAAGGCCCGTGCGACCCATCGTTTCAGGAGATCTGCAATGAGCTTCATCGAACGCCTCGCCCCCCTGCGCGCCCAGCCCGGCACCCGCCTCACCTCCGGCCTGGACGACGCCACGCTGACCGCCCTGTCCGCCAACCACCCGCAGCTGATCGCCGCGGTGGACGCCGCCGCCGAGGAATTCGCGCGCGTGCAGGCCGACCTGGGGCCGCTGCTGGCGCAGGACGAACAGGCGCAGATCGACGCGATGCAGGATGGTTTCGTCAACTTCTACGCCGATGACGCGGTGACCCCGTACGTGGCACTGGCTGCGCGCGGCCCGTGGGTGGTCACCCTGAAGGGCGCCGTGCTGTACGACGCTGGCGGCTACGGCATGCTCGGCTTCGGGCACACCCCGGACGCCGTGTTGGAGGCAATGGCCCGCCCGCAGGTGATGGCCAACATCATGACCCCCAGCCTGTCGCAGCAGCGCTTCATCACCGCCCTGCGCGCCGAGATCGGCCATCGCCGTGGCGGCTGCCCATTCGCCCGTTTCATGTGCCTGAATTCCGGCTCCGAAGCGGTCGGCCTGGCCGCGCGCATCGCCGACGTCAACGCCAAGCTGCAGACCGACCCGGGTGCGCGCCACGCTGGCGCTGCGATCAAGCGCGTGGTGGTCAAGGGCAGCTTCCATGGCCGTACCGACCGCCCTGCCCTGTATTCCGATTCCAGCCGCAAGAGCTACATGCAGCACCTGGCCAGCTACCGTGGCGAGGATTCGGTGATCACCGTGGCGCCGTACGATGAGGCCGGCCTGCGCAAGGTGTTCGAGGACGCCGCACGCAACCAGTGGTTCATCGAGGCGGTGTTCCTGGAGCCGGTGATGGGCGAAGGCGACCCGGGCCGCTCGGTGCCGCCGTCGTTCTATGCCGTGGCCCGCGAACTGACCCGTGCGCATGGCAGCCTGCTGCTGCTCGACTCGATCCAGGCCGGCCTGCGCGCGCATGGCGTGCTCTCGGTGGTCGATTACCCGGGCTTCGAAGGCTTGGACCCGCCGGACATGGAAACCTATTCGAAGGCGCTGAACGCCGCGCAGTACCCGCTGTCGGTGCTGGCGGTGACCGAGCATGCCGCGCAGCTGTACCGCAAGGGCATCTACGGCAACACCATGACCAGCAACCCGCGTGCGCTGGACGTGGCCTGCGCCACGCTGGCCCAGCTGACCCCACAGGTGCGCGCCAACATCGCCGAACGTGGCGCCGAAGCCGTACGCAAGCTGGAGCAGCTGAAGAACGAGCTGGGCGGCCTGATCACCAAGGTGCAGGGTACCGGCCTGCTGTTCTCCTGCGAGCTGGCGCCGCAGTTCAAGTGCTACGGCGCCAATTCCACCGAAGAATGGCTGCGCCAGCACGGCATCAACGTGATCCACGGTGGCGAGAACTCGCTGCGCTTCACCCCGCACTTCGGCATGGACAGCGAGGAGCTGGACCTGCTGGTGGGGATGGTCGGCCGTGCCCTGCGTGAAGGCCCGCGCCGCGAACAGGCCGCTGCCGCGTAAGCCTGCTTGGCGTTTGTAGAGTCGAGCCATGCTCGACTCGGCCTTTGCCGCGATCTGAACGAAGAGCAGCCGAGCATGGCTCGGCTCTACAGAAGGGCTCATAATCCAAGGACACCCCGTCCCCGACCGCCCTGCGGTTGGCGACGGGGCGTTTTCGTTTCCGGCCAAGAGACAGGAAGATCCATGAAATCGATCTGTGTGTACTGTGGTTCCAACGCTGGCAGCAAGCCGGCCTACACCGAACGCGCCATTGCCCTGGGCGACCGCATTGCCCGCGACGGCCTGCGCCTGGTGTATGGCGGCGGCAACGTCGGCCTGATGGGAACCGTGGCCAATGCCGTGCTCGCCGCTGGCGGCGAGGTGACCGGCGTGATCCCGCGCCAGCTGGCCGACTGGGAAGTGGCCCACCGCGGCCTGACCGAACTGGAGATCGTCGGTTCGATGCATGAGCGCAAGTCGCGCATGTTCGATCTTGCTGACGGCTTCGTCGCCCTGCCCGGCGGCTTCGGCACCATGGAAGAGATCTTTGAAATGCTGACCTGGCGCCAGCTGGGCATCGGCAACAAGCCGTGCGCCTTCCTCGATGTGGAAGGTTTCTACGCCCCGCTGATCGGCATGATCGATCGCATGGTGGAAGAGCGCTTCCTGCACCCGGACCAGCGCCAGGACCTGTGGTACGGCTCGGACATCGAAGCGATGCTGGAGTGGATGCAGAACTACCAGCCGGCCCAGGCCTCGAAGTGGATCGACGAGAAGCGTCGCGCTGCCCTGCGTTGATGCAGCCGCACGCGGTGGGCTCAGGCCGCCGCGTGCGACCACGGGGCGGGCCGCCCCAACAGGTAGCCCTGGCCGTAGTCGCAACCCAGTTCGCGCAGGGTCTGCCGCTGCGCCTCGGTCTCGATTCCTTCGCCGATGGTTTCGATGCCCAGCGTGCGCGCCAGCGACAGCACGCCCTCGACCAGCGCGCGCGTGCTCTGCACTTCCGGCCCATGCAGGCCAGCGATGAAACTCTGGTCGATCTTCAACGTGCTGATCGGGAAACGGTGCAGGTAGGACAGCGCGGAGAAGCCCGTACCGAAATCGTCCAGCTGCACCTGGATGCCGCGCTCGCGCAGCCCCTGCAGGATGCGCAGGGTGTGCGGGGCATCATCCAGCAGCGCCACCTCGGTTATTTCCAGCCGCAGCCGCTGCGGATCGGCCCCGTATGCGTCCAGCAGGCCGAACAGGCGGCCGCTGAACTCTGCAGAGCGGAAATGCCGCGGTGATACGTTGACCGATACATAGCTGTGCCCGCCTTCGGCGAGGCCAATGATCACCTGTTCGTAGATCAGCCAGTCGACCTGCTCGATCAGGCCGCTTTCCTCGCCCAGCTCCAGGAACGCGCCGGGCAGCAGCAGGCCACGGCGCTCATGCTGCCAGCGCAGCAGCGCCTCGTGGCCGACCACTTCACCGTCGGACAAGCGCACGATCGGCTGGTAGAACGGTACGAAATCGCGGTTGTTGATCGCACGGCGCAGGTCGGCTTCCAGGTCCAGGCTGCGCATGGCTTCTTCGCGCATGTCCTCGTCGAAAATCGCACAGCGGTCATGGCCCTGCGCCTTGGCCCGGTACATGGCCGCATCCGCATCGCGCAGCAGCTCTTCTCCGGTGCGGTAGCGCGGATTCCACAGGGCAATGCCCAGGCTGCCGGACGGAAACAGTTCGCGCCCGGCGATCCACATCGATTCCTGCAACGCCAGCAGCAGCCGCTGGCCGAAATCCAGTGCCTGGGCCAGACCTTGCGGGCATTGCAGCAGCACCGCGAATTCATCACCGCCCAGCCGTGCCACCACGTCGTCGGCGCCGGCCATCGATACGATGCGCTTGGCCACTTCCTCCAGCATGCGATCGCCGGCGGCATGCCCGATGCTGTCGTTGACCAGCTTGAAGCGATCCAGATCGAGGAACAGTACGGCGAACACCGGGCCACCCTCACGCCTGGCCAGCACCAGCGCATCCTGCAGTCGATCCAGCAGGTGCAGGCGATTGGGCAGGCCGGTCAGCGCATCGTGCATGGCCTGATGGGTGAGCCGCTGCTCGGCCCGCAGCCGCTCGCCGATCTGCCCGAGCAGCTTTTCGTTGACCTCGGCCAGCTCGCGGGTACGTTCTTCCACGCGCTTTTCCAGTTCGGCATGCGCCGAACGCAGCCGCTGCTGGTCGCGTTGACGGGCCAGGCCGGTACCGATGTTCTGGGCGACGAAGGTCAGCAGGCGCTGGTCGTGAACGCTGAACGTGCTGTTTTCGCTGTAGCTCTGCACCACGATCGCGCCGACCACTTCGTCGTCGCGCAGCAGCGGCACGCCCAGCCAGCAGTGCGAACGTGCACCGGATTCACGCACCTCGCCACTGGCCAGCAGCGCATCGATCTGCGCGCGCGAGGCCAGCAGCGGGCGCCGGTTGCGCACCACGTATTCGGTCAGGCCCCGGCTGAAGGGCCGTGGCGCGCGGCTGGCATTGTGCTCGTCCACCGAATACACGAAATCCAGGCCGTTGCCGGCCGGGTTGACCAGGGCGATGTAGAAATTGCGCGCGTCGAGCAGGCGCCCGACCACGCCGTGCACCTGCCCGTAGAACTGAGCCAGGCTGTCGGCCGACATCGCCATTTCGGCGATGTTGTAAAGGGCGGTCTGCAGCTGTTCGGCACGACGACGCTCGGCTACCTCGTCCTGCAGGCTGTGGTTGGCCCGCTGCAGTTCCTGGGTGCGCCGCGCCACCTGCTGTTCCAACCGGACCTGCGCCTGGCGCCGATCCATCGCGGTCTGCACGTGCTGGGCGACGAAGCCCAGCAGTGCGCGCTCGGCCTCGCCGTAGCGGGCGGCCTGTTCATAGCTCTGAACCACGATGGCCCCGCAGACGCGGCCGTCGCGCAGCATCGGCACGCCCAGCCAGTCCAGGCTTTCGGGACCGCGCTGCGGGTCATGCTCCTGTTCCATCACCTGCGCCAGCAGTTTGCGCGAAGGGCCACTGAGCGGCTTGCCATGGCGCAGCAGCGCCACGGTCAGGCTGCGCGACATCTCGCTGGCGTCATGGCTCTGCGTGGGATCGGCGACGAAGTCATCGACCTGATCGGCAAAGTACAGGAACCGGATCTGGTCGCGCACATCGTCGTATTCCACGATGTAGCAGTTCTCGGCATACATCAGCGTGCCGAGCACGCCATGCACGTGGCGCAGCATCTCGGGCATTTCCAGATCGGCACCGGCCAGATCGGCAATCTGGAACAGGGCCTGCTGCAGCCGCTCGGCCTCTTCCAGTGCCTTGATCTGGCCGGCTTGGCGGCCGCGCTGCAGCGCCAGTTCCATCGCCTGCCGGGCAACCCCCCACCATGCAGGCGAAGGCGCCGCCCCGGCTACCGACAACAGCAACCGCGCACCGTCGTATTCCCAGCCATGCTGACCCTCGCCGATTCCCGGCTCCGCGGCCACCTGGCCGGCAACTGCTGGCGACGGCCAGCCGCCCTGGCCACGACCGAGCTGCGGGTCGTCCCAGCCAACGCGAACCACGGCCGTTTCCGGCAAAAGCGCATGCAACGCGCGCACCAGCGCCGTGCTCAGCACGGCCTCGTGTGGTGACTCTTCCGCCGGTTCAGCATGCGTGGACAAATGACAATCTCTTGGCGCCGTCTGTGCGTCGCCTCCCCTGAGCCGCCGAGCATAGCGCGCCACCCGGGGGGCAATGGAAGCCCGTAAACCCCGAATCGTGCACCCGTACGTTTTTCCTGCTGTCCGTAGCCCCATCCCAGCCATGACCCTCGCCCTGCCCGCCCCCGCCACCGGCTATGCGCCATCGCCCGCAGGCCTTACCCTGTACGCCGTGGAAGCCAGCGCACTGCCAACCGATGAAGCCTTGATGCTGGCCTGGGCCGGTGGCGACCTGCGCGCCTTCGAAAGCCTGTATGCGCGCCACCGCAAGCGCCTGTTCGGCTTCCTGCTGCGGCAACTGCGCGACAACGCGCTGGCCGAGGAGATCTTCCAGGACGTCTGGCAGCGGGTGATCAGCGCCCGCGCCGGCTGGCAGCCCGAGGCCGCGTTCAGCACCTGGCTGTTCCGCATCGCCCACAACCGCCTGAATGACCATTGGCGTGCCGCCCGTCATCGCCCCGCCGCGCCGGCCGACGCCGATCTGCGCCTGGCCGCGATCGAGGATGGGCAGACCCCGGAGGGCGAGCTATCCGAATTCGAGCAACGTCGCCGCATCCAGCTGGCGATGGAACAACTGCCGCCGGAGCAGCGCGAAGTGCTGCAGCTGCGGCTGGATCAGGAACTGAGCCTGGAGGAGATCGGCCAGATCACCGGCGTAGGCCGGGAAACCGTGAAATCGCGGCTGCGCTATGCGATGGACAAGCTGCGTGCGGGATTGAACGCATGAACCGAGACGAACCACTGACGCCGGAAGAACGCGAGCTGTCCCGGCTGCTCGGCCGTCGCGCCGAACAGGCACCGCCGGCCGCACTGGACACCGCCATTCTGGCCGCGGCCCGCGCCGCCGTGGATGCTCCGCCTGCCGATGCAGTGGCCTCTCCGGAGGCGCCGCGCACGCAGCGCACACGCCCGCGTTGGCCGGCCGTGTTCGGCATCGCCGCCTCGATGGTGTTCGCCATCGGCATCGCCTGGCAGCTGCGTCCGGAACCGCCGCCGATTCCGGCCGGTGAGGCGGCCGTGGCTGCGGCACCGGCTGCGGCAGAAGACAGCGCGGCTGCCGATCAGGCCGCTGGCAACCGCGCAGCCGACAGCGCGGTGGTGGCAGCGGATCCTGCTATTGCGCCCGCAGCACCCGAGGCGGCCCCCGTTGCCGCCGCCCCGGCACCGGCCATCGCGCGGACGTCCAAGCCCGTTCCGGCCGAACCCGATGAAGCGTCGGCCCAGGCAGCACGATCGATGGCTGCGGATGCGGCCGCCGATGTCTCCTTTGCGGCCCTCCCGCCCGCACCGGCAGCGGCGCCGCCTGCGCCACCTGCGCCACCGGCACCGGCCGCCTACTCGGCACCCACACCGGCACCGGCCCTCGCGCCGGCAGCGTCCGGGGCACTGAAAGCACGCGCGGCCAGCGCACCGGCCGCCAATGCAGCAGAGGTCGAGCGGGCGCAGGCGCTGGATCGGGTGGAGATCACCTCGATGAAGCGTGAGGCTCCCAGCCGTTCCGCACCGGGCATCATGCGCCGCGGCAGCGATGCGCGCCTGAGCGCGGATGCCGTGCAGGCCGAAGTGGACGCCGACGCACGACTGCCGCGCCGGCAGTGGCTGCAGAAAATCCGCACACGACGCGACGACGGCCAGCGCGATCTGGCCCGTGCCAGCCTGGAGCGCTACATGCAGCAGTACCCGGAAGCGCGCCTGCCGCGCGACCTGCGGCCGCTGCTGGACGATTGAAGCGGACGGGAACACCCGGCAACCCCGTAGAATGACGGGAATGCTCGATACCCTCGCCCAGCCGGTCAGCCACACGCTGGAAGTCAAACACAGCCGTTTCATCGCCCAGGCCGCGCCCATCGACGGCGCCGCAGCGGCCATGGCGTTCCTGCAGCAGGTCGCGGTGACCGATGCCACCCACAACTGCTGGGCCTACCGGCACGGCCAGGACTATCGTTCCAGCGACGATGGCGAGCCGGCCGGCACGGCTGGACGTCCGATCCTTGCGGCGATCGACGGGCAGGGCTTCGACCGGGTGATGGTGGTGGTGACGCGCTGGTTCGGCGGTATCAAGCTCGGCGCCGGTGGCCTTGTACGCGCCTACGGTGGCGCCGCCGCCGAGTGCCTGCGCACCGCCCCGCGCCTGCCGCTGGTGGCGCTGGCCCGGTTGCAGCTGCTGGCTGGCTTTGAGGACCTCGGCACCCTGCACGCCACCCTGCCCGCCTTCAGCGCGGAAAAGCGCGATGAACAGTTCGATGCCAACGGTGTGTGCCTGCGGATCGAACTGCCTGCCGATCAGGTCGACGCATTGAAAATCCGCCTGCGCGACGCCACCCGTGACCGTATCCGCATAGAAGACGACCAGGATGACTGACAAGGACGACGCCCCCGCTTCGACCCCGCCGCTGCGGCGCCTCGGCAGCCTGCGCACGCTGTGGCCATTCGTACGCCGCCACAGCGGGCTGTTCACCGCCTGGCTGCTGGCCCTGGCGGTGTCTTCGGCCGCCACGCTGAGCCTGCCTCCGGCGGTGAAGCAGATGATCGATCATGGTTTCAGCAGCGGCGGCCAGATCAACCGTGCGTTCGCCCTGCTGATGCTGGTGGCGGTAGTGATGGCGTTGGGCACGGCCGCGCGCTTCTACTTCGTGTCGCTGCTTGGCGAGAAAGTCGTGGCCGACCTGCGCAGCCAGCTGTATGCCCACCTGATCCAGCTGGGCGCCGGCTTCCACGACCGCAGCCGCAGCGGAGAGCTGGTTTCGCGCCTGACCGCAGACACCGAACTGCTGCGCAGCGTGGTCGGCTCGACCATGTCGGTGGCTCTGCGCAGCACGGTCACGGTCATCGGCAGCCTGGCGATGCTGTTTGTGACCAGTCCCCGGCTGGCGGCGTGGTCGCTGCTTGGCATCCCACTGGCGGTGCTGCCCATCATCATCGGCGCACGCAAGCTGCGCACCGTCGCACGCAACAGCCAGGACCGCATCGCCGACGCCAACAGCCTGGCCAGTGAGACGCTGGGAGCGGTGCGCACGGTACAGGCACATGCGCGCGAACCCTATGAACGCGGACGCTTTGACAAGGCACTCGGTGATGCCATCGGTGCCGCTCGGCGCCGCATCGGCGCGCAGTCGCTGGTCACCGCCAGCGCCATCCTGCTCGTGTTCGGCGCCATCGTCGGCGTGTTGTGGCTGGGCGCGCACGACGTCATCGACGGCCGCCTCAGCGCCGGCACGCTGGGTCAGTTCGTGCTGTATGCATTGATCGGCGGCGGTTCGGTGGGCGCGCTGGCCGAAGTATGGAATGAGCTGCAGCGCGCGGCCGGCGGCATGGGCCGCATCGGCGAGCTGCTGCAGGAAGACATCGAGATCCGCGCGCCGGCCCAGCCGCACGCGTTGCCGCAACCGCTGCGTGGCGAGATACGATTCGACGACGTGGTGTTCCACTACCCGCAGCGACCAGACCAGGCCGCACTGGACCACTTCAACCTGCATGTGCGCCCCGGCGAGACCGTAGCGCTGGTGGGTCCGTCAGGGGCGGGCAAGAGCACGGTGCTTTCGATGCTGCTGCGCTTCCATGACCCAGCCAGCGGCCACATTGACGTGGACGGCATCGACGTGCGCCAGGTCGACCCGGCCGAGCTGCGCGCGCAGCTGGCGCTGGTGCCGCAGCAGCCGACGCTGTTCGCGGCCAGTGCACGCGACAACATCCGCTATGGCCGCCTGCAGGCCAGCGATGCGGAAGTCGAGGATGCCGCGCGTGCCGCCGAGGCCGATGCTTTCCTGCGCGCGTTGCCGCAGGGCTATGACAGCGAGCTGGGTGAGCGCGGTGCCCGCCTTTCCGGTGGCCAGCAGCAGCGTGTGGCGATTGCCCGCGCGCTGCTGAAGGATGCGCCGATCCTGCTGCTGGATGAAGCCACCAGCGCGCTGGATGCACAGAGCGAACACAGCGTGCAGCAGGCATTGGAACGGTTGATGGCGGGTCGCACCACGCTGGTCATCGCCCACCGCCTGGCCACCGTGCTCAAGGCCGACCGCATCGTGGTGATGGACCAGGGCCGCATCGTCGCCGAGGGCACGCATGCACAGCTGCTGGCCGAAGACGGACTGTACGCTGAACTGGCACGCCTGCAGTTCATCGATTGATGACATCCGGCTAACATCGGCGCGGCCAAGCTGGCCGCGCAACAGCAGCATCCGCTGAAGGAGGTGCACGATGTCGTTCCGTCAGTTCCCCGCCGTCGACAGCAACGGCGAAAGCCACATCATCATCGAGTTCAAGCCCGAAGCGAGTGGCAGCGGGCACCACTCCGAAGCTACGCCACGCTATGAGCTGGATGACGGGCGCCAGCTGGTGCGCAATGGCCGCGAATTCACAACAAGCGGCGGTGAGCTGAGGCTGACGATCTGAGGCTCGCCAGGCATGCCCGGCGCTACCGGATTTCATTCCGCCCCGCTCTGGTGGGTGTCGACCTTGGTCGACATGCTTTTTGCCAAAGGCGGTCGAGCATGGCTCGACGCTACAAAAAAAGCATGGCCAATTTTTCACCAGGCATCTTGACAGCCTTGGCTGCCAAGGGCTGCGCGCGGTTATCCACACCTTTGCTCAGAAACCATCCACACCACCTGTGGATGAATGTGCTCAGCCCAGCACCCGTCCGATGCCGCTGGCGTCCACCTCGGCCGCTGCCCGACGGATCGCCGTCGGATCACTGCCGGCCACGAATCCGATACGGAAATGCACCTCGCCCCCGGGCGTGCGTGAGGAATGGATCGAGGCCAGGCTGATGCGGTGCTGCTCGAACACGTTCAACAGTTCACGCAGCGAGCCCGGCCGGTCCTCCGGCAAATGCACCGACAGCGCGTTGCGCTCGGTGAGGTCCGCCAACAGGTAACCCACGCGTTCGAACGTGTAGTTGCCGTCAGCCAGTTCCTGCTCGCCGAAGGCATTGCGATTGGCCAACAACAGCTGCTCACGGAATGCACTGCGTGCAGTGTCGTCGCCCTGCCCGACCTGGGCCTGCAGGGCCTGCAGCTGGCCGACCAAGCGCTCCAGCATCGGCGCCACGTACGGGTTGCCGAACTGGATGTCCTCGTAGATCGCGGGGTTCAGCGACAGGATGCGCGAGATGATCGCCGTATCCAGTTCGAACGATGCCGACCGGTACGGCATCATCGCGGCCAGGTCGCCCAGCTGCGGCTGGTACTGGCGCAGCACGCCGGCCTGGGCTAGGTGGGTGGCATGCACCATCGCCTGCACCAGCGCCATCATCTGGTCGTGATGCTGCGGCGTGGCGCGCACGCACTCAGCCTGCAACGCCGTGCACAGCGTATCAACCCACGGTTGCCAGTGCCGCAGCCGCGCTTCGCAGACCACCATCACCCGGCCCTTCAGGGTCGGCGCCTTGGGCGGCGCGGTCATCGGGTGCAGGCCGACCACTTCGGCTTGAGAGGCCAACATCGCCTGCACCGGCGCTTCTTTTACCGAGGTCACGTCCAGCCACAGCCGGTCCTGCTCGCGGCCGGCCGACTGCTGCACGTACGCGGCAATCAGAGCCGGCGTATGCCGGATCGGTGCCGAGAACACCAACACGTCAGCCTGCGCCAGCAGCTGTTCCGGCGTATGCGAGTCCGGATCGGCCGGATCGTGGCCGATCACCTGCAGCTGCATGTGCTGCTGGAAGAAGCGGGTCAGCCAGCGCCCGTAGGCGCCGGCACTGCCGATGATGCCGACCGTGCGCGGCGTGCGTGGGTCCAGGCCGCTCATGCCACGCGTTCGGCGCGGAAGCGCGTTCCTTCGGCCAGCGCCGCCGGCGCTGCAGCAATCACGTCGAACTCTTCGAAGCCGTTGTCGAGGGTCGCCTCCAGCGCCGCATGGGTGCCGGCAATCGCGCGCGAGATAGCTTGCTGCATCGATTCGCCGCGCAGCAGGAACGACACCACCAGCGACATCAGCACATCACCGGTGCCTGCCACGTCCACTGGCAGCAACGGCGAGGTCCAGCGCCAGGTTTCCTCGCGGCCAACGGCCAGGGTTACCAGTTCACCCGGGGTGCCGCCCACGCTGTGCGCGATCACCCAATGCGGGCCGCGATCCAGCAGCGTGCGCGCGGCGGCGATGGCATCGGCCTCGGCCAGCGCTGGCATGCCGGTCAGGCGATTGAGTTCAAAGGCGTTCGGGGTCACCAGCCAGGCATGGGGCAGCAGGCGCTCGGCGAAGATCGCTTCCAGGCCCGGTTCCACGTACGGGCCGGTGTGGGTGTCACCGATCACCGGGTCCAGGCAATAACGCAGTTGCGGGCAGCCCGGCAGGATCGCGTCCAGCCAGTCGGCGAAGGCGGCACCGTTGGCGGTGCTGCCGAAGTAGCCGGACACCAGCATCTTCGCGCGTTGCGGCAGGCCGCGCTCGTGGCTGCCGAGCAGCAGGTCGGCGAACCAGTCGGCCGGCAGCACGCGGCCACGCGTGGTGTCGTAGAACGGCGCGTTGCTGAGCAGCACCGTCGGAATGCTTGCCACACGCACGCCCAGCGCGCGCATCGGCGGGATTGCCGCGCTGTTGCCGGCATGACCGTAGACGAGTTGCGACTGGACCGAGATGACATCGATCGGCGACGGACCGTCGGGCCGCTGGCGGCGGCCGTGGACCAGGTGGTTATCAAGGGATTCGCTCATGGCCGCATTCTACGCCCAAGGGGGTTTTCGGCAGGGCTTGCAGCCCTGCACCTGCCGAAGCTGCAAGCAACGGCAACGGCAACGGCAACGGCAAAAGCGAGCTATCCGTGGGGTGGCGGGGCGGTGTCGGAGTGCGGGGACGCCGCAAGTACGTCCGTGTAGGCTTGGCAGCCGCATCCATGCGGCTGACACCCCGCACTCCGACACCGCCCCGCCTTCGACAGGTTCACGCGGCTGTTGGTAACTGCGGCTGTTGGTGGGTGTCGACCTTGGTCGACACATCTGTCAGATATCGAATGAATTCATCCACGCATGGCATGGATCTACCGTGTCGACCAAGGTCGACACCTACCAGTGCCGGACGCTGTTCCAACAGATCGCGGAAAACCGTCGAAGGCGGGGTGGGTCCGGTGGCGGGGGCGTGAGCCGCATGGATGCGGCGACCGAGCTTACATGGACGTACTTGCAGCGGCCCCCGCCACCGGACCCACCCCGCCACCCCACGGATAGCGCGCTTCGGCTGTTGCCGTTGCCTCTGCGGGTGCAGGGCTGCAAGCCCTGCAAACCAAAACCCCTCAGTGAGCAGCAGGCCGCGACGGCGGCAGCCACGCCGCCACGATGCCCAGCAGCGGCAGGAACGCAGTCAGCTGATAGACGTACTCGATGCTGGTCTTGTCCGCCAGCAGGCCCAGCACGGCGGCACCCAGCCCGCCCATACCGAACGCGAAACCGAAGAACAGGCCGGACACCATGCCGATCCGGTGCGGCATCATTTCCTGCGCATAGACCACGATGGCCGAGAACGCCGAGGACAGCACGAAACCGATCAGCACCGCCAGCACCGTGGTCCAGAACAGATCGGCATGCGGCAGCATCAGTGCGAACGGCGCAACGCCCAGGATCGAGGTCCAGATGATCGGCTTGCGGCCGATGCGGTCACCCAGCGGGCCGCCGAGGAAGCCGCCGGCCGCGGACGCCACCAGGAATGCGAACAGGTGCAGCTGCGCCTGTGCCACCGGAATGCCGAAATGGTGGATCAGGTAAAAGGTGAAGTAGCTGCCGATGCTGGCCATGTAGAAGTACTTGCTGAAGATCAGCACCAGCAGGATCGCCAGCACCTTGGCCACGGTGCGCGGCGGATGGCGCGGCGCCGTCGAGGCGGTGCTGGCCGGACGCGGGGTGCCCAGGTGCAGCGCGTACCAGCGGCCGACATAGGTCAGCAGCGCGATGCCGATCAGGGCGGCGCCGGCAAACCACGATGCGGCATGCTGGCCATACGGCACGATCACCGCCGCGGCAATCAGCGGGCCCAGCGCGGTACCGAAGTTGCCACCGACCTGGAACACCGACTGCGCGAAACCATGGCGACCGCCCGAGGCCAGCCGCGCGATGCGCGAGGCTTCCGGATGGAAGATGGCCGAACCAATGCCGACCATCGCCGCCGCCATCAGCACCACCGCGTAGTTCGGTGCGAAGCCCAGCAGCAGCATGCCGCACAGGGTCGAGGCCATGCCGATCGGCAGCGAGTACGGCGCCGGGCGGCGGTCGGTAGCCATGCCGATCAACGGCTGGAAGATCGAGGCGGTGAGCTGGTAGGTCAGCGTGATCAGGCCGATCTGGGTGAAGCTGAGGTTGAAGCCGCCCTTGATCACTGGATAGATGGCCAGGATCAGCGACTGCATCATGTCGTTGACGACATGCGAGGTGGAGATGGCGGCCAGCACGCCGGGGGCCACCGGGCGTGAGGTGGTTGCGGGAGAAGCCAGGGTCGACATGGATACAGTCAGGTTGGGGGCGAGCCACGCATGCTACGGTGACCTCCCCCTCCCTTCTGCCGCGTTCGGGTCATGGCATATCGCAAAAAGGACATCCCCTGCCAGGTCCGCGAGACCGCGCCGTGGAACGAGGTTCCGGTGCACCGCCCAGTGACCTGCCGCGCCCGCCATTACAAGCCCGGGACCCACATCGCGCCCCACCGGCACCGGCGTCACCAGCTGGTGTTCGCCATGTCCGGACTGATGGTGGTGCGTGCAGACGGCGGCCGCTGGGTAGTGCCTTCAACCCGCGCGATCTGGGTCCCGGCCGGCATGGCCCATGCGGTGGACTGCATCGCCGAAGTACACATGCGCAGCCTGTACGTGGAGCCGGACTTCGCGCCGCAGCTGCCGGACGAAGCGTTCGCGGTACAGGTGGCGCCGCTGCTGCGCGAGCTGCTGCTGGCCGCCAGCCTGATCGAGACCGCGCATGTGGACGACAGCCGCGACGGCCGCGTGGTGCGCCTGCTGCTGGACGAGCTGCACCGCATGGACGTGCTGCCGCTGCACCTGCCCTCGCCCACCGACCCGCGCCTGCAGCGGATCTGCCAGCACATCCAGAAGCATCCCGGCGACGACGCCACGCTGCAGGATTGGGCGCAGGCCCTGCAGGTGGACGTGAAAACCATCCAGCGCCATTTCGCCAGCGAACTGGGCATGACCTTCGGGCAGTGGCGACAACAGGCGCGGCTGCTGGCCGCACTGGAACGGCTGGCCGTCGGCGACAAGGTCATCGATGTCGCGCTGGCGATGGGTTACGACAGCCCAAGCGCGTTCACCAGCATGTTCAAGCGGCAGCTGGGGCAGACACCTGCGGCGTTTTTCCGCTGACCGCATACGAAAACGCCGGGCATGGCCCGGCGCTACCGTTCAATGCTTGCGTTGAGAACTCAGGACGTCATGCGGTCCCAGAAGCCCTTCACGCCATCGATGAAGGTGGCCGACTTCGGCGAATGCTTGCGCGCTTCCTCACCAACGAAGGTGGCTTCGAACTGCTCCAGCAGCTTGCGCTGCTCGTTGGTGAGGTTGACCGGGGTCTCCACCACCACACGGCAGTACAGGTCACCCTCGCTGCGGCTGCGCACCGAACGTACGCCCTTGCCACGCAGGCGGAACAGCTTGCCGGTCTGGGTCTCGGCCGGGATGCGGATCTCCGCCTCGCCGCCGAGCGTGGCCACGCGCACGGTGTCACCCAGTGCCGCCTGCGAGATGCGGATCGGCACTTCGCAGTGCAGGTCGTCGCCATCGCGCTGGAAGATCGCATGCTCGCGCACGCGCACTTCCACGTACAGGTCGCCCGGCGGCGTACCGGCCGGCCCGGCTTCACCCTCGCCCTGCAGGCGGATGCGGTCACCGGTATCGACGCCGGCCGGCACCTTCACTGACAGCACCTTGTCTTCCTCGACACGGCCGTTGCCATGGCAGGTCTTGCAGGGCTTGGCGATGATCTGGCCACGGCCGCCGCAGTTGTGGCAGGCCTGCTGCATGGCGAAGATGCCGCGCTGGATGCGCACTTGGCCACGGCCATGGCAGACGTTGCAGGTCTCGACCTTGCCGTCCTCGGAGCCACTGCCATCGCAGTCGCTGCACTCGGCCAGGGTCGGAATCTCGATGCGGCGCTCGACGCCGCGCACGGCTTCTTCCAGGTCCAGCTCCATCACGTAGCCGATGTCGGCGCCGCGACGGGCCTGGCGCGGACCACCGCCGCCACCAAAGATGTTGCCGAAGATATCGCCGAAGATATCGTTCATGTCCGGGCCGCCCGGACCACCGCCGCCCATGCCGTGCTCGAACGCGGCGTGGCCGTGGCTGTCGTACATGCGGCGCTTGTTGCCGTCGGACAGTACTTCGTAGGCTTCCTTGCACTCCTTGAAGGAGGCTTCGGCCGCCGTATCGCCCGGGTTGCGGTCCGGGTGGAACTTCATCGCGCAGCGACGGTAGGCCTTCTTCAGCTCTTCGTCGGTGGCGGTGCGGGCAACGCCCAGCACTTCGTAGTAATCGCGCTTGCTCATATCGTGAATCGGGTTCCGGAACGTCGGGATTCGTCAAAGCGGAAGAGCGGAACCAGGTCCGCTCTTGCGTCGGGCGCCCCGACACGCCGGTGGGCGGTCAGGACCCTGATGCGACAACGGGACGCTGGTGGCCAGCGTCCCGCGTCGGTCCGGATCAGGACTTCTTGTCGTCCTTGACTTCGGTGAACTCAGCGTCGACCACGTCGTCCTGCGCCTTGCCGGCATTGCCGGCGTCGGCACCCGGGGCACCGCCCTGGTCGGCCGAAGCAGCAGCGAACAGCGACTGGCCAGCTTCTTCCAGTGCCTTCGACTTGGCTTCGATCTGTGCCTTGTCGTCGCCCTTCATCGCGGTTTCCAGGTCAGCCAGCGCTGCCTCGACCTTGCCGATGACATCGCCGCCGACCTTGCTGCCGTGCTCGGTGATCGCGCTGCGGGTGCCGTGGATCAGGGCGTCGGCCTGGTTGCGGGCCTGCACCAGTTCCTGGAACTTCTTGTCTTCTTCGCGGTTGGCTTCCGCGTCGGCGACCATGCGCGCGATCTCCTCCTCGGACAGGCCCGAACCGGCCTTGATCTCGACCTTCTGTTCCTTGTTGGTCTTCTTGTCCTTGGCCGACACATGCAGGATGCCGTTGGCGTCGATGTCGAAGGACACTTCCACCTGCGGCAGACCGCGCGGGGCCGGCTCGATGCCGGACAGGTCGAACTTGGCCAGCGACTTGTTGAAGCGGGCCTGTTCGCGCTCACCCTGCAGCACGTGCACGGTCACGGCCGACTGGTTGTCCTCGGCGGTGGAGAACACCTGCGAGGCCTTGGTCGGGATGGTGGTGTTCTTCTCGATGATCTTGGTGAACACGCCACCCATGGTCTCGATGCCCAGCGACAGCGGGGTCACGTCCAGCAGCAGCACGTCCTTGACGTCGCCGCCCAGCACGCCGCCCTGGATCGCCGCACCCAGTGCCACGGCTTCGTCCGGGTTGACGTCCTTGCGCGGTTCCTTGCCGAAGAACTCGGTCACGGCCTGCTGCACCTTCGGCATGCGGGTCTGGCCGCCGACCAGGATCACTTCGCTGATGTCGCTCGAACGCAGGCCGGCATCGTTCAGGGCGACGCGGCACGGCTCGATCGACTTCCTGATCAGGTCATCCACCAGCGCTTCCAGCTTGGCGCGGGTCAGCTTGATGTTCAGGTGCTTCGGACCCGACGCGTCGGCAGTGACGTACGGCAGGTTCACTTCGGTCTGCTGGGCGCTGGACAGCTCGATCTTGGCGCGCTCGGCAGCGTCCTTCAGGCGCTGCAGGGCCAGCGGATCCTTGCGCAGGTCGATGCCCTGGTCCTTGTTGAACTCTTCAACCAGGTACTCGATGACGCGGTTGTCGAAGTCTTCGCCGCCCAGGAAGGTGTCGCCGTTGGTGGCCAGCACTTCGAACTGCTTTTCACCGTCGACGTTGGCGATCTCGATCACCGAGACGTCGAAGGTGCCGCCGCCCAGGTCGTACACCACGATCTTGCGATCCTTGTTGTCGCCCTTGTCCAGGCCATAGGCCAGCGCGGCCGCGGTCGGCTCGTTGATGATGCGCTTGACGTCCAGGCCGGCGATGCGACCGGCGTCCTTGGTCGCCTGGCGCTGGCTGTCGTTGAAGTAGGCCGGCACGGTGATGACCGCTTCGGTGACCTTCTCACCGAGGAAGTCCTCGGCGGTCTTCTTCATCTTCTCCAGCACCTTGGCCGAGATTTCCTGCGGGGCCATCTTCTTGCCGTCGCTGGTGGCGACCCAGGCGTCGCCATTGTCATGGGCCAGGATGCTGTACGGGACGTGGGCGATGTCCTTCTGCACCTCGCCGTCGGTGAACTTGCGGCCGATCAGGCGCTTCACCGCGTAGAAGGTGTTCTTCGGGTTGGTCACGGCCTGGCGCTTGGCCGAGGCACCGACCAGGACTTCGCCGTCCTTGGTGTAGGCGACGATCGACGGGGTGGTGCGATCGCCTTCCGAATTCTCGATGACGCGGGCCTTGCCGCCGTCCATGATCGCCACGCACGAGTTGGTGGTGCCGAGGTCGATACCAATGATCTTGCCCATGGGGGAGACTCCTGAGGATGCTTGTTGGGGTCAGTCCGGCCGTTCGGCCGGTGGATGAATACGATGTGGGGGAGGCTCGTGGAACATTCAAGCCATCCTCCGAACGCTGTGTTTCCGGTCATCCGGCGCGTTCAGCGTCGGGTCGGGTGGCGGGTCTGTCCGCCGCCCCGGCCCTGCGGGATCACTCGGCGGCCACTACCACCAGCGCCGGCCGCAGCAGGCGCTCGTTGAGCAGGTAGCCCTTCTGGAACACGGTCACCACGCTGCCCGGGGCGGCGCCCGGGGTCGGCGCCTGGCTGATCGCCTGGTGGTGCTCCGGGTTGAACGGCTGGCCGATCGGGTCCAGCAGGACCAGGCCGTTGTCGGCAGCGACCTTGAGCAGCTGCTTGTAGGTCAGCTCCAGGCCTTCGCGCAGCGGGTGCGGGTCGTCGCCGGCGGCCTTCAGGCCGGCGTCCAGGCTGTCGAACACGGGGAGCAGATCGCCCAGCAGCTTCTCGTTGGCGAACTTGCGGGCCTGCTCGATGTCACGGGCAACGCGCTTGCGCTGGTTCTCCAGGTCGGCGCGCTCACGCAGGGCATCGGCCTTGACCTGTTCGATTTCGGCGCGCAGGCGCTCGACTTCGTCGTTGACGCCGGCGGTGGCGGCCGCATCGGCGGCACTCTGCTGGGATTCGGTATCTGGCTGTTCGTGGTTCATGTCTGGGTCCCTGGCGGTCAAACTCCGCCTCCAACCACCCTAGTGTGGGCGGGATGCTGCGTTTCAAGCGTCGGATGTTCCCGGCGTGCGCGAGGCCGGTGAAAAGGCCGCGCCGAGCACATCGGCCGTGGCCTGGACCAGCGGGATCACGCGGTCGTAGGCCATCCGCTTGGGACCGATCACGCCCAGCACGCCCAGCACCTGGCCGTTGGCGGTGTACGGGGCGGTGACCAGCGAGACGCCCTGCAGCGGCATCATCCCGGTCTCCTCGCCGATGAAGATGCGCACGCCCGGCGCCTGGATGGTCCGCTCCAGCAGCTGCAGGATCTCGCGCTTGCTGGAGAACAGCTCGAACAGTTCGCGCAGGCGCTCCAGGTCAGACAGGTCCTGCACCCCCATCAGCCGGGTCTGGCCGGCCACCAGCATGTCGTCGGCCGGCGGCTGCAGGGCCTGTTCGGCCAGTTCGATGCTGTGCGCCAGCAGCTGTTCCAGTTCGGACCGGGCATCGCGCAGTTCCAGCAGCAGGCGGGTGCGGATCTCGGCCAGCGGCAGGCCGGCGAAATGCGCATTGAGGTAGTTGGCGACCTGCTCCAGCTGCCCCGGCGCAAACTCCTGGCGGGTCTCGATGACCCGGTTCTGTACCTCGTTGTCGGCGAACACCAGGATCGCCAGCACCCGCCGTCCGTCCAGCGCCACGAAATCGATCTGGCGGAAGGCGAACTGCTCCCGCCGCGGGGCGCTGACCACGCCGACGAAGTGGCTCATCGCCGACAACAGTTCCGAAGCGCTGCCGAGCAGGGCCTGGGTGCTGCCACCGCCGGCCAGCTCCTGGCGCAGCCGGGCCAGCTCGCCCTCGCCCGGCGGCTGCATCTGCAGCAGGCTGTCGACGAATACCCGGTAGCCGTGCGCGGTCGGTACCCGCCCGGCCGAGGTATGCGGCGAGGCCAGCAGGCCCAGGTCCTCCAGGTCGCCGAGGATGTTGCGGATGGTGGCCGGGCTGACCTCCAGCCCGGCCACGCGTGCCAGCGTCTGCGAGCCCACCGGCTCACCGTCCTGGATATAACGCGCGATCAGCGTGCGCAGCAGATGGCGCGCACGCGGGGCAAGCTGGTCGGGAGAACCGTGCATGGAATCAACCTGTGAGACACGGACACTAGATAATGGCGGCGCATCACCTTGGCAAGTCATTGGACCTCCCGCGCCCGCGTGCTAGCGTTGCGCGGCTGCTGATACCCCCTTACCCATGCTCAGACATCTTTCGATCAAGGATTTCGCCGTCGTCCGCGCTACCGAACTGGAGTTCGGGCCAGGCATGACCGTGGTTTCAGGCGAGACCGGCGCCGGCAAGTCGCTGATGGTCGACGCGCTGGGCTTCCTGTCCGGCCTGCGCGCCGACAGCGGCGTGGTCCGCCATGGCGCCGCCCGCGCCGAGCTTTCCGCAGAGTTCGTGCTGGACCAGCTTCAGGCTGCGCGCCAGTGGCTGGCCGACAACGAGCTGAACGACGAGGACCAATGCCAGCTGCGCCGCGTGATCCGCGCCGACGGCGGTTCCCGGGCCTGGATCAACGGCCGCCCGGTGACCCTGGCCCAGCTGGGCGACCTGGCCTCGTTGCTGGTGGAGATCCACGGCCAGCACGAACAGCAGGCCCTGCTGACGCGCCCGTCGCAGCTGGCGCTGCTGGATGCCTATGCCGGCAACGAGAACGAACGCCGCCAGGTACGGCGCGCCGCCGCGGCCTGGCAGGCACTGGTCGATGAATCGCTGGCGCTGTCGCAACAGGGCGACGTCAGTGACCGGATCGGCTTCCTCGAGCACCAGCTGCGCGAACTGGACCGGGAAGACCTTGAGCCGGAATCGATCGCGGCACTCGGCGCCAGCCACCGTCGCCAGGCCCACGCCAGCGCCCTGCTGAGTGCCTGCCAGGCGGCCAGCAACCAGCTCAACGGTGACGACGGCAGCTCCGCGCTGGACCTGTTGCAGCAGGTGCGCCACGAGCTGTCGCGCCTGATCGAACACGACCCACGGCTGGGCGAGGTGGACGGCCTGATCGAGAATGCCTCGATCCAGCTGCACGAAGCCCTGTCGCTGCTTGACCGCGTGCACGACGATCTGGATGCCGACCCGGAACAGTTCGAGGAGAACGAGCGCCGCCTCGGCCGCCTGCACGACCTGGCCCGCAAGCACCGCGTGCCGATGGACGAGCTGGGCGCGCAACGCGAGCGCATGCATGCCGAAGTGGAGCAACTGCGCGGCGCCGACGAGCGCCTGCAGCGCCTGGCCGGCGAGATCGACAAGGCCGCCGCCGCCTGGCGCGTGCAGGCTGAAGTGCTGACCGCCAGCCGCCGCAGCGCCGCCGCCGAACTGTCGGCCACCACCACCAGCATCATCGCCGAGCTGGGCATGGGCGGCGGCCAGTTCCTGATCGAGCTGGAACCCCAGGACGCCGGCAAGCCCGACCCACAGGGCGCCGAACGCGTGGAGTTCCTGGTCGCCGCCAACGCCGGCCAGCCGCCGCGCGCCCTGCGCAAGGTGGCCTCGGGCGGTGAACTGTCACGCATCTCGCTGGCCATTGAAGTGGCCGCGCTGGATCTGGACGCGGTGCCGACGATGGTGTTCGACGAAGTGGATTCAGGCATCGGCGGCGCGGTGGCCGACATCGTCGGCCAGAAGCTGCGCGCACTGGGCGAGAAGCGCCAGGTGCTGTGCGTGACCCATCTGCCGCAGGTCGCCTCCAAGGGCCATGCCCATTACCGGGTCAGCAAGGCGCCGGTGGAAGGCATGACCCAGAGCGCCGTGGAAAAGCTGGACAGCAAGGCGCGCGAAGAAGAGCTGGCGCGCATGCTGGGTGGCGTGGAAGTGAGCAAGGAAGCGCGCGCCGCTGCGCGCAAGCTGCTGGCACATTGAGCCGAGCATAGGCTCGGCTCTACAGCCGCCCCCCCCCCCCCCCCCCAAAAAAAAACGAAACCGACATGTAGAGCCGAGCCCACGCTCGGCTACGCGCACCGGCGCGGCGCATATCACCCCAACGGCCGCTCCAGATCCACGTTCTCCACCAGGAAATCGAGGAACGCGCGCACCCGCAGCGGCAGGTAACCGCCCTGCCCCAGGAACACGGCGTGCACTTCTTCCAGGTCACCCGGATTGGCCTCTTCCAGCACCGGCAGCAGGCGCCCGGCGGCGACGTCGTCCTGCACCTGGAACGCGGCCAGGCGGGCCATGCCCAGACCACCCAGCACCAGCTGGCGCAGTGCATCGCCGTTGCTGGCACGGGCGTTGCCGCTGGGCAGCACCATCCGCTCTCGCCCCTCCTGCAGCAGCGGCCAGCCCTGCATCGCACGCGCGTGGCCGATGTCCAGCCGGTTGTGCGACTGCAGTTCGTCGGCGTTGCGCGGCATCCCGTGCCGCTGCAGGTACGCCGGCGCGGCCACGATCATCATCCGCGTCGCGCCCAGCCGTCGCGCCACCAGGCTGGAGCTCTTCAGCGGACCAGCCCTTACCGCAACGTCGGTGCGCTGCTCCAGAAGGTCGATCACTTCATCATTGAGGGTCAGGTCCACCCCCACCTGCGGGTTGCGCGCCAGGAACGCCGGCAGCAGCGGCAACAGGAAATGCTGGCCGAACGGCACGTTGGAGTTGACCCGCAGGCGTCCACGCGGTTCGGCATGGGCACTGGCGCAGCGCTCTGCTTCTTCCAGATCGGCCAGCACCCGCAGGCCCCGCTCGTAGAACGCGCAGCCTTCCGGGGTCAGCTGCAGTTGGCGGGTGGATCGCTGCAGCAATCGCGTGCCCAGCCGCTGCTCCAATCGTGCCACGAGCTTGCTCACCGCAGACGGCGTCATGTCGAGCGTGCGCGCGGCGGCGGAGAAGCCGCCGGTCTCGATGACCCGCACGAACACTTCCAGCTCGCCGGATCGGTTGATGTCGGGTCGCGCCATGACGATGAATCCAGTTCACAGATGATTGTCCATGCGCAGTCTAGTTCACAGATGGCCGGAGAATCACCATGGCAATTCCTCCTTCCCGGGATTGCCCGATGAACCGCTTGAGCCAGTTCACCGCCGCCGCATTGATTGCCCTGTCCGGCGCTGCCAGCGCGGCCACGGCCCCGCACTGGGTCGCCAGCTGGCAGGCCAGCCCGCAACCGGTCTGGGGCGCGGATTTCCTCTTCCCAACCCTGGTTCCGGCCGCGCTGCATGACAAGACTTTCCGCCAGACCGCGCGCATCAGCCTGGGCGGGGCGCGGCTGCGGGTGCGGCTGAGCAATGCCTACGGTACCCAGCCGTTGCGGATCGGAGCGGCCAGCATCTCCGCACGCATGGGCGGCGCGCCTCACCCGCTCAGCTTCGACGGCCAGCCCAGCGTGGTGATCGGCCCCGGCCAGGAACGGCTGAGCGATCCGCTGGCGCTTGCCACGGATGACCGGCAGGCGCTGCAGGTCAGTGTCTTCGTGCCGGGGCCGGCGGCGGTCCAGACGTTCCATTGGGACGGTCGCCAGACCAGCTGGATCGCCGCTGGCGACCAGAGCCGGGCCCAGGCGCTGCGCGCTGCCAGCAGCACCACCGCGCGCCTGCTCCTGGCCGGTATCGAGGTCGAGGCCAACGCCAGCGCGCGCAGCGTGGTGGTGATCGGCGACTCGATCACCGATGGCGCCACGGCCAGCCTCGACCAGGACCAGCGCTGGACCGACCATCTGGCCGCGCGCCTCGCCCCGCGCGGGGTGGCGGTGGTCAATGCGGGCATTTCCGGCAATCGGCTGCTGAGCGACGGCATGGGTGAGTCCGCCCTGGCTCGTTTCCAGCGCGATGCACTGGATCAACCCGGTGTGGCGAGCGTCATCGTGCTGATCGGCATCAACGACATCAGCTGGCCCGGCACGGCGTTCGCCCGGGGCCAGGCCAGGCCAACGCTGGCCGAACTGCAGGCGGGCTATCGCACCCTGGCAGAACAGGCCCGCAGGCGTGGTGTGCGGATAATCGGCGCCACCCTGCCACCGTTCGCTGGTGCCCTGCCCGGCACGCCGCTGGACGACTACTACCACCCGGACAAGGACGCCCTGCGGCGGCAACTCAATGCCTGGCTGCGTACGGACAGCCCGTTCGACGCGGTGATCGACCTGGACGCGGCGCTTCGCGACCCGGCCGAGCCGTTACGGATGGCCGCCGCCTACGACTCCGGCGATCACCTGCATCCGGGTGATGCAGGGAACCGGGCGATGGCCGAGGCGGTGGACCTGGACCTCCTGATGGGATCATCCAGGCGTGGCGGGAATCTACCGTAAGCAACGAAAAACCCCGGGCAGGCCCGGGGTTTCGTCGCATCCAGCGGGCCTGAACGGCCTACTTCCGCTTCTTGCGCACGTACAGCACCAGCGAGTGCTCTTCCAGCTCGTAGCCATGGTCGGCCGCGATCTTGCGCTGCAGCTCCTCGATCTCATGGCTCTCGAACTCGATGATCTTGCCGCTGTCCACGTCGACCATGTGGTCGTGGTGGCCACCACGGTCCAGTTCGTAAACGGCCTGGCCGCCCTCGAAATTGTGCTTGAGCACGAGGCCGGCAGCCTCGAACTGGGTCAGCACCCGGTAGACGGTCGCCAGGCCGATCTCGTCGCCATGCTCGAGCAGCTGGCGGTAGATGTCCTCGGCGGTCATGTGATGCTGGTGGTGCTGGGCATTGCGCTGCTCGAGCAGCGCCAGGATCCGCATCCGCGGATGGGTCACCTTCAGGCCGACTTTACGCAGGTCGTGGGTTTCCATAGGTCTCCGTTCATTGGCGATTTAGCGCCAGCTGCCTCGGATTGGGTCGCGGTGGCACGCCGGGAGTGTATCATCGGTTTGATTTCCCCAACCGCCAGTCCCGATGCGCAATCTCCTGTTGGTCGCCGCCGTCGCCCTGTCCACCACCGGGTGCGGCATCATCTACAAGCAACCCATCTATCAGGGCAACCTGATCCGGGAAGATGCCGTGGCCAAGCTGCAGGTCGGGCAGAGCAAGCAGCAGGTCACCGCGCTGCTGGGCACCCCGTCCATTCCCGACCCGTTCCACGCCCAGCGCTGGGACTACACGTCCAGCCAGCGCGTGAACCGCCTGGGCCGTACCGAAGTGAAGAACTTCGTGGTGTTCTTCGAGAATGACACCGTGACCCGCTGGGAGGGCGATTACTTCCCGGGCAACGACAAGGCCCTGGCCCAGCAGACCGTGCGCCAGTTCGGCCGCAACCTGCCCAAGGACAAGAAGAAGAAGGGCCGTTAAGCGCCCAGCCCCGTCCGCAGGGACGGGTTGCCGGGATCAACCGCCGAGCGCGCGACGCCGGCGGTTGTCCTTGGGATCGGCCAGCAGCGGGCGCAACAGCTCGACGCGGTCGCCATCCAGCAGCACCTGCTGCGGACGCGCCAGGACGCCGTGCACGGCAGCGGCCGGACAATCGGCACTGCCTTCCAGCGCCGCAGCGGCAATGGCGTCGGCCACGGTGGCACCCTCCTCCAGTTTCAGTCGGCACGACAGCACCCGCTGCGGCCAGGCCAGTACCACCTCGACCTCGATCATCGCTCAGCCCTCGTCGGCGACGCGGACGAAATCGTTGACCATCCGATCGGCCAGGCCCTGGAAGCCGATCGCCAGCGCCGGACCGAGCAGGCGCGAGCTGGGTTCGAACTCCAGGGTCAGGGTGACCTTGCAGGCATCCTCGGCCAGCGCATGGAATTCCCAGCGGCCGTGCAGCTGCTTGAACGGGCCATCGCGCAGCTGCATATCGATGCTGTGTGGGCGCTGCAGGGTGTTTTCGGTCTGGAACCAGGTGCTGAAAGAGCCCAGGCCGAGGTCCAGGCGCGCCACCAGGCGGTCCTCGCCCTGCTCCAGGATCTGGGCGGCCGAACACCAGCGGAAACGGCGCGGATAGGCCTGGACATCGTTGACCAGGTCGAACATGCGCGCAGCCGAATGTTCGACCAGGGCGCTGCGGCGGATAGTAGGCATGAATACAGGACGTTTCGGCAATCGACCGGGCGGGCCCGAATCGGAGACAATACGGAAATGAGCAAGAACAGCGGCAAGGATAAAGCAAAGAGCGCGACGGCCAACAAAACCATCGCGTTGAACAAGCGTGCCCGCCACGAGTATCACATCGAAGAGCGCTTCGAGGCCGGCCTCGCCCTGCAGGGCTGGGAGGTCAAGTCGATCCGCGCAGGCCGTGGCAACATCATCGACGCCTACGCCTATGTGAAGCGCGGCGAGATCTACCTGATCGGTGCACAGATCACCCCGTTGATCCAGGCCTCCACCCACGTGGTCGCCGAGGACCGCCGCGAGCGCAAGCTGCTGCTGCACCGGAACGAGATCGACAAGCTGATCGGCAAGGTCGAGCGCGACGGCTACACGATCGTGCCTACCGCGATGTACTGGAGCAAGAACAAGATCAAGCTTGAGATCGCACTGGCCAAGGGCAAGCAGAACCACGACAAGCGCGATGCCGCCAAGGACCGCGACTGGGCGATCGAGAAACAACGCGTGATGCGTCGCGGCAACCGCGACGCGTAAGGCGGCTGCGCAGCACCCTGTAGAGCCGAGCCATGCTCGGCTGCTTTGGCTTTCTGTAGAGCCGAGCTGTGCTCGGCTTCCGCGTTCGTAGAGCCGAGCTGTGTTCGACTGCCGTGAAGCAGCCGAGCATAGGCTCGGCTCTACAACACGATGCGGCTCAGCTGGCCAGAACGCCCTGCCTGCGCATCCTCGGCGCCAGCGCCGCATGCATCACCGCCAGGTGCATCACCACCGAAAGTTCCGGAGCGTGGCGATCATCACCGGCGCGCCACTGCTGCGCCAGCCGCGCGGCGTCGACGGGCAGCAGGGCCAGCAACTGGGCGTCGTCCAGCGCATCGGCGGAAGCCTGCAACTGTCGCGCAACTTGCCGCGACTGCCACACATGCACGCCAATGCTGAGGCTGGCCAGCGACATCAAGGTCAGGGCCAGGCCATGTTCGAACCACTGTGACAGTACATCCGGGCCCCACAGCAGCGCGGCGAGCACCGCCAGCGCCGGCAGCCGCCAGCCCAGCCAATGCAAGCGCCCACGCTGCGGCCAGTGCACCACCACCGCACTGGAGACCAGCGCGGCTGCCGCCGTCGCCGGCAGCTCGGTCGGCCAGGTGGCCGCCAGCAGCACCGCCAGCACCGCCCAGACCCAGCCGGGCGGCAACGCGCGCCGCTGGTAGTCGGCCCCGACGGGTCCAACCAGCTGTCGCAGGCTGCGTTGTTGGCTTGCCTCGGTCACCCACAGTCTCCCTGTCTGTCCTGGCTTGGATGGTCGTCGCCAGTGTGTCGCAAATTCGTGCCCATGACGTTACCAATCCGCTATGACGGAGGCTCTACAACTTGTTGTGGATTGCCACGGTGACTGTTCAGCTGTTTTGGCGTAGCATTGGCAGCGTTGGGCAGGCCCCGCTCGTGGCAACACGGCATTGGCCCTGTACATTGCAGCACTGTAGAAACCGGGGGTGCATTGGTTTCGACGGGGGTTGTGAAGTCGCCTGGCGCATGCCGAGGGGGTAGCTTTCCTCGTAAATCCAGCTGCAAAACTCTAGTTGCCAACGACGACAACTACGCTCTGGCCGCTTAAGGCCTAAGCCTCGAAACCGCTTGTGTCCATGCTCGCGGTGTAGAGTCACTATCATGGAATCGCGCTGGGCGGCTGCCTGTCAGCCCGGCACTAGAACACAACAGGCTGGTTCCCGGATGCGCTTTGCGCACCGTGCTGTTCGGGGACGAGATCCAACGGTGAGCTAAGCATGTAGTGCTGGGGATGGAGTGCCTTCGGACGGCGGTTCAATTCCGCCCACCTCCACCATCTGTATGGCCTGTCGAGGCCGCAAGAAGCCGGATCTCCCGTCAACCGGGGTTCCGGCTTTTTTGTGCCTGCACGTCGCGGAGGATGTGTGGCGCATAATCGGGATGACACCTCCAACAGCCCCTCACTCCGCGATCGCCAGAAGGATCTGCCATGAAAGCCCCCCTCGCGATGTCCCTGCTCCTCACCGCCCTGGCCGCAGCCCCAGCCACGCACGCCTCCACACCCACCATCGCGCCGCCAGGCACCGCAACGTTGGAAGCCCTGCTGTCCTGCAGACCTGGCTCCAACTTCAGCGAGGCCGAAGCCATCGATGCCCTGCAGGCAGCCGGCCTGGCCAAGAAGCCGGGCGGTACATTCGAACCGGAGGACAAGCCGGTCGCGCTGTTTGGTGGCACGGTCACCAGTGCCGATGTGAACGTGGCCGAAGGCGAGAGGAGCCTCTTCGTGTACTTGAACGGTGTCGATGCCAAGCGCCTGGCCAAGGCCTGGTCGGTGACCGAAGTCAACGAGCACGCCAATACCGAAGAACCGTCGTACGCGAAGCGCATCGACAAGCGCCATACCCTGCACGTGATCGCGGGCGACGATTACGAGGGCTATTCGGCCGCAGTGAAATGCCAGATCAGCCGCTGATGGCGTAGCCAACGCTACAGCCAGCGCGGCACGCGACGACGGTACTGCGCGTACGCCTCGGGAAAGCGCGCCATCAGTGCCCGCTCCTCCGGCAGGATCTGCAACCGCGTGATGTACGCCAGGAACAGCGGGACCACGATCAGCGCGATCAGATGCTGCAGGTACACCATGGCTCCCAGCAGAACCAGCGCCTGGCCCAGATACATCGGATTCCGTGTGCGGCGGTAGACCCCGCTGGTAACCAGCACGCTCGAGGCCGAAGGTCGCAGAGGATTGACGGTGGTGCCTGCTCGCCGGAAGGAGACCTTGGGCAGCAGGTTGAGCACCACACCGAGCGCCATCGTCAGACCCGCCAGTAGCGCCGGCACCGGTGCCCGAAAGGCAGAACCCGGCCACAGCCTGCACGCTGCATAGCCGACAGCTGCACACAGCAGCATCACCATGGGCGGGGGAACACGTGTTTCCAGCCAGGTCATCACGATCACCAAGCACGTTCCACCACAGTGTCACACGGGAATGCCCGGATCGCACGGCGGACGCATCGGCCAGGCCCAATCCGGCCAGTGGATTCCGCTTTGACAGACCGACCGCTAGAGTGGCGCCTCCGCGCAGGAGGATCGCATGGCTACCACGGGCTTGGGCTTGATCGGCCGCACGACCCTCATCATCACTGCGCTGCTCAGCCTGGGAGGTTGCGCGACGCTGCGGCAGTTCGGGCCTTCGGTGCAGGTCGCCTCGGTCACGCCCGGCCAGTACATCGCGCTCAAGCGCGGTGACATCCTCACCTCCGGCAAGCTCAGTGCGGCGACCACGGAGACGCTGCGCGTGGCCGGCCTTGATGAAGGTGTCTGCGCCAAGCCCGGCCTGCCCTGCATCGAAGCGATGGAAGCCAGCATCGTCGTGCGCGAGGAGGACAAGCGCTCCAGCCTGGCCGAGCTGTGGCTGCAGCATGCGATGACCCTGCCGGCGCCGAAGCGCGAGTACTCCGCCTCGGGTCGCGCCAAGACCGCAATCAACGAGTTGGATGCCGACTTCCAGCCGCGCCTGGACGCATGGATGCAGGTCGCGCGCCAGGCCTACGCCTACCTGTTCTTCACCGAGCGCACCGCCAACCAGCGCGGCTTCGAAGACCGCCAGACCCAGGTGCGCGACTATTACAACCTGGCCGTGCAGGAGGCGTCGGTGCAGCTGTACGACGCCTACGCCACCGGGCGCGTGCACAACGATGCCAACCATCTCCAGCTGGGCCGCTGGACGTTCGTGCTGGCTCCTCCAGGGGAAGCATCGGCGTTGGACGAGCGTACACCGACCGAACTGGTACCCGCCGCCTCGCTGTCGTTCACCGGCACGCTGCGCAGCGTGCACCGCCGCGATGGCTTCGGTGCCGAACTGGTGGCCGTGATGGATGACCCGGCCGCAACCACGCCCAGCACTACGCCGGCAGCGGTGCAGGCAAGCCCTTCCGCCACGCAGAGCTGGAGCGAGATGCCTTCGCCATCGATGACGGTGCTGCTGCGCTTCTCGGGAAAGAACCTGTGGGAAGTGCTGCACGATGACGAGCCGGAGCTGGAGATTCACGATCCCTACCAGGTTTCGGAAGTAACCCTGCACGGCCAGCACGTGCCATTGGCGGCCAACTTCACCGCCGGCTATGCGTTGTGGCTGGCCCGTTCCAATTTCAGCCGGCAGTCGCTGCGCTCGCTGTTCGGGGGCAAGGGCGGCATCGACACGCCGCATCTGTACATGATGCAGCCCTACGATCCCAACCGTCGCGTACTGCTGATGATCCATGGCCTGGCCAGCAGTCCGGAAGCCTGGGTCAACGTGGCCAACGAACTGCTGCGCGACGACGAGATCCGCCAGGACTTCCAGGTCTGGCAGTTCTACTACCCCACCAACATGCCCATCGCGATGAGCCACGATGCGATGCGCCACACGCTGGATGAGGTGTTCAAGCATTTCGACCCCAGCGGCAAGGCGCGGGCTTCGCATGACATGGTCCTGGTCGGGCACAGCATGGGTGGGGTGATCGCGCGGTTGATGGTTTCCTCTTCCGGCGATCATCTGGTCGATACCCTGCTGGCAACCGCGCAGATGACGCCGGCACAGCGTGAACTGCTGCGCACCAAGGGCGCACCGGTGCTGACCTTCCTGCCGGAACCGGCAGTGTCGCGGGTGGTGTTCATCGCCACGCCACACCGCGGCACCGATGTGGCGGGCACCCGCCTGGGCCGCTGGATCGGTCGCCTGGTGCGGTTGCCGCTGACCGTGCTGGAAGACGTTGCCACCATCGCCAACGACGGCCAGATCGACCGCACCGACGGCAAGCACGGCTACCAGATGAACAGCATCCAGAATCTGGACAAGGACGATCCCTTCGTCCGCGCCGTGGCAGACCTGCCGATGTCGCCGAAGGTGCACTACCACTCGATCATCGCGCGGGCAAAGGCCGATGGTCCGCTGGGAAAGACCAGCGACGGGCTGGTGCCCTACTGGAGCTCGCACCTGCCGCATGCGGACTCGGAGAAGGTGATCGTCTCCGGGCACAGCGTGCAGGAAGCCACGCCGGCCATCGTCGAACTGCGGCGGATCCTGCATGAGGACATGCAGCAACACGGAAACCAGGCCAATTAGCCGTGGACAGCTGAGGGAAATCCCTCATCGCGCGTGCGCACCCACCCTCCTATGCTGGCCTCACATTTCCCGCAGGAGATCTGCATGAACACGCAAGAGCCCAGCCGCCAGCCCAGCCCCGACCCGGCCGAGCGCGATGCCTTCTTCCCGTCTCCCTACTCGCTGTCACAGTTCACATCGCCCAAGAGCAACCTTTCCGGTGCCGACTACCCGGATGCGCGCCGCGATGGCCGCTGGAAGGTGCTGATGATCGCTGCCGACGAACGCTATCTGCCAACTGCCAATGGCCACCTGTTCTCCACCGGCAACCATCCGGTGGAGACCCTGCTGCCGATGTACCACCTCGACAAGGCCGGCTTCGGCATCGACGTAGCCACGCTGTCGGGCAACCCCGCCAAGTTCGAGTGGTGGGCATTTCCAAACGAGGACAAGGAAATCGGCGGGCTGTACGAGCGTTATGCCCCGTGCTTCCGCCAGCCGCTGCCACTGGACGAGGTGGTTGCCGGGCTCGATGCGGATTCGGACTATGCTGCAGTGTTCATCCCCGGTGGCCATGGCGCCCTGATCGGACTGCCGCAGAGCCGCGCGGTGAAGTCCGTCCTGCATTGGGCGATGGCCCAGCAACGCCACATCATCACCCTTTGCCACGGTCCGGCCGCACTGCTGGCTGCGGGCGTGGACGAGGCCGATGGCGGTTCGCTGTTCCGCGGCTACCGCATCTGCGCCTTCCCCGATGCGATGGACCGGCAGACGCCGGAGATCGGCTACATGCCTGGACAGTTGCCGTGGTTCTTCGGTGAGCGCCTGGCACAGCGGGGCGTGCAGATCGTCAATGACGGCATCGATGGCAGCGTGCTGCAGGACCGCCTGCTGCTGACCGGCGACAGCCCGTTGGCTGGCAATGCGCTGGGCAAACTGGCTGCACGCGCCCTGCTCGACGCCTTGGCCGGGCGCTGAGCCGGATGACCGAGCTGGTGCAGGCGCTGCTGGAGCTGGAACGCGCCAGTTCGCTGAGCGCGGTGGGTGCAGTCCTGCGAGGCATCGCGGCACCGCTCGGCTTCGACCGCGTGCTGGTGTTTGCCACCGGCACCGGGCTGGAGCGGGGTACGCAACGCGTGTACTGGATCGAGGGCGACTGGTTCGGCGATGGCAGCGATACCGACCTTGCGCGCTACCTCCACGCCTGCCCCGTCAATCGCCACGTGCTGGACAGCAACGCGCCGTTCTTCTGGAGCAAGCGCCTGGGCGTTCGCGGCGAGCGCTACCAGGTGGTGAAGCAGCCTCGCGGCGAAGGCCTGCATGGGCTGCAGGTGCCGGTGTTCGGCATCACCGGCCTGGAAGGCGCGGTCAGCGTTGCCGGTACGTCAATCGACGCGTCGGCCAACGCGCGCCTGCGGCTGGAAGCTGCTGCAACCGCAGCATTCCGGGCCGCGCGCCGTCTGGCCGAATCACCTGCCGAGCGTTCGGGAAGCGCACTGAGCAACCGCGAGCGCGAAGTGCTGCGCTGGGTCGCCGCCGGGCGCCGGCAAGCTGAGATCGCGGCCACGCTTGGGCTTTCCACGCGCACGGTGGAGAACCACCTGCGCCACGCGCGGCAACGGCTGGGTGTGGCGACCACCGCGCAGGCAGTGCGTGCCGCCAGCCGTCGCGGCGAGATCGAAGACTGATCGCGGCGAGGCACTTCCGGAGCTCTGGTTCGCGTGTTACACACGCCATGCGCATGTGCGCGATTGCAGAAAGCAAGGATGATGCTTATGAAACTGCAACTGGCCGCGATGGCCGCATTGATGTTGGCATTGGGTAGTGGGATACCGGCGACTGGCCACGCGGCCGGGTCCCCCGGATCGACGACCGATTGCGTGCCCGTAAGACTTGGGCCCAACCTCGTGCATCAGCGCTGCACCGTCACCCGCACTCTGGCAGACGGCACCGTTTTCACGTCGGTGTACTGGATAGACGAGAACGGTCAGTGGTACCTCCCGGCAGACTGATCTGCATCGGACACCGACTACGGCTACAAGGAGTGTGATCAATGACGCTGCACAATCGAATGACCGCTTTTTCTTTCGCTGCAGTAGTTGCACTTGCGGCCCTGGTGCCCTCGCCGCCGGCGAATGCAGCCGAAGAGGTCGGCCTGCAGGAGGAGTGCGTGCCCTTCCGCATCAGCGGCAACGTGTTCCACCAGCGTTGCACGCTGTACGTGGTCCATGACGACGGCACCCGCGTGGCCAGCGACCACTACAACCGCGACGAGAACGGGATGATCTACGACCCCTGATCGGGCAAGGGGCATCTGCCGGGCGGAGCGTCCAGCGCCCGCCCGGCGTCTCCAAGTCGCCCGTCCCGGCATACCACTGCCCCCGCCTTCCATGGCATGCTCCATGAAACCGTTTTCATGGGATGGAGGGATTCCACGATGTTGTCGCGTTTCCGTCGCCCGGCGCTGAGTGCGCTGCTGGCGCTTGCTCTGCCTGCCGTTGCCTGGGCCGTCACGCCGGCGCCGTTGAAGGTGATGTCATTCAACGTCCGTACCCCGGCTGACACCGAGCCGGGCAAGCGCTGGCCCGACCGCCGTGATGCGATGGTCAAGGTGATCCTCGACGCGCACCCGGCAGTGATCGGCACCCAGGAACTGGTGAAGGAACAGGCCGACTACCTGTCAGGGCACCTGCCCGACTACCGCTGGTTCGGTGAAGGCCGCCGCGGTGGCAGCGGCGATGAGCACATGGGCGTGTTCTACGACAGCAAGGTGCTGGCCATCGAGGAATCCGGCAACTTCTGGCTTTCGGATACGCCGGACGTCCCTGGCAGCATCAGCTGGGGCAACCTGTACCCGCGTATGGTCACCTGGGCCCTGTTCCGGCGCCTGGACGATGGCCGTCGCTTCTACTTCCTCAATACCCACCTGCCCTACCGCGACGAGGACGAACCGCGCCGGGTGAAGGGTGCCGAGCTCATCGGCAAGCGCCTGCAGGCCATGCCGGACGACCTGCCGGTGGTGTTGACCGGTGACTTCAACAGCGAGCCCGGCGGTGACACCTACAGGGCGTTCACCCGCCTGCTGCAGGACACCCGTACCCAGGTGAAAACACCGCAGGGTCCGCGCCCGACCTTCCACGACTTCACCGGCAAGGCCACCGTGCAGCTGGACTGGGTGCTGGTGCGTGGCTTCCGTGCGCGCAGCTTCCTTACCGATGATCGTCGCATCGACGGCGTGCTGCCGTCGGATCATTTCCCGCTGGTGGTCGAGCTGGACTGGCCGAAGCCCTGAATTCCCGCGGCAGCCGTGGCTACGGCGGCGGCTGCCGCGACAACAGCCGGTACAACGCCTGGTGCTGGTTGCGCGCCTGGCAGATGCGGGCGCCGACGGCAAGGAACACGGCGACACCGATCAGCCCGAGCCCCAGCATCGGATCGGGCAGTCGCAGGAAACCGATCGCAGCGGCCATCGTCGCCAGCACCAGCAGCACAACGACCGCCACCGAAAGGCCCGCACCGGGTGGCCCCGGGTCGCCAAACAGCATGCGCTGGGTATCCCGCCTGTCATCGCTCATCGTGTGTACTCCCTGGAATCTGCCCCACTAGTTACACGGCGGACACGGCTTCCGGCAGAGTCAGAAACGTCACGACTGTGACAACGTCCACAGCAGACGCCGCGCTACCCTGCCCCTGTTCCCGAACTGTGGAGAAAGGCATGGCACACCAGAGTCGCCTGGCCGGTTTCATCATCGATTGCGAGGGCATTCCCGCCGACGAAGGCGCCCGCTTCTGGGCCGCCGCGCTTGGCCTGCAGGCGCAGCCCGCCCGTGCCGAAGACGCCGCCGAGTATGCCGACCTGCTCGGTGCTCCGGCGGGCCTGGACGTTGAAGTCCAGCGCGTCGATCACCCGTCACGGGTGCATCTGGACATCGAGAGCGACGACATCGATGCCGAAGCCGACCGCCTGGAGAAGCTCGGCGCGCGACGGATAGGCTTCGTCAAGCGCTGGTGGGTGATGGAAGCACCAACCGGCCATCGCTTCTGCATCGTGCGCATGCGCGAGCGTGAGGTACCGGCCAACCACTGGCCCTGAAAGAACAAGGGGACGGAAGTCCCTGCTTCCGTCCCCTGCGGTTACTGCGCCTGCGCCACGCTTGGCGGCTGCGGTGATTGACCCCAACCACCCAGCGCCTTGTACACACCCACCACGCTGACGTTGACGTCGGCCTCGGCCGCCGCCAGCGCATCATCGGCTGCCAGCTGGGTCCGCTGCGCGTCCAGCAGGGTCAGGAAGTCCTCCGATCCCTCGCGATAGCGGATCTGCGCCAGCGATTCGGCACGCCGAGCCGCCTGCGCCTGCTCCACCACGATTGCCAACCGTGCCTGCTGCTTGGAATAGCGGGTCAGCGCGTTCTCGGTGTCCTCCAGGGCGAGCAGTACCGCCTGTTCGTATTGCGCGGCCACGCCTTCGGCTTCAGCCTTGCTGGCACGCAGGCGCGCACGCACGGTGCCGAAGTCGAACGCGGCCCAGCTCAGCGAGGGCGTCAGCGACCAGGCCTTGTTGCTGCCATTGACCAGGCCACTGGCATCGCCGCCGAGGAAGCCGACGAAGCCTGACAGCGACAACCGCGGGAACAGGTCCGCTGTGGCCACGCCCACGCGTGCGGTAGCAGCGGCCAGGCGACGCTCGGCCACGCGCACGTCGGCGCGTTGGCGCAGCAGCTCGCGGGTATCGCCCAGCGGCAGTGCCTTGGCGAATGCCGGCACATCATGTGGTGCCAGCATCGCCGTCAGCACTTCCGGGCGCTGGCCCAGCAGCACGGCCAGCCGGTTGCGCGACTGCGTCTCGGCTACTTCCAGCAGCGGGATATCGGCCTCGATCGCCTTCAGGCGGGCGCGGCTGCTCTGCACGTCCAGTTCGCTGCCGGCCCCAAGTTCCCAGCGTGCTTCGGTCAGCTTCTGCGTATCGCGCAGGTTCTCCAACGTGTGCTGGGCCACTGCGATGCGCTTCTGGGTGCCACGCAGTTCGAAGTAGTTGCGCGCCACTTCAGCGGCAACCAGCACCTGCGCGTCGGCCAGGTTGGCCTGCTCGGCGTCCAGGTCGGCGCGCGCGGCTTCTGCAGCACGGCGCTTGCGGCCGAACAGATCCAGTTCCCAGCCGGCGTCGAAGCCGAGCTGGTAGCTTTCACTGAACACCCGCTGCCCACCCAGCTGCGGATCGGGTTGCTTGCGGCGGTCGTAACTGCCGCCTGCGGTGATGTGCGGGGCCTGGTCGAAACGGCTTTCGACGAACACAGCACGGGCCTGGCTGACGCGGGCCACGGCCACGCGCAGGTCTAGGTTGTCCGACAGTGCGCCGTGCACCAGCTCTTCCAGCACCGGATCGTCGAACTGCGCCCACCAGCTGGCCACCGGCGAGGTAGTGCTGAACACAGGCTGCTGCGCCCCCTGCAGCACCACCGGTTCTTGCACCGGCGCCTTGTAGTTCGGGCCGACGCTGACACAGCCCGCCAGCACCAGGCTGGAGACGGCCATCGCCAACGTGCGGATCACCATGGCAGCACCTCGCCCAGGTAGGTGAAGCTGCCGCTGGCACCGGATTCACCGATGAGTGCCATTTCCACGCTGGACCGCGCGCCTTCACTGATTTCGATCTCGCCGTTGCCGCCGTTCATGTCGGTCTTGACGTAACCCGGATGCACGGTATTGACCTTGATCGGCGTGTTGCGCAGTTCGTAGGCCAGGCTCAGGGTCCAGCTGTTCACCGCGGCCTTGGAGGCGTTGTACGCCGGGATCTTGAAATCGTAGATGCCCGAGGTCGGGTCGGCATGCAGGGTCTGCGAGCCGAGCATGCTGGACACATTGACGATGCGCCCGGACTTGGCCTGCCTGATCAGCGGCAGGAAGGCCTGGGTGACTGCCACCAGCGCGTAGACGTTGGTGTCGAAGGTGCGCTTCCAGGTCTCGAGCGATTGCTCCGACGGCGCCTGCGCGGGATTCTCGATCATGATGCCGGCATTGTTGACCAGGATGTCGAGGCGGCCATGGCGCTGGCGCACCTGCTCGACTGCCTCGGCGATGCTGGCCGCGTCGGTCACGTCCAGCTGCAGGGCTTCCACCGGCAGGCCCTCGGCCTGCAGCTTCAGGGCCAGCTCCACCGCCGTTTCGCGCTTGCGACCGGCCAGCAGCGTGTGCACGCCCGCCTGGGCCAGCTGGCGCACGGTTTCCAGGCCGATGCCACGGGTAGCGCCAGTGACCAGCGCGATCTTGTTCTGATGGGTGTTCATGGATTCATGCCTCGTGAGGGAAAAGCCGCCGCCGGCCGGTAGCCGGCGGCGGCGGGGTTCCATGTCAGTGATGGATGGTCGGTTCGCCATGCTGCACCAGCTGGCCGCCACCGTTGCGGGTAACCAGCTTGCGCAGTGCCACGTAGAACACCGGGGTGAGGAACAGGCCGAACAGGGTCACGCCCAGCATGCCGGCGAACACGGTGATACCGGTCACCGAGCGCACCTCGGCGCCTGCGCCATGCGACAGCACCAGCGGCACGGTGCCGGCGATGAACGCGATGGAGGTCATCACGATCGGGCGCAGACGCAGGCGGCAGGCTTCCAGCGCGGCTTCAACGATGCCCTTGCCGCCCATCTCCAGCTCTCTGGCGAATTCGACGATCAGGATTGCGTTCTTGCACGCCAGGCCCATCAGCACCACCAGGCCGACCTGCACGAACACGTTGTTGTCACCACCGGTCAGCCACACGCCGAACAGCGCCGACAGCAGGGTCATGGGCACGATCAGGATCACCGCCAGCGGCAGCGACCAGCTCTCGTACAGCGCGGCCAGCACCAGGAAGGCCAGCATGATCGCCACCGGGAACACGATGAAGGCGGCCTTGCCCTGGGTTGCCTGCTGGTAGCTCAGGTCGGTCCATTCGGTGGTCATGCCGACCGGCAGTACCTTGCCGGCGATCTCGGTCAGCTTGGTCATCGCCTCGGCCGAGGACAGCAGGCGCGGGTCGGCCTCGCCGGCCAGGTCCGCTGCCGGGTAGCCATTGAAGCGCAGCACCGGATCCGGGCCGAAGGTCTGCTTGATGGTGACCATCGAACCGATCGGCACCATCTCGCCACGATCGTTGCGGGTGCGCAGCTTGCCGATGTCCTCGACCGTCTCGCGGAACGGACCGTCGGCTTGGGCGATCACCTGCCAGGTACGGCCGAACTGGTTGAAGTCGTTGACGTAGGCCGAACCCAGGTAGGTCTGCAACGTGTCGAACAACTCAGTGAGCTGCACGCCCTGTGCCTTGGCCTTGACGCGGTCCACCTCGGCATCCAGCTGCGGCACATTGGCCTGGTAGCTGGAAATCGGGAAGGCCATGCCCGGGGTCTGCGCAACGGTGCCCTGCATCGCCTGCACGGCATTCTGCAGTGCGCCGTAGCCCAGGTTGCCGCGGTCCTCGATGAACATCTGGTAGCCGTTGCCGTTACCCAGGCCGAGGATCGGCGGCGGCATCATCGCGAACGCGAAGCCCTCCTGCAGGCCAGCGATCTTCTGGTTGATCTCGGCGTTGATCTGCGCGGCAGTGCGGCCATGGCGCTCGGCGAACGGCTTGAGCGGAATGAACGCCACACCGGTGTTGGGCGTGTTGGTGAACTGCAGTGCATTCAAACCCGGGAACGAGATGGTGTGGGCCACGCCATCGGTTTCCTGGGCGATCTTGGCCACCTTGCGCAGCATTTCATCGGTGCGTGCGATCGACGAACCTTCCGGCAGCTTCACGCCGGCAATCAGGTACAGCTTGTCCTGGGTCGGGATGAAGCCCGGCGGCACCAGCTTGAAGATCACGCCGGTACCGACCAGCAGGATCGCGTAGACCACGAACACCGCACCACGACGGCCGAGGATGCGGGCCACGCCACGTTCGTACTTCTCCGAGCTGGACTTGAAGAAGCGGTTGAACGGACGGAACACCCAGCCGAACAGGCGGTCGATCAGGCGGCTCGGGCCGTCCTTCGGCGCACCATGGGCCTTCAGCAGGCGCGCGGCCAGGGCCGGCGACAGGGTCAGCGAGTTGATCGCCGAGATCACCGTGGAGATCGCGATGGTGACGGCGAACTGCTTGTAGAACTGGCCGGTGACACCGGACAGGAACGCCATCGGCACGAACACGGCGCACAGCACCAGCGCGATCGCCACGATAGGGCCGGACACTTCGCGCATGGCCTGGTGTGCCGCCGCAGTGGGCGACAGGCCTTCCTCGATGTTGCGCTCGACGTTCTCCACCACCACGATCGCATCGTCGACCACGATGCCGATCGCCAGCACCAGGCCGAACAGGCTCAGCGTGTTGATCGAGAAGCCCAGCACGTACAGCGCGGCAAAGGTACCCACCACCGACACCGGCACCGCGATCAATGGAATGATCGACGCACGCCAGGTCTGCAGGAACAGGATCACCACCAGCACCACCAGGGCGATCGCTTCCAGCAGCGTGGAGACCACGGCCTTGATCGAGTCGCGCACGAAGATGGTGGTGTCATACACCGCTTCGTACTTCACATCGGCCGGCATGGTCTTCTGCATCTCGTCCATCGTCGAGATGACCTGGTCGCGGATTTCCAGCGCGTTGGCACCCGGCGACTGGAAGATGCCGATACCCACCGCGTTCTTGCCGTCCAGCTGCGAGCGCAGGGTGTAGTCGCCCGCGCCCAGTTCCAGGCGGGCCACGTCGGACAGGCGCACGATCTCGCCATCCGTGCCGCTCTTGAGCACGATGTCGCCGAATTCCTTTTCGGTCTTCAGCCGGCCCTGGGCATTGATGAGGGTCAGGAACTTGCTGTCCGGCAGCGGTTCGGCGCCGAGCTGGCCGGCCGACACCTGCACGTTCTGCTCGCGCATGGCGCGCACCACGTCGCTGGCGGTCAGGCCGCGCGACGCCACCTTGTCCGGGTCCAGCCAGGCACGCATGGCGTAATCGCCGCCACCGAAGATCTGCGCGTCACCCACGCCCGGAATACGCGCCAGCGCATCCTTGACGTGCAGGCGCGCGTAGTTGCGCAGGTACAGAGTGTCGTACTTGCCTTGCGGCGAGGTCAGGTGCACCACCATCAGGAAGGTGGGCGACTGCTTCTGCGTGGTCACGCCCTGCCGGCGCACGTCCTCGGGCAGGCGTGCCTGTGCCTGCGCCACGCGGTTCTGCACCTTCACCGCCGCCGCGTCCGGGTCGGTGCCCGGGCGGAAGGTGACGGTCATCTGCAGCACGCCGTCCGAGCCAGCAACCGACTTCAGGTACATCATGCCTTCGACGCCGTTGATCGCCTCTTCGAGCGGGGTAGCAACGGTCTCGGCAATGACCTTGGGGTTGGCGCCCGGATACACCGTGCGCACGACCACCGACGGCGGCACCACTTCGGGGTACTCGCTGATCGGCAGGATTGGAATCGTGATCAGGCCTGCGGCGAAGATCACGATCGACAGCACCGCCGCGAAGATCGGCCTGTCGATGAAGAAGCGGGAAAAGTCCATGGAGGAATTCCTGGGAAAGGCATTCGGCGGGCAACAGCCGCCCCGCCCCTCGCCAATATGACGAAGGCAGGGAAGGCTGCCGCTGGCGCCGGCAGCTAAGCGGGGACGCGGATCAGGAGCGGGCGGATCAGTGGTTCAGCGCAGCGGTGGCATCGCGGCCCGGTGCGGGCTTTGCGGCCGGTGGCTGCATGGCCACCGCCTTGGCCTGCACCGGCATGCCCGGCATGAAGACCTTCTGCACACCGTCGATGATGACCTTGTCACCTGCGGCCAGGCCATGCTCGACAATGCGCAGGCCGTCGGCGGTACGGCCGAGCTGGATGTCGCGGCGCTGGGCCTTGCCATCCTTGTCGACCACATAGACGTACTTGCGGTCCTGGTCGGTCAGCACGGCCTTGTCGTCGATCAGCAGGGCCTGGAACTGGCCGCTGCCAAGCAGCTGCACGCGGGCGAACAGGCCCGGTGTGAACTGGCGGTCGGCGTTGTCCAGCAGCGCACGGACGCGGATGGTGCCGGTGCTGCGCGCCACCTGGTTGTCGAGGAAATCGACCTTGCCCGAGTGCGGATAGCCCTCTTCCCCCGACAGGCCGACCTTCACCGGCAGCTCGCTGTCCCGCTCGCTCGGGCGCTCGCCCTTGCGCGCCATCTGGGCGTAGCGCAGGAAAGTGCTCTCGTCGGCATCGAAGTAGACGAACACCGTGTCCAGCGAGACCAGCGTGGTCAGCACGCTGGCGCTGTCGCCAGCAGTGACCAGGTTGCCGGCGGTGACCATCGCGCGGCCGGCACGGCCGTCAATCGGCGCGCGCACCTTGGTGAATTCCAGGTTGAGCCGGGCTGCATCCAGGGCCGCCTGCGCGGCCTGCACGGCAGCCCCCGCCTGGTCGGCAGCCGCGCGACGCTGCTCGGCGGTCTCGGTGGAGATCGCCTGCTGCTCGGACAGCCGCTTGGCACGCTCGGACTCGCTGCGGGCCAGGCTGGCCTGGGTGCGGGCACGGGCCAGCTCGGCGGCTGCGCGGTCGTACTCGGCCTGGTAGCTGCGGGCGTCGATGGTGAAGAGCACATCGCCCTTCTTCACTTCCTGGCCTTCGACGTAGTTGACCTTGTCGATGTAGCCGGACACGCGCGGGCGCAGTTCAACGCTCTGTACCGCTTCGACGCGGCCGCTGAACTCGTCCCACTGGCTGACCTGCTTGACCAGCACCGGCGCGGCGCTGACCTGCGGCGGCGGCGGTGCACCGGCCTCTTCGGCATGGCCGCCGCTGCAGGCCGCCAGCACGGCCGCGGCGAGGATCGACACGCCAACCATCGCAATGCGATGGCCGAAACGATGTGGGGTGGTATTGGGGGAAGTCATGGCATGCATCCGTACGGAGGGGTGGTACAGCAATATGGGAACGTGTTGCAAAAATCGGCGGCGCATACTGCGACCTCAACCTTGGTCGAGGTCAAGCGACGCCTGCGGTATCGCGCCACAAAGGGGGAACTTCCAGGTGCAGCAGGCCGCGTGGCAGTTCGGCATCGCTGCTGTCGCAGCGGACGATGGCGCGGTTGTCCCGGCAACCATCGAGCAGCGAGACCACGCGGCGGCCGACCAGCAGCGAGCTGGGCCACTCGATGCAGGCGTTGGCCGCGTTGGCCGGGGTACACACCGGGCTGCAGACTTCCAGCATCTGCGCGCGCACGCCCAGCGCCTGCGCTTCCTGATGCACCACCTGCGCGTACATGCGCAGCGCGGCGGTAGTGATCGAGGTCTCGCCGTAGCCCGCCCAGGGCTTGGCGCTGGCCGGGCTGCCGATCATCACATAGCGCCGCGCATGCACGTTGTCCTGCAACAACGGCAGCAGGTGGCGCACCGCATGCACATGCGGCATCAGGTCGGCCTGCATGGCCCCGAGCAGCTCCTCGCCGTTGCGGTCGATCACCCGGCCGCGACGGTAGGGCCCGCCCATGGCCGCGATCACCGCGGCCAATGGACGCGGGCGCTGCCCGATGCGTTCGGCCAGGGCGCGTGCCGAGCCGTCATCGCTGAGTGAACCCAGCAGCGTCTCCAGGCCCGGCTCATCGGCGAACTGCTCATGCAGCGCAGCCAGCCGGCCCGGATCGCGACCGACCACCAGCACCGGACTGCCGGCTTCCAGCAAGGCGCCGACCACGCCCTGGCCCACGGCACCGGTACCACCGAGGACCAGAACTTCGGGCGTCAGTATCCCATTCACGGGACATTTCCTCCCAAATCCGGGATAGTCCCGATCCGGAGCAGCCGGTCACCCTTGTGGGGGGCCAAGCGGATGGCGCCGCCACGCTGCTGACGCATGGGCGCGGTAAACTCACGAAAGTCCTTGTTTACCAAGGAACTCGGACGGGCTTCGACGGTCATCGCCAGGTCCAGGGTGCTCTGGCCGGCGTTCCGGAGTCGGGCAAGAATGTTGCGCAGGCTCATGGCGGAAGGGCTCCAATTAACGAATGGCGCCACGATAGACCTCAAACCTTTACTTGATTAGTCCTGATTAAGGGGAATAATCATCCCGCTCCCGGTCCAATCGTTCTGTCACGATTGTCCCATCCCCGACGTCCAGGATCCCGACCATGTCCCACGATCTCAACGAGACGCTGATCTTCGTCAAAGTGGTCGAGCAAGGCAGCTTCATTGCCGCTGCCAAATCGCTCGGCCTGCCCAAGACCACGGTCAGCCGCAAAGTGCAGGAGCTGGAAACGCGCCTGGGCGCGCGCCTGCTGCACCGGACCACGCGCCGCCTCGGCCTGACCGAAGCTGGTTCGATCTACCACGAACATTGCCAGCGCATCGCACGCGAGCTTGAAGAGGCCGAAAGCGCGGTGAGCCAGCTGCAGTCCGGCCCGCGCGGCTGGCTGCGCTTCACCGTGCCCTATTCGATCGGCATCACCTGGATCGCCCCGCTGCTGGGCCAGTTCCATGCGCAGTACCCGGAGATCCGCCTGGACATGCACATGGGCAACGAAAAGCTGGACCTGATCGCCGGTGAAGCGGACCTGGCGCTGCGCGTGGGTGCCCTGCCCGATTCCAATCTGGTCGCGCGCAAGCTGGGCAGCCTGCGGACGCAGGTGTTCGCCAGCCCGGCCTACATCGAGCGCTACGGCGAGCCGCTGCATCCGGAAGAACTGCAGTTCCATCGCATCCTTGCGATGCGCAAGCCGTACCACACCGGCAACTCGCCGCGCTTCACCTGGCAGCTGGGCGAGAACGGTGGGGAACTGCGCGACTTCCCGGTTACCCCGCTGATGACCGCCAACGACATGTCTGCGTTGAATGGTGCATTGGTCTGTGGCGAAGGCCTGCTGCTGACCGGCGACGTGATGGCCAAGCCGTTCGTTGAATCGGGCATGGTGCGCCGCGTGCTGGCCGGCTGGACCGGCCCGGAAGTGGACTTCAACGCCGTGTTCGCCGGCGGCCGCCTGGTCTCGCCAAAGGTGCGTGCGTTTGTCGACTTCCTGGTCGAGAAGCTCAACTTCGATGCCAATTACATGCTGGCGCAGTGCCCGGGTGCGAAGCTGGCGCAGCAGCAGAAGGAAAAGGAAGACGCCGCTCTGGAAAGCAGCGGCAAGCGGATCCTGGAGAAGGTGGCCGCTTCGGCGGCGTAGCCGGGGGTATCCACGCATGGCGTGGCTCTACCCGGGCGCGCGATGCCGGTTTCTGTAGCGTCGAGCCACGCTCGACTGCCTCTGGTGAGTCGAGCACGGCTAGACTCCGCATACGCCATCGGCGTGCCGAGCAACGCTCGGCAC
Source organism: Stenotrophomonas sp. YJH_SMC_33 (assembly GCF_059372295.1). Lineage (NCBI taxonomy): Bacteria > Pseudomonadati > Pseudomonadota > Gammaproteobacteria > Lysobacterales > Lysobacteraceae > Stenotrophomonas > Stenotrophomonas sp. YJH_SMC_33. The sequence continues at coordinate 107,045 of NZ_JCAFVJ010000010.1, forward strand.
CCACAAAAATGCCGCCTGCAAGGGCGGCATTTTCGCTCCGGCCGATGGCCGGACCGGCTCAAGCAATAACGCTACGCGTTACTGCTTGAGCGGAATCACCCGAATCTCGACGCGGCGGTTCTTGGCACGGCCGGCGTCGGTGCTGTTGTCGGCAATCGGATACGCCTTGCCGGCGCCCAGCGTTTCGATACGTACGCTCTGCACGCCCTGGCCGATCAGGTACTGGGCGACCGAGTCGGCGCGTTCCTTCGACAGTCGGTTGTTCACAGCGTCGCTGCCGATGCTGTCGGTGTGGCCGACCACTTCGATCATGGTCTGGTTGTACTCACGCAGCGTACCGGCGACGCCGTTGAGCGAGCCGTAGAACTGCGGCTTCAGGGTGGCCTTGCCGAAGTCGAAGGTGATGCCGTCCGGCAGGTTCAGCATGATGTTGTCGCCCTGGCGCTGCACATCGATGCCGGTGTTGGCAGTGCGCTCGCGCAGCGCGCGTTCCTGGCGATCCTGGTACTGGCCGACCGCGGCGCCGCTGAGCGCACCGATACCGGCACCGATCAATGCGTGCTGACGGCGCTCGGTGGCGCTGTCGCCGGTCAACAGGCCGGCAGCCACGCCGATGGCGGTACCGATCAGCGCGTTACGACCAGTGCGGTTCTGCTGCTCGGTCGGATTGCCGTACTGGTCACTCTGCACGTAGGAGCCGCCGGTGGCGCAGGCCGACAGGACGGCCGCACTCATCAGGGCCAGTGCGACGTTGCGGGTGGTGTTGCGGATCATGAGGTTCTCCTTGGTTTCCGGACGGGCCGGCGGCTTGCGGGCGCAGAGAGAATAAACAGCCCGATGCGACGTCGGGATGATGATCCGGTGCGCCGACAGGGCCGCGTTCAGCTAACTGACCGGATCGCTCGGGTCACCCTTTACCCCGCCCCCGACTGGCGGTATGCCGCCAATGCGGCGTCGCGGCCCGCGGCCAGGTCCACCAGCGGCGTACGCGGATAGCCCGGGGCATGCGCCGCCAGCAGCAGCGGATGCTGCCACGGCGCAAACCGGGCCTTCACCGGCAGCGCGGCCAGTTCGGGCACCCAGCGGCTGATGTACCGTGCCTGCGGATCGAATTTCTCGGCCTGAGTCACGGGGTTGAACACCCGGAAGTACGGAGCGGCATCGGCGCCAGTCCCGGCCACCCATTGCCAGCCCATGGTGTTATTGGCCAGGTCGGCGTCGACCAGGGTGTCCCAGAACCAGCGCGCGCCATGCAGCCAGTGCGCGCGCAGGTGCTTGCACAGGTAGCTGGCCACGATCATCCGCACCCGGTTGTGCATGTAGCCGGTGTGCCACAGCTCGCGCAGGCCGGCATCGACGATCGGCACGCCGGTATTGCCGCGCTGCCAGTCGTGCAGCTGCGTGGCACTCGGAGTGGCCCACGGGAAACGGTCGAAACGCGGGTTGAGGTTGTCGGTCGGCGTCTTCGGGAAGTGATGCAGCAGGTGGTAGGCGAAGTCACGCCAGCCCAGCTGGCGCAGGTAGCCGTCGATGTCGGCATCGGTGGCCGCACTGCGCAGCCCTTCCAGGGCTTGCGCAATGCGCCACGGCGCGATCTCGCCGAAGTGCAGATGGGGCGACAACCGCGAGGTCCCGACACGGTCCGGCAGGTCACGCTGCTCGCGATACCCGCGAAGGGCACCGTCTTCAAAGACGGACAGTGCTTCCAGCGCACCGGCTTCACCCGGCTGCCAGTGCTCCCAGAAGCCGGTATCCCAGTCCAGCGTCGGTGCCAGCTGGAGATCATCCAATGCCAGGCTGTCGACCGCGTGCGGCGCCAGTGCTTCCGGTGCAGCCTGCAGTGCCGGCAGGCGCCAATGACTGAGTACATTGCGCCAGTACGGCGTAAATACCTTGTACGGCTGGCCCTGCTGGGTGGCAATGTCCCAGGGTTCGAACAACAGGCTGCCATTGCAGCTCTGCGCGTCGATGCCCTGCTCGCGCAGCGTGCACTTGATGGCCGCGTCGCGGGGCTGGGTGGCCGGTTCGTACTTGCGGTTCCAGTACACCGCCTCGGCGCCCGCCTGCTCGATCAGCAACTGCAGGGCCGGCAGGCTATCGCCGCTGCGCAGCACCAGCGAGGAACCCCGCGCGCGCAGGTCCGCATCCAGCGCGGCCAGTGAACGGTGGCGCCAGGCATCGGAGGCCGCACCCGGCACCCATTCGCCTTCCTCGTGCGGCGCGTGGATGTAGACCGGCACCACATCGTGACCTGCATCCAGCGCGGCCTGCAGGGCCGGATTGTCCTGCAGCCGCAGATCACGGCGGAACCATACCAACGCTACCGACACAGGCACTGCCTTCGTTGTGGAAGGCGCACATGATAGCCAGCGGTGGTGAAGGAGATGCGCGCAGACGCCGTCTGCTAGGCTGCACGGCCGCTACCCGTTGGACTCTGACATGGATGATCTGCACGCCTCATTCGCCCGCTTCGGGCTGCTGCATGCCCAGCACGAGCGTGACTGGCAGGGCCCGTTCCCGCTGCCCCCCGTACTGGCACGTTTTTACGCGCAGGTGGGGCCGCTGGGCGAAGAGATCAATGCCAGGGTTGGCCGCGCCGGCATCACCGTTCCCGGCCTTGATGTCTGGATACCGCCACTGCAACGCCTGTGGAGCCAGCAGGCCGGCTATCGATGGCACGGCGTCAGCGGCGAACGGATCAACGACTGGCCATCGAACTGGCTGGTGATTGCCGATCGCAGCGCCGATCCGTTCATCCTCGACCTGGACGATGGCCGTGTACTGTTCAGCCATCACGGTGCCGGCCTGCTGGATGCCGGCGAGATCACCGCCGATGTGCCGACCCTGATGGCGGCTCTGGCTGCAGCGGGCACGGTATACCTCGATGCCGGCGATGACCTCTACAACGACGATGATGATGGCGGCATCCGCCCTGAACACCACGAGGCAGCAGTACAGGCGGTGGCCCGGGTACTGGGCGACCGCCTGCAGGCCGAATCGTTCATCGAGACGTTGCTGGACTGAATCCACGCATGGCGTGGATCTACTTTTCGAAGCGCTTCATCGCTTCGCTGATCAGTGCCCTCGCCTCGGCGGCGTTGCCCCAACCGTTGAGCTGCACCGGGTTGCGCCCGGCCGGCAGGTCCTTGTAGACCCGGAAGAAGGCCTCGATGCGCTGGCGCTCGACCTCCGGCAGATCCTTCAGATCGCGGATCGTGGCGTAGGTCGGGTCGACCTTGTCGGTCGGTACGCCGATGATCTTTTCGTCGTGCTCGCCGCCATCGATCATCTTCAGGTAACCGATCGGCCGGAAGCGCACGATCACGCCCGGATGCAGGGGTTCACGGGTCAGCACCAGCGCGTCCAGCGGATCGTTGTCGCCAGCCAGCGTGCGCGGCATCGAACCGTAGTTGGCCGGATAGGCGACCGGCATCGACTGGAAGCGATCCACATGCACCAGGCCGTCTTCCTTGATCTCGTACTTGGTGAAGCTGCCGGCAGGAATCTCCACCGCCAGGTGAACTTCATCCGGGGCCTGCTTCGGCTGGTCGGCCAGGAACGGGTGCAGCACGGTATCGGCAGCGGTCACTGCACTGGCCAGCAACAGCAGTGCCGCACCGATGGCAGCGAGAGGAACGATGCGGCGGTGCGTGGTCATCGGCATCTCCTCATTCCCAGCAGCGGTCGGTACGACCCTTGGCGGTCTGTGCGCGCGGGCAGTCGCGTGGCGTAACGCGGCCTTCGGTCAGCTCCGTGCGCTGCTTGCCCCCCTTGGCATCGCGGCGCAACTCGAAGGCATCGTAGAGACGACCGGTCACGGTACGCGCCTCATAGCGCAGGCGCTGCGGACCGATGTTCAACACCTGGAACAGCTGGGTGTCCTCGGCCACCGGATCCATCGTCTTTCGTGCCTCGTCGGAGAGACGGTACTGCTTGGGGCCGGCCACGGTCACCACGTACTGCGGGGTTGCGGCATGCCCTTCGCCACGGCGGCCGTAGGTGTGATCGTGGCCCTGCAACACCAGGTCAACATTGTGGCGGCGCACCACCGGCAGCAGCACGTCACGCAACGCGGCGTTCTCGCGTCCTTCGCGCGGCGAGTAGAACGGCTGGTGCAGCAGCACGATGGTCCACGGCTGCCGATTGCCGCCCAGTACCTTGTCCAGCCACTGTGCCTGTGCCTTGGCGGTGCCCAGGTCGAGTGCCGATGTGCCATCGACCACGGCCACGCGCACGCCCTGCGCATCGAACCAGTAGCTGGTCTGGTGCGCGGCGGTGGCACCATTGCCCGGCAGCGCGAACGTCACCGGCCAGTGGCGGCCCAGCACGCGGCGCTCCTGCGGGGTGTCCTCGAATTCCTCGAAGTACTCGTGGTTGCCGATGGCCGGCGCCACCAGGGTCTCCTGCGCCAGCCAACTGGTCGCAGCGAACCACTCACCCCACTCGCTGTCATCGGCACCATCACCTCCACTGACCAGATCGCCAGCGAACAGGCTCATGCGCGCCTCGGGTGCAGCCTTCTGCGCGGCACGCACCACCCGGCTGACGTGGCTGATGTTCTTGTTCTGGGTATCACCGAAGTACAGCAGGGTCAGCGGCTGGTCGGCGGCGGCCAGCGTACGCAGCTGGTTCCAGGCGCTCCAGCTGCCATTGCCCTGCACGCGGTAGACGTACAGGGTATCCGGCTGCAGGCCATCGATATCTGCTCGATGGTGGTGTGACAGCCCGTTCTCGGTCTGCAGCGCGCGGGTCGTCGCGTGTATCTGGCGGATGCCCTCGATGGCGGGCGAATCCCCGGCGGGGGCAATCTCCAGCAGCGGTGCCTGCACGCTGCCGTCGGTACGCCAGGCCACGGCGAACCCATGGCTGGGATCGGCCGACGGGGAGGCGACGATGCGGTCAGGTACCGTCGTCGCCGCGTAGTGGCGGCTGCCCGCCGGCACCTGGGTATTGGCTTCGGCTGCTGCGAACGACAGCGACGGTAGGGCCAGCAGCAGGCCCAGTGCCAACGTAGGCATCACGCAGTGCCGGCTCATGCACCACACTCCAGCGGTAGCGCCAGCTGCTTGGCGATGCTCTCCCAGTCGAAGGCCACCACGCCCTGGTCGTCGTGCACGGCGTACAGCGCACCATGCGGGAAGCGCGCGCTGGGTTGCTGCATCATCCAGATGCCATCGGTGTTGGCCACGGTATTGCCCTGGAACGCGCCGACCGGTTTCAGCGTGTGCCGGTCGAACAGGTGGAACACGCTGCGCTGCTTGCCCTGTTCGGTGGTGATCCACCAGCCGTCCTTGCCACAGGTGCGCAGGGTCACGCCTTCGGCCTGTGCCTTGAACACGTCGCGGCCGAAGGTGGTGCCGGTAAAGCGGCCCGCCAGGGTGTAGACCTTGAACTCGCTGGCGTAGCTCTCGTCCTCTTCGGCGATCAGCAGGCGGTCGTTCTCGGGATCGCCCCAGATCGACTCGACCACGCGCAGCGCACCGGCCTCGGTGGTGTCACCGATGCTGGCGACAAGCTTCGCGTCGACCTTCGCGCCATTGCGGGACACGTGGTACTGGCGCACGCGCTTGTCCAGCTCGGCCAGCGGCGGCAGGATGTCACGCCCCTGCGCATCCTCGCCGTTGTCCCAGGAGTCGGTGACGTAGACGCTGTAGCCATCGGCACGGCGGTCGACCCACAGCCCGTACGGCTTGCGCAGGTCGTCGGCAGCGAACGTCGCCAGCGGCGTGAAGTCCGGCAGGCTCAGCACCTGCACACGGTGATTGTCGCGCTCCACGATCCACAGCAGGTCGTCGATCACCGCGATGCCGTTTGGGCGGTCGAACTGCCCCGGTGCGGTGCCGCTGCTGCCGACGTCACGCAGGTGCTGCCCGGTGCTGCCGTCGTAAACCACCAGCTTGTCAGTGGCCTTGGCGGTGGCGATCAGCCACAGCGCGCCGTCCGGCGCGCGCCAGGCTGCAGGCGAGTCGATGTTGTCGGCCGGGGTCATCGGTGACAGGAAGGCCTCGGCGATGGTGGTCACCACGCGCTCGTCCACGGCGGCCGGCGCGGCTACTCCCGCAACCGGATCGGTGCCGGTGGCCGGCGTGCAGCCGGCGACCAGCGCGGCTGCCAGCGCAGCGGCCAGGACGGTGAAGCCACGCCCCCTCACAGCGCCACCTTCAGGCCCAGCGCATAGGTGCGGCCGTACTCTTCCATCTGCAGGGTGCGCGAACGGGTGCCCTGGTAAAGCTCCAATGGCTTGTCCAGCAGGTTCTGCGCTTCGAAGTACACGCTCACGCGCGGGGTGAATTTGTAGTCAAGCGAGAAATCGAGCTGGGTGTTGGGTGCCACGTAGATGTCGAACGCGCGGCCCTTGCCGATGCTGTCCAGATACTCGCTGCGGTACACGGCCGCCAGGCGCGTGCTTACACCATACTTTTCATAGCCGATGTGTGCGCTGTAGACATGCTTGGAAGCGCGCGGCAGCGTGAAGTCCTCGCCCGCACGGTCCTTGATGCCGGCATCGAACTCGGTATCCAGCCAGGTGCCACTGGCGCCGACCAGCAGGCCATCCAGGCCCTCCGGCAGGAAGGCCAGCTGCTGCTGCCAATTGAATTCGGCACCACGCACGGTGGCCTTGCGGCCATTGATCGGTTGGGTCACGTCGTATCCGCCGTAGGCCGGATCATTGGTGCGCACGGTCTCCACGATGTAACCGTCGATCGATTTATGGAACAGGCCCAGCGAAACGATGCCACTGCTGCCGATGTACTTCTCCACCGAGAGGTCGATGTTCTTCGACTCGTACGGGTCCAGGTCCGGGTTGCCCAGGCGCACTTCCTCGTCACCCCGGCTGTAACCCACGCGCGGCGAAACGTCGCCGAAGGACGGGCGCGAAACGGTCTTGTTGGCCGAGGCGCGCAGCACCCAGTCATCGGCCGCGTCATAGCGCAGGTGCAGGCCCGGCAGCACGTTGGTGTAGCTGCTGTTGGCCACGCGCGGGGCAACGGTGAAGCTGCGGCCGTTGGCAGCGACGTCCACCTGGTTGCCGATCGCCTTGAACTGCGTGTTTTCCACGCGAACACCGCCGATGATGCGCAGTGCGCCCACGTCCCAGGTACCCATGGCATAGCTGGCGAAGATGTCCTCGCTTGCCACGTAATCCTCTTCCAGCGACGTCATCGCATTGCCACCGGCGTCCTGCGGGCGGGCGCTGTACTGGCCGCCGTTGGCAGCCCAATAGGCACGCATCGCGGGCGAATCCATGCCGTCACCGATATCGCCGTGGCGGTGTTCCGGCGAGGTGGTGGTCCAGCTCGACAGCGCCACCTTCGGGCCGACACGCAGTTCGCGCTCGTCCACATTCACATCGCGGTCGCGCCAGCGGCCCAGCAGGCCGAACTTGATGCTGCTGCTGTCGCCGTCGAAGCGCACGTTGACCTGCGCGCTGTGTTCCTTGTCATTCACCTGCTTCGGCGAGATCACGAAACGATCGAACGCGTAGTTGGCATTGTCCAGCCACTGCGGATTGTCGAAGCTGTAGCTGGGCAGGCGGCTGCGCTGGTCCAGCGTGCCGTTGAAGGCCTTTCCGTTGAGCTTGAAGCGCGCCTCCATCTCGTCATTTACCCGCTCTTCGGTACGGGTGTAGCCGATCCGGTAATCGACCACGGCATTGGTCAACTTGTTCTCGCCGCCCAGGCTGGCCGCGAAGGTGTTTTCCTTCTTGGTGCGATAGCGCATGCGCTTGTCGATGGAATCCTTCGGCATGCCGTCCAGGCGGTACTGGTCGGTGCCGGTCTTGACCATCTTCGCGTCATCGAAGTTGAAGATCACGCGCTGACGGGTCTCCGCATCATCGAACTGACTGTACAGCGTGCGCAGGTAGTACTTGCTGTTTTCGTTCGGCCGCCAGTCGAGGTTGAGGTTGGCGCCGATGCGCTTGCGCTCGATCTCGTACTTGCGGTGCTGCAGGTTGATCGCGGTGACGTCGCCAGGTACGGCGTCATCCTCGCCGTCGTACTCCACTTCGGTGTTGTCCGACTCGAACTTCCGCTTCTGGTAGTTCACGCCCAGGGCCACGCCGAAGGTGTCGTTGAACACTTCGCTGTAGTTGAAGGCGGCCTTGGGGCTGGTCTCGCCGGACAACTGCTGGTGGCTGCCTTCGATCTTGCCACGCAGGCTGCGACCGTCGCGGTCGAAGGCCGAGGCTGATTCCACCAGTACGGCGCCGCCGATGGCATCACCGGGCATGTCCGGGGTCGGCGACTTGACCACGCGCAGGCGTTCGGTGGAGTCGGACGGGATAACGTCCAGCGGCGCGGCGCGGCTGGAATCTTCCGGCGTGCCGACGGCGATGCCATCCACGCTGACGCTGTTGAGATTGGCATCCAGGCCGCGGATGACCACGAAGCGGCCCTCGCCCTGGTCGCGGGTCACGCTGATGCCCGGCAGGCGCTGCAGCGACTCGGCCACGTTCTTGTCCGGGTACTGGCCCAGTGCGTCGGAGGACACTGCATCCTCGATGGCGTCGCTGCTGCGCTTGAGATCGACTGCGCGGATCTGCGACTCGAGCTGGGCGCGTACTTCGATGCGGTCCAGGTCGACCGCGTCGGCGGCCACGGCGCCGGTGGCGGCTACCGCCTGCTGCCCGGCCGCCTGCAGCGGTGCTGCGGCCCCCATTGCCAGGGTCAGGGTGATGGCAACGGCCAACGGAGTCTTGATATGCACTGGGAATCCCCATTCCTGTTAAGAATGGGTCTGCACGATATGTCCGCAAGGTTGCATGGCCATGACATGCACCTGCACATTTCCGGTCACGCCGCTCCGGGGCCGGTTTGGGATTCGACACGCCAATCCGGCAAAATGGCCTCCTCTCTCTCCTTTCACCCTTCCCGACCATGAAGATCGTCGAAGTGCGCCACCCGCTGGTGCAGCACAAGATCGGCCTGATGCGCAATGCCGCGCTCAGCACCAAGGATTTCCGCGAACTGGCCAACGAGCTGGGTACCCTGCTGGCCTACGAGGCCACCGCCGACCTGGACACCGAGCCGCACACCCTGCCCGGCTGGGCCGGCCCGGTGACGGTTCAGCGCATTGCCGGCGCCAAGATCACCGTGGTGCCGATCCTGCGTGCCGGCCTGGGCATGCTCAGCGGCGTGCTGTCGCTGATCCCGGCCGCCCGTGTCAGCGTGGTGGGCCTGCAGCGCGATGAGGAAACCCTGCAGCCGGTGCCCTACTTCGAGCGCCTGACCGGCCGCCTGGAAGAGCGCGACGCACTGATCCTCGACCCGATGCTGGCCACCGGCGGCACGCTGATCGCCACCATCGACATGCTCAAGCGCGCCGGCGCCCGTCGCATCAAGGGCATCTTCCTGGTGGCCGCGCCGGAAGGCATCGAAGCAGTCAAGGCCGTGCACCGGGACGTGGAGATCTACACCGCGGCCATCGATGCCCAGCTCAACGACAAGGGCTACATCCTGCCGGGCCTGGGCGACGCGGGCGACCGCATCTTCGGAACCCGCGTCGGGTAATCCCGGTGAACGGGTCGGATCCCTCTCCGCAGGAGAGGGCTCTGACCCGCCAACCACTCGCGGGCGCGCTTCGCCGCGGCACGTGAACGCCCGTGGACGCGGGCGTGGCCGACGCGTGATTCTTCACGTGGCCTTACCGGTCGGAAGCGAATGCTCCGCGCACCCGCCACCGCTTGGAGCATTTCGATGAAAGCCGCTTTCCTGCTGGCCGCCGTCCTGCTGGTTGGCCTGCCCCTGGCTGCCAACGCCACCACCCCGCAGCAGCAGCGCATGGCCGAATGTTCGGCCAAGAACAAGGGGCTGAAGGGTGATGCCTACAAGACCGCGCAGAGTTCCTGCCTCAGCGGCCACGCCGCCGAAACCAAGGCGGTCAATCCACAGCAGGAACGCATGCGCAAGTGCAATGCCGACGCGGGTGCGAAGAAGCTGGCAGGCGATGCGCGCAAGACCTTCATGAGCAGCTGCCTGAAGGCGTCGTAACGAGAGTGATGTAGAGCCGAGCCCACGCTCGGCTCTGCCGTTACCCCAGGGCGCGCGCCTTCAGCTCGCCCTGTTCGTGCAGGGTCACGAAACGTCCCTTGTCATCACGGCCCAGCTGCGCCAGCGCCACCTGCGGGTCGTGGGTGAAGAACAGCCGCACGTTGCGCGCCAGCTTGTCTTCAAGGAACTGCCGCTTCTCGTCGATCAGCAGCTCGGCGTTGCGGTCGTAGCCCATGGTGATCGGCACGTGTACCCATGAGCGCCCCGGGATCAGGTCGGCACAGAACACCACGCCACCGTGCGCATCTTCACCGGCATGCGCATGACCAACGATCTCGGCCAGCATCAGCCCCGGCGTATGCCCGTCGCTGTAGCTGAAGCGCACGCTGCGGCCAAGTGCCTTCGAGTACTCCCCCTCCACCACTTCCAGGCGGCCACTGGCCTGCAGCAGGCCGGGCAGCTCAGGAATGAAACTGGCCCGATCGCGCGGGTGTGGCTGCACGGCGCGCTGCCAGTGCTGCGCACCGACCACATAGGTTGCGTTGGGGAACAGCAGCTCGGGCTCGCGCCCTTCGCTCCATGCGGCAAGCAGACCACCGGCATGATCGAAATGCAGGTGGCTGAGCACCACCACGTCGATGTCCTCGTGCTCGAAACCTGCTTCGCGCAGTGAATCGATCAGCACGTGCTGGCTTTCCTGCACGCCGTAGCGCTCGCGCATGCGCGGATCGAAGAACGCCCCGATACCGGTTTCAAACAGCACGGTCTTGCCTTCCAGCGGACTGGCAAGCAGCGCGCGGCAGGCCAGCTCGATGCGATTGAGCTCGTCCGGTGCCGCCCATTTTTCCCACAACGCGCGCGGCGCGTTGCCGAACATCGCGCCGCCATCAAGGCGTTGCGAGTTTCCACGAATAGACCAGAGTTTCATGTGTCGATTATCGGCGCCGGACCGTTAAATAATCGCTAGAAAGCAAACGGAAAACCCCGCCGGCGAAGACGGGGTTTCGATATCCGCCGAGGTGCCGGCCAGTGGCCGGCACTCCCACGTCAATGGGCCGGCACGACCTGGGCACTGCCCACCGGATTGCGCGGGTCGCTGCCGCCGAACAGTCGGTTCGCCTTGCGGTCCCATTCCACGGTCTGCAGGTTGCCCCACACGTGGCTGGAACCGCGGCCGCCTGCGGCGACATTGCCCGGCAGGTCGATCTTGTGGCCCATCGCCTGCAGCTGCTTCACCGTCGCCGCGTCGAATGCATCGTCCTCAGCTTCGATCAGGTCCGGCAGCCACTGGTGGTGATAGCGCGGCAGCGCAGCAACCTGCTGCGCGTCCAGGCCGGCGTCGTAGCCGAGGATGCCCAGCAGCACCATGGTGATGATGCGGCTGCCACCCGGGGTGCCCAGCACGATCACCTTGTCGCTGTTTTCCATGAAGGTCGGCGTCATCGAGCTGAGCATGCGCTTGCCCGGCTTCGGCGCATTGGCCTCGTAGCCCATCACGCCGAATGCATTGGGCGTGCCTGGTTTCAGCGCGAAGTCGTCCATCTCGTTGTTCAGCAGCACGCCGGTGCCCTTCGGAATCAGGCCCGAGCCGTACAGCAGGTTGACGGTCTGGGTGGCGCCGACGCGGTTGCCGTCACGGTCGATGATCGAGAAGTGCGTGGTCTCGTCATCTTCCAGTGGCGTCGGGTTGCCCGACAGCAGGTCGCTGGGCGTGGCCTTCTCCGGATGGATGGTCGCGCGCAGGCCCTGCGCGTAGTCCTTGCTGGTCAGCACCTTCTGCGGGATCTGCACGAAGTCCGGATCGCCGAGGAAGAAGGTACGGTCGCGGTAGGCACGGCGCATCGATTCCACCACCAGGTGGGTGCGGTGCGCCGGGTCCATCTTCCTGATGTCCCAGCCTTCCAGGATCTGCAGCATGCTGGCCAGCGCGATGCCTCCGGATGACGGCGGCGGCGCGGTGGTGATCTTCCAGCCGTTGTAGTTGAACACGATCGGTTCGCGCTGCTTCACGCGATAACCGGCCAGCTCTTCAGCGGTCCAGTTGCCGCCGGCCTGCTTCACGCCGGCCAGCAACAGCTTTCCGGTCTGGCCCTTGTAGAAGCCATCGAAGCCACCCGCAGCCAGCCGCTCCAGCGTCTGCGCCAGTTCCGGCTGCCTGAACAGGTCTCCGGTAGTGATCGGCGTACCGTTACGCAGGTAGACCTCGCGCGTGCCGGGATAGCGCTCCATCACTTCACGGCGCGAGGCGTAGCCCTTGGCCATGCGCTCGTACACCGGGAAGCCTTCGCGTGCGATGCGGATGGCCGGCTGCAGCGAGGCCGACAACGGCAGCCTGCCGTGCCTGGCCGACAGTTCGACCAGCGCTGCAGGCAGGCCCGGGATGCCGGCCGACCAGGCGCCGTTGACCGAGCGGTCACGGTCCAGGTTGCCCTGCTTGTCGAGGAAGGCCTGCGGGGTCGCGGCGGCCGGCGCGGTCTCGCGCGCGTCCAGCATCACGTCCTTTCCGGTGGCCGCATCGTGCAGCAGGAAGAAGCCGCCACCGCCCAGACCGGAACTGATCGGCTCGACCACCGCCAGCGTGGACGACACCGCCACTGCAGCGTCGAAGGCGTTGCCGCCCTGGGCCAGGATGTCGATACCGGCCTGGGTGGCCAGCGCATGGCCGCTGGCAATGGCGGCGCCATCAGGGCGCTCGGCACGGACCGGGCTGCCGGCCCAGGCAATCGGGCTCAGCAGCAGGCCGAGCAGCAACAGGGGGCGGACGATCAGCGTCTTCATTCGGATGGGGGCTCCGCGTAGAGTTCGGGGTGATCGTGCTGCAGCTGGCGCAGCTTGGCCAGCAGCTGGTCTTCCGTTTCCACGATCTCCGGGTCCGGGTCGATGCACTCGACCGGGCAGACGACCACGCACTGTGGCTCGTCAAAATGACCGACGCATTCGGTACAGCGCGCAGGGTCGATCACGTAGATGGTTTCACCCATCGAAATGGCCTGGTTCGGGCAGGCCGGCTCGCAGACGTCGCAGTTGACGCAGAGCTCGTTGATTTTCAGCGACATGGCGATACTCCTCGCCCGCGCCTTGGGACAAAGGACCGGCCAGCGCGGGCGCGCGGGCCGGTCAGGTCATCAGCGGCACCCTTGCGGGGTGCCGCCCGGGCCATGCCGGAGCATGGCCGCCATGGCTCGGTATTACTTGGCTTCGACGAAAATGTACTCGGCGCCGGTCGGCTGGACCGCCGCCTGCACGCGGGCGTTGTCGGCCGACTGGCCGATGAAGACGACGCGCACGCCCTTCATCGAATCCGGCGCCACGTCCTTGAACACAGCCTGGATCATGTCAGCCATCTTGCCCGAGGCCGACGAACCGAAGGCCAGCATGTTGCCCGGCTGCACGCCACGGGCCACCGCCTGGGTCGCGCTCTCGGTCTGGCGCTCGTACTTGGCCTGGAAGTCCGGGTCCGATTCCGGCGAGAGGTAGTACAGGAACGGGCTGTTGCTGATGTTGCCCATGTTCTGGATGGCCACTTCCTGCAGGTACTTCTTCCAGCCGGCATCGTCATCCTTGGACGGCGCGACCAGGGCCTGCTTGGCCTCGTCGACAGGAGCGGCCTCTTCCTTCTTGCAGGCGGTGAAGGCCAGGGCCAACGAAGCGATCAGCATCGCGCGCATGGTGGTGTTCATGGGTTTCCTCCCGGAATGGTGCGTGGTGGTGTACGTAATGGGGTGCGGGTACAGCGGGGCTTACGACTGTGCCGCCTTCGCTTCGCGGACCTTGCGCAGGGCTTCGAGCACCGCGGCCGGCACGAAGCCGGACACGTCGCCACCCAGGCGGGCGATCTCGCGGACCAGCGAGGACGAAATGAAGCTGTGCTGCTCGGCCGGGGTCAGGAACAGGGTCTCGACCTCGGGGATCAGGTGGCGGTTCATGCTGGCCATCTGGAATTCGTATTCGAAGTCGGACACCGCGCGCAGGCCGCGCAGCAGCACCCCGCCCTGCACCGAACGTACGAAATGCGCCAGCAGGGTATCGAAGCCGATGACCTCGACATTGCCGTGATGGGCCAGGGCGCCGCGTGCCAGCTGCACGCGCTGCTCCAGCGGCAGCGCCGGGCCCTTGGACGGGCTCTGCGCCACGCCGACCACGACTTTTTCGAACAGCGGCGCGGCCCGGCTGACCAGGTCGATATGACCGTTGGTGATCGGATCGAATGTGCCGGGATACACGGCAATGCGGCGGTTGGCCACGGTCATGGGCGGGTGCAGATGTTCAGATGAGGTCAAAGTGTAGCAGTGGCGCGGCGGTACAGGGCAAAGCGCACCTCGCGGGTGCCGCCCTCGCGGTGCAGCAGCCAGTCCGGCGGCAGCACCGGCACGTGGCCGGCCGGCGATTCCAGGTACAGCCAGGCATCGGCGGCCAGGTGCCGCGGCAGCTGGGCCAGCACGTCCTGCCACAGGCCATCGGCGAACGGCGGGTCGATGAAGACCAGATCGGCCTGCTGCGCCTGCGCCCCTTGCAGCCAGCGCAGGGCATCGGCCTGCACCACGGTGATCTGGTCGCTGGCCTGCAGCCTGGTCACGGCGGCGGTCAGGTTGCGCCCCAGCTGAGCATCACGCTCGACCAGGGTGGCGTGAGCAGCGCCGCGCGAAACCGCCTCCAGGCCCAGCGCGCCACTGCCGGCGAACAGGTCCAGCACCCGCGCCCCGCCCAGCTTGGGCATCAGCCAGTTGAACAGGGTTTCGCGCACGCGGTCGCTGCTGGGTCGCAGCCCCGGCAGGGTCGGCACCGGCAGGCGGGTGTTGCGCCAGCGCCCGCCGATGATGCGGACCTGACCGTCATTGCCCCCACGGCCGCTCACCGGCGCCCCCGGCGGGAGGTATTCAAGAATTTCAGCATGAGTGGGATTGTAGTTCGGCCGGCCCGCGGCCGGCACCCGCAGAGGCCGAAGCGACAGCCAGAGCAACGGCAAAAGCTGGTTCCCTGGGGGTAGGCGGGGTAGGTCAGGCTGTGGGGGACGCCGTAAACCCGTCCATGGGGGCTTGGCCGCGGCATCCATGCCGCGGACACCCCCACAACCTGACCCACCCCGCCTTCGACAGTTTCCTGCGAGCTGTCGGAACGACTCTTGGGGTCAGATCCGTTTTCCTGCGGAAAACGGATCTGACCCAAGTTTTATTTCGATATCTGACAGATGTGTCGACCAAGGTCGACACCTACCAACAGCCGCGTGAACCTGTCAGAGGCGGGGCACTGTGGGTTCGCGGGGTGTGAGCCGCATGGATGCGGCGACCAAGGCTACATGGACGTACTTGCGCCGTCCCCGCGAACCCACAGTGCCCCGCCATCCCACGGAATGCCGCTCTGGCTCTGGCTTTGGCAGTTGCAGTTGCACTGGGCGGGTGCCGGGCGCAGCCCGGCCGACCAACCCCTTGATTTCGGGACAATCAGCCATACCCCTTGGCGAGGCCGCACGCGCTGGCGCGGCATTGCACATGGAGCCCTATCGATGACCGACACCATCCAGACCGAAACCCTTGGCTTCCAGACCGAAGTCAAGCAGCTGCTGCAGCTGATGATCCACTCGCTGTACTCCAACAAGGAAATCTTCCTCCGCGAGCTGGTCTCCAACGCCGCCGACGCCGCCGACAAGCTGCGCTTCGAGGCCCTGACCCAGCCGGCGCTGCTGGAAGGCGACAGCGAACTGCGCGTGCGCGTCAGCTTCGATCCCTCCGCCCACACCATCACCATCGACGACAACGGCATTGGCATGAGCCGCGCCGAAGCCATCGCCCACCTGGGCACGATTGCCAAGTCCGGCACCGGCGACTTCCTGCGCCAGCTGTCCGGCGACCAGAAGAAGGATTCGCAGCTGATCGGCCAGTTCGGCGTCGGCTTCTACAGCGCCTTCATCGTTGCCGACGAAGTGGAAGTGACCTCGCGCCGCGCCGGCCTGGCCGCAGGCGAAGGCGTGCGCTGGACCTCGCGCGGCGAAGGCGATTTCCAAGTGGCCACCGTCGACAAGGCCGAGCGCGGTACCCGCATCGTGCTGCACCTCAAGGACGGCGAGCACGGCTTCGCCGATGGCTGGCGCCTGCGCAGCATCCTCAAGAAGTACTCGGACCATATCGGCCTGCCGATCCAGATGCCGAAGGAAGGTGGCGAAGAAGGCGCCGCGGCCGAATGGGAAACCGTCAACCGTGCCAGCGCGCTGTGGACCCGTCCGCGCACCGAGATCAGCGACGCCGAGTACACCGAGTTCTACAAGCACGTTGCACACGATCACAGCGATCCGCTGGCGTGGAGCCACAACAAGGTCGAAGGCAAGCTGGAGTACACCTCGCTGCTGTACGTGCCTGGCCGCGCGCCGTTCGACCTGTATCACCGTGATGCGCCCAAGGGCCTGAAGCTGTATGTGCAGCGCGTGTTCGTGATGGACCAGGCCGAGCAGTTCCTGCCGCTGTACCTGCGCTTCATCAAGGGCGTGGTCGATTCCAACGACCTTTCGCTGAACGTCTCGCGCGAGATCCTGCAGTCCGGCCCGGTCATCGATTCGATGAAGGCCGCGCTGACCAAGCGTTCGCTGGACATGCTGGAAAAGCTGGCCACCGACAAGCCGGAGCAGTACGCCACGTTCTGGAAGGAATTCGGCCAGGTGCTGAAGGAAGGCCCGGCCGAGGACTACAACAATCGTGAGAAGGTGGCCGGGCTGCTGCGCTTCGCCTCCACTCGTGGCGACGGCGATGCACAGACTGTGTCGCTGGCCGATTACCTCGGCCGCATGAGCGAAGGCCAGGACAAGATCTACTACCTCACCGGCGAGAGCTACAGCCAGGTGCGCAACAGTCCGCACCTGGAAGTGTTCCGCAAGAAGGGCGTGGAAGTGCTGCTGCTGACCGACCGCATCGACGAGTGGCTGATGGGCTACCTGACCGATTTCGACGGCAAGGGCTTCGTCGACATCGCCCGCGGCGACCTCGACCTGGGCGCGCTGGAAACCGAAGCGGACAAGCAGGAACAGGAAGCGGCGGCCAAGGACAAGCAGGGCCTGGTCGAGCGCCTGAAGACGGTACTGGGCGATGACGTGGCCGACGTCCGCGTCTCGCACCGCCTGACCGATTCGCCGGCGGTGCTGGCCATCGGCGAGCAGGACCTGGGCCTGCAGATGCGCCAGATCCTCGAAGCCAGCGGGCAGAAGGTGCCGGACAGCAAGCCGGTGCTGGAGATCAATCCGGGCCATCCGCTGATCGCCAAGCTGGATGCAGAAGCCGACGGCGCACGCTTCGATGATCTCGGCCGGGTACTGTTCGACCAGGCCGCACTGGCCGCCGGTGACAGCCTGAAGGACCCCGGCGCCTATGTGGCGCGCCTGAACAAGCTGCTGCTGGAGTTGTCGGCCTGATCGAGGCGGTGGTCGCCGGGCATGGCCCGGCGATGCTCTGGTTGGTGCCAACCTTGGTTGGCACTGCAGCAGAGGCCAACCTTGGTTGGCGCCCCAAAAGCGTGCCAACCAAGGTTGGCACCTACTCAGGGGGGCGAGCGTGTCAACCCAGGTTGACACCCACCAAAGCCGGGCGGCTCAGACCTCCCGATCCAGCAGCGAACCCAGCATCTGGTCCTGGCGCCGTATCACCGTGGCATTGGCGGCGAAGGCCACCACCTCGGCTTTCGCCGCCAGCAGGTCCCCCAATGGCGCGCCAGCATCGGCGTCGGCAGGGGTCATCGCGGCCTGCACCCCGCCCTGCTCCGCCTCACTGCGCAGCAGTTGCAGGCGTCGGGCATCAGGAGTCGCCAGGTTGGCCACGTTGTGCGCGGCCACCTGCACGCCCTGGTGGGCCGCGCGCATCCCGCCGAGAGCGATTCCCATCACGTCGTTCATGGCGGTCTCCGGGCCGCGCTGCGCAGCCCTTCGGACCGGTTAACGGCCGGCGGGCCGCGACCTTGAGTCCACATCAGCCCGACAGGCCCGAGTGGTAGCATATCCCCCTGATTTCAGCGCCTTTTGCCAATGCTCAGTTTTTTCCGCCGCAAGAAGCCCCAGGATGCCCCCGCCACGGAGGCACCCAAGACCCAGCACTACTCGGCTGAAGAGCTGGCGGCGGCGTTCCCGTCAGCCGCCCCGGCCGAAGACGCCGCCACGATCCCGGTAGTCGAAGCCGCAGCACCGGCACCTGTACCGGAACCGGCGCCCGTCGCCGAATGGCCTGCCGTACCGGCTGCGCAGCCGGTCACCGCGCCGGAGGACGTCCAGGCCGAAGTGCTGGCTGCGGCCGCCGTGCTGGCCCCTCTGGCTCCGGTCATTCCGGTCGAGGAACCAACCGCCCCGGCCGCCGACCTGCCAGCTCTGGTGGATGCCCCGCCAGCCCCGGCCGGCAAGCCCGGCTGGCGCGAGCGCCTGCGCAACAGCGTCATCGCGCGCAGCTTCGGTGGCCTGTTCTCGCGCAATCCCAAGCTCGACGACGACCTGCTGGACGAACTGGAAACCGCACTGATCACTGCCGACGTCGGCGTGGGTGCCACTACCGATCTGGTCGAGGGCCTGCGCAAGCGCATGAAGTCGCGCGAGTTCGCTGATGCCAATGCGCTGCTGGCCGCGCTGCGCGCCGAGCTGATCGCGATCCTGCAACCGGTCGCCAAGCCGCTGGTGATCGACCGCAACGCCAAGCCCTTCGTGGTGCTCACCGTCGGCGTCAATGGTGTCGGCAAGACCACCACCATCGGCAAGCTGGCCAAGCGCTTCAAGGACGAGGGCCACAGCCTGATGCTGGCCGCCGGTGACACCTTCCGCGCCGCCGCCGTGGCCCAGTTGCAGGCCTGGGGCGAGCGCAATGGCGTGGCCGTGGTCGCGCAGGGGCAGAACGCCGATGCCGCTTCGGTGGCGTTCGACGCGCTGCAGGCCGGCAAGGCCCGCGGCACCTCGGTGCTGATCGCCGATACCGCTGGCCGCCTGCATACCCAGTCCGGCCTGATGAACGAGCTGGGCAAGATCCGCCGCGTGCTCGGCAAGATCGACCCCACCGCCCCGCACGAAGTGCTGATGGTGATCGATGGCACCACCGGCCAGAACGCGCTGTCGCAGCTGCGCCAGTTCAATTCTGCGGTGAACGTGACCGGCCTGGTGGTGACCAAGCTGGACGGCACTGCCAAGGGCGGCGTGGTGTTCGCACTGGCCCGCGAGTTCGGCATCCCGATCCGCTTTGCCGGCATCGGCGAGCGCCCGGAAGACCTGCGCGTGTTCGACCCGGAAGCCTTCGTCGACGCCCTGCTGCCCGAAGCGCTGGGCGCCTGATACACCGTGCAGCCACGCATGGCGTGGCTCTACTGCACCGCAACCGCAATCCAGTAGAGCCACCCTACGGGTGGCTGCCTTCCCCGGAACACCCATGCCCCGCCAGCCGCACGCCAGCGCCGACAGCCCCCAGCAAGACGACTTCATCGCTCGCCTGCTGCACTGGTTCGACGACCACGGCCGCCACGACCTGCCCTGGCAGCACCCGCGCAGCCCTTACAGGGTCTGGTTGTCGGAGATCATGCTGCAGCAGACCCAGGTGACCACGGTCATCCCGTACTTCCTGCGGTTCCTGCAGCACTTCCCGACCCTGCCCGACCTCGCCGCCGCCAGCAATGACGCGGTGATGGCGCAGTGGGCAGGGCTTGGCTACTACGCCCGTGCGCGTAACCTGCATGCCGCTGCAAAGCGCTGCGTGGAACTGCACGGCGGCGACCTGCCGCGCGATTTCGATGCATTGCATGCCCTGCCCGGCATTGGCCGCAGCACCGCTGGCGCGATCCTCAGCCAGGCCTGGAACGACCCGTTCGCGATCCTTGACGGCAACGTCAAGCGCGTGCTCAGCCGCTATCACGGCATCGACGGCTTCCCCGGCCTGCCAGTCATCGAAAAGCAGCTATGGGCGATCGCCGAGGCACACGTGGCGAAGGTGCCGGCCGGTCGCATGGCCGATTACACCCAGGCACAAATGGACCTGGGCGCGTCCGTATGCAGCCGGGCCAAGCCCGCCTGCGTCATCTGCCCGCTGCAGGACACGTGCGTGGCACGCCGCGAAGGCCGCACCGCTGAACTGCCCACGCCCAAGCCCAGCAAGACCCTGCCGGAGCGCGAAGCCGTGGCTCTGCTGCTGCGTGACGCCCAGCAGCGCGTGCTGCTGCAGAAGCGGCCGGACACCGGCATCTGGGCGCAGCTGTGGACGCTGCCGCAGGCGGAGGCCGGCAGCGACCTGCAGGACTGGTTCGACGCACATGTCGACGGCTCGCTGGAAGATGCAGAGGAACTGCCGGTGCTGCAGCACACCTTCAGCCACTACAGGCTGCACCTGCAGATATTGTCACGGAAGGTGCGCGGCCTGCGCGTGGAAGAACCCACGCTGCGCTGGGTCGCCAACGACGAGCTACCCGCATTGGGCCTGCCAGCGCCGATCCGCAAACTGCTCGACGGCGCCACGATCAGGACGCCAAAACGAACTTCCAAGAAATCCCGCAACCACGAGTGAGTGCCATGCCCCGAACCGTCTTCTGCCAGTACGAACAACGCGATGCCGAGGGCCTGGACTTCGTGCCCTACCCCGGCGAGCTGGGCCAGCGCATCTTCAACAACATCGGCAAGCAGGCCTGGGCCGCATGGCTGGCGCACCAGACCATGCTGATCAACGAGAACCGGCTGTCGCCGCGCACCCCGGAGCATCGTGCGTTTCTTGAAGGCGAACTGGTCAAGTTCCTGTTCGAGAAGGACGCAGAGAAGCCGGCTGGCTTCGTTCCGGAAGCCTGACCTGCCGGTAGCGCCGGGCCATGCCCGGCGTCCAGGCATCCGCCGGGCATGGCCCGGCGCTACCCGTTCATTTCCCGGATTCCTCGCGCTCCTGCACCTGCGCCTGTCGCAGCTCCTGCTCGGACGCGCGCAGCGCCTTCACATCCAGCTTGCGGATGCTGTCGATGAAGCACGGCATGCGCGGGCCACCGGTAGGGTCGCGCACCAGCACCTTGTCGAAGCGCGCCGAAACACGATTCATCTGGCTGGTCAGGCCGATGGCGGTGGCATACGGCAGGTCCTGGCAGGGGCCTCTCAGCTCCAGCAGGTAGGCCTCGCTCGGGCGCGTCCAGACCGCCAGTGCGCTGTCGCCCAGTTCGGTCCAGCCATTGAGGGTGCCGAAGAACTGCATGTCGCTCTGCGGCGCACCGGCGTGGGCGCGGTAAAGGTCAAGCTTCTCGGCGCTGCTGAGCCGGCCGGTGGTCGCGCAGGCGACCAGGGCGAGGCAGAGGCCGGCCAGCAGGATCGGGGTCTTCATGGCGATCTCCTCGGGGAACTGTCGCCATCATGCGCCCGGGCTCGCAACGCTGGCGCGACGACCGGCAGCCCATTCAGCCGCCGGTCGGCGGCTGCTGGCCGGACCACGGTAGACGCCAACCTTGCTTGGCGCTCGCCCTGAAGGAGCAGCCGACCCAGGTCGGCTTGCACCAAAGCGGGCCCAGCGCCTCAGACGTCGGCGTGGGCCAGTGCGTGCAGGCGCCCTTCCCGCAGTTCCAGCACCCGGTCCAGGCGACGCGCCAGGCTGCGGTCATGGGTCACCAGCACCAGGCTGGTATGGCGCGCGCGGTTGAGTTCAAGCATCAGCTCGAACACCGTTGCCGCCGTGCGGTCATCCAGGTTGCCGGTAGGCTCGTCGCCCAGCACGCAGGCCGGGTGATTGACCAGTGCCCGCGCCACCGCAGCACGCTGCCGCTCGCCGCCGGACAGCTCGCCCGGCTTGTGGTCCAGGCGATGGCCGAGGCCGACCGCTTCCAGCAGCATGGTGGCGCGGCTGCTCGCTTCGGCCACCGCGGTGCCAGCCAGCAGCACCGGCATCATCACGTTTTCCAGCGCGGTGAACTCCGGCAGCAGGTGATGGAACTGGTAGACGAAGCCCAGCGCCTGGTTGCGCAGCAGACCGCGCGCGGTATCCGACAGCGCCGACATGCGCTGGCCGGTCACATAGACCTCACCGGCAGTGGGAATGTCCAGGCCACCCAGCAGGTGCAACAGCGTGCTCTTGCCGGCGCCGGAGGCACCGATGATCGCCACCGTTTCGCCGGCGGTCACGGTCAGGTCCAGCCCATCGAACACCGGGGTCTGCATGCGCCCTTCAGCGTAGGTCTTGCCCAGTGCTTCGGCACGGATCACTTCGTCGCCGCGGTTGAAGACCTTATTCATAACGCAGGGCCTCCGCCGGCTGGGTGCGTGCTGCCCGCCAGGCGGGATACAGGGTGGCCAGGAAGCTCATCAGCAGCGCGACCACGGTGATCGCCACCACGTCGCCCGTCTGCATGTCGGTCGGCAGGCCGGTGATGTAGTACACATCCTCCGGCAGCAGCTTGACGTTGAACACGCTCTCGATGGCGCCGAGGATGCGTTCCAGGTTGAGGGTCAGGGTGATGCCGCCGATCAGGCCAGCCAGCGTACCGAAGATGCCGATCAGCGAACCCTGCACCATGAACACCTGCATCACGCCACCCGGGGTCAGGCCGAGGGTGCGCAGGATGGCGATGTCGGCCTGCTTGTCGGTCACCAGCATCACCTGCGAAGACACCAGGTTGAACGCACCCATGGCGATGATCAGCGACAGCAGGATGCCCATCACCACCTTTTCCATGCGCAGTGAGTGGTAGAGGTTGGCATTCTGCTGCGTCCAGTCGCTTACGCGGTAGGCGCCACCGAGGTTCTGCGCAAGATCCACGCCCACCTCCAGCGAGCGGTCCATGTCGTGCAGTTTCAGGCGCACGCCGGTGGCACCGTCGCTGCGCAGCACGCGCTCCAGGTCCTGCATGTTGGCGAAGCCGACGCCGCGATCGACCTCGTTGTAGCCGGCCTCGAAGAGGCCACTGACGGTGAAGCGTTTCATCCGCGGCACCGCGCCGGCCGGCGTGCCCTGCACTTCGGCAAAGGTCACCAGCACCTGGTCACCAACGTCCACGCCCAGCCAGATCGCCAGCTCCTTGCCCAGCAGCAGGTTGAAGCTGCCCGGCTTGAGGCTGTCATAGCTGCCCTTGGTGATCTTCTTGTCGATCACTGAGACGTTCGGCTCCAGCGCCGGATCGATGCCCTGGATGATCGCGCCCTGCACGCGCGGGCCGCTGATCATCGACTGGATCTCGATGTACGGTGCGGCGCCGGCCACACGCGGGTCCTTCCTGGCCACGTCGACCACCCGCATCCAGTCCGGCATCGGTTCGCCGTCGCGGCTGATGGTGGTGTGCGCGGTCATCTGCAGCAGGCGGCTGCGGATTTCCTTCTGGAAACCGCTCATGACGGCCAAGGTGGTGATCAGCACCGTAACGCCGAGCGCGATGCCCAGGATCGATGCCATCGAGATGAAGGAGATGAAGCCGTTGCGGCGCTTGGCACGCAGGTAGCGCAGGCCGATCGCCACGGGAATGGGTTTGAACATGCAGGCACGCCAGTCAATTCAGCTTATGGTGCCATTGACCGGGGCCGACGGGAAACGCCGCGTGCGGCCACGGCCAGTCGCAGTTCACGTCGCTGCCCGGAATCGAGCACATCGGGCCAGAACAGCAGGCGCCGGCGGCGCCGATCCTCACACCACAGCAACAACAGCCATGGGCCACGCACCACCAGCCGTGGCGTATCAACGTCCTGCCCGGCCACCTGCAGTGGTTCGGGAAGCGGCGCAAGAAGCACCTGTACGCGTGGCCTGCGCTGGCGCCAGGCCAGTTCGGCCAAGCCGACGCCCCAGGCCAGCAGCAGCGCGGGCATCAGCAGCCGCGCAGGCAGATCCGAGGCGCGCAACAGCCAGGGTGCGGCCAGCAGCACCGCCAACTGAGCGGCGGCCTGCAGCCTCGAAGGGCGCCACTCAAGGCTTGAGGGTGAGGATCTTCTGCATGAGGGGGATCGCGTGCGCATGCGGACAGGCCTCGTAGCCCATGAACCAGCGCCACAACTTATCGTCCTCGCAGTCGAGCAGGAACAGGAAAACCTCGCGCTCTTCGGTCGGCGCAGTGCGCCATTCGTGGTCGAGATAGCGCTCGAACAGCTGATCCAGCTCACGCATGCCGCGGCGGCAGCGCCAGCGCAGCTTCTTCAGCAGAACGTCTTCTTCCATCGTGCTTCTCCAGATACAGCAAAGCCACGCATGGCGTGGCTCTACTGAGGTGGTGCAGCCACGCATGGCGTGGCTCTACCGGGTACAGCCAGGCCTGATCAGGCGCGGCGTTCCATCATCAGCTTCTTGATCTCGGCGATGGCCAGCGCCGGGTTCAGGCCCTTCGGGCAGGTGCGGGCGCAGTTCATGATGGTGTGGCAGCGGTACAGCTTGAACGGATCTTCCAGATCGTCCAGGCGCGCGCCGGTGTCCTCATCGCGCGAGTCGATGATCCAGCGATAGGCCTGCAGCAGGATCGCCGGGCCCAGGTAACGCTCGCCGTTCCACCAGTAGCTCGGGCAGCTGGTCGAGCAGCAGGCGCACAGGATGCACTCGTACAGGCCGTCCAGCTTCTTGCGGTCTTCCGGCGACTGCAGGCGCTCGCGGTCCGGCGGTGCCGGGGTCTGGGTGCGGATCCACGGCTTGATCGAGGCGTACTGCGCGTAGAAGTGGGTCAGGTCCGGAACCAGATCCTTGACCACGTTCATGTGCGGCAACGGGTAGATCGGCACTTCCTTCTTGCCGCAGTCCGAGATGGCTCGGGTGCAGGCCAGGGTGTTGGTGCCGTCGATGTTCATCGCGCACGAACCACAGATGCCTTCGCGGCACGAGCGGCGGAAGGTCAGGGTCGGGTCGATCTCGTTCTTGATCTTGATCAGGGCGTCCAGGACCATCGGGCCACAGGCATCCAGATCGACCTCATAGGTATCGGTGCGCGGGTTGCTGTCGTCGTCCGGACTCCAGCGGTAGATCTTGAAGGTGCGCACATTCTTGCCGCCGTTCTTGACGGGGAAGTGCTTGCCTTTCGTGATCTTGGAATTCTTGGGGAGTGAAAACTCGGCCATGGCTGCTCTCGTTGGCTCAGGCGGCCCGCGCCCGTGGGCGCGGATTGCATGGTAGGCGGGGTCGGATCAGTACACGCGCGGCTTCGGTGGCACCACGGACACGTCGTCGGTCAACGTGTACATGTGCACCGGACGGTAGTCGAAGCTGCACTTGCCCTTCTCGTCGACGCTGACCAGGGTGTGCTTCTGCCAGTTGACGTCGTCGCGGTCCGGATAGTCCTCGTGCGCATGCGCACCACGGCTTTCCTTGCGCTGTTCGGCCGAGTTGATCGTCGCCACCGCGTTGAGCAGCAGATTGTTCAGCTCGTAGGTCTCGATCAGGTCCGAGTTCCAGACCAGCGAGCGGTCGGAGACCTTCACGTCCTGGAACGAGTCGAAGATCTTGTCCATCTTCTCGCAGCCTTCCTTCAGCGTCTGGCTGGTGCGGAAGACGGCCGCGTCGGCCTGCATGGTGCGCTGCATGCGGTCGCGGATGACCGAGGTCGGGGTATCGCCGTTGGCGTGGCGCAGCTTGTCCAGCAGGCCCAGCGCCTTGTCGCAGGCATCGGCCGGCAGCGGCTTGTGCGCGGCGCCCGGCTTGATGGTCTCGGCGCAGCGGTTGGCCACCGCACGGCCGAACACCACCAGGTCGAGCAGCGAGTTCGAGCCCAGGCGGTTGGCGCCGTGCACGGAGACGCAGGCCGCTTCGCCGATGGCGTACAGGCCCGGCACCACGGCGTTGTCGTTGTCGCCGACCTTCTGCACCACTTCACCGTGGTAGTTGGTCGGGATGCCGCCCATGTTGTAGTGCACGGTCGGAATGACCGGGATCGGCTGCTTGTGCACGTCGACGCCGGCGAAGATGCGGGCGCTCTCGGCGATGCCCGGCAGCTTCTCGTCGATCACGCCCGGGCCGAGATGGGTCAGGTCGAGCAGGATGTGGTCCTTGTGCTCGCCGACGCCGCGGCCTTCGCGGATCTCGATGGTCATCGAACGGCTGACCACGTCGCGCGAGGCCAGATCCTTGTAGTGCGGTGCATAGCGCTCCATGAAGCGCTCGCCGCTGCTGTTGCGCAGGATGCCGCCTTCACCGCGGACACCCTCGGTGATCAGGCAGCCGGCGCCGTAGATGCCGGTCGGGTGGAACTGCACGAACTCCATGTCCTGCATGGCGATGCCGGCACGCATGGCCAGGCCGCCACCGTCGCCGGTGCAGGTGTGCGCCGAGGTGGCGCTGAAGTAGGCACGGCCGTAGCCGCCGGTGGCCAGCACCACGCCCTGGGCGCGGAACAGGTGCAGCGTGCCATCGGACATGTCCAGGGCCAGCACGCCGCGGCAGGCGCCTTCGTCGTCGAAGATCAGGTCGAGCGCGAAGTACTCGATCATGAAGCGCGCATCGTGCTTCAGCGACTGCTGGTACAGGGTGTGCAGCATCGCGTGGCCGGTACGGTCGGCCGCCGCGCAGGTACGCTGCGCCGCCGGGCCTTCGCCGTACTTGGTGGTCATGCCACCGAACGGACGCTGGTAGATCTTGCCTTCGGCGGTGCGCGAGAACGGCACGCCGTAGTGTTCAAGTTCGATGATGGCCGGGATGGCCTCACGGCACATGTACTCGATGGCGTCCTGGTCACCCAGCCAGTCCGACCCCTTGATGGTGTCGAAGAAGTGGTAGCGCCAGTCGTCCTCGCCCATGTTGCCGAGCGCGGCCGAAATACCGCCCTGGGCGGCAACGGTGTGCGAACGGGTCGGGAAGACCTTGGTCAGGCACACGGTCTGCAGGCCCTTGGCGGCCAGGCCGAACGTGGCGCGCAGGCCGGCACCGCCGGCGCCGACCACGACCATGTCGTACTTGTGTTCGGTGATCTTGTAAGCGGACATCTAATCTGGATTCCTGTGTAGGTGCCTGGGCTCAGGCAACGCCGAGGGCGATGCGGCCCACCGCAAACACACTGACGATCATGCCGAGCACGGCGACGAACTTCACCGCGGTCTGCAGCACCAGGGCCAGCAGCGATTCGTGGATGTAGTCTTCCAGCACGACCTGCATGCCGAGCTGCGCGTGCCAGAACATGGCGATCAGCAGGCCGATCAGCGGCACCGCGTTCCACGGCTTGGCCACGGCGGCGGCGGCGGTCGCGTAGTCCGAGCCGAGCAGGCCCAGCACGAAGACCAGGAACCAGATGCCCAGCACCACCAGTGCGGCGGCGGTCAGGCGCTGGTGCACGAAGTGCTCGGTGCCGGTCTTGGCCGAGCCCAGGCCGCGCACGTTCTTCAACGGAGTACGGAACTTGCTCACGCGGCACCTCCGAACATCACATAGGCCCACACCAGCAGGGTGATCACCAGGCTGCCGATGACCGACAGCCAGCTGCTGCGGATGAAGGCCGGGATGCTGAAGCCGATGGCAAAGTCCTGCACCACGTGGCGGATGCCATTGCACAGGTGATAGGCGAACGACCATGTCCACGCGAACAGGAACACGCGGCCATACCAGGCCCCGGCATGGCCGGTGAAGCAGTTCCAGGACTCGGGCCCCATCATCAGGGCCAGCAGGCCGGCAGCGATGATGAGGGCACCAACAGACAGAAAGATGCCGGTGGCTCGATGCAGGATCGAGGTGGCCATCTGAATCTGCCAGCGATACACCTGAAGGTGCGGGGAAAGTGGGCGTTGTCTGGTCGCCATTCGCTGGGCTCGTTGTCTCGGCTGGGCGGCACGCGGCCGCGTTGGCTCAATGCTGATCAGAAATCGATGCAGCGTCCGTTTTTCTCCCAATCGCCATACCGCACCGGATCAAGTCCGCCGCGGCCGCCGAATTCTTCTGCCTTTTCCTGCTCCACGGGCACGGGTGCCGCAGGGACCAGCGGGGCTTCAGTTTCGTCGTCGGGAGTGGGGGTTGTTTGGCCTATCATGTTCGGTCTCGCAACGCACAAATTTTAGACCTCGTTCACGTGCCTGACAACCTGCCCCCTGCTTTCGTCGGATATCCGCGCCTGCCCGGCCACCAGCTGCTGAGCCTGCAGGGCCCGGATGCGGCCGCCTTCGCCCACGCCCAGTTCAGCAGCGATGTCACCGCCCTGCCCCTGTTGCACTGGCAGTGGAGTGCCTGGCTGAGTGCCAAGGGCCGCACTCTGGCGGTGTTCCAGCTGCTCCGGCTGGCCGACGATCACGTGATGCTGGTGCTGGCCGACGGCGATGCCGATGCGATTGCGTCGCAACTGCAGCGCTTCGTGTTCCGTCGCAAGGTGAAGGTGCAGGGACGCAGCGATCTGGCAGCGGCCGGCGCCTTCACCGCGCCCGAGGCCGCCAGCGGCGCGGCGATTGCGCAGGCCGCAGATGAGGGTTGGGAGCTGGACCTGGGCAGCGATGCACTGCCGCGCACCCTGCGCATCGGCAGCGCCGAAGCGTTCGCCGCCAGTTCTGAAGCCGATGAGACTGCTTTTGCCCTGGCCTGGCGCCAGGCCGACCTGCGCTACGGCCTGCCACGGCTGGAAGAGAGCCAGCGCGAAGTGTGGACCCCGCAGCAGCTGGGCCTGGACCGCCTGAATGGCTACAGCGTGAAGAAGGGCTGCTACCCCGGCCAGGAAATCGTCGCCCGCACCCATTTCCTCGGCAAGGCCAAGCGCGCGGTGCAGCTGCTGCATACCGCGGCACCCGCACAGGCCGGCGATGGCGTGCAGCAGGACGGCGCGACGCTGGGCACAATCGCCAGCGTGGCCGGCGAGCTGGCGCTGGCGGTGCTGCCACTGGAGGCTGGCGACGCCGAGCTGCAGGTGGGTGATGCCATTGCGCAGCGCGTGCCGCTGCTGGATGGATTGGCGCGCTGAATCTGACGCGCCCTCATCCACGCATGGCGTGGATCTACTGACCGACCCGGTGGGTGCGGACCGTTGGTCCGCACGCCTTCGGTGAAGGAATGGTAGTGCCGGGCGCTGGCCGGCAACCATGCAGGGTTGAGGTTGCCGGCCAGCGGCCGGCGCTACCCGTTACAGGCGCTCGCCGCTCTCTGCGTTGAAGAAATGCAGGCCCTGCGGGTGGATCGCCACGCGGATGTCATCGCCCACCGCAGGCAACGCCTGCGGTGCCACGCGCATGGTCAGCGCATGCTGGCCACTGCTGAGGTTGACGAAGATCTCGTTGCCGACCGGTTCGATGCCCTCAATGCGCGCGATGAACGCGTGCGCATCATCGGCAGCAGCCGGTTGCAGGTGCTCCGGGCGCACGCCCACCGAGATCGGTTTCTGCAGCCATGCCGGATCGATCGTGGCCTGGCCCAGCGGTGCACGCCACTGGCCGTCGACCACGGTCACGCCACCGGCATCGCCCTGCAGCGTGCCACGCAGCACGTTCATCGCCGGGCTGCCGAGGAAACCAGCCACGAACAGGTTGGCCGGGCGGTCGTACAGCGCCATCGGCGTATCGATCTGCTGGATGATGCCGTCCTTCAGCACCACGATGCGCTGACCCAGGGTCATCGCTTCAACCTGGTCGTGCGTCACGTAGATCATGGTGGTGCCCAGCTTCCGGTGCAGCTGCGCAATCTCGGTACGCACGCTGTGACGCAGCTTGGCGTCGAGGTTGGACAGCGGCTCGTCGAGCAGGAACACCGCCGGCTCGCGCACCAGCGCCCGGCCCAGTGCCACGCGCTGACGCTGGCCACCGGACATCGCCTTGGGCAGCTTGTCCATCATCTCGGTCAGGCCCAGCGTCTGCGCCGCCTCGGCAATGCGCTTGTCGATGGTCGCCTTGTCATGCCCGCGCAGCTTCAGGCCGAAGGCCAGGTTCTCGGCCACGGTCATGTGCGGGTACAACGCGTAGCTCTGGAACACCATGGCGATGTCGCGATCCTTCGGCGCCACGTCGTTGACCACGCGATCACCAATGGTCAGCGTGCCACCGCTGATCTCTTCAAGGCCGGCCACCATCCGCAACAGGGTCGACTTGCCACAGCCGGACGGTCCGACCAGCACCATCAACTCGCCATCGGCGACCTCGAAGGTGGCGTCCTTCACCGCGACCTGGCCGTTGTCATAGACCTTGCGCACACCCTGCAACTGCACTTTTGCCATATCACCTATCCGGTCCGCCCGAAGCCGGGCTGTCTTTTGGGACTGCCTCGGCCCTCCCGATGGCAGTGATGATTGCGCGCCTGCCGCATGACGGCGAGCACTGCAATCGAATACAGTTGCCCATTCTGCCATGTAAACGTTTTCACGTGGCACTATCCGATGATCGGTGCGCACCGATCTGCGTCGGCGGTTGAACGAAGGTTCCGCCGAGGTAGTGGTTTCGAATGGAACGGTCTTCCGCAGTACGGTAGAACGCCCCTGACGAACCTCGGACAGGCAGTTGCGCGGATGTCCCCCGAACCCAGCCATGAAGCGATTGACAACGATGTCACCCGGATCTGAAACTCGAGCGATGCACGACACCCTCTTCCTGTTCGGTGCCACAGGTGATCTGGCCCAGCGCTACCTGTTCCCTTCGCTGCTTCGCCTGCTTGGCGACGGCCTGCTGCCGGAGGACTTCCGCATCCGCGCACTGGCCCTGTCCGGGCATGACACCGAAGCTTTCCATGACATCCTCCGGCCGCGCCTGCAGCAGGCCATGCCGATGGCCACGCAGGACGACATCGCTGCCCTGCTGCGCCGCATCGACTACCGTTCGGTGGACCTGCGCGATGTCGACTCGGTTGCCGCCGCCGTCTCCGACCTGGTGCACCGCAAGTGTGTCAGCTACCTGGCCATTCCGCCGGGCCTGTACATCTCCACCTGCGAAGGCCTGGCAAAGGGCGGCGCCCTCGCCGCGCCGGCACGCCTGATGCTGGAGAAGCCGATCGGCAGCGACAGCGAGAGCGCCGAGGAAATCATCAGCACCATCGGCCAGTGGATCGACGAGGACCGCGTGTTCCGCCTCGACCACTATCTGGGCAAGGCGGCAGTGCAGAACCTGATCGCGCTGCGCTTCGGCAACACGCTGCTGGAAGCGGTGTGGAACCGCAACTACATCGAATCGGTGCACATCCTGGTGGCCGAGAGCGAAGGCGTGGACGGCCGTGACGCCTACTACGCCCGCTCCGGCGCGCTGCGGGACATGGTGCAGAGCCACATCCTGCAGCTGCTGTGCATGGTGGCGATGGAACCGCCGGCATCGCTGGAAGCCGATCGCATCCGCGACGAGAAGGTCAAGGTGCTGCGCGCCCTGCGCCCGCTCGATGCCAGGCACGCCGCGCGTGACAGCATCCGTGGCCGCTACACCGCCGGCACCATCAATGGCCAGCCGGCCCAGGCCTACCAGCCGCCGGAAGGCAGCGACGTGGAAACCTTCGCCGGTGTCACCGCGCATATCGACAACTGGCGCTGGAGCGGCGTGCCGTTCCACCTGGTCACCGGCAAGCGCCTGCCAGAGCGCACCACCCGCGTGGTGGTCACGCTGAAGCCGGTCACCCACTGGCTGTTCGAGCGCCCGCAGCGCGCGCAGGCCGCGCCGAACCGCCTGGTGTTCCAGCTGCAGCCGCAGGAAAACATCGAACTGGGCCTGATGAGCAGCCTGGCCGGCCCGGAATGGGGTGCCCTGGAACTGCATCCGCTGGAACTGGAACTGTCGGTGCCGACCGGCCTGCACCGCCGCATCGCCTACGAACGCCTGTTCCTGGATGCCTTCAACGGCAACCACACGCTGTTCGTGCGCGACGACGAAGTGCGCGCAGCGTGGGCCTGGATCGACAGCGTTGCCGACGCCTGGAAGGAGGCCAAGCTGCCGCTGGAACCGTATCCTGCTGGCCAGTGGGGCCCGAGCAATGCAGGCGAGTTCCTGCCGCAGGGCGTGGACGCGCCGGACAGCGGGGCCTCGGCATGAGTGCCATCTCGCAGCCGGTGCTGGTTGCCGACATCGGCGGCACCAATGCCCGCTTCGCCCTGGCCGACACCTCGCAGGACGCGCCGCTGCTCAAGGAGAGCATCCGCGAGTACGCGGTGGCGGAATTCCCGTCGCTGGGTGATGCCGCGCGCCACCACCTGGAGCAGATCGGCGCTGCGGCCAGCCGCGGCGTGTTCGCAGTGGCCGGCCGCGTCGACGGTGACGAGGCGCGCATCACCAATCATCCGTGGGTGATCTCGCGCAGCCGCACGGCCGCGATGCTGGGGTTCGACGAGCTGCACCTGATCAACGACTTCGCCGCACAGGCGATGGCGATTTCGCTGCTGCAGCCCGAGGACGTCGTCCAGGTCGGCGGCGCCGCCTGGGTACCGGGCAAGCCGGGACAGCCGCGCAACTACGCGGTGATCGGGCCCGGTACCGGGCTCGGCGTCGGTGGCCTGATCATGCGCCACGGCCGCTGCTATCCGCTGGAAACCGAAGGCGGTCATGTCAGTTTCCCACCGGGCACACCGGAGGAAATCCGCATCCTGGAAATCCTCTCCGAGCAGTTCGGCCGCGTCTCCAACGAACGCCTGATCTGCGGACCCGGGCTGGTCAACATCCATCGCGCCGTGTGCGAGATGGCCGGCATCGACCCCGGCCAGCTGCAGCCGGTAGACGTGACCGCGCGTGCCCTGCACGGTGATCCGCAGGCAATGCGCACCGTGGACGTGTTCTGCGCGGTGTTCGGCGCCATCGCCGGCGATCTGGTACTGACCCAGGGCGCCTGGGACGGCGTGTTCCTGACGGGCGGCCTGACCCCGAAGATGCTCGATTCACTGCAGCACTCCGGCTTCCGCCAGCGCTTCGAACACAAGGGGCGGTTCTCTTCGATCATGGCGAGGGTGCCATCGCTTGCCGTGATGCATCCCCACGCCGGACTGCTGGGCGCCGCCGCCTATGCTGCCGACGCCGAACGTGACGCACCAGGAGTTGCCGCATGAGCCCCACCTTCCACGACGACCGCATCGAGTTCATTCAGCACGGCGACGCCGATGGCTGGATCGAGGCGGTGGCCGCCGAAATGGCGCAGACCCTCAACCACGACATCAATGAGGTGGGCCGGGCCCGCATCCTGCTCTCCGGTGGCACCACGCCGGCGCCGGTATACCAGGCACTGGCCGAACTGGACGTGCATTGGGACCGGGTGGAAGTGAGCCTGGCCGATGAGCGGTGGCTGTCGCCGCAGGATCGCGACAGCAACGCCTGGCTGGTGCGCGAGCACCTGCTCAAGCGTGCCGAGGGTGCGCACTTCGATCCGCTGGTGCGGATCGGCAAGCCGCTGACGGAGTGCGTCTACACCGCCAACCTGCAGGCCCAGCACAGCCAGCCACCCAGCCTGGTGGCACTGGGCATGGGCAACGATGGCCACACCGCCTCGCTGTTCCCGGGTTCGAAGGACCTGGCCCGTGCACTGGAAAGCACCCTGCCCTATGCGGCACTGGATGCCACCGGCTGCCCGGGCGCGAACCAGTGGCCGCTGCGCATCACCCTGACCCCGCACGGCCTGCGCCAGTGCCGCCAGCGTCTGCTGCTGCTGCGCGGCAAGCAGAAGCTGCAGGTACTGCGCCAGGCACTGGACAGCAATGACCCCCAGCAGTACCCGATCCTCAATGCAATCAACCTGGAAGGCGCGCGCCTGCGCGTCCACTGGGCTGATTGATGTCGGCGGCGGCGCCACGCCGCCGCTTGCCTCTCGCCACCACGAACGCCGGTAGCCAATGAGCCTCCATCCGCAACTGCAAGCCATCACTGAGCGCGTCATCCGCCGCAGCGCGGCCTCGCGCGCCGCCTATCTGGCCGCGATCGACGCCTCCCTGCGCGAAGGCCCGTTCCGCAGCCGCCTGAGCTGCGGCAACCTCGCCCACGGATTCGCCGCCTGTGGCGGCACCGACAAGAGCCGCCTGCGCGGTGGGGTGACACCGAACCTTGGCATCATCACCGCCTACAACGACATGCTGTCGGCGCACCAGCCGTTCGAGACCTATCCCGAGCAGATCCGCCAGATCGCCCGCGAGCTGGGCGCCACCGCGCAGGTGGCCGGCGGTGTACCGGCGATGTGCGACGGCGTCACCCAGGGCCGTGGTGGCATGGAGCTGTCGCTGTTCTCGCGCGATGTGATCGCGCAGGCGACGGCGATCGGGCTCAGCCACGACATGTTCGATACCACCGTCTACCTCGGTGTCTGCGACAAGATCGTGCCGGGGCTGCTGATCGGCGCACTGGCCTTCGGCCACCTGCCGGCGGTGTTCGTGCCGGCCGGCCCGATGACCCCGGGCATACCCAACAAGCAGAAGGCGGAAGTTCGCGAGCGCTATGCCGCCGGCGAAGCCACCCGTGAAGAACTGCTGGAAGCCGAGTCGGCCTCCTACCACGGCGCCGGCACCTGCACCTTCTACGGCACGGCCAACTCCAACCAGGTGCTGCTGGAAGCGATGGGCGTGCAGCTGCCGGGCGCGTCGTTCGTCAATCCGGGCACCCCGCTGCGCGACGCTCTTACCCGCGAAGCGACCGAACGTGCACTGGACATCACTGCGCTGGGCGATGACTTCCGTCCGCTGGGCCGGATCATCGACGAGCGCGCGATCATCAACGCGGTCATCGCGCTGATGGCCACCGGCGGTTCGACCAACCACACCATCCACTGGATCGCGGTGGCGCGTGCGGCCGGCATCGTGCTGACCTGGGACGACTTCGACGAGCTGTCGCAGCTGATTCCGCTGCTGGCCCGCGTCTACCCGAACGGCGAGGCCGACGTGAACCGCTTCGCCGCCGCCGGTGGCCCGGCGTTCGTGTTCGGCGAGCTGATCAAGGCCGGCCTGATGCATGGCGACCTGGTCAGCGTGGCCCGTGGCGGCATGGCCGACTACGCCCGCGAACCCCAGCTGCGCGACGGCCAACTGGTTTATCTGCCGGGCCTGGAACGCAGCGCCGATGACGAGGTGGTGCGTGGCGTCGACAATCCGTTCGAACACCAGGGTGGCCTGCGCCTGCTGCGCGGCAACCTGGGCAAGTCGCTGATCAAGCTGTCGGCGGTGAAGCCGCAGTACCGCACGATCGAAGCACCGGCCGTGGTGGTCGATGCACCGCAGGTGCTGAACAAGCTGCACGCCGGTGGCCTGCTGCCCGAGCATTTCGTGGCGGTGGTGCGTTACCAGGGCCCGCGTGCGAACGGCATGCCGGAACTGCATTCGCTGGCGCCGCTGCTGGGCCTGTTGCAGAACCAGGGCCGACGCGTGGCGCTGGTCACCGACGGTCGCCTGTCCGGCGCCTCGGGCAAGATTCCGGCGGCGATCCACGTGACGCCGGAAGCGGCGCGCGGCGGCCCGCTGGCGAAGGTCCGCGAAGGCGACATGATCCGGCTGGACGGCGAGGCCGGCACGCTGGAAGTGCTGGTGGACCCGGCCGAATGGGCGGCGCGTCCGCTGGCGCCGAACACTGCGCCGGCCGCGCATGACCTGGGCCGCAATCTGTTCGCGGTCAACCGTCGCGTGGTGGGCCCGGCCGACCAGGGAGCGATGTCGATTTCGTGCGGTCCGGCGGCGGCCGATGGCGGGCCGTGGGAGTACGACGCGGAGTACGAGCTGGGGCATGATGCCGCGGCGGCGGCAGCGCCGCATGAGGCGAAAGACGCCTGAAGCGAAAAGCCGCGGCAGGCTTCCCGGCCTGGGCAGTAGAGCGCCCTGGCCGGGACACGCCGTAAACCCCCTACGGGGCCGGCCCAACCGCTGGCGGTTGGGCGTTCGGGCGCTTGCAAAGCGGTGCTTCGCAAGCAAAGCGCCCTCACCCATGGGGGCTCGGTCGCGGCATCCATGCCGCTTACGGTCCCGGCTGGGGCTGACCGCGCCCTTCTGACACTCTCCGGCGCATCAATGCCGCGAAGTGATCATTGAAATCAAATTCGACAGCAAAGGCAGAAGCAGAGCTATGGGTATCGAACAACATCAGGTGAAGGCGGCGGAGCTGTTGCATGCGGCGGGCATCCTGCCGGTGGTGACGGTTCATACGCTGGACCAGGCGCGGGCGGTCAGTGCGGCGCTGCTGGACGGTGGTTTGCCGGCGATCGAGCTGACGCTGCGTACGCCGGTGGCGATGGAAGCGTTGGCGATGCTCAAGCGCGAGCTGCCCGATGTGGTGGTGGGCGCGGGCACGGTGCTGACCGTGGAGCAGATGCAGCAGTCGATCGATGCGGGCGCGGACTTCCTGGTGACCCCGGGCACGCCGCCAGCGCTGGCCGATGCACTGGCTGCTGCGCCGCTGCCGGTGGTGCCGGGTGCGGCCACGCCGACCGA
This sequence comes from Stenotrophomonas sp. YJH_SMC_33, assembly GCF_059372295.1. NCBI lineage: Bacteria > Pseudomonadati > Pseudomonadota > Gammaproteobacteria > Lysobacterales > Lysobacteraceae > Stenotrophomonas > Stenotrophomonas sp. YJH_SMC_33. The sequence continues at coordinate 143,212 of NZ_JCAFVJ010000010.1, forward strand.
GCTGCTGTCGCTCTACGCGCGCGGCTTCCGCGTGTGCAAGCTGTTCCCGGCCACGGCCGTGGGCGGGCTGGCGATGATCAAGGGACTGGCCGGCCCGGTGGCGGACCTGAAGCTGTGCCCGACCGGCGGCATCACCGAAAACACCGCCGCCGAATACCTCGAGCAGAAAAACGTGGTCTGCATCGGCGGTTCGTGGATGGTGCCGGGCAACTGGATTGCCAACGGCGAATGGGACAAGGTGCGCGCCAGCGCCGCCGACGCCGCGAAGATCATCCAGCGCGTTCGCGGCCACTGAGCCCAACGCAGCTGTAGAGCCGAGCCCACGCTCGGCTCCACGCCAGCGGAATGGAAAGCAGCCGAGCATGGCTCAGCTCTACAGGACCAGCATCCAGAGCGCGACCCGCTCCCGCTCTTCCTTCTTCATTCCGCGGTGGCGGCGCACGAAAACCGTCCTTGGCCCTGCGGAGGGATTGCGCAGGGGCGTGAGCGCCATGGATGGCGCGACCGAGCCTCCAGGGATGGATTCACGGCGTCCCCTGCGCAATCCCTCCGCAGGGCCAACCCCGCGAATCCTGCCGCACACCGCAAGGGGCTCAGCCGTTGGCCGAAACCCGTTACAGCGGCCGCGCCGGATCCACCAACCCGTACTGGCTGGCCATCCGCGCCAGCGCGATGTTGTCGTGGATCCCCATCTTCTCGAACAGCCGCGCCTTGTGCGTGTTCACCGTCTTCGCACTCAGGCTCAGCCGCCGCGCGATATCTTCCTGGCGCAGGCCCTGGGTCAGCAGCAACGCCACTTCCAGCTCGCGCGGCGACAGGCTGTCGAACGGCGAACCGTTGCCTTCCACCGTCGACAGTGCCAGATTCTGCGCGATGCTGGTGCCCAGGTAGCGGCGCCCACCTGCCACGTCACGCACCGCGCGCAGCAGTTCCTGCGCATCACAACCCTTGCCGATATATCCGGCCGCGCCGGCTTCGAGCAGCCGCTTCGGCAGCGGGCCATCTTCCAGCACCGACACGATCACTACGCGGGTGTTGCGGTGGCTGCGCACGATGCGCTCGGTCACTTCCATGCCGCTCACACCCGGCAGGTGCAGGTCACACAGCACCACATCCGGCAGCAGCTGGCGGACTTCACGCAGCGCGTCTTCGCCGGTCTCGGCTTCGCCCACCACCTCGATGTCGGCTTCCCCCGACAGAATCATCTTCATCCCGGTGCGGACCAGCGCGTGGTCATCCACCAGGTAGACTCGAATCGTCATTCACGTACCTCTTCGAATGCGGCCATTGCAGGTCAAGCTAGGCAGGGTGCCGATACCCTGCAAGCGCGTTCGGAATGCGGCCCCGGCAATCTGCCTTGCGCATCACAGTACCGCGCGTTGTGCTTGCCCCCTGTCTTGCAGAACCTGCTGCAACGAAACAACTGATCTATCACGTAGACGTCCCGCGCGGGGCATCCACGTCAATCCCCCTGTGATGATGCTTCGCTGGCCTTCGCTGGCCGCGTGCCATGATGCCGCCAAGGGTGCCGGCGACTGAACATGACCAGATAGCACCCTACCACCCAAACCAGCGCGGCACACCATCCGGCCAGGATATCGGAGGGGTAATGCACCCCCAGATAGACCCGGGAGACGCTGACCAGCAGGCTGAATGCCGGTGCCAGCAGCAGCACCGGCCAGCGCCAGCGGGTGTTCCAGGCCAGCAGTACCAGGGTCACCGCCAGGGTCATCGAGCCCATCGCGTGGCCGCTGGGAAAGCTGAACGTCGATTCCGGCGCGATCGATTCCCACAGGCTGGGGCGCTGGCGCTGGAAGAAGTGCTTGCTGCCCATGTTCAGCAGCGCCGAGCCGACGAAGCTGACCGCCACGAAGGTGGCCTCGCGCCAGCGCCGGTAGCCCAGCAGCACCCCGATGATCAGCACGTCGGCCGGGATCAGGAACCACTCATAGCCCAGTTTGGAAATGAGCACGAAGAAGCGGTCCAGCAGTGGCGAGTGCAGGCCATGCATCTGCCACAGCAGCGGCGCGTCGAAATGGAACGATTCAAACTCGTGCACCTCGTCCGCCAGGGCGACGAAGCCAGCCAGCGGCAGCAGCACGCCGCCGAACAGCAGGACCAGGCGCCAGGCATTGCGCGCCATCCAGTGGCGGAAACCGGAGGCGGATTCCGGTGCAGCGAGGATTGCAGGCTTATCCGGCGCTTCGGACATACGTGTGTTCGACGTAATCGTCGATCAGGGCGACGAACTCCTGGGCGATGTTGTCGCCGCGCAGGGTCACCTTCTTCTCGCCATCGACAAACACCGGCGCTGCGGGTGTTTCGCCCGTGCCCGGCAGCGAGATGCCGATGTTGGCATGGCGCGACTCGCCCGGCCCGTTCACGATGCAGCCCATCACCGCCAGGGTCATGTTCTCCGCCCCCGGGTGGTGGATCTTCCACAGCGGCATCTTCTCGCGCACGTGGTTCTGCACCACCTTGGCCAGCTCCTGGAAGAACTCCGAGGTGGTGCGGCCGCAGCCCGGGCAGGCCGTGACCAGCGGCGTGAAGGCGCGTTGGCCGGTGGTCTGCAGCAGTTCCTGGGCGACGATCACTTCCTGCGTGCGCGACTGGCCCGGTTCCGGGGTCAGCGAGATGCGGATGGTGTCACCGATGCCTTCCTGCAGCAGCACGCCCAGCGCCGCCGCCGACGCGACGATGCCCTTGCTGCCGATACCGGCTTCGGTCAGGCCCAGGTGCAGGGCGAAATCCGAGCGCTGAGCCAGGTCGCGGTATACCGCGATCAGCTCCTGCACGCCGCTGACCTTGGCCGACAGCACGATGCGGTCGCGCGGCAGGCCGAGTTCCACCGCCTGCTCGGCCGAATCCAGGGCCGAGCGGATCAGCGCTTCGCGCAGCACGCGGCCGGCATCCCAGGGCTGTTCGCGCAGGCTGTTCTCGTCCATCAGCTTCGCCGCCAGGGCCTGGTCCAGCGAGCCCCAGTTGGCGCCGATGCGCACCGGCTTGTTGTAGCGGATCGCAAACTCGATCAACTGCGCGAACTGCAGGTCCTTCTTCTTGCCGAAGCCGACGTTGCCGGGGTTGATGCGGTACTTTGCCAGCGCTTCGGCACACGCCGGTTCGGCGGTCAGCAGCTGGTGGCCGTTGTAATGGAAGTCACCGATCAGCGGCACGTCGATACCCATCATCGCCAGCTTGTCGACAATGCGCGGGATCGCCGCAGCCGCTTCCACGGTGTTGACGGTCAACCGCACCATTTCCGAACCCGCACGCCACAACTCGGCCACCTGCTTGACGCTGGAAGCCACGTCGGAGGTGTCGGTGTTGGTCATCGACTGCACCACTACCGGCTTGCCTCCGCCTACGGTGACCCCGCCGATCTGCACGGCATGGGTCTGGCGGCGGGGCCAGGAGGTGGCATCGGAGGGAGGCGTAGGGCGGGTCACGGCGTCGTGCATGGGCGCATTCTACCGCCCGCTCCCGCATTCGGGGTGACTCGCATTCAGCCGGCGGCACGGCTGCGGCCGATTGTCGCAGGCACGCGCGCCCGTGAACGCATACGATGAGCATGAATGACCGGTCCCGACGCCCCGTTCCTCCGTACCCTGTGCAGCCTGCGCTGGCTTGCCGTAGGCGGCCAGGCCGCCACCATCCTGGTCGCCAGCTGGGTGCTGGGCCTGCCGTTGCCCCAGCTGCCACTATGGGCCGGCGTGGCCGTGCTCACCTTGTTCAACATCTACACCCAGCTGCGCCCGGAAGCGGCCGACACCGCCCCGCTGACCGCATTCGGCCATATCCTGGTGGACGTGATCATCCTGACCTGGATGGTGGGCTGGAGCGGCGGCATGGCCAACCCGTTCAGTTCACTGTTCCTGATCCTGATCGCGCTGGCCGCCTTCGCCCTGCCCCTGCGCTGGGCACTGGCAGTGGCCCTGGCCTGCCTGCTCGGCTACGCCGCCAGCGGCATCTTCGGCCAGCCGCTGCCGGACGGCTATTTCCGCGCGCAGGACCTCAACCGTTGGGGCGTGGTCGCCAACTTCCTCATTTCCGCAGCGGTCGTGCTGACCTTCTCCACCCGCCTGGCGCTGGCGCTGCGACAGCGCGAACTGGAACTGTCGGCACTCAGGGAACGCTTCGCCCGCAACGAAGGCATCGTCGCCCTGGCCACCCATGCCGCCTCCGTGGCGCATGAACTGAACACGCCGCTGGCGACCATGACCCTGCTTGCCGATGACGTCGCCGAGCGCAGCGAAGAGCCCGAAGTGCGCGAAGACATGGAAACCCTGCGCGAGCTGCTGGTGCAGTGCCGGGAACGTGTGCTGGCGCTGGCCGCACCGGCCTCGGCCGACGCGCCGGGCCGCAGCCATTCCAGCGCCCAGCACGTACTGGAACAATGGCGCCTGGTGCGGCCGACCATCGACCTGCACCGCAATGACGATGCGCCGCTGCGGCTGCCGCTCGACCCGGGCGTAGGCCATCTGTTGATGGTCCTGCTCAACAATGCCGCAGATGCCGGCGAGAAGGCCGGCCGGCCGCGCGTGGACCTGGACCTGCGCATCGAGGGCGACGACCTGATCGGCGAAGTACGCGACTACGGCCATGGTTTCGACGCCCGTGCCGCCGTGCTGCCGGGCAAGCTGTTCGGCAGCAGCAAGAGCGAGGGCATGGGCGTCGGCCTGGCCCTGTCCCATGCCACCATCGAACGCCTCGACGGCGAGATGTGGATGCGCCCGGCCCAGGGGGCCGGCAGCCGCGTCGGCTTCCGCCTGCCGCTGGCCCCACGCGAGGAAACCCCATGAGCGCCTCAACCCTTGGTCTGCTGGTCGACGACGACGAGCTGTACCTGCGCACCCTGCAGCGCAGCCTGGCCCGCAAGGGCCTGGAAACACAGACCGCACAGGATGCCGCCAGTGCCCTGGCACTGGCCCGCCAGCATCCGCCGGCGTTCGCGCTGATCGACCTGAAGCTGGGCAGCGATTCCGGCCTGGCGCTGATCCAGCCGCTGCGCGCACTGCGCGCGGACATGCGCATCCTGCTGGTGACCGGCTATGCCAGCATCGCCACCGCAGTGGAGGCGATCAAGCTGGGCGCGGATGATTACCTGCCGAAGCCGGCCACGGTGCCGATGATCCTGCGCGCCCTCGGTGAAGAGGACGACGGCCCGGCCGACGATGGCGAAATGGAAGTGCCGGACGCGATGACGCCGATCAGCCGCCTGCAGTGGGAACACATCCAGCAGGCGATGCACGAGACCGGCGGCAACGTGTCCGCAGCGGCGCGCCTGCTCGGCATGCACCGGCGTTCGCTGCAGCGCAAGCTGGCAAAGCGGCCGAGCCCGGAACGCGATCCGAGCCGTTGATCGCTGACGGACCGGTCCGGCTCAGGCCTCGACCAGCGCCGGCCGGTCCTGCGCGGCGCTGGAGCGCACCGCACACGCATCGGCCCGCGTGGCCATCGTCTCCTGCAGCAGCGGCGATGGCAGTACGCAGGCCGGATGCATGCGCAGGAAGCCGTAGATCGAACCCGCCAGGCCGATCATCAGGCCCGGGGTAAAGGCCGCGCGGGTGAGGCCGCCAACCATCCCCTGGTGCTCCTCGATCGAAGAAATGATCTCGATGGCGGCCTCGTCCTGCGGATAGGGACACCCTGCCGGATCCAGCGCAGCGGCCAGCACCAGCAGTTCCCGGGTGGACACATCGCCATGGCACAGGGTGTGGCTGAACCCCCATTTGCCGCGCGCATCGGCCACGGCGCGACGCATGTCGCGCAATTGCGCGGCATCACCGGTGCGGGCATACAGGTCCGCCGCCGCCAGGCCGATGCCCACGCTGCCGTGGCACCAGGTCGGGAAGTTCTTCTGCCCATCCTGCAGGTGGATGTCCCGCCAGTGCCCGGTATGTGGCTCGAACAGGGCTGCCTGGAATGCAAATGCTCCTTCGGCCAGCCGCCGCCATGCGGCCCGCTCGGGCACGCTGCCAGCCTCGGAGCGGGCCAGTCGTGCCAGCGCCCAGCCCATGCCCATCGCACCGTGGCCAAAACCACCGATCGGCTCGCTGAACTGTGGCGTCGGCCAGCGCGCACCGTCTGCGTCGACAATCGCAGCGTCCTGCATGCGGCGTCCCGCTGCGGCCGCCAGTTCCAGCCAGCGTGCGTTGCCGGTGGCTTCAGCCAGCGCCAGCAACGGCAGGATCATGCCGGACACACCATCAATCAGTTCGAACTTTGCCGCCTGCTGGAAACCGCGATGCTCCGCGGCTTCCGCGCAGCGCTCTGCCAGCGCCAGCAGCGCCGGTCGCTGCAACAGGTCGTGCAATGCCAGCAATGCCCACATTTGCGAACCGGTTCCGACGAATCCACCGTCAATTTCGGCAGGGTGCCGCTCGCACAGGGTCTGGAACACCGCAAGGGCGCCCTCGATGGCCGGATCCAGCCCGGCCACCGGATCGGCACGCCCCTGCTCCACTTCGTGGCGATAGGCTGCCAGTGCGAAAGCGATGCCGCCCAGCCCGAAGTACAGGTCTGGCTGCACCGGCTGGACGGTCCATCCGGTACGCGTCACTTCAGGTGTGATCCAGGTCATCGAGCCGTCTTCGCCGTGCACCGCCAGCCGCAGCAGGCTTTCCACCGCGCGCGTGGCCAGCGTGCGACGGCGTGCGTCCAGGTCGTCGGCGCGCGGATGCCGTGCTGCATAGCTGTAGCCGGACCGGGCCTCGGCTCGGGCCAGTGCATGCTGGTTCAGGTCGGTGGCGACCAGCGTGCTGCGGATCGTCACGTCTTCCAGGTCGATCCGCATCGCGCGCCAGTTGGCGACGACGGAGTGGATACGCGCCGCGTCCAGCTGCGATGCGAAGATCGGAATGTCACCGTGGCGCAGGTCATCGACCTCTCCGCGTACGGTTTCCAGGTCCGATGGCGCAGCGGGCGACACCGCCGCATTCCGCACCAGCAGGTCGATCGCGCGCTCAACCGCCCGAGCTTCGTGGTGAAGCGATGCTGGATGCCAGAGCATCCGCCCGAGCTCGGCGTAGGCCATTGTCGGCCGCCGTACATCCCGCACCTGGCAGCCTTCGAAGGCCGTCAGCAGCGGCATCAGTTCGCCGTTCGCGTCCAGCGCGCGCAGGCGCCCACTGGCGTCGATGAAGCCCTCGCTGATGTGGTCCCAGTACAACGACACATCGGGCTGTGCGCTGGGATGGTTCTGCGCAATGGAGACCTCGGCCTCGACCATGCCCAACCGGGCCGGTTCCGTCCCGTCGTCGACGATCACCGGCACCTGCACCCGTGGCTGCTCGCCGGGCAGCGCGCCGGCTGCAGACAGGTCCACGCCCTCCATGCCCAGGCCGGCAGTACGGAACGGCACGATTCCGGTACGCAGCACTGAATTGCGCATCAGCTTGACGGCGGTGTCGTACGCATCGCCAAGCCCTGATGGCTCGATTTCGATTACCCGGCAGAACACGCTTTCGGCGTCGACCACCACCGGCACCGGCCCGACCGCGATCAGATTCTCCAGATGGATGTCGGTGCCACCGATCAGGCGCAGGATGGCCAGCCAGTGGCCGAGGCCGCGGTAATAGCACCGCAGTTCAGCCTCGCCGGAACAATAGCGATGCGCGGCGAATGCAGCCCAGCCGTGGCTGCCACGATCGATCACCTTCGGCACGCGCACGCGGTCAGGGGCATCACCGAAGACCGCGGACAACAGGCCATCGAGCGTGGCATCGATGCGCAATGAGCGCGGCTTGTACATCACCGTGCCGCCTTCGAACTGCAGCCGTGCCACGGTGCGGCCGCCACCGTGCAGGTCTCCGCGGCCCAATGCAACGGCATGCAGCGTGCCCGCCGGCGCACCCAGCAACTCGGCCAACGCAACACGATCACTGCCGATGCGTGCAGCGAGCTCCACCACGGCCGCGCATTGTCCTTCGAGCATGCGCGTCAGGCGCGGCAGCAGTACCGGATAACGTTGCTGCAGATGCGCGCGGAAGCCCTCGCTCGTGGCCAGGGCAACGAATTCGTCCAGCGCACCAGCACTGTCAAGCGGGCCGATGTCACCGCTGCGTGCAGCGGCGTGCAGCTCCAGCAGGAGCACGCGGTTGAGCTTGAGCTGGGCATGCTCATGCAGCGCCGCCTCGCCCTGCGAATGCAGCAGCGCACGTTCGCCGGGCTGCAGGGCAATGGCGGGATCATGCAGGCCGGCAGCCAGCGCAGCGCGCGCCTGGGCAAGGAAATGTTCGGTGATGCGCGCAAACGCGGCCGCAGCCGGAGAAGCGGTCATTACGCCCCCTGCGAGATTCAAGAGTCTGTTCCAGTCGCCGGCACGCAGCTGCATGCCTCTGCGTGCCGGCACGGGCTACATCAGCAACACAGGCAGTGGTTGATCACCGATACCGTGGTGGTGCACTCGTTGGTGCCACCGGTGATCATGGTGTCCGAAGCCCCGGTGAGGGCCGCTTCGGTGGCTGCCGCACCGTAGATGAACAGCGAACCCGCAGGGTTGGCGCACCCATCCACATCGTCCGAGCCATTGAGCCAGCCGGACACAACGTCGTCATTCAGATCCATTCGCAATCTCCTGTCATTCACAACATGAGGCGTTGAGGACATGAATCGATTCCACGTCCCTTCGGATACGGCCAGTCCCTGGCATCAACATCATGCTGCGAGCGATACTGGATGACAGGTACAGCCGCCCATGCACACTGCATTGGCACGCCATGCGTAGTCAAGCTGCGCTGCCGCAGGCACGCGAATACGCTGCATGGGCAACGCCGCAGGGCCCCGGAATGGCAGGAACGGAAGGCACGGGATGGCCGGCCTGTCGCCGGCGCATCCACGACCGGGCTCAGCGCTTCAGCTGCGCCAGTATCTCGCGGGTCATCGGATCGGCAATCGCCACACCCTCACCCTGCAGCGCCGGCAACAGGCCACTGGCCAGCTGCTTGCCAAGCTCGACACCGAACTGGTCGAAGGCATTGATGTTCCAGATCACCGACTGCACGTACACAGCGTGTTCGTACATGGCGATCAGTGCGCCCAGCGCCTGCGGGGTCAGTGCGTCGAGCAGGATCAGCGTGCTCGGGCGGCCCCCGGGGTAATCGCGGTGCGGGTCGTCGCTGCTCTGGCCATTGGCCAGTGCTTCGGTCTGCGCCAGCAGGTTGGCCAACAGGGCCTGATGATTGATCGTGTAGGGATCGTCGCTGTGCACGCAGCCGATGAAGTCGGCCGGAACGATGCTGGTGCCCTGGTGCAGCGCCTGGAAGAAGCTGTGCTGCACGTCGGTGCCCGCCCCGCCCCACCACACCGGCACGGTGTCGGTGGTGACCGGCTGTCCGTCACGCTGCACGCGCTTGCCCAGGCTTTCCATCACCAGCTGCTGCAGGTAGGCCGGCAGCAGCGCCAGGCGCTGGTCGTAGGTCATCACCGCGTGCGTGGCATGGCCCAGCAGGTTGCGGTTCCAGATGTCGGTCAGGCCGTGCAGCACCGGCAGGTTGCGCTCCAGCGGTGCATCCAGCGCATGCGCATCCATCTGCGCGGCGCCTTCCAGCAGCTGCTCGAAGCGCTCGAAACCGATAGCCAGCGCGATCGGGAAACCCACGGCCGACCACAGCGAATAACGGCCACCGACCCAGTCCCACATCGGCAGCACGCGATCGGCGGCGATCGCGAAAGCCTTGGCCGCGCGTTCCGGATTGGCGCTGACGGCATACAGGCGCTCACTGCCCCCCAGCCAGTCGTGCAGGATCTGGCCGTTGAGCAGGGTTTCCTGCGTGCCGAAGGTCTTGGAAATCAGGATGCCCGCGGTCTTCGCCGGATCCAGCGTGGCCAGCGTGCGCTGCATGGCGGCGCCGTCCACGTTCGACACGAAATGCACGCGCAGGCGCGCACCGCTGACCGGACGCAGCGCATCGGCGACCAGGCGCGGACCGAGGTCGGATCCACCGATGCCGACACTGACCACGTCGGTTACGCCGCTGTCTTCCAGCGCGCGCACCAGCACGCCCATGCGCTGGCGGATCTCGCGCGCGGTGGCATAGGCCTCAGCGGCAACCGGTGCATCGACCACGTCGCCGCGCAATGCGGTGTGCAGTGCGGCGCGACCCTCGGTCAGATTGACCTGCTCGCCACGGAACAGGCGCGTGATGGCGCCGCCGACATCACGTTCGGCAGCCAGCGCCAGCAACGCCTGCAGCGCGGCGGCATCGTATTTCTGCCGCGCGAAGTTGACGTACAACGGACCGACCCGCAGCGCCAGATCCTGCACGCGGCCGGGTTCGGCGGCGAGCAGGCTGGGAATGCTTGCGCCCTTCAGGCGCTGGGCGTGGGAATGCAGCGAGTCGAATCCGTTGTTCGTTGTCATGCGGCCTGGGTCGGGATCGTGTCGTTGGTGTGGGTGATCTGGTTCTTGCCATCAACGTACACCAGCTTCGGCTTGAAGCTGTCGGCTTCCTGCTCGGTCATGCTGGCGAACGCGGCGATGATGATGATGTCACCGACCTGCACGTGGCGCGCGGCGCCACCGTTGAGCGAGACAACGCCGCTGCCGGCCTCGGCGCGGATGGCATAGGTCGAGAAGCGCGCACCGTTGGTCACGTCCCAGATGTGCACCTGCTCGAACTCGCGGATGCCGGTGGCAGCCAGCAGGTTGTCATCGATGGCGATCGAGCCTTCGTAGTTCAGCTCGGAATGGGTGACGGTGGCGCGATGGATCTTGGTCTTGAGCAGGGACAGGTGCATGGGGGCGCTGCAACGGCAAAGGAAAGAGCGGATTCTAGCACCCGCACAGCGCGGGGCATCACGGCCGACAACCTGTTCAGGTAGGCGGTGAAACCGGGGGTCAGAACCCTTTCCCCTGGAAAAGGCATCTGACCCCATGCATCGCGCGGCGCCGCCGGAACTCAGAATTCCAGGTTGTCGATCAGCCGGGTCGTACCCAGGCGCGCGGCGATCAGCGCTACGCGGCCACCGCCATCGAACGTCGGCTCGGCCAGCTCCGGGGTGCGCAGCACCGCATAGTCGACCTGGAAACCGGCCGCCTGCAGTGCGGCGGTGGCATCGGCCTCGATGCGTTCGCGCGGGTGACCGGCCACGTAGCCCTCGCGCATGCCCAGCAGGGTGCGGTGAATGGCGGTCGCGACCGGGCGCTGTTCCGCGCTCAGGTACTGGTTGCGCGAACTCTTGGCCAGGCCATCCTCGTCACGCACGATCTCGGCACCGACGATCTGGATCGGGAACGACAGTTCGGCCACCATCTGCCTGATGACAGCCAGCTGCTGGTAGTCCTTGCGGCCGAACACGGCCACGTCCGGCTGCACCTGCAGGAACAGGCGCGCTACCACCGTGCACACGCCGTCAAAGTGACCCGGGCGACTGGCACCTTCAAGCACTTCACTGACACCCGGCGCGTGCATGCGCGTGGTCTTGTCCACGCCCAGCGGATACATCGCCTCCACGCTGGGCAGCCACACCGCATCGCAGCCGACCTGTTCCAGCCCAGCCACATCGGCCTCGGGCGTGCGCGGGTAGCGGCTGAAATCCTCGTTCGGCCCGAACTGGGTCGGGTTGACGAAGATGCTTGCCACCACCTTGTCGGCGTACTGGCGGGCCAGGGTCACCAGCGAATGATGGCCGCCATGCAGGTTGCCCATGGTCGGCACCAGCGCCACGCGCAGGCCCTCGCGCTTCCAGTGGGCGATCTGCCCGCGCAGCGCGCCGAGCTCGTTGAAGGTCTGGATCATTGGGCGTAGGCGTGCTGTTCGTCGGGGAAACTGCCGTCGCGCACGGCGTCGGCAAAGGCACGGGTGGCACCGGCCACCGAGCCGCCTTCGGCAAGGAAATCCTTGACGAACTTGGGGCGGCGATGACCGCTGTCCAGGCCGAGGAAATCGTGCAGCACCAGCACCTGGCCATCGCAGTGCGGGCCGGCACCGATGCCGATGGTCGGCACCTCCACCGCAGCGGTCACCTCGGCGGCAACCGGGGTCGGCACGCACTCAAGCACCATGATGCTGGCGCCGGCAGCGGCCACGGCCCTGGCATCTTCCACCAGCTGGCGCGCGGCATCGCCGCGGCCCTGGATCTTGAAGCCGCCCAGGCGCAGCACCGATTGCGGGGTCAGGCCCAGGTGCGCGCAGACCGGAATCTCGCGCTCGACCAGGTAGCGGATGATGTCGACCTTGAAGCCGGCACCTTCGATCTTGACCATCTCGGCACCGGCCTGCAGCAGCTGCAGCGAGGCATCCAGCGCGCGCTCCGGGGTGGCATCGGCGCCGAAGGGCAGGTCCGCCACCAGCAGCGCACGCTGCAGCACGCGGGCCACGGCGCGGGTGTGGTAGACCATGTCGGCCACGGTCACCGGCAGGGTCGAATCATGGCCCTGCACCACCATGCCCAGCGAATCGCCGATCAGGATCAGGTCAACGCCATTGGCGTCGAAAGTGCGGGCGAAGCCGGCGTCGTAGGCGGTCAACATGACCAGCTTCTGGCCATTGCGCTTGGCCTCGGCCAGGGCGGGAACGGTCCAGGGCTTGCTGTCTGCGTGGGTGCTCATGTGCTGATAACCGGGGGAGATAACCCGGGCATTATCACCCTATCGGGGCAATCCCGCAGGCGTCCACCCGCACCACTGCGTCCCGCACGCGGCCGTGGCCGGGAATGGCCAGATCCGGCGCGATTTCGGCCAGCGGCACCAACACGAAGGCCCGTTCGTGCATGTACGGGTGTGGCACCTTCAGCCCGGGCTGGTCGAGCTCCTGCACGCCGTACAACAACAGGTCCAGGTCCAGCGCGCGCGGGCCCCAGTGCACTGCCGGATCGCGCACGCGACCGAAGCGCTGCTCCAGCGCCAGCATGGCCTGCAGCAGCTCATCGGCCGGCAAGATGGTTTCGACCGAGGCCACCGCATTGACGAACGGCAGCTGGTCTTCATTGCCCCAGGCCGGCGTTGCGTAAAGCCGCGAGGCCTGGCGCAGCCGGGTCCCGGGCAGGCCGTCCAGCGCGGCAATCGCCGCGCCGACGGTGGCGGCCGCGTCGCCGAGGTTGGCGCCGAGGCCGATCCAGGCAGGGGTCATCGCCTACTCGCCCGCTGCACCGGCCGGGGCACCCGGACGACGGCGGCGACGGCGGCGCTTGCGCGGCGCTCCGCTCTCGTCATCGCCTTCTTCGCTGTGCATCGCATCCAGCGACGACTCCAGCTCACGCCCGGACTGCGCCTGCGCTTCGCGCCAGAACTCGACATCGGCGGCGTGCTCGGACGACGCCACCTGGCGCAGGCTGAGGAAATCGAACGCGGCACGGAAGCGCGGATGGGTCAGGGTGCGGAACACGCGCTTGCGCTGGCGCGAGCTGAAGCGCGACTGCAGCAGCCAGATTTCCTGCATCGGCAGCGAGAAGCGGCGCGGCAGCGCGATGGTGCTCAACTGCTGCACGGTGACGCGGTCGGCGGCGCGGCGCTGCGCCTCTTCCGGTGCCACGCCCTGCTTGAGCAGGGTCGCCTGTGCACGGCAGAACGCCGGCCACAGCAGCAGCGCGAACAGGAACGCCGGCGAGACCGGTTCGTCGTTGGCCACCCGCGCATCGGTATTGGCCAGGCCCTCGACCAGCATGCGGCGCAGCGCGCCGGTGCGGTTGGCTTTCAGCGCCTTGGCGCTTTCCGGGAACAGCACGTCGAGCAGGCCGTAACGCTCAAGGCCTTCGAAGCTGGCCACGCCGTGTCCGGACAGGAACAGCTTGAGCACTTCCTCGAACAGGCGCGCTGGCGCGGCTTCGTTGAGCAGGCCGGCCAGGTGCGGGATCGGCGCGGCAGTACCCTCCTCGATCTGGAAGCCGAGCTTGGCCGCCAGGCGCACCGCTCGCAGCATGCGTACCGGGTCTTCCTGGTAGCGCTGCACCGGGTCGCCGATCAGCTTCATCAGGCGCGCCTGCACGTCCTCGAAGCCACCGGTGTAGTCGCGCACCGAGAAGTCCTCGATGGCGTAGTACAGGGCGTTGCAGGTGAAGTCGCGGCGGATGGCGTCGTCTTCGATGGTCCCGTACACGTTGTCGCGCACGAGCATGCCGTTTTCCATCTCGCGGTCGCCGCTGCCGTCATCGCTGTTGGCGCGGAAGGTGGCGACTTCGATGATTTCGCGGCCGAACACAACGTGGGCGAGGCGGAACCGGCGGCCGATCAGTCGGCAGTTGCGGAACAGCTGCTTGACCTGTTCGGGCGTGGCGTCGGTGGCCACGTCGAAATCCTTGGGTTGGCCATTGACCAGCAGATCGCGCACCGCGCCGCCGACAAGGTAGGCGCCGAAGCCGGCATCGCGCAGGCGATAAAGCACGCGCAGGGCGTTCGGGCTGATGTCCTTGCGGGAGATCGTGTGCTGGTCGCGCGGGATGACGCGCAGGCTGAACGGTGATGTAGCAGGGGAAATGATGTTGGCGCTTCCGGTTGAAGTTTCGGGATTGCCCAATGGCATCGAGGTGCATATACTAGCGCTCCTGCCTCGGCAGCGACACAGTTACGCTCCCTTCGTCTAGTGGTTAGGACGTGGCCCTCTCAAGGCTAAAACAGGGGTTCGAGTCCCCTAGGGAGCGCCAGTCGCCGCAGCAGGAACCGAAAAAGCCCGCCTTGTGCGGGCTTTTCTGTTTTCCGGGGTTTGCATCGGCATCGGTCGGCCTGGTCGCAGTAGCGCCTTCCTGTTCCTGCGTGGGAGGGGGTGGGCCACCCTGACAGTTTCCCGCGACGGCGGCACGAACAGCCTCGCTCCTCCGCAGCCAATTCAATCCCGACGCGCAGACCTGCGTCCGCCAGAACCGCAATGCCTGACGCGAAGGCGGGGCAGCTCAAGCCGGGACCGTTGGCGCCATGGATGGCGCCATCGAGCCCCCATGGATGGGTTCACGGCGTGTCCCGGATTGGGCTGCCCCGCCTTCGCCCTCGATGACACCGAGGCGCCAACGGAATGCAACCGAAGCCGGGCAGCGTCAGCCTTCCATCTGCTCCAGCTCCTTGCCCTTGGTCTCGCGCACGTAGCGGACCACGAAGAAGATCGAGAGGATGGCCGCCACCGTATAGATCCCGTAGGCCCCGGCCAGGCCGATGCCCGCCAGCAGCATCGGGAACGTCACGGTGATCGCGAAATTCGACGTCCACTGCGCCGCACCGGCGACGGCCAATGCCGGGCCGCGGATCTGGTTGGGGAACATTTCACCCAGCATCACCCACATCACCGGGCCCCAGGACATGTTGAAGAACACCACATAGACGTTGGCCGCCACCAGCGCCAGCCGGCCCATGCCGTCGGACAGTTGCAGGCGACCGTCGGCGAGACTGCCACTGGCGAACGCGACCACCATCAGTACCAGCGCTACCGACATGCCGACCGAGCCGATCCAAAGCAGCGGCTTGCGTCCGATGCGGTCGATCAGCAGCACTGTCAGCAGGCAGGCACCGATGCTCAGCGCACCGGACAATACATTGATCAGCAGCGCGTCGCTTTCCGAGAACCCCACCGCCTGCCACAGCACCGCGCCGTAGTAGAACACCACGTTGATGCCGACCAGCTGCTGGAACATCGCCAGGCCGATGCCGACCCAGAGGATCGGGCGCAGCCTGCCGGTGACCTTGTCGCGCAGGTCGGCGAAGCGTGGCTTGTGCTGGTCCTGGGCCAGGCTCGCCTCGATCTCGGCCTGCTTGGCCGTGGCTGCGGCCTCGCCGTACAGCCGCGCCAACACCGCCCTCGCCTGCTCCGGGCGCCCCTTCACGACCAGGAAGCGCGGGCTTTCGGGAATCACCAGCAACAGCAGCAGGAACAGCCCCGATGGCAGCGCCTGCATCCAGAACATCCAGCGCCAGGCCTCATGGCCCAGCCATAGCGGCTCGGTCGACGCCCCAGCGGCACGGGCCAGCAGGTAATTGCTGAGGAAGGCGGCGAACAGGCCGCAGATGATCGCCATCTGCTGCACCGTGGCCAAGCGCCCGCGATAGCGCGCCGAGGCCACCTCGGCGATGTAGGCCGGCGACATCACGCTGGCCGCGCCCACCGCGAAACCGCCCAGCACGCGCGCGGCGATGAACAGCCAGGAAGCGTGAGCGGCACCGGCGCCCAGCGCCGAAACCAGGAACATCAGCGCCGACACGATCAGCACGCCTCGGCGGCCCAGGCGATCCCCCAGCCAGCCTGCCAGGAAGGCACCGACCGCACACCCCAGCAGCATCGAAGCGACTTCGAAACCAAGCGCCGCCTCGGTGGAGTTGAAGGCCTGGCGAAGGCCGTCGACCGTGCCATTGATGACACCACTATCGAAGCCGAACAGGAATCCACCGAGGGTGGCCACGCAGCTGATGAGGACGATGAATGCCGTGTTTTCGCCGCCGTGGGAGGCGATGCCGGGTTGGCGCTGGGACATGGATGAACCTGTTGGGAAGGGAGGCCGGCCATCCGACGCAGCCGGCTGACCCGCAGCGTCGCACAGGCCTTGCCCTGCCGCCAATGTCCGCCACGGCCGCGCCTGCCAGGCGCCCGATTTCCGCCCCGCGCCGACACTGGGGGCCAACCTGTTCTAGAATTGGCGGGTTCAGGAATCGATCCGCCCCCAGCCCATGCCCTTTGTCGTCACCGAAAACTGCATCAAGTGCAAACACACCGATTGCGTGGAAGTGTGCCCCGTGGATTGCTTCCACGAAGGCCCGAACTTCCTGGTGATCGATCCGGATGAGTGCATCGACTGCACCCTGTGCGAACCGGAATGCCCGGTCAACGCGATCTTCCCGGAGGACGATGTTCCTGCCGGCCAGGAGAGCTTCGTCGCCCTCAACGCCGAGCTGGCGAAGGAGTGGCCGGTGCTGACCGTGCGCAAGGACCCGCCTGCCGACGCCGGCGAATGGGATGGCAAGCCGGACAAGCTGAAGCTGCTGGAACGCTGAGAAGCGCCTGCTGCGACAACGAAAAAGGGCGCCTTGGGCGCCCTTTTCCATTTCCGGTAGCGCCGGGCCATGCCCGGCGGATCCTGGGCCGCGCTTCAAGCTCGCCGGGCATGGCCCGGCGCTACCCAAGGCAGGTGCGGACCAAGGCCCGCATCCACCCGACCAGCCCTTACTGCGCCAGCTTCGCCTTGAGCGCGGCGATCAGCTTTACCGGCGCTTCGGCCGTGGCCGGCAGGCCGCGCGGGTCCACCGCGGAGATGTAGGCGCCGGCATCGACGGCCACCACGCGGACCAGGAAGTTGCTGCCTTCGTAGGCCACGTCATACGAGCCCAGCAGCTGCGCGCGGCTGGCGATGGTCACGCCTTCCACGCCTTCCAGCGCGGTGCCGACCTTGGCGAAGGCCTCATCCTTGCCACCGGCGATGGTGAAACCCGTGTTGCCCACGGCCGGGGCCGCAGCCACCGGGGCCGCCGGCTTGGTCGCCGAGGAAAGGGTCGGCACCTTGTTGTCGCCGGTGGTGGCCGGCAGGTTCAGGTCCGGCGGCACTTCCAGCGGACGCATTTCCGGGGCCAGGGCGTAGTCGCCCTTGACGCCGCGCTTGAAGCAGCCGGTGGTGCCGGCAGCGACCGCCACAGCAAGCAGGGCATAGGACAGCACGCGGACGGTGGAAACGGATTGACGCATGTGAATCTCCTGGGTCAGACCAAGACGGAAGGTCAGTGGCTGGAAAGGGCTTCGAGGGCGGCGATGTCGCCGGCAAGGTGGTCGGCGGCCGCATGGTGCGGCGCCGACAGCGGCAGCAGCGGCAGGCGCAGGTCATGGCCGACACCGATGCGGCGCAGCAGCGCCTTGACCGGAATCGGGTTCGGTTCAACGCCGCAGAAATCGTGGAACGGCTGCAGGCGCGCGTCCCAGGATTCGGTGGCTGCATGGTCGTGCGCGGCGGCCAGTTCGCACATCCGGCGGTAGGCACCCGGAAGCACGTTGGAGCCCACGGAGATCAGGCCATCGATGCCGGCCCGGATCGAGCGCGCGGCGGTGCCGTCATCGCCACTGAGGACCGCGAACTTCGGGCTGCGCAGCGCCAGCAGCGCCTGCACCCGGCCGGTGTCGCCCACCGCCTCCTTGATGCCGACGATGTTGGGGTGGCTGGCCAGTTCGGCCACGGTCTCCGGCTGCATGTCGCAACCGGTACGGCCGGGCACGTTGTACAGCACGACCGGCAACCCGCCCTGGTCGGCGACCGCACGATAATGGGCAATCAGGCCGGCCTGGGTCGGCCTTACGTAAGGCGGGGTGACCACCAGTGCATGGCTGGCGCCAAGCGCGGCCGCACGACGGGTCTGTTCGATGGTTTTGGCAGTACCGGACAGGCCGGTGCCGGCCATGACCGGGATGCGGCCGCCAATGCGTTCGACCGCGCTGGCCAGCAGCAGGTCGTACTCGGCATCGGTGAGGGTTGCCGCTTCGCCGGTCGAGCCGGCAACGACAACGCCATGGACGCCACCTTCCAGTTGCAGGTGCAGCAGGCGCTGCCAACCGTCGGGATCGAGGGCGCCGTCGGCCCGGAACGGGGTCGCCAGCGCGGTGATGAGGCCGGAAAGGGACAAGGACGTGCTGCTCTTGGCTGGAAAGGGAAAACGCCCGCCACGAAAGGCCGGGGGCGACCTGAATGTTACTTGCGGCGCGAAAGCACGGGCAAGTATGCTGGACACCGGTGGATCCCCGCCTCTGGCGGGCATTCAGACTCACGCATGCATTACCCGGAATCGCCTTGACCGACACCACCCCGCGCCCCGCGCCGAGCGAAAACCACCTCCTGATCAACGCCTACACGACGCATCCGGAGTCCCCCCTGCTGCCCGTCACCCGCCGCATCGCCGACAGCGGCTGCAATCTGGTGGACGCACGGCTGGCCACGGTCGGCCGCGACGTCTCGGTCACCGCCCTGGCCACCGGCTCCTGGGACTCGGTGGCCAAGCTGGAGGCGATGCTGACCCGGCTGGAGCGCGAGGAAGGGCTGAAGCTGGTCTGGTACCGCACCGCCGCCAAGCAGGCGCAGTCCAACCTGCTGCCCTACATCGTCGAGGTGATCGCCGCCGACAAGCCGGGCATCCTGTTCCAGCTGGCCGATTTCTTCGACCGCCAGGGCATCACCATCGAGAACCTGCAGAGCACGCGCTACCGCGCCATGCAGACCGGTGCGGAAATGTTCAGCGCACAGGTCACCATCGGCGTGCCGGCCAACATGCATATTGCCGCGCTGCGCGACGATTTCCTTGAGTTCTGCGACCACCTGAACCTGGACGCGATCATGGATCCCATGAAGTTCTGATTCTTCGCGCGTCTCTCACGCGCGCGTGGCGTTTCATGTAGCTGTAATGGCAAGAACCCAGGCTCGACAGAAGGACCTCATGAACAACGGCGACACCCTGGACAGCACTACCCTCTCCCTGCCGCTGGCCCTGTCCGGCGGCGACCACGCCACCCTCGGCGACTATGCCGGCCAATGGCTGGTGCTGTACTTCTATCCCAAGGACAGCACGCCGGGCTGCACCACCGAAGGCATCGACTTCAACGCCCTGCTGCCGAAGTTCAGGAAGGCGGGCGCGGTGGTACTGGGCGTCTCGCGCGATTCGGTGAAGTCGCACGACAACTTCTGCGCCAAACAGGGCTTCAACTTCCCGCTGGTCAGCGATGGCGACGAAGCGCTGTGCAGCGCCTTCGACGTGATCAAGATGAAGAACATGTACGGCAAGCAGGTACGTGGCATCGAACGCAGCACCTTCCTGATTTCCCCCGACAGCCGCATCGTGCAGTCCTGGCGCAAGGTCAAGGTTGCCGGCCATGCCGATGCCGTTCTCGCCGAACTGAAGGCCTCCCAGTCCAAGTGAGTCCCACTGCCTACCGTGTCTGCCATCACCCTGCCCCGCTGCAGGCCGTGGTGGTTTTTCCCTGCCCGTAACCAGGAATCGACGATGACCCGAGGCAAGCGCATCTACGTGCTGGATACCAACGTGCTGATGCACGATCCCACCGCGCTGTTCAAATTCGAGGAGCACGACATCTACCTGCCCATGCAGGTGATCGAGGAGCTGGACAACGGCAAGAAGGGCACCTCCGAAGCCAGCCGCAACGCTCGCCAGGTGAGCCGTTTCCTCAACGAGCTGGTGCAGGAATCCGGCCTGGACAACCTGGCCGACGGCATTCCACTGCAGCGTCCCAATGGCCTGCAGCTGCGCGGCAAGCAGAGCGCCGGCAAGCTGCGCTTCCAGACCAGCCATTTCGACGCGGGCAAGAGCTTTGGCAAGGTCATTCCGGACAATGCCATCCTCGGCGCGATCCTGGCCCTCAAGGAAGAAACGCCGGACCTGCCGGTGGTGTTCGTTTCCAAGGACATCAACCTGCGGATCAAGGCCGCCATCGCCGGCATCGTGTCCGAGGACTACGAGAACGACCGCGCACTGGACGATTTCAGCCTGCTCTACACCGGTGCCACCGAGCTGCCCGAAGACTTCTGGAAGCGCCACGGCGAGGATCTGCGCAGCTGGAGCGACAAGGGCCGCAGCCATTACGAGATCCAGGCGCAGGATGGCGAGGAGTGGTACCCGAACCAGTACGTCTACCTGCCCGGCGAAGACGAAGTCGAACTGCGCGTCAGCCGCGTAGTCGGCGACGGCAAGGTAGTGCTGTCGCTGGTCGATGATTTCCGCCACGGCAGCCATGCCGTGTGGGGCATCAGCGCACGCAACCGCGAGCAGAATTTCGCCCTCAACGCACTGATGGACCCGGAGATCGACTTCGTCACCCTGCTGGGTACCGCCGGTACCGGCAAGACCCTGCTGGCACTCGCCGCCGGCCTGGCGCAGACGATGGACCAGCAGCGCTACCGCGAGATCATCATGACCCGCGCCACGGTCAGCGTTGGCGAGGACATCGGTTTCCTGCCGGGCACCGAGGAAGAGAAGATGACGCCGTGGATGGGCGCGCTGACCGACAACCTGGAAGTGCTCACGCACAACCAGGAAGGCGGCACCTGGGGCCGCCAGGCCACCAACGACCTGCTCGCCAGCCGCATCAAGATCCGCTCGATGAACTTCATGCGCGGCCGCACGTTCCTGTCACGCTACCTGATCCTGGACGAGGCGCAGAACCTCACCCCCAAGCAGATGAAGACGCTGATCACCCGTGCTGGCCCCGGCACCAAGATCGTCTGCCTGGGCAACGTCGAGCAGATCGACACCCCGTACCTGACCGAAACCACCTCGGGCCTGACCTACGCGGTGGATCGCTTCAAGAACTGGCCGCATAGTGCGCACATCACCCTGCGCCGTGGCGAACGCTCGCGCCTGGCCGATTACGCTTCGGAGGTGTTGTGAACCGCTGCACCCGCCTGCTGCTGCCCACGGCTGCGATCGCCCTCGCAGCCGCGCTCGGCGCCTGCACCACCACGCGCGGCCCGGCCAGCGTGCCGACCGCCGAACGTACCGGACAATCCTGGGCGGTCACCCGCCCGATCATCGCCGCGCAGGTGCTCGACACCTGCTCGCGGCCCAGTCCAGGCCGCGAGGCGGGCCGGGTCAGCGGCTATTGGGCACCCAGCCGGCAGCAGATCGACCAACTGGAAGCACAGCTCTCGTCGCTGCAGGCACAGGTCCCGAAGGTGCTGGACTTCGACCGCCAGTACGTCGGCATCGAAAGCGCCGGCAAGCGGCTGATCTACGTCAACGCCTTCCATCTGCCCGATGGCAGCGGCATCAATCCGGCACGGGAAGCGATCCGCGTCTGCGACGGCGGCACGCAGTTCTGGGGCGCGGTGTTCGACCCCTCCAGCAATACCTTCAGCGAGCTGCAGTTCAACGGCGGCTTCGGCGGGCCCTGAGGGGCCTTGCCGATGGGAATACGCCTGCCCACCTGGGTCTGGATTGGTGCGGTCGCGCTCTCGTGCGTGGCCGGCATGGTCAACGTGGTCGGCTTCCTCGGCTTCGAGCATCAGGCGGTCAGCCACATGACCGGCAGCACCAGCCAGCTGGGCATGGCGCTGGCGCAGGGCGACTGGCGCGCGGTCGGCCATCTGTGGGGGCTGCTGATCGCGTTCTCACTGGGTGCGATGCTCAGCGGCCTGTTGATCCAGGACAGTACCCTGCAACTGGGCCGACGCTACGGCGTGGCGCTGGCCTTGGAGTCCGCGCTGCTGCTGGTGGCCATTCCGCTGTTCGAACGCCACCAGATCTGGGGCGCACTGGCCGCCGCCATGGCCTGCGGCCTGCAGAACGCGATGGCCACCACCTTCAGCGGCGCGGTGGTACGCACCACCCATCTCAGCGGCATGTTCACCGACCTCGGCATCGGCCTGGGCCACCTGCTGCGCGGATTGCCGCTGCAGGTACGACGCCTGACCCTCAGCGGCCTCATCATCAGCGGCTTCCTGGCCGGCGGCATCCTCGGCGCCTGGCTGTTCATGCGTTGGCAATATGACGCCCTGCTCGCCCCTGCCCTGCTGACCGGCCTGACCGGGCTGGGCTATGTGCTGTACCAGCAGTGGGCGCGCTGGCGGCATTGAGGTGAAGCGCATCCACGCATGGCGTGGGTCTACCTTCCCCTGCGGGACCACGGCACAATCGCTGGATGAGCCCGACCACCCCCGTTTCCGCCCTCACCATCGCCGGCTCCGACTCCGGTGGAGGGGCGGGCATCCAGGCCGACCTGAAAACCTTCGCCGCGCATCGCGTGCACGGCCTCTCCGCAATCACCGCACTGACCGCACAGAACACGCGTGGCGTCATCGCCGTGCATGTGCCGCCGATCGACTTCCTGCGCGCGCAGCTGGATGCCTGTTTCGACGATTTCGACATTCACGCGGTAAAGCTGGGCATGCTGGCCAACGCCGGCGTGATCAACGCCGTTGCTGACGCACTGGAGAAGCATCGTCCGCCGCACGTGGTGCTGGACCCGGTGATGGTCGCCACCAGTGGGGCGCGCCTGCTGGAAGACAGCGCATTGCAGGCCATGCGTGAGCGCCTGATCCCGCTGGCCACGCTGATCACCCCCAACACACCGGAAGCAGAACTGCTGGTCGGACGGAAGATCAGCAATGGCGATGACGCTGAGCGCGCGGCGTCAGCCCTGCTCGATCTCGGTGCCGGCGCCGTACTGCTGAAAGGTGGCCACCTGCAGGAAGGCAACCGCGTAATCGACCGCTACTTCGACGGCGTCAGCAACGAAGAATTCATCCACGCCCGCCTGCCACTGGATGCACATGGCACCGGCTGCACGCTGGCTGCGGCCATCGCCGCGCAGCTGTGCAATGGCCTGAGCCTGGCCAACGCCTGCGAAGCCGGCATCGATTACGTCGCACGCGGCCTGCAGCGGAGCCATGCCCCTGGTCGCAGCGAGGTGCGGGTGCTCGATCACTTCGGCGCGGCACCACACGCATGAACCTGGCGCCGCGCATCCTCGCCGTACAGTGCGACGACGGCCATCGCTACGAAGTGATTGCCT
The DNA here is from genome assembly GCF_059372295.1 of Stenotrophomonas sp. YJH_SMC_33. Lineage (NCBI taxonomy): Bacteria > Pseudomonadati > Pseudomonadota > Gammaproteobacteria > Lysobacterales > Lysobacteraceae > Stenotrophomonas > Stenotrophomonas sp. YJH_SMC_33. Next base: position 166,623 of record NZ_JCAFVJ010000010.1, read on the forward strand.
GCGTGCCCGAGCACCCCATTGCGCGCCTGCTGTGGCTGCCCGCGCTGGGCGTGGCCGCGCGCCATTACCTGCCGTTGGCGCAGGCGCTGGCTGCGAAGGGCGTGGCGGTGTACCTGCACGAGTGGCGCGGCAACGGCAGCAGTTCGCTGCGCCCATCGCGCGCGCTGGACTGGGGCTATCGCGAGGTACTCGAACAGGATCTGCCAGGCAGCCAAGCCGTTCTGGCTGCAGCGGATGAAGAGGCTGGCACCCTGCCCTGGATCATCGGCGGCCACAGCCTTGGCGGGCAGCTGGCCTGCGTGCATGCCGGACGCCATCCGCAGCACTTCAACCGGCTGTGGCTGGCCGCCAGCGGCTCACCGTTCTGGCGTGGCTTCCCGCCACCACGCGGATGGCTGCTGCCGCTGGTCTACCGCTTTCTGCCGTGGATCGCGCAGCGCCAGGGCGTGCTGCATGGCCGTCGCCTTGGCTTCGGCGGCACCGAGGCGCGCGGCCTGATTGCCGACTGGGCGCGCGTGGGCCTGAACAACCACTACGCCGCGTCCGGCATGGACGAAGACCTCGATGCGCAGATGGCGCGCGTGCATGGCAGCGCGCAGGCGGTGCTGATGGAGCACGACTGGTTGGCCCCCACCGGATCGATGCAGACGCTGCTGGCGAAGCTGCCGAATGTGGACGCGCAGCTGCGCGTGCTGTCCGCGCAGGAACTGGGCACGCGCGCCGATCATTTCGCATGGCTGAAGGCGCCGGACGCCGTGGCTGACAGCTTTTTCATTCAGTTGGATGAAAATTTTCACAAAACTGTTGACGGTCCGCGCCGACATCCGCATAATTCCGCTCCTGTCGCAGGGCGCCCGTAGCTCAGTTGGATAGAGTACCTGGCTACGAACCAGGCGGTCGGGAGTTCGAATCTCTCCGGGCGCACCATTACACCGAAACAGCAGGCCTCGGCCTGCTGTTTTTTTATGTGCGCTTTTCGGCAGGGCTGCGCCCTGCACCTGCAGATGCTTCAAGCCAAGGCAAGGCAAGGCAAGGCAACGGCAACAGCAAAAGCTGGCATTCCGTGGTTTGGCGGGGCGGCATGGGCAGGCAGGACACGCCGTAAACCCATCCATGGGGGCTCGATGGCGGCATCCATGCCGCCAACGGTCCTGCCTGCCCATGCCACCCCACCTCTGACAGATTTCAGCGATCTGATGGATCCACGCCATGCGTGGATGAATCTCCATCGAGTTCAAGTATTTCGATAATTGATCGAAGAGCATCCACGCATGGCGTGGATCTACCGTGTCGACCCAGGTCGACACCTACCAACAGCAGCGGCACTCTGTCGAAGGCGGGGTGGGTCAGGTTGTGGGGGTGTCCGCGGCATGGATGCCGCGGCCAAGCCCCCATGGTGAAGTGACCCCCGAGACTTGGACAGGGGTCAGGCGGCCGATTGGGCCTGTTGGGCCTGCTCCCGGTACTGTACCGGGCTCAGGCCCTTCAATTTCAATTTGATGCGCTCCTGGTTGTAGTACTGGATGTATTCCACCA
>NZ_JCAFVJ010000011.1:0-150069 GCF_059372295.1 Stenotrophomonas sp. YJH_SMC_33
ACATCCACGGCTTCTACAATCCAGCCCGGCTACACTCGGCGCTGGGCTACCACTCGCCTAACAACTACGCCCGGCAGCTCCGGGCTGCCGCCTGAAACGGCTTCATGGCGTCCGTTTTCAGGGGGCCAGATCAGACACCCCCGCGCAGCCCACCCGCCCGGCCCCTGACAGTTTCCTGCGCGGCCCGCCACGGAATGGAAGAAGAAAATCAAAGGCAAGAGCGGGTCGCGCGCTGCGCTTGCTCGTGCATCTGTAGAGCCGAGCCCACGCTCGGCTTGCTGTTGGAACAAGCAGCCGAGCATGGGCTCGGCTCTACATCAGCGCGCCTTTACCAGCTTGTCTGTGGTCTATCTGGAGCTCAGAAAGGAGATGCAGGCGTGCAGCGACTCAATGTCAGGTGAGACCTTGCTCAAGCTGATATGAATGCGACTTTCCTGCACGTTAGGCCCAAGGGTTTGGGTGGGGCCCAGCTGCACGGCGAGGATGCCGTCGGCAAAAGTCATCTCGATGCTATCCGGATAGAAACCGGCGCCTTGGTCGCAGAACTCGAGATAGGTTCCGCCTTCTCCACACTCGCGTGTGATGTCCAGATACTGTCCCGTCTGGCCCCAACGGACAAAAAGGAAAGTGAGCTCATCGTCATCGATGGCCATATCCAGTTCGCTGGCCGTCACTTCAATCAATTGTGATGCGGTGGATGACATCCGCTGAACATATCAGTCAAGACCAACTTGAAGTACGACTGTTGAAGAGCTCCGTGGCCTGTATTGCCCGACGTGTAGACGGGCGGGAAAGTTGGCGCCGAAAACGACAAGAGGGGCGCGGCGAAGCCGCGTCCCTCTCTCAAATTCCGTCCCGACAACCGAATGCTCTTCGATCCGTCACCGGAAAGGGGCGCGCGCTGCGCTTGCTCGTGTAGAGCCGGGCCCACGCTCGGCTGCTTTTGCCATTGCGAAAAGCAGCCCGGCGTAGGCTTAGGGCTACAGGATCAGACACAGGTCGCAGAAACTACCAGGAAGTATCAAGACCGGGAGGAGATCTGTAGTTGTCGATCTGAAGATCGCCGTGTGATTTCAACTGAATGATCTGACAAGCGCCCGGGTTCCATACGATGAATACTCGTATAAGGAGAAGTCCTGTGCCTGGCACAGGATCCCTAATTGCTCAATGGCCTCGACCTTCTTCAGATTCTCAATGGTGTTCTCCCCACCCAGTGAAAGCAGTGGCTGGAATCCATAGCATTCACCGATCTCTAAGGGCCCAAGCTTCTTCCGTGCTCTGGAGAATAGCCGTCTGTCATCTTTGTCGTAAGCATCGATATCCTCTGCGTCGAGCATAAATGGGATCTCGATGGCATGTTCAAGATGCATTCCGGCATCTGTATCTCGTGCAGATGTCTCACACATCACTGAGCCATGCATAAGTTCTATCTCTCCGATGCCGAAGACTTCGTGATAGAAGAAAATATTGCCGAACGCACTATGGCAAAACGCATGGCAATTCGTACTGTTGAATTGCTCGTCGCGGTCGAACACTGCATCCAGAATGCCTTTGAAACTCCTGGGGTGGCATGTCTGGAGCTGGCCTTGCAGTGTGAAGAAAAAGCCCAGCTTAGCGAAGAGTTCGCGGAGTTGATCAGGAAGGGATGTTGGAAGTGAATTCCACTCGTCGCGGGTGAGCGAGCGACACAGCTTTGGGTGTCCATGCTCGTTGACGATGTAGTCAATTAGTTTACTCATTTCTGATCTGCAGTTTGGCCTTCGAATCTGCGGCGCGAATACGTCATCTGCCGGACTTGTTGATGGTCGAACGTATCAGGCAATACCGACGTTGGCCCGTTTTCAGAAACGGTCCCTCCGGCCTGCCTTGCCCCGGTGTGCGGCATGAAATGAGGATGGGAGCCAGAAACGACAAAAGGGACGCGGCGAAGCCGCGTCCCTCTTTCAAATTCCGTCCCGACAACCCAACGCTCTTCGATCCGTCACCGGACAACTGTCAGAGGTGGGGAGGGATGGGGTCGCGGGGGTGTCAGCCGCATGGATGCGGCTGCCAAGCCTCCACGGACGGATTCACGGCGTCCCCCGCGAACCCAACCCGCCCCGCCAAGCGCGACATAACCCAGAGCCGCCTTTGACGTTGCTGTTGCCTGCCGCAGGCAGCGCCCGCGGCCGCCGCCGCAACGGAAACCTCTTAGATCTTCTTCGCCAGCGACTCGGCCAGGCCGGTGTAGCTGCCCGGGGTCATCTCCAGCAGGCGCTGCTTCGCATCCGCCGGCAGCTCCAGCCCCTGCACGAACGCACGCATCGACTCGGCCGTGATGCCCTGGCCGCGGGTCAGCGCCTTCAGCTGCTCGTACGGGTTCGGCAGGCCATGGCGGCGCATCACCGTCTGCACGGCCTCGGCCAGCACTTCCCAGGCCGCGTCCAGATCGGCATCCAGGCGCTGCGGGTTCACTTCCAGCTTGCCCAGGCCCTTGGCCAGCGAATCCAGCGCCACCTGGCTGTGGCCGAACGCGGTGCCCAGTGCACGCAGCACGGTGGAATCGGTCAGGTCACGCTGCCAGCGGCTGATCGGCAGCTTCGCGCTGAAGTGCTCGAACAGCGCGTTGGCGATGCCGAAGTTGCCTTCGGCATTCTCGAAATCGATCGGGTTGACCTTGTGCGGCATCGTCGACGAGCCGACTTCGCCTTCCTTCAGGCGCTGCTTGAAATAGCCCAGCGAGATGTAGCCCCAGATGTCGCGGGCCAGATCGATCAGGATGATGTTGGCGCGGCGTGCGGCATCGCCGATCTCGGCCACGTTGTCGTGCGGCTCGATCTGCGTGGTGTACGGGTTGAATACCAGGCCCAGGCCGGTCACGAAGCGCTCGGCGAAGGCCGGCCAGTCCACGTCCGGGTAGCTGGCCACGTGGGCGTTGTAGTTGCCGACGGCACCGTTGATCTTGCCGGTCAGTTCGACCGCGGCGATCTGCCGGCGCTGGCGTTCCAGGCGAGCGACCACGTTGGCCAGTTCCTTGCCCAAAGTGGTCGGCGAGGCGGTCTGGCCGTGGGTGCGCGACAGCATCGGCTGGCCGGCCTGGGCGTGGGCCAGGCTGCGCAGGGTGCTGGCGATGCCGTCCAGGGTCGGCAGCAGCACCTCGCGGCGGGCCTGTTCCAGCATCAGGCCGTAGCTGAGGTTGTTGATGTCTTCGCTGGTGCAGGCGAAATGCACGAATTCCAGCGCCGGGGCCAGTTCGGCGTCGTCCTTCAGCTGTTCCTTGATGAAGTACTCCACCGCCTTGACGTCATGGTTGGTGGTGCGCTCGATCTCCTTCACGCGCGCGGCCTGGGCCGGGCTGAAGCGGGCGGCCAGGTCGCGCAGGCGGGCGACGGCGGCGTCGGAGAACGGCGCCAGTTCGACGATGCCCGGTTCGGCGGCCAGCGCCAGCAGCCATTCCACCTCGACCGTGATGCGGGCCTTGATCAGGCCGTATTCGGAGAAGATCGGGCGCAGCGCGTCGACCTTGCCGGCATAGCGGCCATCGAGCGGGGACAGGGCGAGCAGGGCGGAATCGGACATGTCGGCAGGGCTGGGACGAGCGGCGGGGCCGATATTCTACGACGTGCCGGCGGGGCGTGCCCTGTAGAGCCGAGCCCACGCTCGGCTGCTTCGGAGAATCCGGCGCCCTGCGGGACGCCGAGCGTGGGCTCGGCTCTACAACACGGCCCTGCGGACGGAACGTTCTGGCCCGTCCTCGTCATCCCACGCTGCGGGCAAGGGAGTATCGTTGGCGCAGCCGCCAGCCCGGGAAGCGACACCCTGCCAGCCGCCGCTTCCCTTTCCCCAACTGAAGTAGTGCGGAGTTGATGCAATGAGCAAAGCTGCAAGCAAGGGTTTCAGAATCGAACACGACAGCATGGGCGAACTGCAGGTGCCTGCGGACGCCCTGTGGGGCGCCCAGACCCAGCGTGCCGTGCAGAATTTCCCGGTGTCGGGCCAGCGCATGCCGCGCGGTTTCATCCGTGCCCTGGGCCTGGTCAAGGGCGCTGCCGCCGGCGTCAACGCCGAGCTGGGCCACCTGCCGAAGAACGTGGCCAAGGCCATCCAGACCGCTGCTGCCGAAGTGGCCGCCGGCAACTGGGACGCGCACTTCCCGATCGACGTCTACCAGACCGGTTCGGGCACGTCGTCGAACATGAATGCCAATGAGGTCATCGCCACCCTGGCCAACCGTGCCGGCAAGGCGGGCAAGACCACCGTGCATCCCAATGACCACGTCAACCAGGGGCAGAGCTCCAACGACGTGATCCCGACCGCGCTGCGCGTGTCGGCGGTGCTGGCGACGCACGAACAGCTGCTGCCGGCGCTGGTGCACCTGCGCAAGACCCTCGACAAGAAAGGCCGCAGCCTGCGCAAGGTGGTCAAGACCGGCCGTACCCACCTGATGGACGCGATGCCACTGACCTTCGAGCAGGAGTTCGGCGCATGGTCGGCGCAGCTGGCCTCGGCGCAGGAGCGCATCGAAGACAGCCTCAAGCGCGTGCGCCGCCTGCCGCTGGGTGGCACCGCCATCGGCACCGGCATCAATGCCGACCCGCGCTTCGGCGCGCAGGTGGCCAAGGCACTGAAGCAACAGACCGGTTTCAAGTTCGACAGCGCCGAGAACAAGTTCGAGGGCCTGGCCGCGCAGGATGATGCCGTGGAACTGTCGGGCCAGCTCAATGCACTGGCCGTGGCGCTGATCAAGATCGCCAATGATCTTCGCTGGATGAACGCCGGTCCGCTGGCCGGGCTGGGCGAGATCGAACTGCCGGCACTGCAGCCGGGCAGCTCGATCATGCCGGGCAAGGTCAACCCGGTGATTCCGGAAGCAACCGTGATGGCGTGCGCGCAGGTGATTGGCCACCACACCGCGATCACCGTGGCCGGGCAGACCGGCAACTTCCAGCTCAACGTCACCCTGCCGCTGATCGCGGTGAACCTGCTGGATGGCATCGGCCTGCTGGCCAATGTGTCGCGGCTGCTGGCCGACAGCGCGATTGCCGGGCTGAAGGTGCGCCAAGACCGTGTTGCCGAGGCGCTGTCGCGCAATCCCATCCTGGTCACGGCGCTGAACCCGATCATCGGCTACGAGAAGGCAGCGGCCATTGCCAAGCGTGCCTACAAGGAACAGCGCCCGGTGCTGGACGTCGCGCTGGAAGACAGCGGCCTGCAGGAAGCGGAACTGCGCCGCCTGCTGGACCCCACCGCGCTGACTGCCGGTGGCATCCACGCGGGGGGCGGTGGCGGCGGCGGTTGATGCGCCGGTCGTAGGGCCGAGCCCATGCTCGGCTGCTTCCTGGACCTGAGCCGGGCATGGGCTCGGCTCTACAAGAGGAAACGCCGCCCAGGGGGCGGCGTTTTTTCAGCGACGGTCGGCGACGATGTTGCCGAAGGTGTCGGTGTAGTCCTTGAACTCGGGGATGCGCTGGACCAGGTCGGCCGGGATCACTTCCATGCCTTCCGGCGGCTGGATCTTCACCGGTTGCATGTTGGGATCGGCCGGGGCGGCGACCAGGGTGTTCTGGCGCAGTACCTGCAGCCGGCCGAACATCGTCTGCAGCATCTGCTTCTGCCCTTCGTCGAGCGGGATCTGGATCTCGTCCACCTTCATCGTGCCATCGCCGAGGATGATGATGTTCGGTGCCGGCGGGCGACGCACGGTCACCATCCCTTCGCTGACGGAAATCTTGGGCTTGCCGCGCTCGGCGCGGTGGTTGCGGTAATCCTTGTCACAGCCGACCAGGCCCAGGCAGAGCAGGGCGGCCAGCAGCAGGAACAACTTCTTCATGGCATTCGGTTCGGGGGCGTCCGGGGCCGACATTGTAAGCCGGTCGGCACGTTACGGCCGGCAGCGGGGCGCCGCTGCCGGCCGGGTGCGCTGATCTGTCACAGGCCTAGCGCTGGACCACGGTGTCCTTGCCGCAGTCGTCGACGTCACTCTGGTCCATCGTGGCGTACGGCCTGAACGCGGGCAGCGATGCGGCCAGCGCCTGCTGGCTGGCCAGCATCGCCGGCATGCGGTTGCAGATGCGCTTGGCCTGGGCTTCGATCTTCTCCGCCTCGGCATTGATCCGCTTCTCGATGCCCTCGCTGTCGCCGCTGAAGATGCCCTTCAGGGCCTCTCCGGCAGCACTGGCGCCGAGCTTGGCACCGGCCAGGCCGACATCCATGCCGTCCATTGCAATGGCAACGACGTGGCCGCGGTATTCCAGCAGCTGCCGGCGCTGGGCCTCATCGGCCGGCACTTCCTTGCCGCCGATCAGCAGCCGCCCGTCCGGCGTGATCTCCGCACGCGGCTGCTTGTCGGCCGAGATCTTGATGTTGCCCTGGGCGATGTCCTTGCGGGCATCGTCCATGGCCTCCTTGACCGTCTGGCCGACCCCGCTGGTCGCCTCGGCCACGCTTTTGCCGACGGTGGTATCAGGCGTGGAGGACGTGCCGCCGCAGGCGATCAGCGGCAGGCACAGCAGGGTGGCAGGCAGCAGGCGCAACAGGTTCATGGTGTTCCCCTGGTGGTGTCTGGAAAAGGGTTACTTGCTGCGCGGCAGGGTGACCCGGCCGCTGACGTTGCGATGATCGACGTCACCGCTGCCGCTGCGATCGACGGTCAGGGTGCCGCGCACCCCGTCGACGTGGATGTCGCCCGAACCGTGGCTGCGGACATGCACATTGCCGCCGATATCGGCCAGATCGACCCCGCCGGAGCCGACCACGCCCACTTCAACGCTGCCCTGCACACGCTTGAACTCGATGTCACCCGAGCCCACGGTATCCAGCCGCACGTTGCCACGCACATCGGTGATCTTCAGGTCACCGGAGCCGACGGTACCGGTGCTGGCGTCGCCGGTGATGTTGCGTACGGTGACGTCGCCCGAACCCAGCGAGAGCAGGTTCAGGGAGCCGCCGCCATCGATGTTGAGGTCGCCCGAACCCACTGCGGCGTGAATGCTGCCACGGGTTCCGCGGGCCACGGCGTCACCGGAACCGACGTCCACGCTGAGTGACTGCGCGTTTTCCACGCTGGCATCGCCGGAGCCGACCTTGAGCTGCAGCGGCAGGTTGTCCGGCACGCTGCCGCGGATGTCCAGCCAGGCATAGCTGTTGCCCAGGCTGATGCCGCTGTCGCGGCCTTCGCGGCGCAGGCTGACCACCAGCTTGTCGCCTTCCTTCCGCTGATCCAGCACCAGCTGGTCCAACCATTCCTGGCTGGAGGCGCAGGCGCGACCATCCAGCTGGCCACCGCCCTTGCTGGCGACCACCTTCAGGTCATGCTGGTTCACCTCGAACACCACCGCCTTGGCGCCGGATGTCTCCAGCTTCAACGTACGGGCAGCGGTGAACTTGCAGTTAGGGGCATCGGCGGCCAGCGCCGACAGCGGCAACAGCAACAACGCAGAACAGGCGAGCAGGGAACGCATGGGTGGTGCCTCCGGATGGGTGGAGTCAGATCTCGCCGGCGCGCTTGCGCAGGCGGATGGCGAGGAAGATGAACACTGCACCGACGGCCGCACCGATCCACAGTTCCGGCATCGCCAGCGACTTCAGCTGCGAGGCAGGGGACATCAGGCTGACCACCGAGTCCAGATCGCGGCGCGACCCTTCACCTGCGCCGAGGCGATACAGCAGGTCCATGCCGGGTACGCCGCCCAGCAGCAGGCGGCCGACGATGTTCTGCCAGAACCAGCCGGTGGTCAGACCGAACAGCGGCATGATCTTGGTGGTGCTGACGATGACGCCGGCAAACAGCGGCAGCATCACCGCCCACAGGAACGGCTTGCTCTTGGCCCAGGCCGAGCACAGCAGCAGCCAGCCGGCGGTGGGCAGGGCCCACAGCGCGTAGACCGGAATCCAGCTCAGGTGGCCGGCAGCCAGGGTCAACGGGCTGGCCGGGCCCCAGATCAGGGTCATCGGGCTGCCACCGTGCATCAGCGCGACGATGCTGATGACCAGCATGAAGCCGAGCATGGTGATGATGCCAGCGATCACCGCGATCAGCGGGGCCACGATCAGCGCACTGATCAGCTTGGACAGCACCGTCTGGGTGTCCGACAGCGGCAGCGACTTCCAGAACAGGATGCTGCGGTCGCGGCGGTCATCGTACAGGGCGCCCAGGCAGTAGAAGAACACCACGAAGGCCAGGACCAGGAATGGCCACGCCGAGCTGAGCACGAGGGTCAGGTCGAGGCCGTTACCGAGATCGGCCAGGTCCTTGGCACTGATGTCGCGGGTGAGCAGCGCCAGGTCCAGGCCATTGATGTTCACATCTTCGCCGTCGATGTGCAGGCCGCCGTCGCGCGCGGCACGATGCAGCGCGAACAGGCCGAACGCGATGCCGATGGTGCTCATCACCAGCGAGATCAGTCCGGCGATCAACGGTGCATAGAGGAATCCGCCGCGGTTCTCCCAATACTCGCGCTTGAGCAGCCAGCGCAGGGTGCCGATCGGGCTGACGGGGTGGTTGACGGCGTTCATGCGTAGGTCCCCTTCATGATGGCGACGAACAGGTCGGCCAGGCCCGGGATGCGGGTCTCGCCGAGGGAGGAAAGCTGGGCGCGCGGCACGCCATCGAACAGCATCACCGTCTTGCCGAACGCCAGGCTGCGCTCGTCGATCGGCTTCAATGCGCGGGCGGTGTCCAGCTGTTCGGCATTGACCAGCAGCTCGGTATAGCGCTGGCCGACGTCGTCCATTTCAGCGTCGAGCACGATGCGGCCATCACGGATGAACATGACGTCGCTGAGGATATGCTCGATTTCCTCCACCTGGTGGGTAGTGACGATGATCGTCTTCTGTTCGTCGAAGTAGTCTTCCAGCAGGCGCTGGTAGAACTCCTTGCGGTACAGGATGTCCAGGCCCAGTGTCGGCTCGTCCAGCACCAGGATGCGGGCATCGATGGCCATCACCAGCGCCAGGTGCAGCTGCACGATCATGCCCTTGGACAGCTCCCGCACGCGCTGCTTCGGCTGCAGCTTGGTGTTGGCCAGGAAGCGTTCGCAACGGGCGCGGTCGAAGCGCGGGTGAACGCCAGCGACGAAGTCGATCGCTTCGCGGACCTTCAACCAGCGCGGCAGCACGGCGACATCAGCGATGAAGCAGATGTCATTCATCAGTTCGTCGCGGTGCAGTCGCGGGTCACGCCCGAGCACGCTCAGGTCCCCCTCCACCGAGGTCAGGCCAAGAATGGCCTTCAGCGCGGTGGTCTTGCCGGCGCCATTGGGCCCGATCAGGCCGACGATGCGCCCGCTTGGGATGCTGAAGGTGGCGTTGTCGAGGGCAACCGTGGTCTTGTAGGCCTTGCGCAGGCCTCGGGCGGTGATGACCGCTTCACTTGCAGTGCTCTTCATCAGACTTTCCCCTGGGGCAGCAATTCGTCGAGGCTCAGGCCCAGGCGCTGGATGCGCTCCAGGACCGCCGGCCATTCTTCGTTGAGGAAACGGTCGCGCTCGCTGCTTCGCAGCTGCGTAGCCGCCTGCTCGGTCATGAACATGCCCAGGCCGCGGCGCTTCTCCACCAGGCCTTCGTCAGCCAGTTCCTGGTAGGCGCGCGAAACGGTGATGGGGTTGAGTTGATAGTCGGCGGCCACCTGGCGCACCGAAGGCAGGGCATCGCCCGGCTTGAGGATTCCGTCGAGCATCATGGCGATCACGCGCTCCTTCAACTGACGGTAGATGGGAGCGCCGTCGCTCCACTGGATGTCGCTCATGTTCAGCTCCGTGGGATCAGCGGCTGGGCGAACGAGAAATACGGCATGGACAGCGCGCTGTGCAGCCGACGCGGGGGAGGGGGGGAGGAGGGGGTGGCATTCCCTGCCGGGGAGAGCGTCGCGTCCTGCGCACTTTCGGCAGCGGCAGAAGCAGGGGCGGTGGGCGTGGCCCACCAGGCCAGCACGAGCAGGGTCGAAACAGCGACGGCCGCGTGTGCGGTGAGGTTGCGACGGATCCGGACGTTCATGGCTTCCCCCTGTCTCAGGTGACTGGTGTTGTATGCAACTATAACACCGGCACGCCGGGGTGCAAGCCCCCACATCACCCAACTGCTGGCAGGGGCGGTCAAGAACGCGCCATATCCATCCAGGCAATTGATAATAAAGGAAAAATTGTTTGGTAAAACCGGCTTCCCTGACCGCCTTCCATTCAATCACGTCAATCCTATGTCAATGACGACGCGCCGCGGCCGTTTCCCACAGGCTGTCGCCAAGCCCGGCAAAGCTGTGCCACGGCGGGGCCGACAGGTGCCACAGGGCCCGGTGCTATAGTTCGGCCGATTCCCGGCCGATGCTGGCCGGACCCTTGAAACGGCTATTGCGGAACGTTCCCATGCCCCTGTCGACCGCCTTCCCGCACCGCTTCCGCGGCCTGTCCCTGTTGACTCTGCTGGCCCTCGGCCTGGCAGCCTCGGCCAATGCGCTGGCCGCCGACCTGCTCGACGTCAGCTATCGGCCGCTGGCTGGCAAGCAGCAGGTCAACCTGCAGCAGCGCTACCACGGCCAGGTGCTGCTGGTGGTCAATACCGCCAGCAAGTGTGGCTATACCCCTCAGTACGAAGGCCTGGAGGCGCTGCACAGGCAGTACGCCGGCAAGGGCTTCGCGGTGCTCGGCTTCCCGTCCAACGATTTCAAGGGCCAGGAGCCCGGTGACGAGAAGCAGATCCAGGACTTCTGCACCCTGACCTACGGCGTCAGGTTCCCGATGTTCGAGAAAGTGCATGTGGTCGGTCCGCAGGCCACGCCGCTGTACCAGCGGCTGACCGCAGCGACCGGCGTTGCGCCGGCCTGGAACTTCCACAAGTACCTCGTGGGCCGCGATGGCAAGGTCATCGCCCAGTTCGCCAGCAAGGTGACGCCGGACGATCCGCAGCTGATCGCGGCCATCGACAAGGCGCTGGCGGCCGCCGCCACGCATTGATATCCGGCACGCATGCCTCGACATCGACGGCATGCGTGCGACAATGATCCTTTTCGCGCCGACGTCGGCGCCCAGACACTTCCAGGAATGCAGCGAATGAAGATGGGAATGCGCGGCGCCGCGGCGTCGGTTCTGATTCTGGCGATGGGCACTTCGGGTGTCGCTCTGTCGCAACAACCGGCTGCCCCCGCAGCCGCCAAGGAGACCGCAACCTTGAATTCCCCCAAGCAGAAGCTGGGCTACGCCATCGGCCTGGACGTGGCCAAGTCGTTCACTCCGATCGCCGATGAGATCGACGTGGCCGCGCTGCGCACCGCCGTGGAGCGTTCGTTCGAAGGCCTGCAGCCGCAGATCACCCAGGAACAGGCCAAGGCCACCGACGCGGCCCTGCGCCAGGTCGTGATGGCCCGCAGCGGCCAGCAGGTGCCGGGCGTGGCGCCGGGTTCGCAGCCGCCGAAGGTCGACCGCGTCAAGGTCTCGCAGATGATCGGTTCCTACTCGGTGGGCCCGTCGCTGGCGCAACTGAAGGATGACATCGACGTCGCCTCGCTGTTTGACGCGATCAGCACCGGCCTGAGCAAGGGACAGCCGAAGATGACGGAAGCTGACGCGACCGCCACCATTCAGGCCTTCATGGGCAGCAAGCAGGCCGAAATGCAGGCCAAGGCCGCCGCCGCTGCGCAGACCAACCGCGAGGAAGGCAATGCGTTCCTGGCCAAGAACAAGACCCAGCCGGGCGTGGTGACCACCGCGTCGGGCCTGCAGTACCAGGTGATCCGCCCGGGTAGCGGCGAGCGTCCGCTGCCGAGCAGCAAGGTGCGCGTGAACTACGAAGGCAAGCTGCTCAACGGCACCGTGTTCGACAGTTCCTACGGCCGCCAGCCGGCTGAGTTCGGCCTGGACCAGGTGATCAAGGGCTGGACCGAAGGCGTTGCGCTGATGCCGGTCGGTTCGAAGTACCGCTTCTGGATTCCGGGCGAACTCGCCTACGGTGAGAACGGCACTCCCGGCGGCCCGATCGGCCCGAACGCGACTTTGACGTTCGACGTCGAGCTGCTGGGCGTCCTGCCGTAAGTCATCGAGGAGCGAATACGGATATGCGCGTTGCGATTTTTGGTACGGGTTACGTTGGACTGGTGACCGGTACCTGCCTGGCCGATGTCGGTCATCAGGTGGTCTGCGTCGATATCGACCAGGCCAAGGTAGATGGCCTCAACCAGGGCGTCATTCCCATCTATGAGCCTGGCCTGGAGCCGATGGTGAAGGCCAACCACGCCGCGTCGCGGCTGGCATTCACTACCGATGCCGCGTCGGCGATCGCGCATGGCCAGGTAGTGTTCATCGCCGTGGGTACCCCGCCGGACGAGGATGGCAGCGCCGATCTGCAGTACGTGCTGGCCGTTGCCCGTACCATCGGCCGGCACATGAGCGTGCCCACCGTGGTGGTCAACAAGTCGACGGTGCCGGTGGGTACCGCCGACAAGGTGCGCGCCGCCATTGCCGAAGAGCTGGCCGCGCGTGGCGCGGACATCACCTTCGACGTGGTGTCCAATCCGGAATTCCTGAAGGAAGGCGACGCAGTCGCCGATTGCATGCGCCCGGACCGCATCATCATCGGTGCGACCAGCGATGAGTCGGTAGCGGTAATGCGCCGCCTGTACGCGCCGTTCAACCGCAACCACGACCGCGTGGTCGAGATGGACGTGCGTTCGGCCGAGCTGACCAAGTACGCCGCCAATGCGATGCTGGCAACCAAGATTTCATTCATGAACGAAATCGCCAACATTGCCGAACGCGTCGGTGCCGACGTCGAGCAGGTCCGCCAGGGTATCGGCTCGGACCCGCGCATCGGCTGGCACTTCATCTACCCGGGCGCCGGCTACGGCGGCTCGTGCTTCCCGAAGGACGTGCAGGCATTGGCCCGTACGGCCCAGCAGCATGGCCTGGAGCCGAAGCTGCTCAATGCAGTGGAAGCGGTCAACGATGCACAGAAGGGCCATCTGTTCGCCCTCATCCAGCGTCATTACGACAAGGGCGAGGACGAAGGGGTGCGCGGCAAGACCTTCGCCGTGTGGGGCCTGGCCTTCAAGCCGAACACTGATGACATGCGTGAAGCCTCCAGCCGTCGCCTGCTGGCGCAGCTGTGGGAAGGCGGTGCCACGGTGCGTGCCTACGATCCGGAAGCAATGCACGAATCGCAGCGCATCTTCGGCGAACGCGATGACCTGGTGTTCTGCAGCAATGCTGACGAAGCGCTGCAGGGCGCGGATGCCCTGGTCGTGGTGACCGAGTGGAAGCAGTTCCGCAGTCCCGATTTCCAGAAGCTGCGCGAGCAGCTGAAGGACGCGGTGGTGTTCGACGGCCGCAACCTCTATGAGCCGGCCGAAGTGGAAGCCGCCGGCCTGGCGTACTACGGCATCGGCCGGGGGCGTTCGCTGCATGTCTGATCTACCGACCGAACGCGAGCAGGCGCTGGAAGCGCGCCTGGTCGAGTTGGAGATGCGCGTGTCCTTCCAGGAACAGGCGCTGGCCGAGTTGAGCGATGCGCTGGCTGATGCCCGCATGCAGGGCATGCGCAATGCCGATGTGCTGCGCGTCCTGCTGGAGGACCTGGGCAAGGTCCGCAACGCACTGAATTCTTCCGATCCGGCGAGCGAACCGCCGCCGCCGCACTACTGATCCGAATCCTATGAGCGATACCCTCCGCGACCAGCTGATGGGCCTGGGCTTCAAGCCCGCGCCCAAGCCCGAGCGCAAGAATGATGGCCCCCGCCGTGACGGCCGCCCGCAGGGCAAGGGTGGCAACGGCAATGCAAAGCCGCAGGGCGCAGGCAAGGGCGAGCACAAGCCCGGCGAGCGTCGCGGGCATGGCCATGGTGGGGCGGGCAAGCCCGGTGGGCAGGCGCGTGGTGGCCAAGGGCAGCAGGGGCCGCGCAAGCCGCGCAGCGCCGAAGAGATGGACCTGGCCAAGGCCTATGCGATCCGTGCGCAGCGGGAGAAGGAAGAGCGCATCGAGGCCGAGCGCCTGAAGCAGGAAGAAGCACGCGTGCGCCGTGAGGCGAAGGCCAAGCTGGAAGCGCTGCTGCAGGGCAAAAGCCTCAATGCCGAGGAGGCGGACATTGCCCGCCACTTCCCGTACGGCGGCAAGATCAAGCGCATCTACGTGACCGCCGAACAGCTGACCGCGCTCAATGCGGGTGAACTGGGCGTGGTCCAGCTCAACGGCCGCTACCTGCTGGTGACCGCCGAGGTGCTGGCACAGTGCGAGGCAGTGTTCGCCCCGTCGGTGGCGCTGAAGGTCGATCCGAATGCGCCGGCCGAGGAAGATCCGTACGCGGACCCGCAGTACCAGGTGCCGGACGACCTGGTCTGGTAAACGCGTGATCGCCGTGGGCGCGTTGCCCCCGCGGCCGCGGAGGAAGGGATGACCGCTGATCCAAGCCGCGGCTACGTGCCGCACATTGACGGCCTGCGCGCGATCGCCGTGCTGGCTGTCATCGTGTTCCACCTGGACCCGGGCTGGTTGCCGGGCGGGTTTACCGGCGTGGACGTGTTTTTCGTCATCTCCGGTTTCGTGGTCAGCGCGTCGGTACATCGGCTGCCGCCGCTGTCGCTGGGGCAGTCGATGCTGCGCTTCTATGCGCGCCGCATCCGTCGTATCGCACCGGCGCTGCTGGCGTGCGTGTTGCTGACCGCTGTGGCGAGCGTGCTGTTCATTCCTGAGTCGTGGCTCAGCGAAGCCAGCGACAAGACGGGGCTGATGGCGTTGTTCGGATTCAGCAACTGGGTGCTGGCGGCGATCGGCAACGATTACTTCGCGCCCAAGGCCGAATTCAATCCCTACACCCATACCTGGTCGCTTGGTGTGGAAGAGCAGTTCTACCTGCTGTTCCCGTTGCTGTTCCTGGCCTGGGCACGTGGCGCGCGCGGGCGCTGTATCAGCCTGGGCCTGTTCGCACTGGTCAGCATGGCATCGCTGCTGCACGCTGCGGTGCTGGGTCTGCGCGAGGCGCCGCCATCGTGGGCGTTCTACGCCACCAGCACCCGTCTCTGGCAACTGGGCGTGGGCGTGCTGCTGTTCCAGCTGCTGCACGTGCGGCAATCGCTGGACCCCGCAACCAGTCAGGCACTGAAGCGCGCTGCGCCGGTGTTTTCCCTGCTGGCCATGATGGCGCTGGTCCTGCTGGGGTGGGCTCTATGGTCCTCGCGTGCCGGGCGCTCGCCGTGGCCTGACGGCCTGCTGCCGGCCTTCGCCACCGCAGGCCTGCTTTGGACGCTGCATCATCATCCGCAGGCATGGGTGGCGCGGCTGCTCGCCAGCGCTCCGATGCGCCGCATTGGCCTGCTGTCGTACTCGCTGTATCTGTGGCACTGGCCGGTGTTCGTGCTGATGCGCTGGACCGTGGGCCTGCGGACACCACCGCAGATGATCGCTGCGATGGTGCTGGTGCTGCTGCTGTCATGGGTATCGTGGCGCTGGGTCGAGCAACCCTTCCGCGGCCCGTTGTCGCAGCGCCTGCGTCCAGGCCGGTGGGTGCTGAGCGGCGCAGTCGTACTGCTGTGCGCCGCCGGCATCCAGGCATTGCTCTACCTGCAGGCGCCGCGGCTGTCGCTGAGTACCGTCAGCCGGCATCCAGCCGATTGGTATCCCAATGGCGAGAGTGTGGCGGGTGATTATCCCGATTGTGCTCTGGTGGCCGCGAAGCATCGATTCGAAGGCGGCAGTGCGCGCACCTTTACCCGTGGAAACTGCGACCGTCCGCTGCCGGCCGGTGCGCCGAAGCGGGTGTTTGTTGCCGGCGATTCGCATGCGATGGCCTACATCGAGCTGCTGCAGCGCCTGGCGCTGGAAACCGGCTCTGAGGTCTCCCTCTATGGCCGTGGCGGATGCCCGCAGGTGAGCCTGCAGAAGTGGCGCGGTGCCGGGGCCGGTTGCACCGATTTCGACGCAGCGGTGTTTGCCGACATCGCGCAGCGCGCGCAGCCGGGGGACGCCGTGGTTCTGGTATCGCTGCGGGTGCCGCGCCTGTCCGATCAGTTCGTGCTGTTCGATGCGCAGGCGCAGCTGGAGGGCGAACTGACAGCGGAGGCCACGGCAGGGCGTGAGGCCGAAGCGGCCGAGGCGATCAAGCAGTGGAAGCCTCTGGCCGAGCGCGGTGTGCGCATCGTGCTGGAGGCACCTAAACCGGTGCTGCCGGCGCCCCCCTATCGCTGCTCGGACCGCTTCAATGCGCGCAACGAGGTCTGCCGCAACGGGCTGGACAGCACGCGCGTCGCGATGGAAACGTTGCGGGCACCCATGCTGGGCAGCCTGCGGCAGGTGGTCGATGGACTGCCGGGGGGCGTGCTGTGGGACCCGCTGCCGGTGCTGTGCGACGACGCGCTATGTCCCGCGCAGCGCGATGGCCGCCCGCTGTTCTTCGATGGCGATCATCTCAGCGCGCATGGCAACCGCGTGCTGCTGCCTTCGCTGCAGCAGGTGTTGCTGCAGCGCTGAACCGGAGCGTTGTCAGTGTGCGCCGTGGGTCCGGCGCGCGCGTATCAGCGGCAGGCTCAGCGCGAAGAAGCAGAGCAGGGCGCCGATCAGGGCAAACCCGCTACCCGCCAGGAACGCGGTGCGGCCATCGTCGATCTTCCACAGCTGGCCGGCAATAAGCGCGCCCAGCACCCCGCCGACACCCGACGAGAATCCATAGAGCAGTCCCTGGCCGTGGCCATTGAGACGACCGGGGAAGTAGGTCGCCAGCATCTGCATCGCCGCCGCGAAGAACGCGGCAAAGCCCAGCGCGTGCGCGGTCTGCGCCAGCAGCATTACCGGCAGGTTCTCCGGGAACAATGCGGTCACGGCCCAGCGCAGGCAGGAACTGACCAGTGCGATCAGCAGCATCCAGCTGGCGTCGTAGTGGCGGAAGAAGCGGCCGATGGTGAAGAACACGCCCACTTCGAAGACCACGCCGATGGTCCACAGCAGGCCCAGGGCGGAGGTACGGTAACCGTGATGGTCCATGTAGACCGAGAAGAACGTGTAGTACGGGCCGAACGACAGCTGCTCCATGAACGCGGCCAGGAAGAACGCCAGCACCGGCGGTCGGCGCACGATCTGCCAGAAGCCGCTGGCATCCCCCGCCGTCCTGCCGATGTCGCGCGCGTAGTGGTTGCTGAAGGCCGAGGCAACCAGCAGCACGAACAGGGGCAGCATCATCCAGGGCAACAATCCGGCGTGGCTGCCGGCGCCATCGCCTTCGATCAGCCAGCCGAACAGGGTGACCACGGCGATGAAACCGAGCGAGCCCCAGACCCGGATAAGCCCGTAGCGATGGCTGTCGGTGCCCAGGTGGGTGAGGGTGATCGACTCGAACTGCGGCATCACCGCGTTGTAGAAGAAGCAGAACACGATCATCGCCGGGTACATCCACGGCTGCGGCAGGGGCTGCAGGAAGGCGGCGAAGCTGAGCAGGGTCAGCACGCAGCCGACGCGCAGTAGGCGGATCGGTCGCGGTGATGCGGCCGCCAGCGAGGTCCAGGCACTGGGTGCGATCACGCGGGTGGCGTACCACAGGCCCATCATCACGCTGATCGCGGTCACGCTCATCCCGCGCGCGGTCAGGAACAGGCTCCAGTACGGCGTGAACGCGCCGAGCGCCGCGTAGTAGAACAAGTAGAAACTTGAGAGGCGGGCAACGGGAACGGTCATCGCGGGAATAATGCACGGTAGCGCCGGGCCATGCCCGGCGGACGGGAGATGACGCCGGGCATGGCCCGGCGCTACCGCCTCATTCGGGGTCGTAGTCGAGATTGGAGGCCAGCCAGCGTTCGGCCTGGCCGCGGTCCACGCCCTTGCGCCGGGCATAGTCGGTGACCTGTTCGCGGCTGAGCCGTCCGACAACGAAGTACTGGCTCTGCGGATGGCTGAAGTAGTAGCCGGAGACAGCGGCCGTGGGCAACATCGCGAAGCTCTCGGTCAGTTCCATGCCAGCGTTCTTCTCAGCCTGCAGCAGGTCGAACAGGCGGCGCTTCTCGCTGTGCTCGGGGCAGGCCGGGTAGCCTGGCGCCGGACGGATGCCGCGGTACTGCTCGTCGATCAAGGCTTCGTTGTCCAGCGTCTCGGCGCGGTCGTAGCCCCAGAATTCTGTACGCACGCGCTGGTGCAGGCGCTCGGCCAGTGCCTCGGCGAAGCGGTCGGCGAGGGCCTTCAGCAGGATCGCGTTGTAGTCGTCATGCTCGGCCTCGAAGCGCGCGACGTGGGTGTCGATGCCGATACCGGCAGTGACCGCGAACGCGCCGATCCAGTCCTGCTTTCCGCTGTCGGCCGGTGCAATGAAATCGGCCAGGCAGAAATCCGGGCGTTCGGCTGGCTTGTCCACCTGCTGGCGCAGGAAGTGCAGGGTGGTTTCGCCCTGTGCGTGCTGCACGCGGACATCGTCGCCGATGCTGTTGGCCGGCCACAGGCCGAACACGGCCTTGGCCGTCAGCCACTTCTCGCCGACGATGCGCTCGAGCATCGCACGGGCATCCTTGTACAGCTCGCTGGCCTGGGTGCCGACGATCTCGTCGGTGAGGATCGCCGGGAACTTGCCGGCCAGCTCCCAGGCCTGGAAGAACGGCGTCCAGTCGATGTAGTCGACCAGTTCGGCCAGGGGATAGTCGTCGAACACGTGCAGGCCGGGCTGATTCGGTGCCGGTGGCGTGTAACTGTCCCAGCCGCCCTGGAATTTCTGCCCGCGCGCATGTTCCAGCGTGACCAGGCGCTTGGCGTCGCCCCGGTTGCGGTGGCGCGCGCGGATTTCGGCATAGTCGGCTTCGTTGGCGGCAACGAAGGCCTCGCGCAGATCACGCGAGATCAGCGACTGCGCAACGCCAACCGCGCGCGATGCATCCTTCACCCATACCGTCGGCGCCTTGTAGTGCGGGTCGATCTTCAGCGCGGTGTGCGCACGCGAAGTGGTCGCACCCCCGATCAGCAGCGGCAGGTCGAAGCCCTGGCGCTCCATCTCGCGGGCAACGTGGCTCATCTCCTCCAGCGACGGGGTGATCAGCCCGGACAGGCCGATCAGGTCGGCGTTGTGCTCGCGGGCGGCATCGAGGATCTTCTGCGCCGGCACCATCACGCCGAGGTCGACCACGTCGAAGTTGTTGCAGGCCAGTACGACGCCGACGATGTTCTTGCCGATGTCATGCACATCGCCCTTCACCGTAGCCATGATGATCTTGCCGTTGCTCTTGGCGGTGTCACCGCTGCGCGCCTTTTCCGCTTCGATGTAGGGCAGCAGGTAGGCCACGGCCTTCTTCATCACGCGCGCGGATTTCACCACCTGTGGCAGGAACATCTTGCCGGCGCCGAACAGGTCGCCGACGATGTTCATGCCGTCCATCAGCGGGCCTTCGATCACATCCAGCGGGCGGCTGGAGGCCTGCCGGGCCAGTTCGGTGTCTTCCTCGACGAAGGCATCCAGGCCGTGTACCAGGGCATGCGCCAAACGCTGTGCCACCGGCTTTTCGCGCCAGGCCAGGTCTTCGGTCTTCGCCGCGCCCTTCCTGCCCTTGTAGCGCTCGGCGATCTCCAGCAGACGCTCGGTGGCATCGCTTCGGCGGTTGAGGATCACGTCCTCGACGCGCTCGCGCAGGTCCGGCTCCAGGTCGTCGTAGATCGGCATCGCGCCGGCGTTGACGATGCCCATGTCCATGCCGGCGGCGATCGCGTGGTACAGGAACACCGAGTGGATGGCCTGGCGTACCGTTTCGTTGCCGCGGAAGGAGAACGAGACGTTGGAGACGCCGCCGGAGACGTGGCAGTGCGGCAGGGTCTGCTTGATGATGCGGGTGGCTTCGATGAAGTCCACTGCATAGTTGTCGTGCTCTTCGATGCCCGTAGCGACGGCGAAGATGTTCGGGTCGAAGATGATGTCCTGCGGCGGGAAACCGATCTCGTCGACCAGGATGCGGTAGGCACGGGTACAGATTTCGACCTTGCGCGCGCAGGTGTCGGCCTGCCCGTTTTCGTCGAACGCCATCACCACCGCAGCAGCACCGTAGCGCAGCACCTTGCGCGCGTGCTCGCGGAACAGCGCCTCGCCTTCCTTCAGCGAAATCGAGTTGACCACGCTCTTGCCCTGCAGGCATTTCAGGCCGGCCTCGATCACGCTCCACTTGGAGGAGTCGACCATCACCGGGATGCGCGCGATGTCCGGCTCGGACATGATCAGGTTCAGGTAGCGGGTCATCGCCGCTTCCGAGTCGATCAGGCCCTCGTCCATGTTCACATCGAGGATCTGCGCACCGCTGGCCACCTGCTGGCGGGCCACGTCCACCGCTTCTTCGTAGCGGCCTTCCTTGATGAGCTTGCGGAACTGCGCACTGCCGGTGACGTTGGTGCGTTCGCCGACGTTGATGAACAGCAGGTCCGGGGTGATGACCAGCGGTTCCAGGCCGGACAGGCGGGTGAGAGGCGTGCTCATGCGGCGTGCTGCTCCCGTGCGCCCGGCAGGGCACGCGGTGCCAGCCCGGCCACGGCCTGGGCGATCGCGCGGATATGGTCGGGGGTGGAACCACAGCAGCCACCGACCAGGTTCAACAGGCCATCCTCGGCGAAGCCCCGCAGGGTGGTGGCCATCTCTTCAGGGGTTTCGTCGTACTCGCCGAACGCGTTGGGCAGGCCGGCGTTGGGGTGGGCGCTGACGTAACAGTCGGCGACCTGCGAGAGGGTTTCCACATGCGGGCGCATCGCATTGGCGCCCAGCGCGCAGTTCAGGCCGATCGACAGCGGTCGCGCATGCGCCAGCGAGGCGTGGAAGGCTTCGGCAGTCTGTCCGGACAAGGTGCGCCCCGACGCGTCGGTGATGGTGCCGGAGATCATCACCGGCAACCGCGCGCCACGTGCATCAAAGGCCTCTTCCAGCGCATACAGCGCGGCCTTGGCATTGAGCGTATCGAAGATGGTCTCGACCATGAGCGTGTCGGCGCCGCCGTCGATCAGGCCTTCGATGGCTTCGCGATAGGTGTCGCGAAGCTCGTCGAAGCTGGTGTTGCGGAAGCCCGGATCGTTCACGTCGGGACTGATCGAGGCGGTGCGGCTGGTCGGGCCGATCACCCCGATCACGAAGCGCGGCTTGCCGGGCGTGGTCGCTTCCGCCGCGTCACAGCAGGCGCGCGCGACGGCCGCACCGGCCTTGTTCAGTTCGTACACCAGGTGCTCGAGGTGGTAGTCAGCCTGGCTGACCGAGGTGGCATTGAAGGTGTTGGTCTCGACCAGATCCGCGCCTGCCTCCAGGTAGGCGGTATGGATGTCGGCGACGATCTGCGGCCGGGTCAGCAGCAGCAGATCGTTGTTGCCCTTCAGATCATGGCCTTCGGGCACGCCGTGGTCACAGCCGGGGCCATGCGCATGGTCGTAGCCACCGGCGAATCGCTCGCCACGGTAATCGCCTTCCTGCAGGCCATGGCGCTGGATCATCGTGCCCATCGCGCCGTCGATGATCAGGATCCGCTCGCGCAGGGCGTCGAGCAGCGCGTTGGCACGATCGGGATGCAACCAAGGCAGGGCAGGCATGGCGGTCTCGGGCTCAGGGCTTGTTGGCGATCAGCGAAATCACTTCAAAGTGCGGCGGGCGTTTCTCGCGGGTGACCGTCTCCAGGCTGGACACCTGCAGGCCGGCCTTGTCGACGAACCTGCGCAGCTCCTTGTCGCTGAAGCCGAGGTTGACATGGCCATAGGCCTCCACGGCGGCCTTGTGCTCGTGGCGCGCCAGGCTGCACAGCAGCAGCCGGCCACCGGGCCGCAGCACGCGCGCGGCTTCGGTCACCGCCTGCGCCGGCTTGCTGGCGTAGGTCAGCGCGTGCATCAGCACGACCAGATCGAAGCTGGCATCCTTGAACGGCAGTGCATGCATGTCGCCCTCGCGCACTTCCACGTTCGGCAGGCGGCGCAGGCGTTCGCTGGCGGCGGCGACCACGCGCGCGCTGGTGTCGATGCAGATGTAGCGCTTGGCATGTGGGGCTACCAGTTCGGCCAGCACGCCGTCACCGGAAGCGATATCCAGCACGTCGCCGGTCTCCAGCAGCGGCAGCGCGGTACGCGCCAGTGCCTCCCAGGTGCGGCCAGGTGAGTAGTGGCGTTCCATGTCGCCGGCCACGCTGTCGGCCCAGTTCTGGTCCGAGGCGCGGTGCGCCAGCACGGCGGCGACGCGTTCGGCATCCTGGCGCAGCAGCGGGTCATCGCTTCCGTTGCTCAAGGCATGCCACAATGCACGCTGCGCCGGGTCCAGCTGGGCCTCGTCGAAGCGGTAGTACGCCGACACGCCAGCACGGCGGTCGCGGACCAGGCCGGCTTCCTTCAGGCGTGCCAGGTGGGTGGACACGCGCGGCTGCGCCAGCCGGGTGATCGCCGACAGTTCGGCCACGGTCAGTTCCTCCTGCTCCAGCAGCGCCAGCAGGCGGACGCGAGTGGCATCGGCGAACACCTTCAGGCGGGTCGACCAGTCTTCCAGATCCATAAACATCTACCTATCGCGATATAGAGATATATTCGCCGAGAGGGCCTGTCGCGGTCAAGTCGGCAGCGTACGGAAGCAGCCGGCCCCCGGTACAATCGAGGCACCTGGGCGCGCCGTATGCGGCCCATAACTTCATGTACCCGGGAGGGTGTTGTGGATTTCAGCTTTACCGAAGAGCAGTTGATGCTGCAGGACGTGGCGCGGCGTATCGCGCAGGAGAAGATCGCCCCGAGCGCGGAGCATCATGACCGTACCGGCGAGTTCCCGCTGGACAACATTCGCCTGTTGGGCGAGAACGGCCTGATGGGCATCGAAGTGCCGACCGAATACGGCGGCGCGGGCATGGACCCGATCGCGTACGTGCTGGCGATGGTGGAGGTCGCCGCCGCCGACGCAGCCCATTCGACGATCATGTCCGTCAACAACTCGCTGTTCTGCAACGGCATCCTCACTCACGGTTCCGAGCAGCAGAAGCAGAAGTACGTGCGTGCCATCGCCGAGGGCGAGGCCATCGGCGCGTTTGCGCTGACCGAGCCGCAGTCCGGCTCCGACGCCACGGCCATGCGCTGCCGCGCGGTGAAGCAGGCAGACGGCACCTTTGTCATCAATGGCAAGAAGAGCTGGATCACCTCCGGCCCGGTGGCAAAGTACATCGTGCTGTTCGCGATGAGCGAGCCGGACAAGGGCGCACGCGGCATCACCGCCTTCCTCATCGACACCGACAAGGCCGGCTTCGGCCGCGGCAAGACCGAGCCGAAGCTGGGCATCCGCGCCTCGGCTACCTGCGAGATCGAGTTCAACGATTACGTGGCGCGGGGCGAAGACGTGCTGGGCCAGGAAGGCGAGGGCTTCAAGATCGCCATGAGCGTGCTCGATGCCGGCCGCATCGGCATCGCTTCGCAGGCCATCGGCATCGCCCGTGCCGCCTATGAAGCGACTCTGGAATACGTGAAGGAGCGCAAGGCGTTCGGCGCGGCCATCGGCACTTTCCAGATGACCCAGGCCAAGATCGCCGACATGAAGTGCAAGCTGGACGCAGCGCTGCTGCTGACCCTGCGCGCGGCGTGGGTGAAGGGCCAGGGCAAGCGCTTCAGCAATGAGGCTGCCATTGCCAAGCTGACCGCCTCTGAGGCGGCAATGTGGATTACCCACCAGGCCGTGCAGATCCACGGCGGCATGGGGTATTCCAAGGAAATGCCGCTGGAGCGCTACTTCCGTGATGCCAAGATCACCGAGATCTACGAAGGCACCTCGGAAATCCAGCGCCTGGTGATCGCACGCAACGAGACCGGGCTGCGCTGATGGACACGACGGGGCGGCGATTGCCGCCCCGTTTCCTCTGCGCTGTCAACGTGGCAACCGGCAAACGATATCCTTTCCATTCCATTCACAGACGGTCTGAAGGGATTCCCGTGGCATTCCCGGATGCATGGTCACGCCGTAGAGCCGGGCGGAGTCAACCCATCGTTCGAGCTCGCCGGCATCGTCAAAGCGATAGTTGCCGATGAAGCTCCGGGCCATCTCTGGATCGGTTGCCGCACCATCCGGAATCTTGTTGCCCTTGGCGTCACGGCTTTCACCTTGCACATAGCGGGCTTGATCAACCGCAGAAGGCGTGATGACCAGCGTGGTTTTTGAACCATCGCGCCATGTGATCCGATAGATGGCGCTGTCAATGCCGACGGTCTTGCTGACGAAGCTCAGGCCGATCGAGGAAAGGAATGTTGCCATGCCGTTCCAGGCGGCCGACGATGTTGTCGCCCCCGTGAAGGCCTTGCCGATGTCACCTTCCAGCCTTGATCGCTCAGTGGCCATCTGAACGACATCGTAGGCGTTGAGGTTCTTGTGCTCTTCCGGGAAGCTTATGCCGTTGGCGTATTGCGGGTCATCAGGATGAACCTCGTACTGGACTCCTCTTCCGGCCCGCTGCCGCGGCGCGAACTGTACGGTTGGCACGTTGTTGTCGAGCATGCCCATGATCCGATTGAAGGATGCGTTGATTGGCCCGGGAATCTGCGCCCTTGTTGCGCGATAGCGCCGTAGCTCGCGATCGTATTCCACATCGAAACCATGGATCCGGCGCTGCTGGAAGTCGGCGACGATGGTCGGCCCCGTACCCGAGGAAAGCGCCAATGCGCGCGGGTCACGACAGTTGTCGCAGACGAGGACGCCTGCCGCGTGGCTGTCCTGGATGCTGCTGGCCGCGAGTAGCGCGCCAAACAGCAGGGCAGGGCAGCTGAAGAATCGTAGTGGTGCTCTTTCCATGATCAGTCTCCTGGAGGGCTTCGGATCGATTGCCGTCGAGACATCTGGATAGCAGCGATCCGGGCGTGCCGCATTTCTGTGTGCCCATGAATCCGGGGTGGGTGGCTTTCTGCGAACACGGTAGACGCCTTGAGCGCTTCGGTGTCGGGTGATGCCTTCCGGCGCAGCGGTCGAGGCTTCTCAATACAGTCCGTATGCGACCGGTCTCCGTGCAGTCGATGTGTCAGCGATCCATTGGCATTCCGGCTCGATGAGCGCAGAATGCTCCGCCGTTCATGGACACCACCACATGCTCATCTATCGAGGCGCGGGGCTGCTGATCCTGCTCACACCGATCGCTGCCGTGCTGCTCATCCTCATCCTGTTCCCGGATCCAGTGGTGGGTCGCGGCAATACTTCACTCGGCCAGGTCCTGGTGGCGTTCGGCCTTGGCTCAGCAATCAATACGGTGCTGGGTTTTGTGCTCAATCGAAAGCCGCGTGCACATGGCCTGCATGCTCCGCATCACTTCTTCTTCCTGCCGATGCAATGGCCTGCGATGGCGGTTGTGGCGGTGTGCGTGGTGGTGGCGCTGCTGCGCTGAGACGTTGCCCGAACAGCGCCAACCAAGGTTGGCGGCTACCGGGCATGCCGTTGCTCCGGTAGATGCCAACCTGGGTTGGCATGGATGCAGAAGCGGCAACAAAAAAGGCCCCGGATCGCTCCGGGGCCTTTTCGTTTCAGCGCACCGCCGGATCAACGATCCGGGCGGTGGGCGGACTCTGCGTCGCGCTGGCGCTCCATGAACTCCTTCGACGGTTCATCCAGCTTGTCGCCCAGCATGCGGCGCACGACCACGAAGAACACCGGGATCATCAGCAGGCCGAGCAGGGTGGCGAACAGCATGCCGCCGATCACGCCGGTGCCGATGGCGTGGCGGGAGTTGGCGCCGGCGCCGGTGGAGATCGCCATCGGGATCACGCCCATGATGAACGCGAACGAGGTCATCAGGATCGGGCGGAAACGCAGGCGGGCCGCTTCGATGGTGGCATCACGCAGGTTCTTGCCTGCTGCGCGCTGCTCCACCGCAAACTCCACGATCAGGATCGCGTTCTTCGCCGCCAGGCCGATCACGGTGATCAGGCCGATCTTGAAGAACAGATCGTTGGGCAGGCCGCGCAGCATCGACAGGCCGAGGGCACCCAGCACGCCCAGCGGCACGACCAGCAGCACCGCCACCGGGATCGACCAGCTTTCATACAGGGCGGCCAGGCACAGGAACACCACCACGATCGACAGCACCAGCAGCAGGGTCGCCGCGTTGCCGGCCAGGATTTCCTGGTAGGACATGCCCGACCAGTCGTAGCCGAAGCCGGCCGGCAGGTCGTCGTTGACGATGCCTTCCATGGTCTGCATCGCCTCACCCGAGCTGGTGCCCGGTGCCTGCGAACCGACGATGTTGATCGCCGAATAGCCGTTGTAGCGGCTCAGCGACGGCGGCGCCGACACCCATTCGGACTTGACCACCGTGTTCAACGGGATCATCGCGTTGGTGCCATCGGCGTTCTGGGTCAGGCTGGACGGGCTGTAGAAGCTCTTCAGCGATTCCTGGCCAGTGCGGTACGGACCATCGGCCTGCATGGTCACGCGCTTGATGCGGCCTTCGTAGAAGAAGTCGTTGACGTACACCGGGGCCAGCATCAGCTGGATGGTGCTGTACACGTCCGACACCGACATGCCCATCGACTGCGCCTGCACGCGGTCCACGTGCAGCTGCAGCTGAGGCGCGTTTTCCAGACCGTTGGGGCGCACGCCAACCAGGTGGTCCGGCTTCTGCGCGGCCTGGCCGAGCAGGATGTTGCGGGCCTGGGTCAACTGTTCGTAGCCGGCACCGCTACGGTCCTGCAGCCACATGTCAAAGCCACCGAACTGGCCCAGGCCCTGCACGGTGGGCAGGTTGACCACGAAGATCTGCGCTTCCTTGATGCCGTAGAACGCGCCGTTCATGTTCTGGATGAACTCGGGCGCGGTGAACTTGCGTTCCTCCCACGGCTTCAGGCGGATGAAGCCCATGCCCACGTTCTCGCCGGAACCGACGAAGCTGAAGCCGGCCACCTGCAGCATGCCTTCATAGCCATCCTGCTTTTCCAGGATGCCACGCATCTGCGCGAACACTTCGTTGGTCTGGCCCTTGGTCGAGCCCGGCGGCAGCTGCACGATCGCCAGCGCATAGCCCTGGTCTTCTTCCGGCAGGAAGCTGCCCGGCATGCGGGTGAACAGGAAGCCGCACAGCGCGGTCAGCACCACGAACAGGATCATCCAGCGCGGCGCATGGCGCACCGCAGAGGTGATGTGGCCCACATAGGTGTGGCTGATCTTGTCGTAGTACTTGTTGAAGGTGCGGTAGACGATGTTCGGGTTGTCGTTGTGCGTCGGCTTGAGGAAGGTCGCGCACAGCGCCGGCGTGAAGCCCAGGGCCAGGAACGCCGAGAATGCCATCGAGATGGCGATGGTCAGCGCGAACTGCTTGTAGATCTCACCGGCGGCACCGCCCTGCAGGGCGGAGGGGATGAACACCGCGGCCAGCACGACGGTGATCGCCACCACCGCACCGGTGATCTGGGTCATCGCCTTCTGCGTGGCAGGCTTGGGCGCCAGGCCCTCCTCGGTCATGATGCGTTCGACGTTCTCGATCACCACGATCGCGTCGTCGACCACGATGCCGATCGCCAGCACCATCGCAAACAGCGTCAGCTGGTTGATGGTGAAGCCGATCATCCACATGCCCAGGAAGGTACCGAGCAGGGCGACCGGGATCACCAGGGTCGGGATCAGGGTGGCGCGGAAGTTCTGCAGGAAGATCAGCATCACCAGGAACACCAGCAAGACTGCTTCAAACAGGGTCTTGACCACTTCCTGGATCGAGATCTTGACGAACGTGGTGCTGTCGTACGGCGAGAACCAGGTCACCCCGGACGGGAAGCTGGGCTGCAGCTCATCCATCTTGGCGCGCACCGCTTCGGCCACGTTCAGGGCATTGGCGCCCGGCAGCAGCTGGATGGCGAAGGCGCCGGTCGGCTTGCCGTTGTACTGGGTGTCGAAGCCGTAGTTGTTGGCACCGAATGCGACGCGGGCGATGTCCTTCAGCAGCACGCGCGAACCGTCAGCGTTGGCGCGCAGGATGATGTTCTCGAATTCCTGCGGCGAGCTGAAGCGGCCTTCGGCCGAGACCGTGGCGGTGAAGTGCTGGCCTTCCGGCGACGGGTCCGAACCCAGCGCACCGGCGGCGAACTGCACGTTCTGCGCACGTACCGCGGCCAGTACCTGGCTGGCCGACAGGCCATAGCCCTGCATCTTCTCCGGGTTCAGCCAGATGTTCATGGCGTACTCGGAACCGAACTGCTGGGTGCTGCCGACGCCGGGGATGCGCGAGACCTGGTCGAGCACGCGCGAACCGACGATGTCGTTCAGGGCGTCACGGTTGATGGTCGGGGTATCGGACTGCAGCGCCACCACCATCAGGAAGCCGGCGTTGGCCTTGGCCACCACCACGCCCTGCTGGGTCACTTCCGAGGGCAGGCGTGGCGTGGCCAGCGAGACCTTGTTCTGCACCTGCACCTGGGCGATGTCCGGATCGGTACCGGTCTCGAAGGTCAGGGTGATCTGCGCACGGCCGTTGGACGCGGACGAGGAACTGAAGTACAGCAGGTGATCGATACCGGTCAGCTGCTGCTCGATCACCTGGGTGACCGATTTTTCCGTGGTGTCGGCACTGGCACCCGGGTAGGTCGCCGAGACGGTGACCTGCGGCGGGGCGATGTTGGGATAGGACTCCACGCCCAGGTTGAGGATCGCGATCACGCCGCTGAGCGAGATCAGGATCGCAACCACCCAGGCGAAGACTGGATGTTCGATGAAAAATTTAGGCATGACGGAAGGTTCCCGTTACTGCTTGTTCGAATCGGTGGCGGCCGGCTTGGCCGCATCGGCCTGCTCGGGCTTTGCAGCGTCGGCCGGTGCCTTGCCTGCGGCCGGTGCCGCGCCCGCCGGAGCGGCGCCGCCTGCGGCAGGCTTGCCGTTGGCGTCTTGCCCCGGGGTCCACGGCTTGGCCACCGCCGGTGCACCTTCCTTGACCTTCTGCACGCCGGCCACGATCACCTTGTCACCGGCGGCCAGGCCGTCGCTGACCAGCCAGTTGCCGTTCTGCGCGCCATCGGTCTTCACGTTCTTGCGCACGACCTTGCCGTCGGCGCCGACCACCATCACGTAGCCGCCGGTGGTATCGCGCAGCAGGGCCTGCTGCGGTACCAGGTAGGCGTTGTTGCGCTCGCCCAGGTTGGCCTGGAAGCTGACGAAGGCACCTGGCAGCAGGATCTGCTGCGGGTTCGGCAGCACAGCGCGCAATGACACTGCACCGGTGGCCGGGTCGACCGTAGTGGAGGAGAAGTCCAGCGTGCCCGGCTCGCTGTAGATGCTGCCATCGGCCAGCTTCACTGCCACCGTCGCCTTGCCGTCGCCGGACAGCGCCAGCGCGCCCTTGGCCTGCTGCGCGCGCAGCTGGGTCAGTTCGTCCACGCTCAGCGAGAAGTTCACGTACAGCGGGTCGAGCTGATCGACAGTGGTCAGCAGGGTCACATCGCCCTGGCCGACCAGCGCGCCCTCGGTGACCTGCTGCTTGTTGGCCACGCCACTGATCGGCGCGGTCACTTCGGCGTAACCCAGGTTGATCCGCGAGGAGGTCACGGCGGCTTCGGCCTGCTTGACCGCGGCCAGCGCGGTGCGCTCGGCCGACTCGGCGTTGTCCAGGTCGGACTTGGAGACGAACTGCTGCGGCGCCAGCGAGCGTGCACGGTCGGCGGCCACCTTGGCGTTGGCGTAGGTCGCGCGGGCCGAGGCCAGCTGCGCTTCAGAGGCATTGAGCGAGGCACGCAGCGGCGCCGGGTCGATCAGGAACAGGGTCTGGCCCTGCTTGACCTGCGAGCCTTCCTGGTAGACGCGCTTGAGCAGCACGCCCGGCACCCGCGCGCGCACGTCGGCACTGCGGAACGGCGACAGGCGGCCGACCAGCTCACGCTGCAGCGGCAGGGTCTGCGGCTTGGCGTCGATCACGCCCACCTCCGGCGGCGGGGGCGTCTGCTGTTCCGGCTTCTTGCAGGCAGCCAGCGCGACAGCAACGGCGCACGTCAAGGCAAGGGTGCGGAGTGGGGCGGTCATCAGGAGGAACTCCGGGGTTGGTTTGTAGACGGGGCCGCCGACGGCTGTGGCGCGAAGGCGCGCAGGAAGCTGTCGACGGAGAACTCTGCCCAACGCCGACGCAGCAGTGCGTCATCACGGTGGGGGGTATGGAAACGCTGTTTGTCGAAATCCTGACCGGCAATCATGCTCAGCAGCAGTTCGGCCATGAAGTGCGGGTCGTCATGCCGGAGCTGGCCACGCATGCAAACGGTTTCAATCCATTCAGCAAGATGAAGCGTCAGCGCGCCGGCACCGTGCCGGTACAGCGTACGCGCCTCTTCGGGAAACTGGGCCGCATCGGCGGCAATCAGCCGGCAGGCCTGGCCCACGTGCGGTTGGTTGAAGTGCTCCAGGAAGTCAATGGCGAACTGGAGCAGGCTGGCACGCAGGTCGTCAGTGCGGAGTGCACGGACCATGGCGCCGGTGGCGTGGCCCACATGGCGCTGCATCACCCGGCGCAGCAGCTCCTGCTTGCTGCCGTAGCGCGAGTACAGGGTCTGCTTGGAGCAGCCCGCATGCTGGGCCACTGCGTCCATGCTCATCTGCATGCCCTGCTGGGCCAACAGCTGGCGCACGGCTTCGAACACGCGCTCATCGCGTGCGTCGAGGGCAACGGGGAGGTAGGCCGGATTCACGCGGTGGACTATACCGTCCAGTTCAGGATTGTGGAATCGAAACGGCGTTGCCGCGTGTGTCTTCCGGTAACACGCTTTGCCGATCCTGTCGCCAGAGCCGAACCGGGCGCCATCACCCTACCGGCGCGAACTGAATAGGCGTCTAAACCGCAGCAAACCCGAATCTGCTTATTCCGTCCTGCAGCAAGGCCTTTTCCCGCGGTAGGGCTACAATTTCATTTTCCCAACTGAGCAAGCGCATCGCTCTGCCATGAAACCGCAAAAAACCGCAGCCAAGACCGTGAAAAACAAGACCAAACCAGCAGAAGCGGAGGTCGCAGTGACCGCTGGTTTCTCCCTGGAGCCGGTGTACACGGCCTTGCGCAAGCGCTACCCCGCGGCCGCACAGGCCGAAGCAGTGGCCTTTGCCACTGACTTCTACAAGCGTATGGAGGCGGACGAGTTCCCGCACCACAGCGCTGAAGAGTGGGCCGCTCTCGCGGCTGAGACGCTGGAATTCGCCCGTGCCCGCAAGGCTGGCAAGGCCAACGTCCGCGTGTTCAATCCGACCGCGAAGGCCAACGGTTGGGAATCGCCGCATACCGTGCTGCAGATCGTCAACGACGACATGCCGTTCCTGGTCGACACCGTCACCATGTCGCTGGCCGAGCAGGGCGTGGGTGTCCACGTGCTGGGCCACCCGGTGCTGCGCTTCACCCGCGACAAGGCCGGCAAGCTGGTCAAGGTCGGCGAGGGTGATGCCGAGTCGGTGATGCTGCTGGAGATCGACCGCCAACCGGCCGACGCCATGGCCGCCATCGAACAGGCCATCAACAAGGCGCTGGATGAAGTGCGTGCGATCGTGCGCGACTGGCAGCCGATGAAGGACAAGGCGCTGGCGCTGGCCGACGACCTGGGCAGCCGCCAGCTGCCGGTCGACGACGCGTCGCGCAAGGAAGCACAGGAGTTCCTGCGCTGGGCCGCTGACAACCACTTCACCTTCTTCGGCTACCGCGAGTACCGCGTCGAGAAGCAGGGCAAGGAAGAGGTGCTGGCGCCGCTGAACGACACCGGCCTGGGCCTGATGCGCGGCAAGGACAAGTCCGCCGCCCGTCCGGTCAAGACCCTGGCCGCGCAGGGCCTGAACACCACGTCCGGTTTGAAGGACGCGCTGATCCTGACCAAGACCAATGCCCGTTCGCGCGTGCACCGCGCCGGTTACATGGACTACATCGGCGTGCTGGAGTTCGACGCCAAGGGCAAGATCATCGGCGAGCAGCGTTTCCTCGGCCTGTTCACCTCCAGCGCCTACAACCGTCGCCCGTGGGAAATCCCGCTGGTGCGCCAGCGCCACGAGCACGTGATGAAGCAGTCCGGCCTGGCCCCGGCCAG
This sequence comes from Stenotrophomonas sp. YJH_SMC_33, assembly GCF_059372295.1. Classification (NCBI taxonomy): domain Bacteria; kingdom Pseudomonadati; phylum Pseudomonadota; class Gammaproteobacteria; order Lysobacterales; family Lysobacteraceae; genus Stenotrophomonas; species Stenotrophomonas sp. YJH_SMC_33. The sequence continues at coordinate 31,900 of NZ_JCAFVJ010000011.1, forward strand.
CCACAGTGGCAAGGCCCTGCGCCATATCCTGGAAACCCTGCCGCGCGAAGAACTGTTCCAGTCCAGCGAGGACGAACTGTTCCGCACCGCGATGGGCGTGCTGGGCCTGCAGGAACGCGTGCGCAGCCGCCTGTTCCTGCGCCGCGACAAGTACAGCCGTTTCATCTCCGCGCTGGTCTACCTGCCGCGCGAGCGCTTCAACACCGACGTGCGCCTGCGCATCGAAGCGATGCTGAAGGACGCGCTGCACGGCGAGTTCGTCGACAGCTCGGTGGTGCTGGGCGAATCGCCGCTGGCCCAGGTGCACCTGATCGTGCGCCCGAAGCCGGGTGAAATGCTCGACGTCGATACCGCCGAACTGGAGCAGAAGCTGGCCCAGGTCCTGCGCAACTGGCAGGACGACCTGCGCGAGGCGCTGGTGGCCCGCCATGGCGAGACCGAAGGCTTGCGCATCGCCGCCCGCATCGGCAAGGCGCTGCCGGCCGGTTACATCGAAGACAACAGCACGGCTGTTGCGGCCAACGATGTCAGCCAGCTCGACGCGCTGACCGGCCCGGACGACCTGCGCCTGAGCCTGCAGGCCGTGCCGCGCGAAAGCGGCGATGGTCTGCGCCTGAAGCTGTATCGCCAGCTGGACGACATCCCGCTGTCGGACGCGCTGCCGATGATGGAAAACATGGGCCTGCGCGTGATCGCCGAGCGTCCGTACCGCCTGTCGGTCGACAACGCACCGGTATACGTGCAGGACTTCGAGGTCGAGTCCACCGCTGGCGCGATCGATGCCGCCAGTGTCGATGAAGCCTTCGGCGAGACCTTCGCCCGCGTCTGGCACGGCGATGCCGAGAACGATGGCTTCAACCGCCTGGTGCTGGCGGCCGGCCTGCACTGGCGCCAGGTCGCCATGCTGCGTGGCTACTGCAAGTACCTGCTGCAGACCGGCGTGCCGTTCTCGCAGGCCTACGTGGAAGGCACGTTCGCGCGCTACCCGCTGCTGGCCCGTCTGCTGGTCGAGCTGTTCGAAGCCCGCTTCGATCCAGCCACCGGCCACGAGAGCAAGGACGACATCGCCGCCGGCCAGGCCCAGCTGAAGGCCCACTTCGATGTGCTGGCTGCTGGCGACGAGGCCACCCTGAAGGTGCTCAAGACCGTGGTCGACGCCCGCAAGGGCGACCGTGACGCGCAGATGCAGGCCGCGCGCGATGCGCTGCTGAAGCTGATGGACCGCGTGTCCAGCCTGGACGAGGACCGCATCCTGCGCTCGTTCATGGGCGTGATCGACGCGACCCTGCGCACCAGCTACTACCAGACCGATGCCAACGGCCAGCACGGCCATGTCATCAGCTTCAAGTTCGATTCGGCGCTGGTGCCGGACCTGCCGAAGCCGCGCCCGTACCGCGAGATCTTCGTGTACGGCCCGCGCGTGGAAGGTACCCACCTGCGCTTCGGTGCGGTTGCGCGTGGCGGCCTGCGCTGGTCGGATCGTCGCGAAGACTTCCGTACCGAAGTGCTGGGCCTGGTCAAGGCACAGATGGTCAAGAACACCGTCATCGTGCCGGTCGGCGCGAAGGGTGGCTTCTTCGCCAAGACCCCGCCGGTGAACGGCGACCGCGATGCGATCTTCGCCAACGGCGTGGCCTGCTACAAGCTGTTCATCCAGGGCCTGCTGGACATCACCGACAACATCGTCAACAACAAGATCGTGCCGCCGGTGGATGTCGTGCGCCACGACATGGACGATCCGTACCTGGTGGTGGCCGCCGACAAGGGCACCGCGACCTTCTCCGACATCGCCAACGGCCTGGCCGTCGCGCACGGCTTCTGGATGGGCGATGCGTTCGCCTCCGGTGGTTCGGTCGGCTACGACCACAAGGGCATGGGCATCACCGCGCGCGGTGCGTGGGAATCGGTCAAGCGCCACTTCCGTGCGCTGGGCCGTGACAGCCAGAGCCAGGACTTCACTGCGGTCGGCGTCGGCGACATGTCCGGCGACGTGTTCGGCAACGGCATGCTGCTGTCGCGCCACATCCGCCTGGTCGCTGCGTTCGACCACCGCCACATCTTCCTGGACCCGAATCCGGATGCGGCCACGTCGTTCATCGAGCGTGAGCGCCTGTTCACCCTGCCGCGTTCGAGCTGGGCGGACTACGACACCAAGCTGATCAGCAAGGGCGGCGGCGTGTACCCGCGCAGCCTGAAGTCGATCGAGATCACCCCGCAGGTGCGTGAGGCGCTGGGCCTGGACGAGAACGTCAAGGCGCTGTCGCCGAACGATCTGATGAGTGCGATCCTGAAGGCACCGGTCGACCTGCTGTGGAACGGTGGCATCGGTACCTACGTCAAGGCCGCCAGCGAACAGCACAGCGACGTCGGCGACCGTGCCAACAACGCGCTGCGCGTGAACGGTGGCGAGCTGCGCTGCAAGGTGGTGGGCGAGGGCGGCAACCTGGGCATGACCCAGCTGGGCCGCATCGAAGCTGCCCAGGCTGGCGTGCTGCTCAACACCGACTTCATCGACAACTCGGCCGGTGTCGACACCTCCGACCATGAAGTCAACATCAAGATCCTGCTCAACGATGTGGTGCGGGCCAAGAAGCTGACCGTCGAGCAGCGCAACAAGCTGCTGGCCTCGATGACCGATGAAGTCGCCGAGCTGGTGCTCAACGACAACTACCGCCAGAACCAGGCGCTGAGCCTGATGGAGCGGATGGCGGTCAAGCGCCTGGGTTCCAAGCAGCACTTCATCCGCACCCTGGAACAGCAGGGCCTGCTGGATCGCCAGATCGAGTTCCTGCCGTCCGACGCCGAGCTGTCCCAGCGCAAGGCGCGCGGCCAGGGCCTGACCCGCCCGGAACTGTCGGTGCTGCTGTCCTACTCCAAGCTGGTGGCGTTCAACCAGCTGCTGGATTCGGACATCCCGGAAGATCCGTACCTGTCCAAGGAACTGCAGCGCTATTTCCCGACCCCGCTGCAGAAGAAGTACGCCGACGCGATGGAGCGTCACCGCCTGAAGCGCGAAATCATCGCCACGGCCGTGACCAACCAGACCATCAACCGCATGGGCGCCACCTTCCTGATGCGCATGCAGGAAGACACCGGTCGTTCCATCGCCGAGGTTGCCAAGGCGTACACCATCAGCCGTGAAACGCTGGATGCACGCGCGCTGTGGGCGCAGATCGATGCCCTCGACGGCAAGGTGCCGGAGTCGGTGCAGATCGACGCACTGGAAGTGATCTGGAAGCTGCAGCGTTCGTTCGTGCGCTGGCTGCTGTCGCGCCCGGGCGCGATGCCGGGCATCACCGAAGCGGTCAACCGCTACCAGGGACCGTTCAACGACATCCGCGTTGCCTCGGGTGTGCTGCCGGATTCGCAGCGTCCGACCTACGAGGCCCTGGTGGCCGAGTGGAAGGAAAAGGGCCTGCCGTCTGCACTGGCACAGCAGCTGGCCGAACTGCACTTCCTGGAACCGGCGTTCGACATCATCGAACTGGCCCGCACCCGCAAGCTGAAGCCGGTGGACGTGTCCAAGGTCCACTTCCGCCTGGGTGATGCCCTGCAGCTGCCGTGGCTGTTCGAGCAGGTCGATGCGCTGGAGGTCAATGGCCGTTGGCACGCCGTGGCACGTGGCGTGCTGCGTGACGAACTGGCAGCCAACCACCGCAACCTGGCCGGGCAGGTGCTGGGCACCAAGGGCAACAGTGCCGAGGCCAAGGTCGCTGCCTGGATGGGCCGTGATGACAACAGCCTGCGCTTCACCCTGGCGATGCTGGCCGAACTGGCCGAGCAGAAGACCCTGGACTACCCGACCGTCTCGGTCGCGGTGCAGCGCCTGGGCCAGCTTGCTGCCCACGGCGCGTAAGTGACGTAGCGCCGGGCCATGCCCGGCCTGCGTGGAGAAAAGGAGCGGCCCCGCGAAAGCGGGGCCGTTCTGCATTGCCTTGGTAGTGCCGGCCGCTGGCCGGCAACTGCATGAACCGTTATCGGCTGAAGCTGCCGGCCAGCGGCCGGCACTACCGGGTATGCTCTTGCTGGCACACCCACCCGGATCCCCCGATGAGCGACACCCCCCGCATCGCTTTCCTGGCCAGCAACACCGAACCGGCGCAGATGGCGCGCGCGGCGATGATCTCGCGTTATGGCGATCACGCGCCTGAGCAGGCCGACGTGCTTTGCCCGCTGGGGGGCGACGGTTTCATGCTGCAGACCCTGCACCGGCACGGGCACCTGGGCAAGCCGGTGTTCGGCATGAAGCTGGGCACCGTGGGCTTCCTGATGAACCAGTACCGCGGCGACGATGACGTGCAGGCGCGCATCGCCCGTGCCGAACCGGCCAACCTGCGCCCGTTGGAGATGGTGGCGCTGACCGAATCGGGCACCAGTACCGGGTCGCTGGCCTACAACGATGTTTCACTGCTGCGCCAGACCCGGCAGGCTGCGCATATCGGCATCGACCTGAACGGCCAGGAGCGCGTGGCCGAACTGATCGGTGACGGCGTGCTGGTCGCCACCCCGGCCGGCAGCACTGCCTACAATTATTCCGCGCACGGCCCGGTGTTGCCGCTGGGGTCGCATACCATCGCGCTGACGCCGCTGGCCCCATATCGGCCGCGACGCTGGCGCGGGGCGATCCTCAAGGCCGATACCGAAGTGCGCTTCCGCGTGCTCGATCCCTACAAGCGTCCGGTCAGCGTCACCGCTGACTCGCACGAGACCCGCGACGTAGTGGAGGTGACCATCCGCGAGTCCAGGGACCGGCGCGTGACCCTGCTGTTCGACCCGGAACACAACCTGGAAGACCGGATCCTGAGCGAACAGTTCGTTTTTTGAGGACAATGGGCGGCCGGCCCTGCCGACCGCTTGAAGGACCCCCACCGATGGGCGACAACTCCCCCCGTTTGCTGACCGTCGCGGTCACCTCGCGCGCGCTGTTCGACCTCGAGGAAAGCCATGCGCTGTTCGAGAGCGATGGCGTGGCGGCCTATGCAGAATTCCAGCGCCAGCATGAGGACGACATCCTCGGGCCTGGCGTGGCCTTCCCGGTAGTGCGCAAGCTGTTGGCCCTGAACCAGGGCGCCAGTCCGGAGGACCCGCGGGTCGAGGTGATCCTGCTGTCGCGCAATTCGGCCGACACCGGCCTGCGCATCTTCAATTCGATCCAGCACTATGGCCTGGGCATCATCCGCGCGACGTTCACCGCCGGCGAGCCGACCTGGCCCTACGTGAAGCCGTTCGGCACCGACCTGTTCCTGTCGGCCAACCCCGAATCGGTGCGCAGCGCGCTGCGCCATGGCATCGCGGCGGCGACCATCCTGCCCAAGCCGCCTGGCGAGACCGCAGCCGCAGCGGCCGACCAGATCGACATCGGTCGCCCTGCCGGGCAGCTGCGCATCGCCTTTGACGGTGACGCGGTGATCTTTGGTGACGAGAGTGAACGCATTTCGCGCGAGCAGGGCGTGGAAGCCTTTGGCCGCCATGAGCGCGAACGGGCCCGCGAGCCGCTCAGCGGCGGTCCGTTCCGTGGCTTCCTGTCAGCGCTGCACACGCTGCAGGAAGTATTCCCTGCCGGCGAGAGCGCGCCGATCCGTACCGCACTGGTGACTGCGCGTTCGGCGCCGGCCCATGAGCGGGTGATCCGCACCCTGCGCGAGTGGGGCGTGCGCCTGGACGAAGCGCTGTTCCTCGGCGGCCGGCACAAGGGGCCGTTCCTGCAGGCGTTCGGCGCTGACATCTTCTTCGACGATTCGCAGCACAACATCGACAGCGCCCGCGAGCATGTGGCTGCCGGCCACGTACCGCACGGCGTCGCCAACGAGGGATAGGGCGGATTCGACCGGCAGGTGCCAACCGTTGGTTGGCACTGCCGTCAGGCCACGGGTCCGATCAAGGGCTGCCCGACATCCCCAGCTGCAGATCCACCACCTTCCAGCGCAGCCCCTGCGGCTCCAGTACCACCTTCATCGGCGGCTGGCCCGGACCGCGATCGACATCGATCACGAAGCGGTCCAGCGCTTCGAAATGGTGTTCGGCATTCTTCAACGGTCGCGCCGGTTCGGTCGGGCCGAAGGCATCGCCGCCCTGCAGTTCATTGCGGCCGCGCTTCCACAGCACGTGGCCCTGCAGCATCGCGCCGATCCCGGTGGGGGTCACCATGGTGTCCACCGCGGCACCGCCCAGCTGGTCGCCCAGCCCGTACAGCAGGGCACCGAAGGGACTGGCCGCCACGTCCGGGCCGGCCTGGCGCACCAGGTAGTCATTGAGCTGCGCGCGCAGGCTGCTGCGCACGCGCGGGAAATCGACGTAGCGTTCCAGGCGCGCGGTGTCGCGCTGCTCGATGGCCTTGGAAAGGCCATTGACGGTCAGGTAGGGGCCGCCGAACCACCAGGCCGCCAGGGCCAGGACCAGCAGCACAACCAGTGCGGAGAGTTTCTTCATGGCGGACAGACTGCCGCAACGGCGGCAGTGCCGGGTGAAGACTCACTGACTGGGCGAACCACGGCCATCACCGAAGGCATCGACCAGCCGTTGCCGTTCCGCCGGAGTCAGCGCCTCCAGCCGCGTCGCCAGCACTTCGTCCAGGCTGCGGGTTCGGGTGGTGCCGAGGATGCCGCTGGCAACGCCGGGATGGCCCAGGGCGTAGGCAAACGCGGTCTGGGCGGGGCGCTGGCTGTGGATGGCGGCGATGGTGTGGCGCATCCGGCGTGCGCTGTGCATCAGGGAGCGGCTGCTCGGCTTCAGCCAGGCTCTGGCCAGGTACCAGGCGTCGGCCGGGCGCGGCAGGCGGGCCCGTGATGGCAGCAGGTGGCCCTGCGCCAGCACGGTGCCGGCCAGCACGCCGATACCGGCCGCGTGCAGCCGGTCGATGAGAGGTTCACGATCCTGCTGCAGGGCGTTGTAGTCCAGAAGCACCACGTCGAACAGCGTGGGATGGTCGATCATCCAGTGCAGGGTCGACGCCGTGTGCGTGTTGATGCCGGTATGCCGGATCAACCCGCGTTCGCGCAGTCGCTGCAGCGCGGCCAGCAGGTCATCGTTGATGTCGTGCTGGCTGGCACCATGCAGCTGGTAGATATCGAGGTAATCCAGGCCGAGGTTGCGCAGCGAGGCTTCGCAGCTGGAGGTGATGGCCGCTGGCGAAAAATTGCGCTGCTCGGCGCCGCTGACGCCGGCCTGGCCGGTCAGCGTGCCGCCCTTGCTGGAGATCACCAGCGAATCGCGCGGGTATTGCTTGAGCAAGGAGCGCAGGATGCGGCCCAGCCGCGGCTCGGCGTGGAAACCGGAGTAGTTGTGACCGGTGTCCAACAGGTTCACGCCCCGTGCCAGTGCATGCTCGACGACGTGCGCGGCCGACTGCTCCGGGAAGCGCCGATGCCCCCAGAAGCCGGAGCACCCAAGGCCGACCGGCGAAACCGCCAGGCCGGTGCGGCCCAGCGTGCGCCGTTGGTGCGCCAACGGCATCAGAACTCCAGGTCCAGCGCTGCGCACAGATAGTCGACGAACGGGCCGAGTGCGGCCAGATCCTTGCCCAGCGTGGACAGCAGGCGTGGGCCGGTCATGGTGGCGTCATCCAGCGGGCGCCACATCACCCAGTTGCGGTGCTTGAGGTCGTCGATGAACTCGAAGTCGGCCGGGAAGCCGCGCGGCGGACGCACCAGCTTTTCGCTCTCCTCGAACTCGAAGCGCCTGCGCAGCGCAGGTGCATGGGCCGCGGCCTTCCAGCTGCCCGGATTGTCGAGGATGAAGTGGCGCACGCGGCGCTGGGTTTCCGGTTCCGGGTGCCACAGGCCGGCACCGACAAAGCTCTCGCCTGGCTGCAGGTGCACATAGAACGAGGGCGCGGCCACTTCGCGACGGCGCTCATGGAACAGGCGCGCACCCTGCCAGGTCTTGTAAGGCGATTTGTCGTTGGAGAAACGCGCGTCGCGGTGGATGCGGAACAGTGAGCCGCCGACGCCGCGGGTATCGGCGCGGAAGTGTTCGCTGACCTCGGCAAGGGCTGGCTGAAGATCACCCAACAGGCGCAGGAACGGCTGTCGCACATGCTCTTCGTACTGCTGGCGGTGGTCGTTGAACCACGCCTTTTCGTTGTGGCGCGCCAGGCTGCGCAGGAACTTGAAGCTGGCGTCCGAGAAATAGGTACTCACAAGGTCTCCTGCAGGTGCTGGCCCCAGTCGCGCAACGATTGCAGCAGGGCCTGGCGCCGCGCGTCGTCGGGCGACTCGGCGGCCAGCGCATCGAGCTGCTGCTGGTACTGGGGCAGGTTGAGTTCGCCCAGGCCGCCGTCTCCCAGCAGGCGCTGGCGCCGGTAATCCTGCCAGCGCTGGCGTTCAGCCGGCGCGAGGCTGTCCGGATGATTGCGCGCACGGTAGCGGAACAGCAGTTCCGGCAGGCGCGGGTCGCGGAAGCGGCCTTCCAGCGCAGCCAACTGCTCCGGTGCGGTCGTGCGGGCCAGCGCCAGCAGCGGTTTGTCGCCGTTGCCGAGGAAGCCGTCGTACAGGGAGGCATCGACGTCGGCCACGGTGGCCGCGCGCGGCTGGTTGTAGACCTGGCGCGCCTTCTCGGCAAGCTGAGGGGCGAACCCGCGCAGCCGTTCAACCTTGGCCTCGATCGCGGCCACGTCCAGGCCCAGGCGCGCGTGGTCGTCGCCACGAAGGTGGTTCCATGCGACCAGGGCGGGCACCTTGTTCAGGTGCACTTCCTTCAGTGGCACCCGTGCCACGCCCTCGGGCAGTTCACTGGCGCGCAGGTACAGGCGCTGTGCGATCACCACGGCCGGCAGGGCCAGCAGGTCGTCGATGTCGCCGTCCAGGTCGAACACGATCACCCGGTTGCTGATCGTCGGGTGCACGGCCAACGGCAGCACCGGCGCCGCGCACAGACGGCTGGCGGGGTAGCGCATGGAAATGTGCAGCACCGGCGTCATCGCGGTGACATCCAGCAGGCTGCCGACGAAACGCTTGTCGCGCAGCTTCAGGGCGTAGTCCCACAGGCGCGGCTGCGACTGCTTGAACAGCCGTGCCATGCCGATCGTGGCTCGCACGTCGGATAGCGCTTCGTGCGCATCACCCTCGCGCACGTTGTTGGCTTCGGCCAGGTGCTCGAGTTTGAACGAGGTGGCACCGTCCTCGCGCAGCGGCCACTGGATGCCATCCGGGCGCATCGCGCGCATCAGCCGCAGCATGTCCAGCAGGTCCCAGCGCGAATTGCCGTTGCGCCACTCGCGTTCGTATGGGTCATGGAAGTTGCGGAACAGGCCGTAGCGGACGAATTCATCGTCGAAGCGCAGCGTGTTGTAGCCCAGGGCGCAGGTGCCGGGTCGCGACATCAGTTCGTTGATGCGGTCGAAGGCTTGGGACTCGCTGATGCCTTCGGCCAAGGCCTGCTGCGGGGTGATGCCGGTGACCAGGGTGGCCATCGGCGAGGGCAGCAGGTCATCGGCCGGGCGCACGAAGAAGCTGACCGGTGTGTCGATCTCGTTGAGGCCGGCGTCGGTGCGGATGGCGGCGAACTGCGAGATGCGGGTGCGCCGTGGATCCTGGCCGAAGGTTTCCAGGTCGTAGAACAGGAAGCTGTCAGCCATCAGTGCGCACCCTCCAGGACCGGTAGCTGCGCGTGGATCTGCGCTTCCAGCGCCGCCCAGTCGATGTTGTCCAGCGACTCGTGGCCGACCGTGGCCGCCACCAGCAAATCGCGCTGCAGTTCGGTACGGCGCAGCGCTTCGGCGTACGGCGTGTGCAGGAAGGTGACCATCGTGTAGTGCGGTACGAAGCGGGTCGGCCAGCGCCGCTGCAGTTCCCGCTCCAGTTCGCGCTGCAGCAGGAACGAGGGATCGGCCACGCGGTCGCGCATTTCCAGGTAGTTCTCCAGCGCCATCTGCTGGATCGCGCGTGCATTGGGTTTGCGCTCGGCCTCGAACGCAGCGAACGCACTTTCCAGGTCATCCGCCTCCATCAGGTGACGGGCCAGCGCAACGCAATCCTCGAACGCGCAGTTCATGCCCTGGCCGTGGAACGGCACCATTGCATGCGCGGCGTCGCCGATCAGTACGGCGCGACCCTGCTGGTGCCAGCGCTCCAGGGTGAGCGTGCCGAGCAGGCCCGGCGGGTGCTGTTCCCAATCCACGCGCAGGTTCGGGATCAGCGGCAGCGCGTCCGCGAACTCGCGAGCGAACAGCGCCTCGGCCTGCGCACCGGTATTGATCGTGGCAAAGCTGGGATCGCCCTGGTTGGGCAGGAACAGGGTGACGGTGAAGGTGCCTTCATGATTGGGCAGGGCGATGCACATGTAGTGGCCGCGTGGCCAGATGTGCAGCGCGTTGCGCTCGATGCGGAAGCCCCCGTCTTCGGCCGGCGGAATCTCCAGCTCCTTGTAGGAGTGATCGAGGAAGGCGATGTCCTCGCCCAGCGGCGCGCGCCGGTTCATTGCCGCACGCAGCGCCGAACCGGCACCGTCTGCACCGATCAGGGTGTCGAAGCGGATGTCGTGCGGGCTGTCATCGCGGTCATCGATGAAGCGGGCGTAGCCGGCATCGAAATCAACGGTGTGCAGGCGGCGATGGAAATGCACGGTGGCCCCTGCCTGTTCGGCCAGTTCCAGCAGCGTGGTGTTCAGGTCGCTGCGGTGGATCGACCAGATCACTTCGCTGTCATCACGGCCATAGCGCTGCAGCTGCGGTTCGCCGTCGCGTGGATGCACCATGCGTCCGCGCATCATCACCGCGCGCGCCATCACCTCGTCTTCCACACCGGCCTGGCGCAGGGCGTTGCGCCCACGCTCGGCCAGCGCCAGGTTGATCGAGCGGCCGCTCTCGTAGTCGGCCACGCGCGGATCGCCGCGGCGTTCGTACAAGGTGATGCGCCAGCCCTGGCGTGACAGCAGGATGGCCAGCAGGGAGCCGGCGAGGCCGGCACCGATAATGCTCAACGAGCGGGAGGCGTGTGCGATCAACGAACTGTCCAGCAGTAGGGGAGGGTCCGGCTCAAAGGCCGGCCCAGGCTTCCACTTCCTCGACGAAGTGGTGCACGTCCAGGTAGCGGTTGTAGAGCGGGGTGGGCGAGATGCGGATCACGTCGGGCTCGCGCCAGTCGCCGAGCACGCCGATGCTGCGCAGGTGCTCGAACAGGGCGCGCCCGCGCTCGCGGCCGCCGATCACGCGCAGCGACAACTGGCAGCCGCGGCGCTGCGGGTCTGCCGGGGTGATGATCTCCAGCACCTGCGGCAGGCGTGCGCGCACCAGTGCTTCGAGCATGCCGGTCAGCGCCAGCGATTTGCTGCGCAGCGCGTCCATGCCGGCTCGCTCGAACAGGTCCAGCGAGGCGCGCAACGGTGCCAGCCCCAGAATGGGCGGATTGCTCAGCTGCCACCCTTCGGCACCGATGGCCGGGGTGAACTGCGGTGCCATCTGGAAACGGGTGGCTTCCTCATGGCCCCACCAGCCAGCGAATCGGGGCAGGGTGGTGTCGCGATGGTGGCGCTCGTGCACGAAGGCGCCGGCAACCGCGCCCGGGCCGCTGTTGAGGTATTTGTAATGGCACCACACCGCAAAGTCCGGCGCCACGTCATGCAGGCGCAGCGGCAGGTTGCCCACCGAATGCGCCAGGTCGAAACCGATGCGCGCCCCCTGCAGGCGTGCGGCGCGGGTGATTGCATCGAGGTCGAAGGCCTGACCGGTGCGGTACTGCACGCCGGGCCACAGCACCAGCGCCAGGCGCGGGCCGTGCTCGGCGATGGCGCGTTCGATCGCGGTCAGCGAGATCGTGCCGTTGGCTTCGTCCGGCTGCACTTCCACCAGGCACTGGGCCGGGTCGAAGCCATGGAAGCGGATCTGTGCTTCGACCGCGTGGCGGTCGGTCGGGAATGCGCCGGCTTCCATCAGGATCACCGGGCGCTGCGTGGTCGGCCGGTAGAAGCTGACCATCATCAGATGCAGGTTCACGCTCAGCGTGTTCATCGCCACCACTTCGCTGGGCAGCGCACCGACCACGCGGGCCAGCTGCGCGCTCACCAGGCGGTGGTAGGACAGCCACTGGGTGGGGCCGGTGAAGTGGCCTTCCACCGCCAGCTCGCCCCACTGCTTCATCACTTCCTGCACCGCGGCCTGAGCGCCACGCGGCTGCAGGCCCAGCGAGTTGCCGACGAAGTAGGTCTGCTCGCCGCCGCCATGGCGCGGAATCAGGAATTCGTTACGCATCGGACGCAGCGGATCGGCGGCGTCCAGGGCAATGGCGTGGGTGCGGCTGAGCAGGTCGGACATGGTCGGGCAACAGGCTGCAACGGGACCGCCAGTGTAGCGCTTGGCGGCGTGCCTGCCGCGCGGCGCGCTCGCCGGGCATGGCCCGGCGCTACCTGGGGATCACGCGCATCGGTAGCGCCGGGCCGTGCCCGGCGGAGGTAACAGCAATCGCCATGCCCACCGGCCTTTCAGCCCGCCGCCGGCACCGGCAGCGGATCCACGTGCCCGCACTGGCTGCAGGTGCGCAGTTCCAGGCTGGCGTGGTAGCGCGCGAACACCTTGGGCAGGTCGGTCTCGATGTTCTGCAGCGCGAAGAACTCTTCGTGCAGCTTGTGGTTGCAGCGTTCGCAGTGCCAGATCACCCCGTCCTTCTCGTGCGGCAGGCGCTTGCGCTCGACCACCAGGCCGATGCCCCCGGGCGGGCGGCGCGGCGAGTGCGGCACCTTCGCCGGCAGCAGGAAGACCTCGCCGGCGCGGATCGGGATGTCACGTACCGCACCGTCCTCCTGCACCTTCAGCACCATCTCGCCCTCGAGCTGGTAGAACCACTCCGGGCCTTCGTCGTAGTGATAGTCGGTGCGCGAATTCGGCCCGCCGACCACCATCACGATGAAATCGCCGTTGTCGATCATCTTGTTGCCCACCGGCGGCTTCAGCAGGTGGCGGTTCTCTTCGATCCAGGCGTGCAGGTTGATCGGCGAAGCGAGCATGGTGGTCATCCGTGGGGGATCAGTCGCGACGGCCCTTGCGCGGCACGAAGGATAGTGCCTTCTCATATGCCGGCTGCAGCTCTTCCAGCGAGCCTACGTCGATGCCCATTTCACGCACGCGACCGTCCTTCAGGCTGTACACCCAGCCATGCACCATCAGCTTCTGGCCGCGGGCCCAGGCGTCCAGCACGATGGTCGAGCGACAGAGGTTGGCGACCTGCTCGATCACGTTCAGCTCGCAAAGGCGGGCGTGCTTGAGTTCATCGTCTTCGATCGCATCGAGGATGCCCTGGTGCTTCTGAACGACGTCGCCGACGTGGCGCAGCCAGTTGTCGGCCAGGCCGACGCGGGTATTGTGCAGGCAGGCGTGCACGCCGCCGCAGCCGTAATGGCCGACGATCAGAATGTGCTTGACCTTCAGCTGGTCCACCGCGTACTGCACCACGCTCAGGCAGTTCAGGTCGGTGTGGGCGACCACGTTGGCAACGTTGCGGTGCACGAACACTTCGCCGGGTGCCATGCCGATGATCTGGTTGGCCGGAACTCGTGAATCGGAGCAGCCGATCCACAGGTACTCGGGATGCTGCTGCTTGGCCAGCTGGTGGAAGAAGTCCGGGTCTTCCTTCTCGATGCGGTCGGCCCAGTCGCGGTTGTTCTGCAGCAGCTTGTGGATGTCTTTCATGTTCGGATGCCTGGCGTCGGGTGGGGGCGCGCCGCAGCCGTCCGGCTGCGTCGTCGCGGGAATCGGGGGCGTTCAGCCGCTGGGGGTGGCCTGTTCGCGGTGCCAGCGCATCCACTGCGCCAACTCGGTGGAGGAAGGGGTGCCCAGCTGTTCCAGTTCGGCGATCACGGCACGCTGGTTCGCATCGGGGTGGTTCTGGCTCAGCTTCAGCTTCAGCTGCACGTGTTCAACCTGGAAGCGGAAGCCGACGATGGCGCGCAGCTCCGCGCCGTGTTCGGCGCGCGCGGCATCGAAGCGCCAGGCCTGGCCGACGCTGGCTTCGAAACGGTCGCTGATCGCGCCGACCAGTTCGGCCAGCGCATCGGTGTCGTCGAAGGTGTGCAGCTGGCCGCGCAGCTCGGCGGCCGCATAGTTCCAGGTCGGCACCCGCGCGGCGGGCTCCTTGTCCGGATACCAGCTGGCCGAGACGTAGCCGTGCGGGCCATCGACCAGTACCTTGGCCGCACCGCTGTGGCGCGACTGCGGGTTGGCGCGGGCCCAGTGCCCGCGCAGCTCAATGCGCTCGCCCTCGCGCCGGTACAACACCGGCATCCGCGTCAGCTCCGGCAGGCCATCGCTGCCCGGGGTGAGCACGCTGACGAACGGATCGCGCGCCAGCAGGCGGTCCAGCCAGAGCAGGTCGGTCTCGGCGAAGGCGCGCGGGGTGAACATGCCAGGGTCAGGCGCGCCCGCCCAGCGACTGGATCATGCGGCCACGCAGGCCCTCGTCGCTGTCGGCCTGCGGCGGCTGCACTTCGTGCAGGCTGAAGCCGCGCACCAGCGCGTCCTCCTCGTCCAGGCCGTCATACTCGACGAATTCAGCGTCGAACAGCTGCGAACGGGCGGTGTCTTCACTGTCATAGCTCAGCGTGTTGCCGTCGCTGTCGAGCACTTCGGCGGTGCCGGCAGGGCGCACCCGCAGGCGTGCCCAGATCAGGGTGTTGCCGAGGCTGGCCAGCCACCAGCTGTCGCGCGAAGTGGTGATGTCATTCATGGATGTGTTACCAGAGCGAGGCCAGCCAGAGCAGGGCAGCCATGCCCAGTCCGGCCAGCAGGGTCAGCAGCGATACCCAGGCCGGCGTCGCCAGCCCGGACAATGATCGGTCCGGCTGCTGGCGATAGTCGCGGCGCAGCAGCCAGGCCAGGGCATCGGGCTTGAGGAAGGCGCCGCTGCCGAAGCGCTCGGCGAGCGCCGGATGGCGGTCGCGCACGTGCACCAGGGTCAGCGGCCAGAAGATCACGAAGGCACTGAACCCGGCCACTGCAACGCCAACGAAACAGAGGGCGAAGAACAGGGTCATGGGGGCAGCACCTCCGTGGTCGTTTGGGGCTTAGAAGTCCGCGCTGCCCGGGGCGCGCGGGTAGGGGATCGCATCGCGGATGTTGGACAGCCCGCAGACGTAGACCACCAGGCGCTCGAAGCCCAGGCCGAAGCCGGCGTGCGGCACCGAACCATAGCGGCGGAAATCGCGGTACCAGCTGTAGTGCTCGCGATCCAGGCCGAACTGGGCCATGCGCGCATCCAGCACGTCCAGGCGCTCTTCGCGCTGGCTGCCGCCGATGATCTCGCCGATGCCCGGGGCCAGCACGTCCATCGCGGCAACGGTCTTGCCGTCGTCGTTCAGGCGCATGTAGAAGGCCTTGATGTGCTCCGGGTAGTTGGTCACCACCACCGGGCGGCCGACGTGTTCCTCGGTCAGCCAGCGCTCGTGCTCGGTCTGCAGGTCCAGGCCCCATTCCACCGGGAAGTCGAACTTCCTGCCGGACTTCTGCAGCAGGCTGACCGCATCGGTGTAGTCGATGCGCTCGAACGGTGCGTTGATGAAATCTTCCAGCTTGGTGATCGCGTTCTTGTCCACGCGCTCGGCGATGAAGGCCAGGTCGTCGCTGCGCTCGTTCAGCACCGCGCGGAACAGGTACTTCAGGAACTCTTCGGCCAGGCGTGCGTCTTCGGCCAGGTCGGCGAAGGCGATTTCCGGCTCGATCATCCAGAACTCCGCCAGGTGGCGGGTGGTGTGGCTGTTTTCGGCGCGGAAGGTCGGGCCGAAGGTGTAGACCTTGCTCAGCGCCAGGCAATAGGCCTCGACGTTCAGCTGGCCAGACACGGTCAGGAAGGTTTCCTTGCCGAAGAAGTCGCGGCTGAAATCGATCGCGCCCTTCTCGTCGCGCGGCAGGTTCACCATGTCCAGGGTGGACACGCGGAACATCTGGCCGGCGCCTTCGGCGTCGGAGGTGGTGATGATCGGGGTGCTGATCCAGTTGAAGCCGTTCTCGTGGAAGAAGCGGTGCACGGCCTGGGCCAGGCAGTTGCGGATGCGGGTGACCGCCCCGAACAGGTTGGTGCGCGGGCGCAGGTGCGCCACTTCGCGCAGGAACTCCGGCGACATCGGCTTGGGCTGGATCGGATAGGTGAGCGGGTCTTCGACCCAGCCGACCACTTCAAGCGTGCTGGCCTGGATCTCGAACGACTGGCCCTTGCCCTGCGACTTCACCAGGGTACCGGTGGCGATGACCGAGCAGCCGCTGGTCAGGCGTTTGATCTCGTCGAAGTTGCCCAGGGTGTCGTTGGCCACGACCTGGATCGGGGCGAAGCAGGAGCCGTCGCTCACATTCACGAAGGCCAGATTCGCTGAACCGCGCACCGTGCGCACCCATCCGCGTACCGTGACTTCGCCGCCTTCCGGGATCTTCCCGGCAAGCGCATGTTCAACGCTGACCACCGTCATGACTTGAATCCTCTGCTGATCGACTCGATCTGTGAACACGGGAGTTTACCGGTTGCAGCGTTCTGCTTGCGAGGCATTTTTCGCGGCCACAGCTCCTTATAATGTCCCCGTACCTCTGGAGTAGCCCCATGGCCGTCAGCCTGACCCCCGTTGCCTTCGAGCGCGTGCAGCGCTTTGTCGCCCAGACCCCCGGCGCGCTGGGCCTGCGTTTCGGCGTGACCAGGACCGGCTGCTCCGGCTGGGGCCACATCACCGACCTGGCCCGCGATGAGCGCGAGGGCGATACCGTGTTCGAGCAGGACGGCGTGAAGATCTATGTCGACGCCAAGAGCCTGGCGCTGGTGGACGGCACCGTGATCGACTTCGGCAAGCACGGCCTGAGCGAGACCTTCACGTTCAGCAACCCGAACGCCACCGCCGAGTGTGGCTGCGGCGAGAGCTTCACCACTGACGCCGACAAGGCCTGACGGCCGGCCGGGGCCTGATCGTTCTGGTAGCGCCCAACCCGGGTTGGGCGCTCGCCCCCGGTTCAGGGTGTCAGGTGGCCCACCGGTTGCCCGGCCACCCCATCTGCGCCATAATGCGCGGCTTCCTGCCTCCCTGGCGGGAACCCTTGCCCCACCGCGGTCTCAACGGCGGGGGGCTGTCCGGCCGCAAGGCCACATCCGAAAGGTAGAAAAAAACATGAGTCGTCATTACGAAATCGTGTTCATGGTCCACCCGGACCAGAGCGAGCAGGTCCCGGCCATGATCGAGCGCTACAAGTCGCTGGTCGAGAACGGCAACGGCACCATCCACCGTCTGGAAGACTGGGGCCGCCGCCAGCTGGCGTACCCGATCCAGAACCTGGTGAAGGCCCACTACGTGCTGATGAACATCGAAGCCGACCAGGCCGTTCTGAACGAACTGACCGAGAGCTTCCGCTTCAACGACGCCGTGCTGCGCAACCTGGTCATCAAGCGTGACGAGGCTGACACCGAGCAGTCGCTGATCATGAAGAGCAAGGACGAGAAGGGTGACAAGCCGGAGCGCGGTGAGCGCCGTCGTCGTGACGACGAAGAAGGCGAGTCCAACAACACCGCTGACAACGAAGCCGGCGACGACGCCGCTTCCGCCGCCTAAGGAGCCTTCCCATGTCCAAGTTCTTCCGTCGCCGCAAGTTCTGCAAGTTCACCGCTGAAGGTGTGAAGGAGATCGACTACAAGGATCTCAACACCCTGCGCCAGTACCTGACCGAGAACGGCAAGATCGTGCCGAGCCGCGTCACCGGTACCAAGTCGAAGTACCAGCGCCAGCTGGCGACCGCCGTCAAGCGCGCTCGCTTCCTGGCCCTGATCCCGTACACCGACAACCACGACGTCTGATGCAGGCGGGGCGGCCCGACGCCGCCCCCGCTGTGCCAGCTATTCGGACAGCCTTTGTTGCGGGGCGTTGCCTCGCTAACGAATAACTTATCTGGAGCAATACCATGCAGTTGATCCTCCTGCAGAAAGTCACCAACCTCGGCAACCTGGGCGACCTGGTTGATGTGAAGCCGGGCTACGGCCGCAACTTCCTCGTGCCGCAGGGCAAGGCCGTGCCGGCCACCGAGAGCAACAAGGCCGAGTTCGAAGCCAAGCGCGCCGAATACGAAGCCAAGGCCCAGGCCATCCACGCCGACGCTGAAGGCCGCAAGGCCAAGCTGGAAGGCGCGAGCGTGACCATCGCCGCCAACGCTTCGACCGAAGGCAAGCTGTACGGCTCGGTTGGCCCGCGCGACATCGCCGAGGCCTTCACCGCCGCCGGCCTGCCGCTGGAAAAGAGCGAAGTCATCCTGGGCGAAGGCGCCTTCCGCAACATCGGCGAATACGACGTGCTGATCCACCTGCACGCCGACGTCGAGACCACCGTCAAGGTCGTCGTCGTCGCCGAAGCCTGATCCCACGCCGCAAGGCCTGGCATCACCGCAGAACGGGCGCCCGCAAGGGTGCCCGTTTTGTTTTATGGCTCCCGCTCCAGGGTGTCGAGGCCGGCCGGGCCGACGGGGCAGGGCTGGACAATGTTCCACGTCCATTCGTAGAACACGGCCACATCGGTATACTCAGGGCGTCACACCCGTTCCACGGTCATCGATCCCAACAGGATCAATGACTTGGAGGGTAAACGCAGGCCGCTTGCCGGCCCCAGTCCGGAACCCCTATGCGTCTTTCCACGATCAAGCTGTCCGGCTTCAAATCGTTCGTCGATCCGACCACCCTGCACCTGCCGACCAACATGACCGGCGTGGTGGGGCCCAATGGTTGCGGCAAGTCGAACATCATCGACGCTGTGCGCTGGGTCATGGGCGAGAGCTCGGCCAGCCGCCTGCGTGGCGACTCGCTGACCGACGTGATCTTCTCCGGGTCCAATGCCCGCAAGCCGGTGTCACAGGCCACCGTCGAGCTGATCTTCGACAACTCCGACCACACGATCTCGGGCGAGTACGCCTCGTTCAACGAAATCTCGGTCAAGCGCACGGTCAGCCGCGACGGCACCAGCAACTACTACCTCAACGGCACCAAGTGCCGTCGCCGCGACATCACCGATCTGTTCCTCGGCACCGGCCTGGGGCCGCGCAGCTACTCGATCATCGAGCAGGGCATGATCAGCCAGATCATCGAGGCACGCCCGGAAGACCTGCGCGTGTACCTGGAAGAGGCGGCCGGCATCTCCAAGTACAAGGAGCGCCGCAAGGAGACCGAGACCCGCATCCGCCACACCCGCGAGAACCTGGACCGGCTGGGCGACCTGCGCGACGAGATCAGCAAGCAGCTGGAGCACCTCAAGCGCCAGGCCAAGCAGGCCGAGCAGTACCAGGCCCTGCAGGAAGAGCGCCGGGTCAAGGACGCCGAGTGGAAGGCGCTGGAATTCCGCGGCCTCGACGGACGCCTGTCCAAGCTGCGCGAAGGATTGTCGCAGGAAGAAACGCGGCTGCAGCAGCTGATCGCCGACCAGCGTGATGCCGAAGCCCGCATCGAAACCTCGCGCGCGCGGCGCGAAGAGGCTGCCGACGCGCTCAACACCGCACAGGCGGCGGTCTACCAGGTTGGCAGTACGCTGGCGCGCCTGGAACAGCAGATCCAGCACCAGCGCGAGTTGTCGCAGCGCCTGCACAAGGCACGCGATGAAACCCAGCAGGCCCTGGCCGAACTGGGGCAGCACATCAGCGGTGATGAGGCCAGGCTGAGGGTGCTGCGTGAGGCGGTGGAGGCCGCCACTCCGCAGCTGGAAGCACTGCAGGAAGAAAACGAGATCAAGCAGGAAAGCCTGCGCGAGGCCGAAGAGCGGCTGGCCAGCTGGCAGCAGCGCTGGGAACAGCACACCTCGCAGAGTTCGGAAGCCTCGCGCGCCGGCGATGTCGAGCGCACGCGCGTGGACTATCTGGACAAGCAGATCCTCGATGCCGACCGGCGTCGTGAGGCCCTGGCCGCCGAGCGCGCCGGGCTGGATGTGGATGCGCTGGAAGAGGCCTTCGAGCAGCTGCACCTGCAACACGACACGCAGAAGGCTGCGCTGGATGAGCTGAGCGAAGACGTCGAGCTGCGCAAGCAGGGCGTGGCGGCGGTGCAGGAACAGCAGCGCAATGGCCAGAACGAACTGGCCGAACTGCGCAAGCAGGCCAACGGCCTGCGTGGCCGCCTGGCCTCGCTGGAGGCCCTGCAGCAGGCCGCGCTGGGCCAGGAGCAGGGCGCGGCAGTCGCGTGGCTGAAGGCGCGGGGGCTGGATTCTGCGGCGCGTGTCGGCGAGCGCCTCGACGTGGATGCCGGCTGGGAAAACGCGGTGGAAAGCGCGCTCGGCCACTTGATCGAAGGTGTGCTGGTCGATGACCCGGCCAGCCTGGTCGATGCCCTGGGTGAGCTCGGCGATGGTCACCTTGCGCTGGTCGCCAACGGCGATGACGAGCTGAAGGTCGCCCCGACCTCGCTGGCCGCGCGCGTGCGTGGCCCGGTGGCGATCCGTCGCCTGCTGGCACACCTGCATGCTGCCAAGGACCTTTCCGAAGCGAAGGCGTTGCAGGGCAGCCTGCCGGAAGGTGATTCGGTCATCACCCAGGGTGGCGAGCGCCTGGGCCAGGGCTGGCTGCGCGTATCGCGCTCCGGCGCGGCCCAGCAGGGTGCGCTGCTGCGCGAACGCGAGATCCAGGAGCTTCGCGAGCAGATCGAACAGCTGCAGGACCGCGAGGCCGAGCTGGAAGAACAGCTGGCCGGTTTCCGTGAGCAGCTGCACGCTGCCGAACAGCAGCGTGAAGACGCGCAGCGCGCGCTGTACCAGGCCCATCGTGCGGTCTCCGAACTGGCCGGCCAGTTGCAGGGCCAGCAGGGCAAGGTGGAGGCGGCGCGCACGCGCATCGACCGCATCGAAGGCGAGCTGAAGCAGCTGCAGGAAACCATTGAAGCCAACAACGAGCAGGCGCGTGAAGCACGCTCGCGGTTGGAGAGTGCGGTCAGCAGCATGGGCGACCTGGAGTCGACCCGGCAGCGGCTGGAGGGCGAACGCCGCCAGCTGACCGAAGCCCGCGACCTGGCCCGCGATGCCGCCCGCGCGGTACGCGAGCGCGCGCATTCGTTGGCCCTGACTTTGGAATCGCAGCGGGCGCAGCTGGCCTCGTTGAGCCAGGCGCTGGAACGCATGGGCACCCAACGTGGACAGTTGGATTCGCGGCTGGGCGAACTGCATTCGCAGCTGGACGAAGGTGATTCGCCGATCGAAGCACTGCAGGCTGAGCACCAGAATGCGCTGGAAGAGCGTGTGCGCGCCGATCGCGTGCTGACCGAGGCGCGAACGCTGCTGGACGGCATCGACGCTGAGCTGCGCAATTACGAGCAGACCCGCCACCAGCGCGACGAGCAGGCGTTGGTCCAGCGCGAGCGCATTTCGCAGCGCAAGCTCGACCAGCAGGCGCTGGTGCTCAGTGCCGACACCCTGCAAGCGGCGGTGGAAAAGGCCGGCTTCGTGCTGCAGGACGTGCTCAACGCACTGCCCGAGGATGCCCGCCTGGGCGACTGGGAGCAGGCGGTCCACCAGATCGATGCTCGAATGCGCCGGCTGGAGCCGGTCAATCTGGCGGCCATCCACGAGTATGGCGAGGCGTCGCAGCGCTCGGACTACCTGGATTCGCAGCACGCCGACCTGACCACAGCGCTGGAAACCCTGGAAGACGCGATCCGCAAGATCGATCGCGAGACCCGCGGCCGCTTCAAGGACACCTTCGACCGCGTCAACGCCGGCGTGCAGGCGCTGTACCCGCGCCTGTTCGGCGGCGGCCATGCTTACCTGGAGCTGACCGGTGAAGACCTGCTCGATACCGGCGTGACCATCATGGCGCGCCCGCCGGGCAAGCGCGTGTCCAGCATCTCGCTGCTGTCCGGCGGTGAGAAAGCGATGACCGCGGTGGCGCTGGTGTTCGCCATCTTCCAGCTGAATCCGGCGCCGTTCTGCCTGTTGGATGAGGTGGACGCACCGCTGGACGAAGCCAACGTCGGCCGCCTGGCCAACATGGTCAAGGAAATGAGCGAGAAGGTGCAGTTCCTGTTCGTCAGCCACAACAAGGCGACGATGGAGGCCGCGCACCAGCTGTCCGGCGTGACCATGCGTGAGCCAGGCGTCAGCCGCCTGGTCAGCGTGGACCTGGAAGAGGCCGCGCGATTGGCGGGCGCGGCCTGACGTGCCATCCTAGTTACCTGAATGAACTAGCCGGAGAACCTATCGAATGTCCGACACGGCACTGTTGCGCATCGGCATCCTGGCCGCCGGCCTGCTGTTGATCGCCGCGATCTTCCTGTTTGGCCGTCCGAAGAAAAAGCCCCAGGGGCGCCGCGTGGAAAGCGCGGAGCCCACCAGTGGCGAGCGCCGTGAGCCGGTGCTGGGCGACGACGGCGTCGCCGTGGCCGAGGGTCGCGTCGAACCGGGCATGGGCACGGAGGGCGAGCAGGCCGAACTCGGCCTGACCGATACCGACCCGGGCGCCAGCGACCTCGGCAAGCGCGCCACCCAGGATTTCGACAAGATCGTCTCGCTGTTCGTGGCCGCCCGGGCCGGCGAGCAGCTGCGTGGCGAGGACATCGTGGTGGCCGCAGAGAAGACCGGCCTGGTGTTCGGCCACATGAACGTGTTCCACCGCCTGGTGGAAGGCCACCCCGAACGCGGGCCGATCTTCTCGATGGCCAGCATCATGAAGCCGGGCAGCTTCGACATGGCCAACATCCGCGCCATGGAAACCCCGGCCATCGCATTCTTCCTGACGCTGCCGGCGCCGCTGACCGCGCTGGACGCCTGGGAGAAGATGCTGCCGACCGTGCAGCGCATGGCCGAGCTGCTCGATGGCGTGGTGCTGGATGACAGCCGCAACGCCCTGGGGCGCCAACGCATCGCGCACATCCGTGACGAGCTGCGCGCCTACGACCGCCAGCACCAGGCACCGCCGCTGACCAAGACCCCTCGCTGGTAAGCGCCATGGTGTGCCGACCAACGGTCGGCACCCACAACAGTAGATCCACGCCATGCGTGGATGGGGCGAACCAAGGTTCGCCCCTACCAACAGGGTCAGGCCGGTACGCCGGCCACCTTGGCGAACGCACGGCGGAATGCGGCCATCTCCTCTTCGGTGCCGACCGTTACGCGCACGCGCTGCGGCCAGATCGGCCAGCTGCGCCCGATCACCACGCCGTTCTCCGCCATTGCCTTGGCGAACGCGCTGCCATCGCGCTGCACGTCGACTATGAAGCAGTTCGCCTCCGAGGGTACGCAGCTGAACCCGCGCTTGCCGAGCCAGGCGATGGTGGCCTGCCGCACCGTGGCGTTCTGCAGGCGCCGCTGGGGGATCAGCTGCGGGTCGCGCAGGCTGGCCAGTGCCGCCGCCAGCGCCGGAACCGGCAGCGGGTTGTCGCCCAGGCTGGCCAGTTCGCGCAGACGGTCGGGATGTGCGGCCGCCACGCCCAGGCGCAGGCCGGCCATGCCGTACAGCTTGGAAAACGTGCGCAGCACGATCAGGTCATCGCGCTGCGTCACCTGGGTGATCAGGCTGGGCTGATCGCTGTACTGCAGGTAGGCCTCGTCGACCAGCACGCGGGTCGATGCGGGCTTGTGGGCCAGCAGCCAGGCAAGCTCATCTGGCGGGCTGATCGACCCAGTCGGATTGTTCGGGTTGCACACATACAGCAGCCCGGTCGGGCGCGCGTGCGCGGCAGCGACCATCGCACGCAGGTCATGCGCACCGTCCTCGCGCAGCGGCACCTTCTGCACATGCGCACCGTGGGCGGCGGCGACCTCGCCGAGCGTCTCGAAGGTCGGGTCGGCGACTACAAGTCCCGCCTGCGGCCCGGTCCACAGCACGGCGGCACGGTTCAGCGGTTCGCTGGAACCCGGATAGAGGCGCACGTGATCAGCCGGGATGCGCGCCTGCTCGATGAAGGCATCGCGCACTTGGCCTGCCAGCGCGAAGCGGTAGCGACCGCATCCGGCGATGCTGTCGCGTGCTGCCTGCTGGGCTGCAGGCGAGGGGCCGTAGGGACATTCGTTGAAATTCAGCAGCACCGCACCTTCGGCGGGGGCGGGAGCGGCGGCTGTCGCCGGTTGGGTATGGCCAAGCTGCGGCAGCCCGCTGCCAGCGACGGCGAGGCCAGCACCGGCCAGTTGCAGGAAGCGTCGACGGGAAGCAGGCAGGGTCACGGGCACGATTCCGAAGGGCAGACCGTCGCACGCTAGCGCTGGTCGCGGTGGGCGGCAAGCCCGCTTTTTGTAGTGCCGAGCCATGCTCGGCTGCAGGTGTGCCAACCAAGGTTGGCACCTGCCGGGGCGGGGAGAAGGTCGGCACCTGCCGGGAGGGGAGAAGGTTGGCCACCAGGGCAGGGGAGCGGCCGTCGAGCATGGCGCGACGCTGCGAAGGCAGGGCGTTACAGGGCCTGACGGCCGGGCGCGGTAGAATCCCCGGCCATCCCAGAACCACCGGATCCCGATGAGTCCCAGCCCCGCCGAACGCGCCGACGACCTCCGCCGGCAGATCGCCCAGGCCAACCGCGCCTACCATGAGCTGGACGCGCCGGAGATCCCCGACGTCGATTACGACCGGTTGGTGCGCGAACTGGAAGCACTGGAGCGCGAACATCCTGAACTGGCCCGCGCCGACAGCCCGACCCAGCAGGTCGGTGCGCGTCCTTCCGGCCGCTTCGCCGAGGTGCGCCATGCTGTGCCGATGCTGTCGCTGTCCAATGCGTTCAGCGACGGGGAGGTGGCTGATTTCGTGCGCCGCATTGACGAGCGGCTGGGGCGTCGCAGCCTGCGGTTTTCGGCCGAGCCGAAGATGGACGGGCTGGCGATCAGCCTGCGCTACGAGGACGGTCATTTCGTGCTCGGCGCGACCCGTGGCGATGGCACGACCGGCGAGGACGTGACGGCCAATCTGCGCGAGATTGGCGACATTCCCAAGCGCCTGCACGGCAAGGACTGGCCGGATGTGCTGGAGGTGCGCGGCGAGGTGTACATGGCCCGCGCCGACTTCGAGGCCTACAACGAGCGTGCGCGCCTGCACGGCGGCAAGGTGCTGGCCAATCCGCGCAACGCGGCGGCCGGTTCGCTGCGCCAGCTCGACCCGAAGATCAGTGCGCAGCGCAGGTTGAGCTTCTTTGCCTACGGTACCGGTGAAGTGCAGGGCGGCGAGCTGCCCGATACCCATTCGGGCACCCTGGCCCAGCTCGGCGCCTGGGGCTTCCCGGTCAGCGAGCTGTGCAAGGTGGTGGAGGGCACTGATGGCCTGCTCGGCTACTACCGCGATATCGGTGAGCGCCGCGATCGCCTGCCGTTCGACATCGACGGCGTGGTCTACAAGCTGGATGACCGCGCCGGCCAGCAGGCCATGGGCTTCGTTTCGCGCGCGCCGCGCTGGGCCATCGCGCACAAGTTCCCGGCGCAGGAACAGAGCACGACGGTAGAGGCCATCGAGATCCAGATCGGCCGCACCGGTGCCGCAACACCGGTCGCGAGACTGGCACCGGTGGCCGTGGCCGGCGTGATCGTGTCCAACGCCACCCTGCACAACGCCGACCAGATCGCACGCCTGGATGTGCGCGTGGGCGACAGCGTGATCGTGCGCCGTGCCGGCGACGTGATCCCGGAAGTGGTCAGCGTCATCCTCGATCGCCGCCCACAGGGCACTATGCCGTGGCAGATGCCGACGCGCTGCCCGGTGTGCGGCTCGGAGATCGTGCGCGAGGAAGGGGCAGCGGCATGGCGCTGCTCGGGCGAACTGTCCTGCCCGGCGCAGCGCAAGGAAGCCATTGCCCATTTCGCCTCGCGTCGCGCGATGGACATCGATGGCCTGGGCGACAAGTACATCGAAACCCTGGTCGACGCCGGCATCGTCAGGAGCGTGGCCGACCTGTACCGGCTCAGTCGTGACCAGCTGCTCCACCTGAAGCTGGTGCTGGATGCGGAAGACCCGTCCGCACTGGCCGCTGCGCTGAAACCGCATCTGCCCGCCGAGGGCAGTGGCGCGGTACTCAACGCCGTGCTGAAGCTGGACGGCAGCGATCCGGGCTGGCGCGCGCAGGCGCTGGCACAGCCCGCCAGCTTCGAATGGAACACGAAGAAGATCGCCACCAAGTGGGCCGACAACCTGATCGCAGCAATCGACGCCAGTCGTGCCGCCACGCTGGAACGCCTGCTGTTCGCGCTCGGCATCGAACACGTTGGCGAGAGCACCGCCAAGGCCCTGGCGCAGTGGTTCGGTGACCTGGAACTGATCCGCCATCTGCCGTGGCCGCTGTTCAAGCGCGTGCCGGACATCGGTGGCGAAGTGGCGCGCTCGCTCGGTCACTTCTTCGAACAGCAGGGCAACCAGCAGGCCATCGATGACCTGCTGCAGGTCGGCCAGGTGCACATCAGCGATGTACATGCCCCCAGTGCCAAGCTGCGCGAGGGACTGGACCTGGCGCAGCTGCTGGTCGAATCGGAGATCCCCGGCATCACCCGTCTGCGCGCCGAAAAACTGGTGGCAGCGCTCCCGGGGGCACAGGCGGTGCTCGATGCCGAGCATGGCCAGTTCGTCAATGCCGGCTTGCCCGATGACACCGCGCGCGGACTGGCGGAGTGGCTCGATGCCGATGGCCATGGCGAGATGTTGCTGGCGGCCGAGAAGGCGATGCAGCAGATCCTGGCCAAGGCGCCGGCGCTGGCCGAGATCGTCGCGGGCCCGCTGGACGGGCAGACCGTTGTGCTCACTGGCACCCTGGCCCAGCTCACCCGCGATGTCGCCAAGGAGCGCCTGGAGGCGCTGGGCGCCAAGGTTTCCGGCAGCGTGTCGAAGAAAACCAGCTTCGTGGTCGCCGGCACCGAGGCCGGCTCCAAGCTGGACAAGGCGCAGTCGCTGGGCGTGCCGGTGTGGGACGAGGAACGCCTGCTGGCCTACCTTGCCGAACACGAATGACGATCCCGCCGGGTGCCGCGCCTGGCATGCAGCACAAAGGAACACAGATGCAGACCGCCCCACTGGATTTCCGCCTGGCCACCCGTGCCGACGAGGAATTGTTGATCACCTTGATGCGCGAGTTCTACGCCGAAGACAGGATCGACTTCGATGACGCGCGCGTGCGTCGCGGCGTGGACGCGCTGCTGGCCGATCCGCGCAATGGCGAAGTGCTGTTGTGGCTGGACGAGGCGGGCGAGGTGGTCGGCTACGCGGTGATCGCGATGGGCTTCAGCCTGGAGCAGGGCGGCCACTTCATGCTGCTGGACGAGCTGTACCTGAGCCATCGCGCGCGCGGTCGTGGCCGCGGCAAGCAGGCGCTGGCCATCTGCGAACAGCGCGCTCGCGGTCGTGGCGTCAGCCGCCTGCGCCTGGAAGTGAACCACCACAACGAACTGGCACGCCGCCTGTACCTGGCCAGCGGCTACATCGACGATACGCGCGATCTGCTGACCCTGCCGCTCGACCATCCGCGCCCGGAGGGCATCCTGTGAGCGAGGCCCTGCTGCGCGCGCTGCAGCAGCGCGCCGCGCTCAATGCGCTGGTGCGCCGCTTCTTTGCAGAGCGCGATGTGCTTGAGGTGGAGACGCCGATCCTGTCGGTCGCGGGCAACACCGAGCCGAACATCGACAGCTTCCATACCGACTTCACCGGCCATGTCGATGCCGGCGGACGCCGCCGATGGCTGCGCACCTCGCCGGAGTATCCGCTCAAGCGCCTGCTCGCTGCCGGCGTGGGCGACTGTTATGAACTGGGCCGGGTGTTCCGCAATGGCGAGGCCGGCGGCCGCCACAACCCGGAGTTCACCATGCTTGAGTGGTACCGGGTCGGCTGGGACCACCACCGGCTGGTGCAGGAAACCGCCGAGCTGGTAGGCCAGGCGTTGGCCCTGGTCGGGCGCCATGCGACGCTGCATGTGCTCAGTTACCGGGAGCTGTTCCAGCAGTACGTGGGCGTGGATCCGTTCGAGGCCGATGAGGCCGCGCTGCGTGCCGCGCTGGGCGAGGTGCACATTGACCCGGTCGGGCTGACCCGCGATGACTGGCTGGATCTGCTGATGACCCACCGTATCCAGCCGCGCTTCGATGGCGATGTCATGACCGTGGTCCACGACTGGCCGGCCAGCCAGGCAGCATTGGCCCGCGTCCGCCCGGGCACGCCCCCGCTGGCCGAACGTTTCGAGCTGTACCTGGGCGCGGTGGAACTGGCCAACGGCTACCACGAACTGAACGACGCCGACGAGCAGCGCGCGCGCTTCCAGCGCGATCTGCAGCGCCGCCACGAGCGCGGCCAGGTGCTACCGGCCGTGGACGAGGCGCTGCTGTTGGCGCTGCCGTCGATGCCCGCCTGCGCCGGGGTGGCGGTGGGTGTCGACCGCCTGTTGATGGCGATGAACCGCACGCCGCGGATTGCTGATGTGCTGGCCTACGACTTTGCCCACGCGTGAGTGCGGCGCACGTTCCTGAACGTTGAAGACTGAACGGATTGCCGCGTTTCCGCGCTTGCTTCGGTAAGCGGGATGATGCTCTTATCACGGCAGATGCGGGACACTGGCATCGGAATTCGTCCACTCCTGTTGGGGAAGGCATTGGTCAAGTGGTTTGCGGTCGTGGCGGCACCGGTGTACTCCATCGCGCTTTGGGGTACCTGGCTGCCGTCATCGGCGTCGGCCCAGCAGGCAGGCTATGACGGCGAAGTGGTGACCTGCGAATCGCGCGACATGGGCTGGGTGCACTGCGATATCGATGTGGACAACGGCGTCGATCTGGTGCGCCAGCTGTCGAGCAACAGCTGCATCCGCGGCAGCGAGTGGGGCACCGACCGCAGCGGCGTGTGGGTCACCCTTGGCTGCCGCGCCGAATTCCGGGCGCGCCGTGCGCAGGGTGCGGCGCCTGCGGCAACGGAAGGCAAGCGCCTGGTGCGCCGCGTGGTGCGCTGCGAATCCAATGGCCGTCCGCAGAGTTGCCCGGTACGCCTGGATGGCGCGCCGGTGCGCCTGCTTCGCCAGTTGTCGGTGCTGCCGTGCCGCGAAGGCCAGGGATGGGGCTACAAGCGCAATGAAGTCTGGACCAGCCGTGGCTGCCAGGGCGATTTCGAGGTGGCCGACGAGGAGGGCCGCTTCGTCGATGTGCCGCGCCGCCTGACCTGCGAATCGAAGTCGAAGAAGCGCCGCTTCTGCGGCGCCAGCATTTCGGTGGGTGCTGTGGTCTCCGAGCAGCTGTCCAGCACGCCCTGCGAGGAAGGCAGCACCTGGGGCTGGAACCGCAACGGGATCTGGGTGGACGGCGGCTGCCGCGCCGAATTCTCGGTGAATTGAGCCGGGGCAGGCTCCAACCACGCGGGGCGTGGCCCTACAATGGGCCCATGAACACTGCCTCCGACATCGACTACGCCCGTTACGACCACATCCGCCCGATCCTGTGGACCGGCGATGCCTTGCAACTGCTGGACCAGCGCAAGCTGCCGTTCGTGGTCGAGCACGTGGTCTGCCATGACAGTGACGAGGTTGCCAGCGCCATCCACGCGCTGACCGTGCGTGGCGCGCCGGCGATCGGTATTGCCGCCGCGTGGGGCGTGGTGCTGGCGGCACGCGAGGTGCAGGCCGCCGATGGCGCGCATGCGCTGCAGCAGCTGGAGCCGGCCCTGCAGCGTCTCAATGCGTCGCGCCCGACGGCGGTCAACCTGGCCTGGGCGCTGGCGCGCATGCGCCGTTGCCTGAACGCCGCCGGCGCAGACTGGAAGGCGTTGCTGGAGGCGGGAGCGCAGGCGATTGCCAATGAAGACCTGGCCGCCAACCGCCACATGGGGGCGCTGGGTGCTGGCCTGATCGAGGCCGGCAGCGGCGTGCTGACCCATTGCAATACCGGCTCGCTGGCCACCGCAGGCTTCGGCACGGCGCTGGGCGTGATCCGCGCTGGCATGGCCCAGCACCGCATCGCCCGCGTGTTTGCCGGCGAGACCCGGCCCTGGCTGCAGGGCGCCCGCCTGACCGTGTGGGAACTGCAGCAGGATGGCATCGACGCTACCCTGATCGCCGATTCGGCTGCCTCGCACCTGATGAAGACCGGCGCCGTGCAGTGGGTGATCGTCGGCGCAGACCGCATCTGCGCCAATGGCGATACCGCCAACAAGATCGGCACCTACCAGCTGGCCATCGCGGCCCGCCATCACGGCGTGAAGTTCATGGTCGTAGCGCCGTCCTCGACGGTGGACATGGACACCGTGGACGGCAGCCAGATCGAGATCGAGCAGCGCGATCCGGGCGAACTGTACGGCGTGGGCGGGACCCGCACCGTGGCCGAGGGCATCGCCGCCTGGAACCCGGTGTTCGACGTCACCCCGGGCGAGTTGATCGACGCCATCGTGACCGAGCGCGGGGTGATCCTGAACCCGACCGCCCACAACATGCGCACCGCCTTCGACGGCTGAGGCGGGACAGGATCGAGGATGTCTGTAGAGCCGAGCCCATGCTCGGCTCAGCCAGCGAATCCGCCGCAGCCGAGCATGGGCTCGGCTTTACAGGGCGGTATGGGGCCCTAAGTTCCTGATTTGTGCCGGTAAAATCCCCATGAAGGGAGGCGGAAAACGGCCTGTTGTGGTAGTATCCACAGGTTGAATCGAGGTTCCGGCGCGACCCCCTCCCGCAGAGGGCTGCGCCGGACTGGACCGCTACCAGACAACGGAACCCGAATGGCAGAAACCGCCAAGGAAATCATCCAGGTCAACCTGGAAGACGAGATGCGCAAGAGCTACCTCGATTACGCCATGAGCGTGATCGTGGGCCGCGCGCTCCCGGATGCGCGCGACGGCCTCAAGCCGGTGCATCGTCGCGTGCTGTTCGCGATGAACGAGTTGAACGCGCACAGCAACAAGCCTTACTTCAAGTCGGCGCGTATCGTCGGTGATGTCATCGGTAAGTACCACCCGCATGGCGATCAGTCGGTATACGACACGCTGGTGCGCCTGGCTCAGCCGTTCTCGCTGCGCTACATGCTGGTCGACGGCCAGGGTAACTTCGGTTCGATCGACGGCGACTCCGCTGCGGCGATGCGATACACCGAGGCGCGCATGTCGCGCCTGGCGCATGAGCTGATGGCGGACATCGACAAGGAAACCGTCGATTTCCAGCCCAACTACGATGAAAAGGAACTGGAGCCGACGGTCATGCCGACCCGGTTCCCGAACCTGCTGGTCAATGGTTCGGCTGGCATCGCGGTGGGCATGGCGACCAACATCCCGCCGCACAACCTGAGCGAATCGATCAACGCCTGCATCGCGCTGATCGACAACCCGGACATCGATGTCGACGGCCTGATGGAATACATCCCGGGCCCGGATTTCCCGACTGCCGGCATCATCAACGGCACCGCCGGCATCGTCGCCGGCTACCGCACCGGCCGTGGCCGCGTGCGCATCCGTGCCAAGGCCGATATCGAAGTGGCCGACAACGGCCGCGAATCGATCATCGTCACCGAAATTCCTTACCAGGTGAACAAGGCGCGTCTGATCGAGAAGATCGCCGAGCTGGTCAAGGAAAAGAAGATCGAAGGCATCAGCGAGCTGCGCGATGAGTCCGACAAGGACGGCATGCGCATCTACATCGAGATCAAGCGCGGCGAATCTGCCGAGGTTGTGCTGAACAACCTGTACCAGCAGACGCAGATGGAATCGGTGTTCGGCATCAACATGGTGGCGCTGGTCGATGGCCGCCCGCAGTTGATGAACCTCAAGCAGATGCTGGAGGCGTTCGTCCGCCACCGTCGCGAAGTGGTCACCCGCCGCACCGTGTTCGAGCTGCGCAAGGCGCGCGCCCGTGCCCATGTGCTGGAAGGCCTGACCGTCGCACTGGCCAACATCGACGAGATGATCGAACTGATCAAGACCTCGCCGAACCCGAATGAAGCCCGCGAGCGCATGCTGGCACGCGTGTGGGAGCCGGGCCTGGTCGGTGCGATGCTGGGTGCCGCCGGTGCCGAAGCATCGCGTCCTGAAGACCTGCCCAAGGGCGTGGGCCTGATCGAGGGCGGCTACCAGCTGACCGAGATCCAGGCCACCCAGATCCTGGAAATGCGCCTGCACCGCCTGACCGGGCTGGAGCAGGACCGCCTGACCGACGAGTACAAGCAGCTGCTGGAAGTGATCGCCGGGCTGATCCACATCCTGGAAGATCCCGATCGCCTGCTGCAGGTCATCCGCGAGGAGCTGGTCAACGTCAAGGCCGAGTTCGGCGACGAACGTCGCACCGAAATCCGCCACAGCGAAGAAGACCTGGACATCCTGGACCTGATCGCGCCGGAAGACGTGGTGGTCACCGTGTCCCACGCCGGCTACGTGAAGCGCCAGCCGGTCAGCGTGTACCGCGCGCAGCGCCGCGGCGGCCGTGGTCGCAGTGCGGCGGCGACCAAGGAAGAGGATTTCATCGAACAGCTGTGGCTGGTCAACACGCACGATACGCTGCTGACCTTCACCAGTTCGGGCAAGGTGTTCTGGCTGCCGGTCTACCAACTGCCGGAAGCGGGTTCCAACGCCCGTGGCCGTCCGATCATCAACTGGATTCCGCTGGAACCGGGCGAACGCGTGCAGGCCGTGCTGCCGGTGCGCGAGTACGCCGATGGCCAGTTCGTGTTCTTTGCCACGAAGAACGGTACGGTCAAGAAGACCCCGCTGGGCGAGTTCGCCTTCCGCCTGGCCCGCGGCAAGATCGCGATCAATCTCGATGAGGGCGATGCCCTGGTCGGCGTCGGCCTGACCGACGGCCAGCGCGACATCCTGCTGTTCGCCTCCAATGGCAAGACCGTGCGCTTCGGCGAGGACAAAGTCCGCTCGATGGGCCGTACCGCAACCGGCGTGCGTGGCATCAAGATGCCGGCCGGCGAGGAAGTGGTCAGCCTGATCGTGGCCGAAAGTGCCGGTGGCATCGAGGACGAGAACGACGACGACAACGGTGTCGAGGAAGCCACCGCCAATGGCGATGCG
This sequence comes from Stenotrophomonas sp. YJH_SMC_33, assembly GCF_059372295.1. Lineage (NCBI taxonomy): Bacteria > Pseudomonadati > Pseudomonadota > Gammaproteobacteria > Lysobacterales > Lysobacteraceae > Stenotrophomonas > Stenotrophomonas sp. YJH_SMC_33. The sequence goes on from NZ_JCAFVJ010000011.1 coordinate 64,736, forward strand.
GTGATCGATAGTGCCGATGACGCCAGCGTGCAGTACATCCTGACCGCCACCGAGAACGGCTATGGCAAGCGCACCCCGCTGCCGGACTACCCGCGCAAGGGCCGTGGCACCCAGGGCGTGATCGGCATCCAGACCACCGAGCGCAACGGCAAGCTGGTCGCTGCGGTGCTGATGGGCTCGAATGACGAAGTCCTGCTGATCTCCGATGGCGGCACCCTGGTGCGTACGCGTGGCTCGGAAATCAGCCGCGTCGGCCGCAACACCCAGGGCGTCACCCTGATCCGTCTGTCCAAGGATGAGAAGCTGCAGGCGGTGGAGCGCTTGGATGCCTCGATCGATGAGGACGAGGACGAGGTGGCGGTCGCCACCCCCGCCACGACCGACGGCGCACCGGCTGCGGCCAGCAGCGAGGACGCCGCGCAGGAATGACCCTGCCGCTGTGAGAGGTACCCGACGACGCCGGCCCTGTGCCGGCGTCGTCATTTCTGCGGATCTTCCGGTCGTGGTGGATACTCCGATCGCTGCGGACTATCTGATCGCTGCGGACCATCCGATTGCTGCGGACCATCCGATCGCTGCGGTAGAGTCGACTGTTAGTCGACTGCTCTGCGCACGGCGATGAAAAGCCCGCGCTGCGCGCGATAGTCGACTAACAGTCGACTCTACCCAGCCGACAATCACCCAGCCGACAATCACCCAGCCGACGATCACCCCGTCAGGTCCACCCAGAAAATACGCGCGCGCTTCACATCGGCGGTGGGATAAGGGCGCATGCTGCCCCCGGAGATCGACGATGTCCGCCACGCCGCAGTCCGCTCCCGCCCGCGCCTCCCGGCATCCCCTTGTCACCGTGCTGTCGCTGCTGCTGGTCGTGCTCGGCCTGGTCATCGGCGGCTTGGGGGCGTGGCTGCTCAGTCTCGGGGGCTCGGCCTACTACGCCATCGCCGGGGCCGGCCTGCTGGCCAGCGGCATCCTGCTGTTCGGCAACCGCCGCAGCGGGGCGCTGCTGTACGCACTGGTGTTCATTGGTACGCTGCTGTGGACCTGGTGGGAGTCAGGCAGCGACTACTGGCGCTGGGTGCCGCGGCTGGGCCTGGTGACCGCGCTCGGCATCGTGCTGGCGCTGCTCGCGCCGACCCTTCGCGAACCGGTTTCAAAACGCCTGTCGCGCAGCGTGGCGGGCGTGCTGATGCTGGTGTTCGTGGCGGCCTTCGGTCTGGCTTTCGCCCCGCATGGCGAAGTGGATGGGCACTTGCCATTCCCGGAAGGCGCAGCCAGTGCCGGACTGGAACCTACGCGCGATACCACTGGCCTGCAGCCGGCTGACCAGCCCGCCGAAGGCGACTGGCCGGCCTGGGGGCGCAGCAATGCCGGCACCCGCTACTCGCCGCTGCAGCAGATCACCCCGGCCAACGTGGCCACGTTGCAGCTGGCCTGGCAGTTCCGTACTGGCGACATGCCGAACAACCGCTGGGGTGCGGAAACCACGCCGCTGAAGGTCGGCGACCGCGTGTACCTGTGCACCGCGCGCAACCGCCTGATCGCACTCGACGCCGCCAGTGGCAAGGAACTGTGGCGGTTCGATCCAAAGGTGAGGGATGCTTCGATTCCGTATACCGCCGCCTGTCGTGGCGTGAGCTATTACGAGCAGCCCAGCACGCCGACCATTGCCGATGCGGCGTTGGCCGATGCGGCTGCGGATCTGGCCCTTCCCGAGCCACCGCCAACGGTCACCCGCAGCGCCGCACCCGGCAGCCGTCGGGCGTGCTGGGCGCGCATCATCGAAGGCACGCTGGACGGGCGCATCATTGCAGTGGACGCGGACAGCGGCCGTCCGTGCGTGAATTTCGGCAACAACGGCCAGGTCGACATCACCCTGGGCATGGGCGAGGTCCCACCGGGCTATGTTTCGATCACCTCGCCACCGGCCATCGTGCGTGGGGTGATCGTCACGGGTCACCAGGTGCTGGATGGGCAGCGCCGCGATGCGCCGTCGGGCGTGATCCAGGCCTACGACGCGGTCACCGGCAAGCTGCGCTGGGCGTGGGACATGGACCAGCCCGAGCGCAGCGGACTGCCGCCACGCGAGCAGACCTATACGCGTGGCACCCCGAACATGTGGACCACGGCCACCGGTGATGAGGCGCTCGGGCTGGTCTACCTGCCGCTGGGCAATTCAGCCGGTGACTACTGGAGTGGCTCACGCACTGAAAACCAGAACCGCTACTCGACCTCGCTGGTGGCGATCGAGGTTAGCACTGGCAAGCCGGCCTGGCATTTCCAGGCCGTGCGCAAGGATGTGTGGGACTACGACCTCGGTTCGCAGGCCAGCCTGATCGACTACCCGACGGCTGCAGGCAAGGTGCCGGCGATCCTGCTGCCGACCAAGCAGGGTGACATCTACATTCTCGACCGCCGCAACGGCCAGCTGCTGACTGCTGCCGAAGAGCGCAAGGTACCGGTGGGTGGCGTCGAGCCCGAGCAGCGTTCACCCACCCAGCTGTTCTCGCTGTACCACACGCTGCGTCGCGAGCATGACCTGACCGAGCGTGACATGTGGGGCATCACCCCGATCGACCAGCTGGTCTGCCGCATCCAGTTCCGCAAGGCGTACTACGAAGGCTTCTACACGCCGCCGAGCAGCGAGCGCCATTCCATCGAATACCCCGGCTACAACGGCGGCTCGGACTGGGGCAGCGTGTCCATCGACACGCGACGCGGCGTGATCGTAGCCAACTACAACGACATGCCCAACTACAACCGGCTGGTGCCACGCGCGGAGGCCGACCGGCTGGGCTGGTTGCCGCGCGAGAAGATCCGCGCCGACAAGGGCGGTGGCGAGGGCGCCGGCGATCCGCAGGTCGGCACGCCGTATGCCATCGACGTCAACGCCGGTTGGCGCCTGCCATTCACCGGCCTGCTGTGCAAGCAGCCGCCCTATGGCGGCATCCGTGCCATCGACCTGCGCACCGGCAAGCTGCTGTGGGACCGCCCGTTCGGCAGTGCACGCGGCAATGGACCGTTCGGCATCCGCTCCGGCCTGCCGATCGAGATCGGCACGCCGAACAACGGTGGTTCGGTAGTGACCGCCAGCGGCCTGATCTTCATCGCCGCCGCCACAGATGACCTGCTGCGCGCCATCGACCTGAAGACCGGCAAGGAGCTGTGGCATGCCAAGCTGCCAGCGGGCGGGCAGGCCAACCCGATGGTGTACGAGCAGGCCGGCCGCCAGTACGTGGTGATCATGGCCGGCGGCCACCACTTCATGGAGACCCCGAAGGGCGATTACGTGATGGCATTTGCGCTGCCCAGGTAGTGCCGACAGGGTATAACCGATTGGCTAGAGTCGACCGGGTAGAGTCGACTGTTAGTCGACTGCTCTTTTCTCCCGCGCTGGAAAGCCCCAGCTTCGCGCGACAGTCGACGCTACCCGGGCGACTCCACATCCCCGGACGCTGTATCGAGATGATCCCTGATCCTGGCGTTGGCAATGAACCGATGTCGGGAATCCATCCTGGCGGGCATTCTCGAACTCATGCCCAGCCCTCAACTGCTTGCCGGCCGCCGATCCATCGTCGGCAACGTCTACACCATCACCATGGTGTGCAGGAACCGCCATCGCGTCTTCGATTGCCCTGCCAATGCCGACCTTGCCATGCAGCTCCTTGGATCGATGGATCGGGAAGGCCTGACTGCGTCGCTTGCCTGGGTGATCATGCCGGATCACATCCACTGGCTGGCTCAACTACGTGGCCATTCGCTGGGCTACTGCGTGCAGCGCTTCAAGGCGCGCAGCAGTTTTCTGATCAACCGGCGGCGAGGGAAGCAGGGTGCAATCTGGCAGGCGGGTTATCACGACCATGCGATCCGCAGTGACGCATCGCTGCAGCGGCACGCCGGCTACATTCTGGCAAATCCCGTTCGAGCGGGTCTTGCCGAGCAGGTGGGTGACCATCCGTACGGATGGTGCCGCTGGCCGCTGAGCGAGCTGGAGTCGCCCTCCGAGGGTGAATGCTGATACAGCCAACCCGGTAGATCCGACCGGATAGGGTCGACTGGTTCTCTCGATCACGCTGGGAGGCCCGCGCTACGCGCGATAGTCGACTAACAGTCGACTCTACCTTGCCGGTCTACCGAGGGGCTACACCGTCACCACCACGTTGTGACGCTTCAGCGAAGAGAGCATGGCGCGGCGATAGCGCAGACATCGGTTAGCATTCCGGCGACTCTCTGCGAAGGATCGCCCCGTGATGTCTAATCCGATGTTCCATCCTGCCCTCTACGTTCTGCTGCTGGCGTCGTTGTCCGGCGACCGCGCTCCTGCGCAGGCGCTGGCCGACTGGGAGCTGCAGGGTCGTGCCGACGGCCTGGCGCGACCAGACACCCCCTGCCAGGATTTCCTGCAGGCAATGGGGCGGAAGCCGGCAGGGCTGGAATATGTGGGCTGCACCCAGGACGACGTGTCCTACATCAAGCCGATGCAAGCCCACTACCGCGTTGCCGGCGCCCGCGCCGAGCAGGTCGAAGCGTATCTGCATGCAACGTTCGGCATGCCCGTGCTGCGCTACACCTGCTGCGGCTGGAGCAATGGCGGGCCCTACACCTGGCGTGAAGGTGCAGACACGCTGAGGTACCAGATCGGGATGGGCGTGGAGTCGCTGCCGCATGATCGGGCCGAGTGGCGGCGCATCGAAGCATTCAACGTTACGGTGGAGGTGTTTCGGCAGAGCCCGTAGCGTGGATGCGGCAGGCGGATGCTTGCTCTAGGATGCGTGCAGGGATCCCTGCAAAGGAACTGCGATGAAGGCTGTTGGACGTCTGCTGCTGTGCGCTGCGCTGGCCTGTCCGCTTCTGACGGCCGCGCCGGTTTTTCCTGCGGCTGGCGCAACCACCTCCGAACCTGCACATCCGCATGCGCAGGACGCCATCGATGACTGGCTTGTGGCTTTCAACGCAGGCAGTCTCGATGCGTTGCAGGCTTTCGCCGACAAGTATGCGAAGAAGGAAGGCAGCGCTCCCAAGGACTATCTCGAGTTCCGCGAGAGCACCGGCCTGCTGCGCGTGCTGGAAAAGGGCGAACACGCGCCCGGCCACGCGAAGCTGCTGGTGATGGGCGAGCTGAACGAGCGTGCGATGTGGGTGACGGCGGAAATGGACCCGGACCATCCAGCACACCTGAAGCTGTTCCAGATCGAAGGCACCAAAGTACCGGACAAGTACACGCCGGAGCGTGTTGCGTTGCCGGTCCTGATGGCTGACGCCAGGACGAAGCTGGACGCGTTGCGCGCACAGGACGCGCTGTCGGGAGCGTTGCTCGTGGCGCGTAACGGCCAAGTGCTGCTGGATTGGCGGGGCGGCCAAGCAGATCGCGAAAGCGGTACTCCGGTGCGGGCGGACACACGCTTCCGGTTGGCCTCGTCCAACAAGATGTTCACCTCGGTGGCCATCCTGCAGCTGGTGCAGGCCGGCAGGCTGGGGCTGGACGATACGATCGGCAAGCACCTGCCCGACTACCCGAACAAGGCTGTCGCCAATGTGGTGACGGTTCGCCAGTTGTTGACCCACACCAGTGGCCTTGGCGATTTTTTCGGCGATGATTTCGATCAGTATTCGGCCTCGCTGAAGACGCTGGATGACTACGTGCAGCGCTTCGCCAAGGATGCACCGCAGTTCGCGCCCGGTAGCCAGGACAGCTACTCCAACTACGGTTTCATCGTGCTTGGGCGCATCATCGAGGCCGTTTCAGGGCAGTCGTACTACGCCTACGTGGACGACCACATCCTGCGACCGGCTGGCATGACCGGCACCGGCTTCGAACCGGAAACGGTGAAGGTGCCACAGCGTGCCGTTGCCTACACGAAGACGAACGGGCAATGGACGCGTGAAACGAAGTCGCTGCCCTGGCGCGGCATGTCTGCCGGAGGCGGCTACAGCACGGCCACCGACATGCTGAGGTTTGCCGAGGCGTTGCGCGGCGGAAAGCTGGTCTCGCCGGCAGTGCTGCAGCAGGCCACCACGGCACAGAATCACAAGCGATGGTATGGCTTTGGCTTCGTGGTGCAAGGCGAGGGCAGGGAACACCAGTACGGCCACGAGGGCGGTGCGCCGGGGTCGAACAGTGCCATCGTGGTGATGCCTGCGCAGGGGTATGTGATCGTTGGCTTGGCCAATGTTGATCCGGACGGAATTGGCAACGTGGTCAATTACATCGCGCGGCGGTTGCCGTTGCAGTGAGCGCGGGGCGATACGTGTAGAGTCGACCGTTGGTCGACTATCGCGCGAAGCGCGGGCGTTTCGATCGTTCCGCTAATGGCAGTCGACTAACAGTCGACTCTACCCAGTCGACGTCATCCAGTGGACGTTACCCAGTCGACGTTAGCCGGCCGGCGTTACCCAGTCGGGGCCGGCACCCGCACCATCTTCGTCATCAGGTGTTCCACTACCCCCGCAGGATCGGCAGTACGACCCACATGCGTGCTCGACATCTGCACAACCGAACTGCGCTTGGCGGTAAGGAAATGGAAGCGCGCACGCGCGGGCAGCTGTGCGATCGGCCCGGCGCTGGCGTCGCCGCGACAGATCGCCACGATCGCATCCAGCCACGGCTGCAGCGCCTCCTGGTCCAGCGCCGGCGCGAAGGCGCGCAGGCGCGCAGGATCGATCTCGATGGCCGCCTCCAGATGACGCGCACCAGGACAGGAGACGATCACCCCGACGTTGATGAACTCCTCGCGTTCCACCCGCGGTACCACGCGGATGACCGCATAGTCATACGTGTGCAACGTGGGCACGGATGGCCTCCTGCACGAACACCGCACGCACTTTCAGGCGATGCTTGAGATAGTCGATGTAGCCTTGGCGATAGGCCTGCGGGCTTTCGAATGCCGGCTCGTTGACCAGCCAGCTGTCCGGCACCAGGCCGACGATGCGCTCGATCTCGGCATCGGTCAGGCGCGCGGCCAGTTCGGCATCCACCTCGGCGACGCGGCTGGCGAACGACAGCAGCACGTGGTCGCGGATCAGCACGAACGGCTTTTCGCAGGCATCGCCGGCGTTGGCCCAGTCGTGATGGAAGTACATGGCCGCACCGTGATCGATCAGGTACAGCTTTCGATGCCACACCATCAGGTTGGGATTGCGCGTGGTGCGATCGACGTTGCTGGTGAACGCATCGAACCAGACGATGCGCGAGGCCAGGTCGGCGTCCACCGGCATCGCCGCCGGGTCGTAGTTGATCGCACCGGGCAGGTAGTCCAGGCCCAGGTTCAGGCCCTCGCTGGCGCGGATCAGCTCCTGGATTTCCGGGTCGGGCTCGGTGCGGGCGAACTCGCGGTCCAGTTCGACGAACAGGATTTCCGGAATCGGCAGGCCGAGCGTACGCGCCATTTCGCCGGCGATCAGCTCGGCGATCAACGCTTTCGGGCCCTGGCCGGCGCCACGAAACTTCAGCACGGCCATGCCGTCGTCGTCGGTCTCGACCACGGCCGGCAGGGAGCCACCTTCCCGCAAGGGCGTGATGTAGCGGAGGGCATGTACGGTGCGCATGCGTGCATTCTAGCGTGGGTGCAGGTGCAACCCTCTGATCGGCGGGGACCGATTTCGGCCTTCACCTGTCCCTTCTGCCTGCGATGGCAGCATCGTGCTCCAGGAACCCTTGGGTTCATGGGCGTACTGGCACTCTCGATGCAGAGGCTCCAGGCTGGGTACCTGCTCGGCTGCCAGCGACGCGCACTGCGAAGCGGAAACCTCATCCACGATGTCCTGCAGGCTACGGAGGTGCACCGATGAGCGACGAATTCACTCCCATTCTGCCGGCCTTGGACGATGCCAAGGCGGAAGAAATGATCGGCAAGGTCGTACTGGTCGGGGTCACCCGCTATGGTGGCGACGGCCAGGTGAAGGGGCTGGAGCAGTACGCCGGCACGGTGTTGCGCATCAGCGCCGACGAGGGCGTGGTGCTGGCCGACGAGAATGATGGCCACGAGCGCTACCTGCCGCCGATGCTGGACCAGTACCAGCCAGCCGAGCCTGGGGAATACCGCATGCGCACCAGCGGCATGATCGTGGTCGATCCCGATTACCTGGCCACCTGGGACCTGCACGCGCAGCAGTAGTGCCAGGCCACGCCCGGCAGGTGCCGGCAGTTCCGCGGCACCTGCCGGGGCTGCACTTTGCCCCATCCGGCCACTAGCCCTTCCGGCCCATTCACGACAACCCCTGCGGTGCTAGATTCGGGTTCATGCCCGATTCCGGGTACCCATTCACACCCAGGGGATAAGGATGCTCATCCGTCGAACCTCTCTGGCGGCGGCCGTTGCCGTTGCCACCGTCGGCCTGCTGGCCGCTGGCCCGGCGCTTGCCGATTACGCGAAGCCGCCGGAACACCTGCTCAAGGTGTTGAAGGCACCGCCGCCGCCGGCGCCGAACGTGGCCCCGGGCGGCCAGCGCCTGCTGCTGACCACCGCGCAGACCTACCCTTCGATCAGCCGTGTCGCCCAGCCGTATCTGAAGCTGGCCGGCGTGCGCCTGGAGCCGAAGAACCGCAGTCGCCATGACACCCCCGGTGGCTACGGCATTCCGGCCTGCGTGGCCGACTTCACCCTGGTCGACATCGGCAGCGGCAAGGAGGCCAAGGTCAACCTGCCGCAGGGCTGCGCCACCGGCGCGTTGTGGTCGGCCGATGGCAGCCACTTCGCCTTCCAGAATGCGGTCGATACCAGCGTGCAGCTGTGGGTGGGCGATGCGGCCACCGGCCAGGTGAAGCAGGTGCCGAACGTGCAGCTGAACCCGATTTTCGGCTATACCGTGCAGTGGCTGGGCGGCAGCCAGAACCTGCTGGTGAAGCTGGTGCCGGCCAACCAGGGCCCGGCGCCGTCCAATGGCGGCGTGCCGACCGGTCCGGACGCGCAGGAGTCGCTGGGCAGCAGCGGCGAAAGCAGCACCTACGAAGCCCGCGACACGCTGACCAGCGTCCATGACGAGAAGCTGTTCGCTTATTACGGCGCCTCGCAGCTGGCCGTGGTCGATACCGTCGCCAACAGCGTGCGTCCGGTCGGGCAGCCGGCGCTGTTCAACGAAATCAGCGCCGCACCCGATGGCGTGCACGTGCTGACCGAATCGATCAAGGCGCCATACTCGCATGCGGTGACCTACCAGCGTTTCGCCAACGACGTGGCCGTGCTGGACATCGCCAGCGGCAAATCCACGCCGATTGCCAGCCTGCCGCTGGCCGACCGCGTGCCGGTGCACGGCGTACCGGAAGGCCCGCGCGGTTTCGACTGGCGTGCCACCGATCCGGCCACCCTGGTCTATGCCGAGGCACTGGACAAGGGCGACTGGAAGGTCAACGTGCCGCACCGCGACCGCGTGCTGATGCTGAAGGCCCCGTTCAACGGCAAGCCGACCGAAATCACCCGTACCGCGCAGCGATTTGAGGGCTTCGCATGGACTGCCGATCCGGCCGTGGCGTTCCAGTTCGAGAACGACGAGAACCGCCACTGGATGCAGACCCGCATCGTCGATGTGGACCAGCCGAAGAAGGAAGGCCGCCTGCTGTGGGACATGTCCAGCGATGAGCTGTACGGCAACCCCGGCAACCTGGTCTTTACCCGCCTGCCGAACGGCGCACAGGTCGTGCGCCAGGAGGGTAATCACGTGTTCCTGAGCGGCCGTGGCGCCTCGCCGCAGGGCGACCGTCCGTTCCTGGACCGCCTCGACCTGGGCACGCTGAAAAGCGAGCGCCTGTTCCGCAGCAGCGCCGATGCCTACGAGCAGTTCCTCGGTTTCAGCAACACGCCGGGGCGCTACCTGACCTGGCACCAGTCGGTGATCGATCCTCCGAACGCCTTCATCCGCCAGCAGGGTGAGGCAGTGGCTGATGCGAAGACCGGCGAGGCGCAGTTCGCGTCCACCGCGACCGCGCTGACCAAGCTGGTCGACCCGACCCCGGAGGTGCGCCAGATCAAGAAGCAGCTGGTGACCTACAAGCGTGCCGACGGCGTGGACCTGTCGTTCACCCTGTACACGCCGCCGGGCTACAAGGAAGGCCAGCGCGTGCCGGCGATCCTGTATGCGTACCCGGCCGACTTCGCCAATGCCGCGCAGGCCGGCCAGGTGTCCGGTTCGCAGCAGACCTTCACCCGCCTGCAGCCGTACCGCCTGATGCTGCTGGCCGGCTACGCGATCATCGACAACGCCTCGTTCCCGATCGTGGGTGACCCGAAGAACGCCTACGACACCTACCTGGAGCAGCTGGAAGCCGACGCCAAGGCGGCGGTGGACAAGGCCGTGGACATGGGCGTGGTCGACCGCAACCGCATCGGCGTGACCGGTCACAGCCATGGTGGCCTGATGACCGCCAACCTGATTGCGCACACCAACCTGTTCAAGGCCGGCGTGGCGACCAGCGGTTCGTACAACAAGACCTTTACCCCGTTCGGCTTCCAGAACGAACGCCGCTCGGTCTGGCAGGCGCAGGACGTGTACCTGAAGGCCTCGCCGTTCTTCTATGCCGACAAGATCAAGCTGCCGCTGCTGCTGGTCCACGGCGAGGACGACGCCAACCCGGGCACCGAGCCGTTCCAGTCGCGCAAGCTGTACCAGGCGATCCGCGGCAACGGCGGCACCACCCGCCTGGTGATGCTGCCGAACGAACCGCACTGGTACACCGCATTGGAATCGAACGAGCAGCTGGTGGCGGAAATGCTGAACTGGTTCGACACCTACGTGAAGAACGCCAAGTAAGGGAACAGAAAGGCCACCTCCGGGTGGCCTTTCTGTCTCGGGATGTGAGTGGGCAGACGGCCTGGATCCGGATGCGCAATCGGGAATCGGGAAGCCACCTGCCATGCGGCATGCGGGGCCACCCGGGCTGCTAAGCTGGGAATGGAAACGGACCAGGAGACATCGATGCATCGCAATGGAATGCGCGCCATCACTTTTGTCATCGCGACGCTGTTGGCCGGGATGACACACGGAGTGGAAGCGCAGGCTCTGCGGGCAGATGACCGCAGCTACTTTGGCAGCGCCTCCCTTGAACGTGAGGCATGGCAGAACCTCGAGCGCAGCACCGATGCCCTCAAGGCCCTTCAGGCGCCGCCAGACGTGCGGTTCCAGCAGGCCGAGCAGCTGTATGGCGAGTGCCTCCGGCACCATGGCTACCTGCATCTTCAGGCAGCGCGCAATGCTGATGATGCCCGGCTGGCCAACACCCAGGGCGAAGTGGCCGGCACATGTGGACGCATCGCGGCGATTGCCAAGCAGGCATTACGTGATGCGCCCGCGCAGGCTGCCTGGATCGAGCCGCATGCCGACCTGCGTGAACGGGCGTTGCGGGAGGGTGTGCAGCCGGCCAATGCCGCGCTGGTGGATGCGGTCGACACGTTGGCCGACCCGGCGCTGGACAGCTTCGGGCGACTGCACCGGCAGCTGCTGCAATCGGCGCCCTTTGCGCGCTTCGAACATGAAGGCGGCACGTTTGACAGCCGCACCGATGCGCGAGCCCTTTCCCGCCTGCCGGACCGTTCACTGCGCGAAGCGGCATGGCGTGCTTACTGGCAGGGAATGGCGTCGCGGCGCCGCGAAATGGCAACGGTGCTGCTGGGCCTGGTCCGCCTCAACGAGCAAGCGTCGGAACTGCAGGGCGATGGAACTGCGCCTGACCGCAGCTACCGGCACATGGGCCTGGATCAGGCCGCCGTCGACGCGACACTGGCGGCAGTAGCGCGCCACGCGCCGCTGCGACGCAACTATCAACAGATGCAGTTGACCCATCTTGAGCGCATGGGCCAGGCCTCCCCAAGGATCTGGGACATGGGCCTGCCTGATGCGGGCTATATCCCTCCGCCGCTTGACCTGGCGCAATTGCGTGATGCGGCAGCGGCATCGATGCAGGTGCTGGGGCCGGACTACGTGACAGGGCTGCGCGGGCTGCTCGATCCTGCGGGCGGACACATGGATCTGGGTGGATCGGCAGGGCGGCGCGCGATGGATGCGTTTTCGATCAGCGCCCCTGGCGCGCCTTCGCTGCTGTTCGTTGGTCATCGACAGGGCGATCTGGAGGGGGATGTCCAGATCGCTCACGAAGCCGGCCATGCCATGCATGGGCAGTGGATGCAGCGCGGTGGCGCATCCTCGTTCCAGCGCAACGGCAACAAGTGGTTGACCGAGGCCTTCGCCATCTACAACGAACTGAAGTTCCGCGATCAGCTCTATCGGCAGGCCAGCGATCCACGTGCCAAGGCGTATTACCTGAAGTCGTTGCTCGATGACATCATCCTGCAGCTGTTCGTATCGTCTGAAGAGGCCGATCTGGAACAGTCCATCTATCAGCAAGTGGCCGCCGATGAGGTTGGCAACGCAGACGCGCTTGATGCGATGACGGTGAAGGTACTGGGCCGGTATGGCGGCGCATCGGAGCAGTATCCCGAGCTGCGCAGCACCTGGGTATCCAAGCGGCTGATGTATGAGGATCCGCTTTACCTGGCCAATTACCTGTATGCCGGATTGATTGCGGTGCAGCTCTTCGCACAGGACCAGCAGGATCCGGAGGGATTCAGGGAGCGCTACCTGGCCGTCCTGGGCGAAGGGTTTGATCGCCCGCCGCAGCAGCAGGTCGAGCAGTTGCTGAATGCGAAGCCCGACTGGCCACGCCTGGTCGAGGAGGATCTGGGCATCTTCCAGCAGTACCTGGCGCAGCTGCAGGTACTGCACGCGGAAATCGAGCGCCAGCGCGGTCGCTGAGGCGACAGCCTGCTGCTGACCGGCACCCGGGTGATGTACGCGGTGCGCAGCGAGCCGGACGCGCTTTCCGCGGTCCTCGACTCGGCCAGCAATGCGCTGGCTGCGCGCGAAGCGAACCGGATGCGGCCCCGGGGTGACCTCGTGTCATCGGCCGTTGCGATTGCGTAACCGTATGTGATGCGGGTGCAATGGCGTGCGGAAGCTGCGATACGCTGCAGGCCTGTTGCTGTCTGCCAGGGGTTTCACCAATGAAGTCCAAACGTATCGCCGCAGTGTTGGCGCTGGTGATGACGCCGATCCTGCATGCGCAATCACTCCCCTCCGAACTGGCGCAGCTGGGCATTGTTGCCGGCATGCCTTATGCCAAGGCCAAGCGCCTGATGGATGCGGCAGGGTGGCAGGCGAGTCCGGTCCAGGGCGCGCCTGAGTCACTCGAGGGCTTTCCGGAAGTTGGATGCCAGAAGGGCGCCAAGCAATGCGCAACAACCTTCGAAAAGGGCGGGCAGCAGGTCGCGATGCGGCTGGGCACTACCCTGGCAGGGCAGCCGTTCGTACAGGGCGCTGATTGAGCGCCTGCTGCGCTCACGCCAGCGGCAGACGGTCCTGCGCGTGCGACAGGCGGTCGTGCAGCGCACGCACGTGCTCGGCCTTGGCATGGATGCGCGCGGTATCACCGAAACTGCGCAGGTAGGTGCACGCGGCAAAGCCAGCGCTCTTCTTTTCGTATTCGGCAATCCAGGCCAGACGGTCCGGGTTGTTGGCCTGTTCGGCGGACCACGCGGCCACCGGCGGGCGGATGCGATAACGCAGGCCGACGCGCCACGGCTTCGGTGTCAGCCGCGCACGGAAGCAGTGCTGCAGTCGGCACATGCGCGCGTACAAGGTGTCGGTGCCCAGTGCCTTGAAGAACGCCTGCAGCTGCTCGTCCTCGGGCGAGAAGGTGGCATGCATCGCCAGCACGCGCAGTCCCGCAGGCGTGCGGTAAGCGCGCAGATGCCAGTCCGGATGCTGTTCGCTGAAGGCCGCGACCCGCTGCAGCGCCACACCTTCGGCGCCACCGGCGGCGGCCAGCCGCCGCCTGCGCTGCATCAGCATCGCGGCATTCACCAGCACTACGGCCGCCACGCCCAATACCAGTCCCACCAGCCAGTGCCACAGCAGGGTGCCGACGATAGCGCCAGCAAACAGCAGCGCTGCGGCGATGACAGCGGGCATCACGCAACCCGCCGGTGGCTGCGCATGGTCGATGTCGGCGAACAGCACGTCCGGGCTGTTGAGGCACAGTGCGCCATAGCTGTTGCGGGTGATGATGACGTCGCCGTCGCGCTGCACGATCTGCTCGCGGATCGGCACGCCCTCCACGCCGTAGTTGCTGCGCACTTCGCGGCGCGGCAGCGCCTGCCCGGCGAGGATGGCATTGAGGGCTTCGTTGGCGCGGCGGTCGGCGTGCACCTGCGCCTCTGCAGGGCCTTCGTCGGACCAGCCGAAGCGGCGCACCACCACCGGCCGGCCACGGAAACGGGCCTGCAGGCGGGCTTCGGCCCAGTACGCGGGAACGATCATCATCGTGCGGTGCTCCATCTTCCATGGCAGGTGCCGAAGCGAGTCTGGCACAGCGCCGGTGCGCCCGCATCCGCCTGCTGCAGTGGGCCGGGCGGAGTGATAGATTGCGCGCTTCGCATGCACTCCACCAAGGACGGAGCGATGTTCATGATCCTGCGCGGCCTGTTGGCCCTGGCCTGTGCCGGGGCGGTAGGCGTGGCCACCGCAGCGGTACCGGCAGGGCCGCAGATCCTCACCGAGGATGTCAGCCGTTTCTATGCACTTTATGACAGCGCTGGCGGCAAGCCCAGCGTTGCGCAGCTGCGTGGATACCTGGCCGAGGGTTCGGCGGGCCTGGCCGAACTGGCGAAGGTGCGCCGGGTCACCCCCGAGCGCATTGCCGAGTCCATCGCCAAGCAGCCGGAACTGTATGCGCAGGGACGAAGCTGCCTGGCCGAACTGCCAGCGGTGAAGCAACGCCTGACGCAGGTGTTTTCCAACCTGCAGGCGATCTACCCACAGGCCGCGTTTCCGCCGGTGACCATCGCGGTGGGCCGTGGCCGTCCGGTCGGGCTGACCTCGAAAAGCGGGGTGATCATCGGCCTGGAAGCGCTGTGCGCAGCCGATTTCATGAATCCCAATGTGCAGGACCGCTTCGTGCATGTGATCGCACACGAATACGTGCACATCCAGCAGACCGGCCTGATCGACTTCGAGCCGGGTGACCCGCGCGCGACAGTGCTGCGTGTTTCGCTGGGCGAGGGCATCGCCGAGTTCATCGCCGAACTGATTTCCGGCAACGTCGGCAATGGGCGTCACGCGGCCTGGACCCGTGGCCGGGAAGTGCATATCGAAAGCGCCTTCGCGCTGGATCTGGACAGCACCGATCTGTCGCCATGGCTGTACAACTACAAGCCGGGCTCGCAGGAGCCCTATGACCTGGGCTACTGGGTGGGCTACCGCATCGCCAAAGCCTACTACCTGCAGGCCAAGGACAAGCGTGATGCGGTGCGTGCGCTGATCCAGCAGGACAACCCGAAGCCGATCCTGGCTGCCAGTGGCTGGACGCCCGGCATGTGGATGCCGGCGAAAGTCACGGGTGTAGCGGCGCGTACGGCTGCACGCTGAGCACAGGGCAGGGCGTTAGACTGCGCAAGATGATTTCAGGAGTACCCGCATGCGTGGACCTGTTGAGCTTGCCGCTGCAACCGTCGTGACGTTGGGCCTCGCGTTGGCTTCTCCGCTGGGTGCCGCCGAAGTCGTCGCAGTCAATCCGCTGCTGCAGACGCCCATCGACCAGTTGCGCCCAGACGAGGTTCGTTTCATGCAGCAGCGCCTGGCCGATTTTCCGCAGCTGCAGCACTATCGTGATGCCAACGCGCGACTGCCCGCGGCGGCGCCGGGCCAGCCACGCGTGGTCTTCTTCGGCGACTCCATCACCGAAGGCTGGGGCAGGGAAGGCAGCGCGGCTTTCTTCCCCGGCAAGGGCTGGCTCAACCGCGGTATCAGCGGCCAGACCACGGCACAGATGCTGGTGCGCTTCCCGCAAGACGTGCTGGCGCTGAAGCCACAGGTGGTGGTGATCCTGGCCGGTACCAACGATATTGCAGGCAACACCGGTCCATCCACGCAGGCGATGATCGAAGACAACCTGCACGCGATGGTGGACCTGGCGCGTGCACATGGCATCGCCGTGGTGCTGGCATCGGTGCTGCCAGTCAGCGATTACCCATGGATGCCCGGGATCGCGCCTGCGCCCAAGGTGCGTGCGCTGAACACGGCGTTGAAGCGCCATGCCGATGCACAGCAGCTGGTCTATCTGGACTACCACACGCCGATGGCCAATGCCGCCGGAGGGCTCGATCCGCAGCTGGCCGAGGATGGCGTGCATCCCACGGCGAAGGGCTATGCGGTGATGGCGCCGTTGGCCGAGGCGGCGATTGGCCGAGCTCTCAAGGACATGAATGCTGGAGCACGATAGTCAGGCTGGAACGTCAGACACTGACGCATACGCCGCAATGGCTGGCGCTTGTTTGCTGCAGAATGGCTGATTTGGATCGGGAGGGACGATGGGTGCTGTTTCGCTCACGGTAGTAGAGATTGTGGCGCGCGCAATTTTCAAGCGCGCACCGTCGTTGGTTACCGAAATCTACTCCACACCGGGCGAGACCCTCCAGCGATTCGGTAGCGCAGAGGATCTATGCAGCTACGCGGAATTGCTCCGGCAGGTAAAAGGAGGAGCGGTTTTTGTCGGAGTGAGATATCCCGATATGGACGGTGACGTCACCATCCGAGAATTTGAGCTGACCAAGGGGCCAGATCGCGGGAAGATGCGCTCGAGCGTTGCAGGATGGGGGCTAATACACGTTTTTCTGCCGGTGAATCAAGACGCCAGTAGCTTGGCAAGTATCTATCGCATGTCCGAACGCGGCGCCTTCGCCAGAGAGCGCGGTGGAATCGATCTTCCTCCCGTGAGGGATTGGAATTGGAAAGCGGTTGAATCGCACTCGCGCAGATTGAAGCGTGTTCTGAAGGATGCAATCTAAAGTCGCGTGAAGTCTGTGCTTACAGGTGGCGGGGTACTACTTGAGCGACATTGTTGCCAGCAGCCACTTACAGAAACTGATCACCAGCGGATCGGCTGCGCTGTCCTCATGCACCAGCCAGCTCCAGCGCGGGCCGCGCACGCGTGCCTCATCCAGCGGCTGCAGCAGCCCCTGATCGCAGGCGCGTGCCGCCAGCAGCTCGCTGACCAGGGCGATACCCAGCCCTTGGCAGGCAGCATCCAGCAGCTGCCCGGGTTCGGAGAAGTTCATGCCTTCGCGGCGCTGGCCGACATCGGCGCCCCCCTGCACCTGCCACTGGCTCCAGTCCATTTCGCGCTCGCCATGCAGGGTGAGGCGTTCGTGCACAGGCGTGGCGAGCAGGGCCGGATGGCAGGCCGGAAAGAGGCGATCCTGCAGCAGCACGCGATGCTGGCACTGCGCCTGTGAGTCGAGGTCATCGCGTACCGCCACGTCCAGCGTCTGCGTGGTCATATCCGGTGCCTCCTCGCTGGTCAGCAGCCACAGGTCGGCGTCGGGATGCAGGCGGTGGAAGCTGGCCAGGCGCGGCACCAGCCAATGCCGGGCAAAGGCTGGACTGGTGTTGACGATCAGTTGATTCGGCTTGCAGTACTGATCGAGCCGGCGGATGCCGCTGGCCAGCTGCCGCAGCAGGGACTGGGTGGTTTCCAGCAGGTCGATGCCGGCGTCGGTGAGGGTGACGCTGCGGCCCTGCCGGAAGAACAACGGCTGCTGCAGCGAGGCTTCCAGGCCCCGGATCTGCTGGCTGATGGCCGACTGGTCAGATGCAGTTCCTCGGCCGCCCTGTGGAAACTACCCAGGCGGGCGGCGGCCTCGAAACCACGCAGCGCGTTCAGCGGTGGCCAATGCTTCAGCATTTCAGATAAGTAAAACTGTTCAATTGATGGCTGAATCTATCGTTTGTTCTTATCGATACGCAAGCGCAGCATAGGTCCATCCCACACCGGCCCTGGAGCCCGTCATGAGCAGCCGTCGTCGCTTCCTCACCCAGCTGGCGGGCGCCGCTGGCCTTGGCGGCCTGGCCGCCCTCGGGCTGGCGGGGCTGCCGACGCGCGTATCCGCAGCGGGGCCGGGTGCGGGTATCTGGCGCATGCCGGACGAGCACGGGCCGCAGGAACGCGTTTTCCTGGCCTTCGCCGCGCAACCGCGGGTGTGGGGCGCGCAGGCCGATGCGGTGAACACCGCCGTGGCACGCCTGGCCCGCACCATCGCCCGCCACCAGCCCGTTAGTGTGCTGTGCCGGCCGGCGCAGCGGAAGCAGGCGCAGGACCGCTGCGGCCGCGACAACATCGAGTTCCTCGAGGTGCCGCTGGATGACATCTGGGTGCGCGATTACGGCGGTTGCTTCGTCACCGATGGCCAGGGCGGACTGGGGCTGGTCGACTTCAACTTCAATGGCTGGGGCGGCAAGCAGAGCGCGCGCAACGATGGTGCGGTGGCACCGTGGCTGGCGCAGGTGACCGGTGCCACGCTGCTGGAAAGCGATCTGGTGGGCGAGGGTGGCGGCATCGAAGTCGATGGCCATGGCACGGCCATCCTCACCGAAAGCTGCTGGGTGAACCGCAATCGCAATCCCGGCTGGTCGCGCGCGGATATCGAGGCCGAGCTGATGCACCACCTCGGCCTGCGCAAGGTGATCTGGCTGCCCGGCATCGCCGGCGAGGACATCACTGACGCACACGTGGATTTCTATGCGCGCTTCGTGCGTCCGGGCGTAGTGATCGCCAATCTGGACGACGATCCGCAGTCCTACGACTACGATCTGACCCGCGAGCACCTGGAGATTCTGCGCGTCGCCACCGATGCCGATGGCCGTCGTCTGCAGGTGCACACGCTGCCGCCGCCGCTGGACGGGCGCGACAACGTGCATACCCGCGACAACGATGATCTGGCGATGGGCTACATCAACTACCTGCCGATCAACGGCGCGGTGGTCGCGCCGCAGTTCGGTGACGACGCAGCCGATGGCTACTGCCGTGAACTACTGGAAGACATGTATCCCGGTCGTGTGATCGAACAGGTGGACATCGATGCGATCGCCGGTGGCGGTGGCGGCATCCATTGCGTGACCAAGAACATGCCGAAGGTAGGCTGAGGTGCCTCAGGCGTCGTCCTGCTTCAACGCCGCATCGGCCGCCAGCAGCGCCTCGGCGGCTGCACTGAGCGGCGGCGACGGCGGGGCAACCACACCGATCGCTTCCATCATCTTCGGCATGCCCAGGAACTGGCGCGCGCGACGGTCGTAGATGCCGGTGACCAGCAGCGCACGGGTGGCGATCTTCTGCTCGGGCCCGATCAGCACGCGCTGCTCCATGATGCCGCGCGAGCCGATCCAGCCGACCAGGCGTGTTTCCAGGGTGAAGCGCTGGAACGGCTTCAGTTCACGGCGGAACTGGATGGTGCCAGCGCCGACGATCGGTGCCCACTTCTCGCGCAGCGCCACCCGGCCCAGGCCCATGCGCAGGATCAGGTCCAGCCGGCCCAGATCGAAGATGTTCCAGTAGCGGCCGTTGGTCATGTGCAGGTTGCTGTCCAGGTCGTTGGGCAGTACCCGGAACTGCAGCCGTGAGACCCCGAACGGGGCCTCCAGCTTGGGCCGGAACAGGCTGCAAAGCAGTAGATGGAGCAGGCGGAACCAGAGATTCATGGCTATGACGACTGTTATAGAACGGCCGGTACGCTAATCTATGACGACTGTCTTAGCAAGGCGATCGCCGTGAGTCCACGACCCTCTGATGCCCCGCAACGGGTGATTGATGCCGCAGCACTGATGCTGGCGCGGGTAGGCCTCAATGCCACCAGCATCCGTGAGGTGACCAAGCTGGCCGAGGCGCCGTTGGGCTCCACCTACCACCATTTTCCTGGCGGCAAGCAGGAGCTTCTGGCGCGCGCCACCTACATGGCTGGCGACAAGGTGGAGGCGCTTCTCGTCGAGCTGTTGAAGGGAGGGGCGGTGCAGGGCCTGCAGCAGTTCCTGGCAATGTGGCGCGAGCGCCTGCTGCGCTCCGGGTTCCGGGCGGGCTGTCCGGTACTGGCCGCTGCCGTGGAGGAGCCGGTGGAGGCAGTGCCGAGCCAGCCCCGTGCAGCAGCTGCTGAAGTGTTCGCACGTTGGCAGGGGCATCTGGCCGCAGCCTTCATTGCCGACGGCCACCAACCTGCTGTGGCGGATGGGTTGGCCAGCCTGGTCATCGCCAGCGTGGAAGGCGCCGTGGCGATGTGCCGCGCACTGCAGGACATCGCCCCGTTCGACCAGGTCGCAGCGCAGTTGCTGAAGGCCGCCGCGCCACCTGAGCGCTAGAATGCACCCGAACGCACGACTGCGTGCCCGGCAAGGATGTCTGCATGTTGCACCACCTTTCCCTCGGCGTCCGTGACCTCGACGCCGCAGGCCGCTTTTACGATGCCGCACTCGCCGCACTCGGGTACCGCCGGGTGTTCGAGGACGAGACCGCGATCGGCTATGGGGTGGCCGATGATGAAGACGCGTTCTGCCTGAAGCTGCGTGATGACGCCGCAGCGCCGGGCCCCGGTTTCCACGTGGCGTTCGCTGCGGTGTCCGCAGCGGCCGTGGATGCGTTCCACGCAGCAGCCATGGCCAACGGAGGCGCTGACAATGGAGCGCCCGGACTGCGCCCCGATTACGGTGACTCCTACTATGCGGCGTTCGTGGTCGACCCCGAGGGCCATCGCATCGAGGCGGTGACCAAGGCGCGGCCGGCGTGAAGCAGCCGGGCATTCCGGCGCCAGCCCGCTGAAGTTGCCAATCGCATGCCGTAGCGCGTCATGGCCCATACCAGGCCGGCGATCGGCCAGCGCCCGTCCGCCCCTGGTACTCCCCAAGCCGTAGAGGCACGCGCAGTTTTCGATCCTGCCCGACTCTGCGCTATTATCCGCCGGGGGCCTCGGAACGTGGCCCGGCTTCAACCAACCCTGACAAGGACAAGCGCATGGATGTCGCTGCACGCAGGAACAGGACGTTGTTTCGTTGGATCATGGTGACGCTGCTGGCGGTACTGATGCCGTTTGCAGCGCTGGCGCAGCCCGCAGCCGGGCAGGCCGATGGCGCCGAAGCCGCCACTGCCACGGAAGAGGCGCAATGCCGCGCCTGCAGCTATGAACGCATCGGGCCCAAAGTCGATATCGGGCTGGTTGCATTAGTGTCGCTGCTGGTGGTGGGTCTGCTGATCGCAGCGTCGCGGGAATGGGGCAGCACGTCGCAGCGCTGGACCTGCCGCACGCTGGCTCTGTTGCTGGTGGGCATCGGCCTGGCGTTGTTGTGGTGGGCTGGCAGCGTCGTCTACCTGGGCTACAACCCGTGGCAGGAAATGGCCGCCCCCGTCGGTGGCTCGCTCACCTCGACACTGCTCACTACCTCACCGAAGTGGCTGGCGGCGCTGGTGTTGATTGGTTTCGCGCCTTCCATCTGGAAGCGCAGCGAACGCCTGCCGGCCTGGCGTATCGGCTGACCCTGGAACGACGGCGCCGGGTCAGACCCGGCGCCGCCTGCGGCCATCAGTCAAAGCGCCAGCGCACGCCCGCATAGACGCCACGGCCTTCGCCTGGCGTCGAGCGCGCGACATCCTTGCCGGCGTCGTCGTAGCCCGGCGTGACCGTGGCCGCGTAGTGGCGGTTGCCGATGTTGCGCATCTCCGCCCAGGCCTGCCAGCGACCACCGGGTGCCTCGTAGCCGATGCGGCTGCCGAAGATCACGTGGCTATCGGCCCAGTAGCTGTTGGCGTAGTCCACCGCGATGCGCGAGGCGTATTCGCTGTTCAGCGCGGCGTACAGGCCGGAGGCATGATCGAAGCGCAGCTCGGCCTGGTAGCTGTGGCGCGGCAGGCCCGGCAGGCGGTTGCTGCCGAAGCGCGCATCGTGGCGGTAACCGAAATCACTGAAGGTGTACGCCTGGCGCAACGACAGGCGCCCCGGCGCGGCCCGCCACAGTGTGCTGTCCAATCCGGCTTCGATGCCACGGTGCACGGTGGGGCTGGCGTTGTTCTCTGCGATGAACAGGTTCGGTACCGGCTGCAGCTCCACGCTCAACAATTCATGGTTCACGTGGGCGTAGTAGCCGGTCAGTTCCCAGCGACCCAGCGCCGCGTCACCGCGCGCGCCCAGTTCCAGCGTGGTGGCGGTCTGGTTCTGCATCGGCACCGGCGCGCGCTGGCGGCCGGTAGACGGGCCATTGCCCGGCCCGAAGTACTGGTTCGAGCCCCAGATCATCGACCACGGGTGCGGCGCCTCCACCGAGCGGCTGAGGTTGCCGAACCACTGCGTCTGCGCGCTGTGCTGCCAGGTGAAGCCCAGTCGCGGCGCGTAGTCCCAGTCGTGGTCGCGCAGGCGGCCGCCGCTGCTCGGCCAGGTCACCTGCACGTCGCGGCGGGTGCTGATCAGTGCCAGCCCGGTCTGCATGCGCAGGCGGTCGTTGAAGGTGAGGGTATTGCCGACGTGCAGCGTGCTGTCGGTGCCGTGGTGGCGGAAGTCACGCGTGCGCGTACCGGCGGCATAGCCGTTGCTGGCAAAGCGCAGCGACTCGCGCACATCGGCGTCCAGATCGTGGGTGACGCGCAGACCGATCGTGGTTTGGCTGTCCAGGCCGAACAGCCGGTGGCGGTGGTGGTAGTCCAGCGTGGCGTTGAGGTTGGCGTAGTCCAGCTGCTGGCGGTACAGGCTCTCGTTCAAGTCCATCGGGTACGTGTGGTAGACCAGCCCGGCCTGCAGCGAAGAATCCTCGTCGATCTGCAGCGTGGTGACATTGCCCACCCAGGTACTGCCCGGCTGCGGGCGGCGCGCATCGATGGCCAGGTTGGCCGCGTTTGCCGCATGCGGATCGTTGCGGATCTGATCGCGGGTCAAGCGACCGGGCGTTTCGTGATTGGTTTCGCGGTAGCGCACGAAGAAACGTGTCTGCAGGTCGGGCGTGATCTGCCAGCCGATGTTGGCCATCGCGCCCTTGCCGTCGCCGCGCGCATGGCGCTGATAACCATCGAACTCGGTATCGGTGTAAGCCAGGAAGTAGTCGACATCACCACTGGCGCCGCCCCAACTGATGCCGCGCTTCTGGTAGCCACGGCTGCCGGCTTCGTAGTGCAGCTGCACGCCCGCCGAATCACGTCCGCTGCGGCTGACGTAGTCGATGGCGCCGCCCAACGCGAGCGCGCCGCGTTCGAAGCCGTTGGCGCCGCGGAGCACTTCCACGCGCGACAACCACAGCGGTTCCAGCAGCTCGTAGGGCGTGCCGCCCGGGCCGGTCAGTGGCAGGCCGTCGATCGACACCGCAATGCCTGAGGCATGCGCGCCGGGGCCCCGGTTGATGCCCGAACCGCGGATCGAGATCCTGGTGCCCTCGTTGCCCGGCGACTGCGCGCTGATGCCGGGCTGGTAGGCCAGCACATCGGCGCTGCTGGAAAGGCGGCTGTCGGCCTTGGCCACGTCGATGACGTTGCTGGCGCCGGGTACACGCTTCAATGCCTCGCGCGCCTGGGCACTGGCATCAGTGGCAGCGGTGACGTGCACGGCATCCAGCGTGGTGGCCTGTGGGGCCGCAGCGGCGGTGGAAGCTAGGCCGAGGGAAACGGCCAGGACCAGCGGTGATCGGGTGGGGCGGTACAACGAGAGCGACATGCTGGAATGCTGTAAACCACGAAAGTTGCGCGCAAGTTAACAGGTCGACGGCGCCACGTCACCCATCGGCGGCGTATGGCCGCCCGCCGCGTTCCTGTAGAGCCGAGCCCGCGCTCGGCTAATCGCGCAGCGCCGGTTGTCTGCCATCGCGACGAAGAGCAGCCGAGCATGGGCTCGGCTCTACAGCAGGGTTTATGGCGAGGGTTTCGTCAGCGTCTTCGACTTTGCGTAGAACTGATCAGCTGCTTCCTTCTCGCCCAATGCCGCATGACACTCGGCCAGGCTGTCCCACACATTGGCCGAATCCGGATACAGCTCGGTGTTGAGGGCGAATACCTTCAACGCCCTGCGTGCACCAAGGCTCTCGCGGATGGCATAGCCACTGGCGTTGATCGCACGTTCCAGCTCGCTGCCCGTCACCCGGTTGTCATCGCGCAACCAGCTGCGTATCGCCTGGGCAGCGCCTGCGTCATCGTCCAGCGCATACGCGATCAGCCGCTCGGACAGTACCGCATGCGGAAACTCCTGCGGCGCGGCCACCGCCATCGTGCTTTCCACCAGCGTGCTCGACCAGACATTGCGGGCGCTGCCGTTGGTCAGGTAAACGAATACCCAGTAGCCGCTGGCCAGCGTGCCCTTGTAGGCCAATCGCGTACGTACACGGGTGCCGCCATCATGGCCGACCTGGGTGTAGCCGTCACTGCGGGTGGTGTCCCAGCCGGTGGAGAAGAAATTGCTGCCGCCACCACTCAGTTTCTGCGGCTGCCAGAGTTCTTCCAAGGTCGCCGTGCGCACCAGCTTGCCGGTGGCCAGTGCTTGCAGGAAGCGGTTCATGTCGCCCACGGTGGTCTGCAGGTCGGCATGGCCCCAGCCGTAGTCCGGCCAAGGGTCTTCATTGGCCGGCTGCAGTTGGCCGTCCTTGCCGATGTACGGCACCGCCGCGCGCGTGGCTGGCACGCTGGTGACACCCCACGAGGTGCTGGCCATCTTCAAAGGCTGCAGGATGCGTTCGCGTGCGATGGCCGGGTAGGGCTTGCGATAGTGCGCTTCCAGCAACGCCGTCAGCACCAGGTAGTTCGCCTGGGTGTACTGCACGCGGCTGCCGGTGGCGAACTGCATCGGTGCAGCGCCGGCCACCTTCAGCGCAGTGCCAAGGTCAGGCGCTACACCGGGGTAGCCCTTGCTCACCCAGCGGTTATCCACCCGGTTGTAGTACTCGCCGATACCCGAGCTGTGGTTGAGGAAATCACGCACGTGGATCGCCTGCCATGCAATCGGCAGGTCCGGAACATAACGGCTGGCCGGCGCGTCAAGATCCACCTTGCCCCGGTCCACCAGTTGCATCACCAGCGTGCTTGTCAGCAATTTAGCCATGGACTGCGCGGCGAAGATGGAATCGACGGCGGCAGGTGTGTGCGTAGCGCGATCACGTTCGCCGCTGGCGCCCTGGTACAGCACCTGGTCGTTGTGTGCGACCAGCACCGCCTGGCCGGCAATGCCGTAGCACTCGCGGTTGACCTGCAGTTGGGTGTCGAGCTGATTGGAAAGATCGCCGGGGGACTCATGCGCCGAAGCGATCGGAGCGGCCAAGAGGGCGCAGCGCAATGCAGCAGCAAGGGTGCGGTACATCGCGATGATCCATCAGCGGTGATGGCGCATGTTGATCAGCGGCGGTCGACGGGTCAAGCGGAGGCGGGCGCCTATGTGAATGCGTGAATTTCCAATGGCCTGTCGTAAACAGCTCTTCGCGACTGATGAGGCACCAGATATAAGAGTGCCTCAGCCCACACCGACGCGATAGTCTTAAGCGGGTTTAGACGACTCCACCCATGCGGCGATGCTTCAGGCGCTGGCTTGAGCATCGATTCGATCGATGCCCGGCGGCGTTTCACTCCAGCACCAGAGTTGTCTTGGTGCGCGCGTACAATCGAATGCCACTCCATTGATGGACAGGTGCAAGCAGTGCCAACTGCCACCAACGACGCTTTGATCAAGAGCCAACTTCTGGACGAGCTGTTGCGGGCTTCGCAAATGCTCACTTCAGAAGAGGTTGCGGTATTTGACCGGACGGTTCAGGCGCTATCAGGTCTGGGGTTCTCCAGTCGGGAGCTGGAAGTTCTCTTCTCGATGTTCGCCGATGACACTCCGCATCATGAAGTCATGTGGGGCCTTCTTCATCTTGTCGAGGCAAGTGACGGCGACAGCATGGTTTCCGCGCTTGTCCAATCAGCTCCGCACATGCGTCGCGTGGCACCAGAATGGTTGGAGACTTTCATCTGCAGATTGCTTAATAGTGATCTACACAGAAATGTGTTGATTGCTTATCTGAAGAGCATGGCCTCGACGAAGGGTGCAGCAGAAGTCGTCTCCTTGATCAAAGCGCTGAAGGATGATGCGTCGGACAGTATTCGAGCAAGGGCATCGGTGGTCGCCTCGGCATTGATGTAGCGGAGTGAGCGCCGACCTAGGTCGGCATCTACCAGAGCGTCCCAGCACCAGAAAGGGGCAGACGGCGGCCGGCGGCACGGACAATGCATGGGCGGTGCCGGCCAGCGGCCGGCACTACCCAGAACTTGATCAGCCGAGGATTCCCGGCAGATCCAGTCCCTTTTCCTTCGCGCAGTCGATCGCGATCTCATAGCCCGCATCGACATGGCGCATCACGCCGGTGGCCGGATCGTTCCACAGCACGCGGCCAATCCGCTTCGCCGCTGCCTCGGTGCCATCGCACACGATCACCATGCCGGCGTGCTGCGAGAAGCCCATGCCGACGCCGCCACCGTGATGCAGCGACACCCAGGTCGCGCCGCTGGCGGTGTTGAGCAGGGCGTTCAGCAGCGGCCAGTCGGACACCGCATCGGAACCGTCGGCCATCGCTTCGGTTTCGCGGTTCGGCGAGGCGACGCTGCCACTGTCCAGGTGGTCGCGCCCGATCACCACCGGCGCCTTCAGTTCGCCGTTGGCGACCATCTCGTTGAACGCCAGGCCGAGTCGATCGCGATCACCCAGGCCGACCCAGCAGATGCGTGCCGGCAGGCCCTGGAACTTGATCTTCTCGGCGGCCATGTCCAGCCAGCGGTGCAGGTGCGGGTTGTCCGGAATCAGTTCCTTCACCTTTGCATCGGTCCTGGCGATGTCTTCCGGATCACCGCTCAGTGCCGCCCAGCGGAACGGGCCGATGCCGCGGCAGAACAGTGGGCGGATATAGGCCGGCACGAACCCCGGGAAATCGAAGGCATTGGCCACGCCTTCTTCCAGTGCCATCTGCCGCAGGTTGTTGCCGTAGTCCACGGTCGGCACGCCCAGCGCGTGGAAGCCGAGCATGGCGCGGATGTGGTTGGCCATCGATGCACGCGCAGCCTTCTCCACTTCCTTCGGTGCACTCACACGCTTCTCGTCCCACTGCTCGACCGTCCAGCCCTGTGGCAGGTAGCCGTTCACCGGGTCGTGCGCGGAGGTCTGGTCGGTCAGCAGGTCCGGCTTCACGCCACGCTTGAGCAGTTCGGCCAGCACATCGGCAACGTTGCCGAGCAGGCCCACCGACTTCGGCGTGCCGGCCTTGCACGACTCGTCGATCAGGCGCAGCGCTTCGTCCAGGTTGTCGGTCCAGGTGTCGAGGTAGCCGGTGCGCAGGCGCATGTCGATGCTGCTCTTGCGGCATTCGACGGCCAGGCAGGAGGCGCCGGCCATCACGGCAGCCAGCGGCTGTGCGCCGCCCATGCCGCCCAGGCCACCGGTGAACAGCCACTTGCCGGTCAGGTCGCCACCGAAATGCTGGCGCCCCATTTCCACGAAGGTCTCGTAGGTGCCCTGCACGATGCCCTGTGCACCGATGTAGATCCAGCTGCCGGCGGTCATCTGGCCGTACATGGCCAGGCCCTTCTTGTCCAGCTCGTTGAAGTGGTCCCAGTTGGCCCAGCGCGGCACAAGGTTGGAATTGGCGATCAGCACGCGCGGCGCGTCGGCGTGGGTGCGGAACACGCCTACCGGCTTGCCCGACTGCACCAGCAGGGTCTGGTCGTCGTCCAGGCGCTTGAGCGTCTCGACGATGGCATCGAAGCTCTCCCAGTCGCGCGCGGCGCGGCCGATGCCGCCGTACACCACCAGTTCTTGCGGGCGCTCGGCCACGTCCGGGTGCAGGTTGTTCATCAGCATGCGCAGCGGCGCTTCGGTCAGCCAGCTTTTGGCGTTGAGCGTGGTGCCGGTCGGCGCGGCAATGGTGCGGGACGGGTCGTTGCGGGTCATGCGGCGCTCCGGTTCGTAGCGAATTCAAGGCAGGCGTTGAGCACCTGCGCCAGGGTGTGGCGCAGCGGTGCGGCGTGGGCGGGGTCGAGCGGGGTGGGCCAGCTGTGTTCGTCTACCTGGTCGGGCAGCGGCTCGTGCATGTAGCCGCGGCAGGCAAGTTCCATCTGCAGGCTGTGCACGCCGCCGGCGATGTTGCTGTAGTGGCGGGTGATCCAGCCGCCCTTGAAGCGGCCGTTGCGCACCTGGCTCATGCCGCTGATCTTCAGCAGGTTTTCCACAACATCGCTCAAGGCGTTGTCGCAGGACGTGTCGGGTGCGCCGGACGGCCCGGCGGTACCGAGGTTGAACTGCGGCAGCTCGCCATCGAACAGGTGCGGAATATGCGAGCGGATCGAATGCGCGTCGTACACCACCACCGTACCGTGCTGCGCGCGCAGGCGGGTGATCTGTGCGGCCAGCGCATCGTGGTAGGGCAGGAAATATGTGTCGCGGCGCCGCGCGATCTCGGCGTCATCCGGCTCGCGGCCCGCGTGGTACAGCGGCTGGTTGTCGAAGGTGGTCAGCGGGCACAGGCCGGTGGTGTTCTGGCCCGGGTACAGCGACACACCGCTGGGATCGCGGTTGAGGTCGATCACCGAACGTGAGATCGCCGAGCGCACCGTGGTCGCGCCCATGCCGCGCACGAAGTCGTACAGCTCGTGCACCCACCAGTCGGCATCGCGGCGCGCCAGCCACGGCGAGTGGTAGTCGCCGATCAGGTCGTGCGGCAGCTCGCTGCCGGTATGCGGGAAGCTGACGATGAGGGGGGCGTCGCCTTCGTGCACCGTCAGCCATTCGGGACGGGTATTCATGCGTGGGGTTCCACGGTTGGCAGCAGGTCGGTCAGGCCCTGCGCCAGCGCGCCACTGCGCACCAGATTCGTGGCTGTCACCATGTCCGGATGGAAGTAGCGGTCTTCTTCCAGCGTCGGCACCTGCGCGCGCAGGGCGGCGCGCACGGTTTCCAGCGCGGCACTGGAGCGCAGCGGCGCATGGAAGTCGCAGCCCTGCGCCGCGGCCAGCAGTTCGATGCCGATCACGTTGGCCGCGTTCTCGGCCATCTGCATCAGGCGCCGCGCACCGTGCGCGGCCATCGACACGTGGTCTTCCTGGTTGGCCGAGGTCGGGATCGAATCAACACTGGCCGGGTAGGCGCGCTGCTTGTTCTCTGAGACCAGCGCGGCGGCGGTCACCTGCGGAATCATGAAGCCGGAATTCAGGCCCGGGCGCGGGGTCAGGAACGCCGGCAGGCCGGACAGCGCCGGGTCCACCAGCATCGCCAGGCGGCGCTCGCTGATCGAACCGATCTCGCACACCGCCATCGCCAGCATGTCGGCGGCGAAGGCTACCGGCTCGGCGTGGAAGTTGCCACCGGACAACGCTTCGCCGGTATCGGTGAACACCAGTGGATTGTCGGACACGCCGTTGGCTTCGATTTCCAGCGTGGTCGCGGCCTGGCGCAGGATATCCAGCGCCGCCCCCATCACCTGCGGCTGGCAGCGCAGGCAGTACGGGTCCTGCACGCGCACGTCGTTGTCGCGGTGCGATTCGCGGATGCCTGAGCCGTGCATCAGCGTGCGCAGGGTGGCGGCGGTGGCGATCTGCCCGCGCTGGCCACGGATGGCATGGATGCGCGGATCGAACGGCGTGTCCGAACCCTTGGCCGCTTCCACCGACAACGCGCCGGTGACCAATGCCGCCTGGAACACGGTTTCGATTTCGAACAGGCCGGCCAGCGCATAGGCGGTGGAGAACTGGGTGCCGTTGAGCAGCGCCAGGCCTTCCTTCGCGCCCAGTTCGATCGGCTGCAGGCCAGCACGCGCCAGCGCGTCGGTTGCGGGCAGGCGTTCGTCACCGATGTAGGCTTCGCCCACGCCCAGCATCACGCTGGCCAGGTGCGAAAGCGGTGCCAGATCGCCGGAAGCACCCACCGAGCCTTGTGCCGGCACCACGGGCAACACGCCCTTGACCAGCATCGCTTCGAGCAGCAGCAGGGTTTCCTCGCGAATGCCCGATGCGCCTTGCGCCAGGCTGACCAGCTTCAGCGCCATCATCAACCGCACCACGTTGGCCGGCATCGGTTCGCCCACGCCAGCAGCGTGCGAGAGCACGATATTGCGCTGCAGGGTGGCCAGGTCTTCGCGCTCGATGCGCACGCTGGCCAGCTTGCCGAAGCCGGTGTTGATGCCATACACCGGCGCACCCTTGGCGACGATGGCGGCGACTGCAGCAGCACTGGCGCGCACTACCGGCAGCGCGGCCGGATCCAGTGCAAGCGGTGCACCGCGATAGACCTGCCGCCACTGGGCGAGAGTGACATGGCCGGGGCGAAGAACCAGGGTGTTGCTCATGTGTTGCTCCAGGAGGCAGGCAGGTCGGGCTGCCCGCGCACCACGCGCGCGTGCAGCGGGTTGAATCCAATGCGATAGACCAGGTCGGCGGGGGCGTCGATGTCCCAGATCGCCAGGTCGCAGTCCATGCCGACGGCCAGGCGGCCGATACGCTCGCCATGGCCCAGTGCGCGCGCCGCTTCACGGGTGAAGCCGGCGATGCACTCATCCACGGTCAGGCGGAACAGGGTCGCGCCCATGTTCATCGCCAGGAGCGGGCTGGTCAGCGGCGAGGTGCCGGGGTTGCTGTCGGTGGCCAGCGCCAGCGGCACGCCGGCCGCACGCAGCGCAGCGATCGGCGGCAGGGTGGTATCGCGGGTGAAATAGAAGGCACCGGGCAACAGCACGGCGACGGTGCCGGCGGCGGCCATCGCGGCGATGCCGGCATCGTCCAGATGTTCGATATGGTCGGCCGAGAGAGCACCGAAGCTGGCCGCCAGTTCAGCACCATGCTGGTTGCTCAGCTGCTCGGCATGGATCTTCACCGCCAGCCCGTTCGCGCGCGCCGCTTCGAAGACCTGCCGCGCCTGCGCCGGCGAGAAGGCGATGTTTTCGCAGAACACATCCACCGCTTCGGCCAGGCCTTCCGCGGCGATGGCCGGAATCATCACGTCGCACACCTCGTCGATGTACTCCTGTGCCTCGCGGCCCGGCGGAATCGCGTGCGCGCCGAGGAAGGTGGTCACCACGTTGACCCGGCATTCCTCACCCAATGCACGCGCCACCTGCAGCTGCTTGCGTTCGTCGGGCAAGGTCAGGCCGTAGCCGGACTTGATCTCGATCGTGGTCACGCCTTCGGCACGCATCGCCAGCAGGCGCGGCCGGCTTTCGCAGGCCAGCTGTTCCGGCGTCGCGGCGCGGGTGGCGCGCACGGTGGAGACGATGCCGCCGCCGGCACGGGCGATGTCGGCATAGCTGACGCCCTGCAGACGCTGCTCGAATTCGTTGGCGCGGTTGCCGGCGTAGACCAGGTGGGTGTGGCAGTCGATCAGGCCGGGCGAAATCCAGCGGCCTTCGCCATCGATGCGGGTGGTGGGCTTCAGGTGGGCGTCGCTGCCGGCCGGGCCAACGTGGACGATGCGGCCGTCGGCGCAGGCCAGTACGCCATCGCGGATGACACCCAGGCCGTCGCCGTCGAGGGTGATCAGGTGGACGTTGGACCAGAGGGTATCGACGTGCATGGCATCCACAACGCGGCTGTGCTTATATGTCTATACAATATAGGCGTCCATTTCGGGTTGTCCAGCCATGTCCGATTCGCGTTCCCCGCACAGTTTCCATGCTGCCCACGCCTTGCTGGCCGAGGGCTGGGCCCGCGATGTCCGCCTGCAGGTGCAGGACGGCCGCGTCACGGCGATCCACACGGGGCAGGGCGCCCAGCACGACGACACCCGCGTCGGCATCCTGGTGCCCGGCCTGCCCAACCTGCACAGCCATGCCTTCCAGCGTGGCATGGCCGGCCTGACCGAGATCGGCGGCGGTGACGGTGACAGCTTCTGGAGCTGGCGCGAGCTGATGTACCGCTTCCTGGCCCACCTGCGACCGGACGCGGTGCAGGCCATCGCCGCCCAGGCCTACATGGAAATGCTGGAAAGCGGCTTTACCCGCGTCGGTGAATTCCACTACCTGCACCACGACGCCGATGGTCGCGCCTATGCCAACCGCGCCGAGATGAGTGCACGGATCGCGGCGGCAGCCGAGCAGACCGGCATCGGCCTGACCCTGCTGCCGGTGTTCTATGCGCATGCCGATTTCGGCGGGGCGGCGCCGAATCCAGCGCAGCGGCGCCTGATCCACGACGTGGAGGGTTTCGCGCAGCTGCTGGAGGCCGCCAAGCCGGCATTGGCCGCGCTGCCCGACGCGGTGCTCGGCATCGCACCGCACAGCCTGCGTGCGGTCACCGGCGAGGAACTGAGTGCGTTGCTGCCGCTAACCGACGGCCCGGTGCACATCCATATCGCCGAGCAGGTGCGCGAAGTGGAGGCCTGCCTGGCCTGGAGCGGCCAGCGCCCGGTGCAGTGGCTGTACAACCATGCGCCGGTGGATGCGCGCTGGTGCCTGGTGCATGCCACCCACATCACCGATGACGAGCGCGCGGCCATTGTGGCCAGCCAGGCCGTGGCCGGCCTGTGCCCGATCACCGAGGCCAACCTGGGCGACGGGCTGTTCCCGATGCAGGCATTCGCGCGCGAGGGCGGACGCTTCGGCGTCGGCTCCGATTCCAATGTGCTGATCGATGCGGCCGAAGAACTGCGCCTGCTTGAATACGGCCAGCGGCTGACCCTGCGCGGTCGCAACGTGCTGGCGCCGGATGCCACCCGCAGCACCGGTCGCTTCCTGTTCGAAGGCGCACTGCACGGTGGTGCACAGGTGCTGGGCGTGCCCGCTGGCCTGCAGGTGGGCGCCAGTGCCGACCTGGTCGAACTGGATGCCGGGCACCCCGCGCTGCAGGCGCGACAGGATGACGCATGGCTTGACAGCTGGGTGTTCGCCGCACGTAATGGCGCGCTGCGATCGGTCTGGCGCCATGGCCGCCAATGCGTGGCCGAGGGCCGCCACCTGCAGCGCGAGGCGATCACCACCGCCTTCGCCGCCGCCCTGCGCGGCGTGCTGGGCTGATCGCCTCCCGCTACCGAGACCCCATTACGTGAAGGCCAGCAAGTCCGCCACGCTCAACCAGCGTATCCGCAGCGATCTGGAAAGCCGCATCCTCAGTGGAGAGTGGGCGCCGGGCTTCCGCATTCCATACGAACACGAGCTGATGGAGCAGTACGGCTGCTCGCGGATGACGGTGAACAAAGTGCTGACCGCGCTGGCCGAGAGCGGCATGATCGAACGTCGCCGTCGTGCGGGTTCGTTCGTGGCGCGGCAACCCCCGCACCTTGAGCAGGTGGCGCTGGAGATTCCCGATATCGCGATGGAG
Source organism: Stenotrophomonas sp. YJH_SMC_33 (assembly GCF_059372295.1). Classification (NCBI taxonomy): domain Bacteria; kingdom Pseudomonadati; phylum Pseudomonadota; class Gammaproteobacteria; order Lysobacterales; family Lysobacteraceae; genus Stenotrophomonas; species Stenotrophomonas sp. YJH_SMC_33. The sequence goes on from NZ_JCAFVJ010000011.1 coordinate 97,824, forward strand.
GTGGGCTCGCGCGGCCATCAGTACGCCTATCGTCTGCTGCAGCGCGACCTGCGTCTGGCTGAAGTGGGCAATGCCGGCGAAGTGGAACTGGCCGGCAGCGCGATGCTGCTGGCGATGCGTTGCCTGCACCTGGCCGATGGCCGTCCGCTGGCACTTGAGCATCGCCTGATCAGCCCCGTCGGCGTGCCCGAGGTGCTGGACGTCGATTTCAGTACCACCGCGCCGGGCAGCTGGCTGCTGCAGAACGTGTCGTGGACCCGCGCCCAGCACCGCATCAGTGCCTGGGGGGCAGATACCGCCACCGCCAGGCTGCTGGACGTGAAGCCCGGTACCGCCTGCCTGGTGATCGAACGCCTGACCTGGCGTGGCGAACAGCCGATCACCCGCGTGCGCCAGGTGTTCCTGGGGGATGCCTGGGACCTGGTCGCGCGCTTCGCGCCGGGCGCGCGATAGGGATTCCATCCACGCGTGGCGTGGATCTACTGGGCCGGAACGACTGTCGCCTTGAACTCTGTCGGGGCGTGTGTACGATGTGTATCGCCCTGCATGAAGAGCAGGGACCTCATCCGGGATCTGGAAGCGGCAGGTTGGATCTGTCGCCGGATCCGCGGATCCCATCATGTATTCGTGCACCCGCAGCACCCTCACATCATCACCGTTCCTCACCCAAAGGAAGGATCCGGGGAAAGGACTGGTGCAGGCGTTGCGGAAGCTCGCAGGACTGACGCAGGAGGGCCCATGCGATATCCAGTCTTGATCGAGGCAGGCGATGAGCGCACCGCGTGGGGTGTGGTCGTTCCAGATCTGCCGGGGTGCTTCTCGGCGGCCAACACGCTTGATGATGCGCTCAGCGCTGCCGAGGAAGCTGCACTCGCCTGGATTGATGCGGCCCTGGATGAGGGGCGCCCGATTCCGACACCTTCCGCGCCGCAGAAGATCGCCGCCGAGGCATCCAAGGACATCCGTTGGATTCTTGCGTACATCTGCATTGATCCGGCTCTGCTGGACGATACCATCGAGCGGGTCAATATCAGCCTGCCACGCCGGATCCTGGCGAGGCTGGATGCGCAGGCCAGAGCGGCGGGTGAATCGCGCTCCAGTTACATCGCCCATCTCGCAGCATTGGGCTGAGCTGGCGCCATGTGGCGCCGAGCCGATGCTCGGCTGCTGTTCGCGTGTGGCTCAACTCTGCAAAGGCATCCACGCGTGGCGTGGATCTACCAAGGGGTCGCGCATCGGGGTTCAGTAAAACCACGCCACGCGTGGATGCGGCCCCATCAGTACGTGGCGCATTGGCGCCAGCGCACCGGCTCATCCACGCCGGGGCGGGCGTTGAGCTGGATGCGCACGTTGCGCAGGGCGGGGTAGTGCAGCACTTCCTCGCAGACCTGCGGCCACACCGCGTCCAGCTCGCCCGTGCGGTTGATCGCCAGCGTCTGCCGGGTCAGCCAGACCCCGCTGGCGATACCGGGCTTGCCGGCCAAGGCGCGGGACAGATCGGCCTGGAAACGCTCCAGCGTGGCGGCATCCGGGTTGGGGTTGCTGCGCGCGTCGGCTGAGGGCGTGGCCGGTGCAGGCGCAGCGGCCGGCGGCGTGGTGGCGGGGGCCGGCGCCGGTTCGGGCGCCGCTTCAACCGCAGGCGCAACCGGCGCGGGGGTGTCCGCCACCTCGGCAACAGGCGGGGTGTCCTGCACATGCAAGCCTTGCAGGCTCAATCCCACCAGCAGGCCCAGCGTGACCGCGCCGAGCGCGGCAATGGCGATCCGGCGCAGGGCTTCATGGCGGGCGCTGGCGCGCACACGGGTTTCGATTTCTGCCGGCAGGTAGGGCTGCAGCAACGGCCACAGGCGCGGACCGTCCAGTACTTCTACCGCCTGCTTCTCGGCAGCGCTGCGCCCGTCGCGTTCCATCCGGCCTTCGGTCAGCAGCACGCCGCCCTTGGCGCCGGCCAGGCGCGCAGCAGCCCCCAGCTCGTTCACTGCGGCGGTGCCGATACGGTAGGCAAGGCCATGCTTGCAGGACACCAGCCACTGGTTGGGGCCGTCGCTGAGCAGGAAGTCGCTGCTCGGCTCGCGGGATTCCTCCGCCGGGTCATTCAGTTCACGCAGGCCGCGCTGTTCGCGCAGCATGCGCTTGACCAGTACCGAGAACTCGCGCCAGTGCATGCCGGCCAGGGCTTGCAGGCCGAGTTGCATCTCCTTCTGCCGCCGCTTGATCCACCACAGATAGACAACAGCCAGGGAACAGGTAAGCAGGGCCGACAGCAGGGCCAGGATCCAGGGGAGCATGCAGGAGTAGGGCGGAAGGAGCGAAAGCGGAGAACGACAGTGTAAAGGTCGCGGTACCTGGCCGGGTCAGGAGGTTCCTGACAGGAAGCGTGATGGAACGCCCAGTTCGGAATACAACAGGCACGAAAAACCCGCCAATCCTGAAGCCGTGAGGGGAGGGAACAAACGGCAGCCGAAGCGATTGGCGGGTTGCTCGCGATTGTCAATCAAAGTTTATTGCATTGCAACAATGAGCCGGTCAGGGCAGGCCGCCTGGCGACTGATGGCTGCCCGGAGCAGGGGCGTCGGTACCCGACGCTGCCCGGTTTTCCAGCCTGGCCAGGCGCGCGTGCAGGGCATCGATGCGGGCTTCGAGCGCCGTCACTTCGTCGGCGGTGGGTACATGCAACCGCTTGAGCACGCCCTGCACCTGGTCATCAAAGGCCTTCTCGACCTTGTTCCAGGTGCCCGAGGCCTTCTCGCGGGCTCCGTCCAGCGAGCTCTCGACGTTATCACGCCAGCCCGGGCCCTGTTCGCTGCTGCGCTCACGGCGGCGGGCTTCCCAGGCTTCGCCTTCCTTCACCAGGCCGTCAAAGAAGCGGCTGCCTTCGGCCTGTGCACGGCCGAGAGCGCCAAGACCGGCCAGCCACACCTGCTGCGCCGAGTCACTCAGCTTGCGCGAAAAGCGCTCGGCCTGGTCACCGAAAGAGGCGTCGTCGTTGCGGCGGTCGTCGTTCTCGTAGTGGTTCATCGCAGTTCCCGTGGGAGTTGGGCCTGCCCCGAGAGTAGCGCGCCGTGGCGTTGCACGGCCGTGATGGCCGCGGCCGGGGTTCAGCCCAGCTTTTCCTTCAGAACGCGCTGTATCTCGCCTTCGACCATGCCCTTCATCGCCGACAGCAGGAAGCCCAGCTTGGCCGTCACGCGCACGGCGCCTGGCTGCAGTTCGATCGCGCCGTCCACGCCGCTGCCGGAGAAGTTCAGTACATCGGCGGTCCACGACGACTTCAGGCCGAAGCGCTCGGACAGCTTGGCGGCGACCTGCTCGATCGCGGCGCGCGCCTGCGCGTCGGGCAGGCCGTGGGCGTGGCGGACATCGATGGTGGACATGCAGGCTCCTGGCGCAGGGCGGGGATGATCAATGAGGGCGAGCATTGTGCGCATCGAGGGCCTCCGCGCCAAGCACTCATCCTGGGTTCTTCTTCGTTGGCGACCAACCTGCTAGGCTGCGCCGCGTGCAGAACCTGCTTGTTCACTTCAGCCAACAACAACAGCCCGACCAGCCGCTGCGGCTCGGGGTGCAACGCATCGTGCGCCAGGCCAACGGCAGTGTGCGGCTCGGCGATGCCGGCCATGGTGCCCTGTTGCTGGCGCAGTTCTGCCTGGATGATCGCGGCCTGTGGCTGCAGGTCGGCAACGGGATCCGCGGCATTCATGTGAACGGTCGACCGGTGCGGCGCATGGCGCTGCTGCGTGCGGGCGATGCGGTGTATGTGGACGGCGTGGAGATGGTCCTGCAAGGTGAAGTCGAGAGCCTGCTGCAGGCGCCTGCGCCGAAGAACGAGGAAGGCAGCGACGAGCAGCAGCGGCTGTTGCGCGGAGTTGGCGGCCTGCACCACGGCCGCAGCTTCACCCTGTCGCGGGCCCGCCTGATCGGCCGCGGCGGCGACGCTGACATCGCTATTGACGATCCGGCCTTCGCCGAACGACACGCCCGCGTGGAAGTGCATGGTGATCGCGTGCTGCTGCGCGATCTGGGCAGTGCCGACGGCACCTGCGTCAATGGCGTGGCCGTGCGCCATTGCTGGCTGCAGGCCGGCGACCAGGTGGTGTTTGATGGCCAGCACCGGTTTGTGCTGGAAGTGCCGCATGACCCGCGCCGGCGCCCGCTGCCGGATGAAGACGAGTCCAGCCAGGACGCCGAGCAGGCGCCGGTGCTGCCGGCCGTGCCGCGCAAGGTCCGGCGCTGGCCGTGGCTGCTGGTCAGTGCGCTGCTGCTGGCCGCGCTGCTCAGCCTGCTGCTCTGGTTCGGCGCGCGCTGACGCTAGTGCCGGCCGCTGGCCGGCAACCGCCGCCCCTGAATCCGTGAGGTGGCTGGCCAGCGGCCGGCACTACCCGGTCGCGTTGCCGATGGATTCCAATGAAACCAAATTTCCCTTGCGCCACAAGGCCGCAAGGCTGGTGCGCTGCGGCATACTAGGGGTCTTGCCCCACAGGTGTGACATGACGCGCGCGTTCAACTTCAGTGCCGGCCCTGCGACCTTGCCGGAATCGGTCCTGCGCCAGGCGCAGGCGGAAATGCTGGACTGGCACGGGTCCGGCGCTTCGATCGTGGAAATGAGCCATCGCGGCGCGGAATTCATGTCCGTGGCCGCCGAGGCCGAGGCCGACCTGCGGCGCCTGCTCGACATCCCCGACGACTATGCGGTGCTGTTCCTGTCCGGTGGTGCCACCACCCAGCAGGCGTTGATCCCGCTCAATTTCGCCGCCCCGGGCCAGCGTGCCGACTACGTGGTCAGTGGCCACTGGGGCAAGACCGCGGTCAAGCAGGCCAGTGTCTACGTCGACGTCAACATCGCCGCCAGCAGCGAGGCCGATGGCTATCGCACGCTGCCGCCGCGCGCCGGCTGGCGGCTCTCGCCGGATGCCGCCTATGTGCACGTCACCGCCAACGAGACCATCCACGGCGTCGAGTTCCGTGATGTGCCCGATACCGGCAACGTTCCGCTGATCGCCGACTTCAGCTCGTCCATCGCCAGCGAGCCGCTGGACGTGCGCCGCTACGGCGTGATCTATGCCGGTGCCCAGAAGAACCTGGGCCCGGTCGGCATCGCGGTGATGATCATCCGCCGCGACCTGCTCGAGCGCAGTGGCCAGCCGCGCGCGGACATCTTCGATTACCGTTCGCATGTCGCCCGCGATTCGATGCTCAACACCCCGCCGACCTGGAACTGGTACCTGGCCAGCCTGGTGTTCAAGTGGATGCTGGCCGAGGGCGGCGTGGCCGAGTTCGCCAGGCGCAATGCCGCCAAGGCCGCGCTGGTGTACAGAGCCATCGACGGCTCCGGCGGCTTCTACCGCAATGAAGTTGCACATGCGGCCCGTTCGCGGATGAACATCCCGTTCTTCCTGCCCAACGCCGGTCTCGATGCCCGCTTCGTGGCCGAGGCCAAGGCGGCCGGCCTGCTGGCGCTGAAGGGCCACAAGGTCGTCGGTGGCATCCGTGCCTCGCTGTACAACGCCATGCCGCTGGCCGGGGCCGAGGCGCTGGTCGCCTTCATGGCCGATTTCCAGCAGCGTCACGGCTGAGCAATGAACGGCGCGCACCGTCGGGTGCGGGCCCCGCAACAAGGAATTCCGATGGCAAGCAGCAAATCCAGCAAGAAGGCGCCGAAGAAGGCCGAACCGGCCAAGGACAGCGCGCCCGCCAAGGCGAAGGGCAAGGCCAAGGCCGCCTCGAACCCGGCACCCACCCTGGCGCCGCTGGCGCTGGCCGATGTGCGCTCGAAGATCGACCAGATCGACCGCGACATCCAGAGCCTGATCGCCGAGCGCGCGCGCTTCGCCCATCAGGTCGGCAAGGCCAAGGGCAAGCTCGCCGCCGCCGTCGACTACTACCGCCCCGAGCGCGAAGCGCAGGTGCTGCGCATGGTGGTGGATCGCAACGAAGGCCCGCTCAGCGATGAGCTGCTGGTGCACGTCTACCGCGAGATCATGTCGGCCTGCCTGGCCCAGCAGGAGCCGCTGAAGATCGGTTACCTCGGCCCGGAAGGTACTTTCAGCCAGCAGGCCGTGCTCAAGCACTTTGGCCGCTCCGCGCTGGGCCTGCCGATGGCCAGCATCGAGGAAGTGTTCCAGGAAGTGGAAGCGGGCAACGCCGATTTCGGCGTGGTGCCGGTGGAGAACTCGGGGCAGGGCACCATCCAGATCACCCTGGACATGTTCCTGACCTCCAACCTGAAGATCTGCGGCGAAGTGGAACTGCGCGTGCAGCAGTACCTGATGTCGCGCAGCGGCCGCATCGAGGACATCGAGCGCATCTACGCACATCCGCAGTCGTTCATGCAGACCTCGGCGTGGCTGCGCGCCAACCTGCCGAAGGCCGAGAAGATTCCGGTGTCGAGCAACGCCGAGGGTGCGCGCCGTGCGCGCAACGCCGACGACGCGGCGGCCATCGGCGGCGAGAGTGCCGGCCACGTGTACGGCCTGAAGAAGGTGGTCACCAAGCCGATCCAGAACGATGCCGACAACACCACCCGCTTCCTGGTGGTGGGCCGCAACATCTTCCCGACCTCCGGCCACGACCGCACCTCGGTGCTGGTGTTCATCCATGACAAGCCCGGTGCGCTGTTCGACGTGCTCAGCCCGTTCGCCCGCCACGGCATCAGCATGAACCGCATCGAGTCGCGGCCGTCGCACCATGGCAAGTGGGAGTACGGCTTCTTCATCGACCTGGCCGGCCACATCGACGACGCGCCGATGCAGGCGGCGCTGGCCGAACTTGAAGCGCACTCGGCGCAGATCAAGGTGCTGGGCTCCTATCCTGTGGCCGTGCCCTGAGTGCTGCTTGGGCGGCCCCGGCCGCCACCCCCTGATGCATCGCCGGCGGGCTGCCGGCGTTTACGGAATTATCGAACGATGAGCAACGCGCAACACTGGATCGCCCGCAAGGGCCAGCCCCTGCAGGGCAGCCTGACCATTCCCGGCGACAAGTCGGTCTCGCATCGCTCGGTGATGTTCGCCGCGCTGGCCGATGGCACCTCGCATATCGAAGGCTTCCTGGAAGGCGAAGACACCCGCGCCACGGCGCGCATCTTCAGCCAGCTGGGGGTGCGCATCGAAACGCCCAGCCCGTCGCAGCGCATCGTGCACGGCGTCGGCATCGACGGCCTGAAAGCGCCGGATGCACCGCTGGACTGCGGCAATGCCGGCACCGGCATGCGCCTGCTGGCCGGGTTGCTGGCGGGCCAAGCGTTCGACTGCACGCTGATCGGCGATGAGTCGCTGTCGGGCCGACCGATGCGCCGCGTCACCGGCCCGCTGTCGCAGATGGGCGCGAAGATCGACACCCAGGATGACGGCACGCCGCCGCTGCACGTGCATGGCGGCCAGACGCTGCATGGCATCGACTTCGCCTCGCCGGTGGCCAGCGCGCAGATCAAGTCGGCGGTGTTGCTGGCAGGCCTGTACGCACAGGGCGAAACCAGCGTTGTCGAGCCGCACCCGACCCGCGACTACACCGAACGCATGCTGTCGGCGTTCGGCGTGGACATCGAATTCTCGCCCGGCAAGGCCCGCCTGCGTGGCGGCCAGCGCCTGCGCGCCACCGACATCGTGGTACCGGCAGACTTTTCCTCGGCCGCGTTCTACCTGGTGGCGGCCAGCATCATTCCCGGCTCCGAGCTGCGCCTGAAGCAGGTCGGCCTGAACCCGCGCCGCACCGGCCTGCTGCACGCGCTGCGCCTGATGGGGGCGGACATCACCGAAGAGAATCCTGCCGAGCAGGGCGGTGAACCGGTGGCAGACCTGGTGGTGCGCTATGCCCCGCTGAAGGGGGCACGCATTCCGGAGGAATTGGTGCCGGACATGATTGACGAGTTCCCGGCGCTGTTCGTGGCGGCTGCAGCCGCCGAAGGCCGGACCGTGGTCAGTGGCGCCGCCGAGCTGCGGGTGAAGGAATCCGATCGCCTTGCGGCGATGGCCACCGGCCTGCGCGCGCTGGGCATGCAGGTGGACGAGACCGAGGATGGGGCCACCCTGCACGGCGGTGTGCGCCTGGGCAGCGGCACCATCGAAAGCCACGGTGACCACCGCATCGCCATGGCATTCGCCATTGCCGGCCAGATCAGCGATGGCGAAGTGCGGATCAACGATATCGCCAACGTCGCCACGTCCTTCCCGGACTTCGATGGTCTGGCCCGCAGCGCCGGGTTCAACCTGGCCTGATCGGCATCGCGAGCACCGGGCCATGCCCGGCGGATCGCATTGCCCGGCAGGTGCCAATCTTGGTTGGCACGCTCACATCTCCCGGTAGGTGCCAACCTTGGTTGGCACGCTTTCCGCATAAAAGGACGGAGGCCGAAGCCTCCGTCTAAACATCACGAACCCCTCGTTCGCGATCAACGCTGCTCGGTACGGAAATCCACCGGGACCCGCACCACGCTGGCTACTGCGCGGCCATCCTGCACCGCGGGTTGGAACTTCCAGTTCTGCACGGTGCTGAGCACCGCACGATCCAGATCACGACTGCGCTCGCCGCTGCGCGAGACGATCGCAGCGTTGGCGACATTGCCGCGGGTATCCACATTCAGGCTGGCGATCACGCTGCCCTGCACGCCGCTACGCAGCGCGGCGGCGGGGTAGGTGGGCATGCGGTTGCTGGCCAGCGGGCGGGCTTCACGATTGCGCACTACCGGCGCGGCCTTCCGCGAAGCAGTAGCCGGGGTTGCCTGGCGCGCGGCAGGCGTCGCTGCGTCCGTCACCGCCGCCTGCTCGGGGGCCGGCAGCATGCGCTCGCCGACCGGCGCAGGTGCCACCTCTTCCTGGCTGGAATGACGCAGCCAGAGCAGGGCGGCAGCAAACATCGCCACGATCAGTGCGATCCACATCCAGGGCGACGCGTTCTTGTGCTGTACGCTTGAGTCCCGCTGCAACCGCGGCGAATGAAGGTCTTCGTGGGTGGTAACAGCCATCGCAAACTCCTTCCGTCAATGGACGACATGGGCAGTGTTGCCCGAGCCACAGACGGAAAGTGTCAGCGTTGCGTCAACATCACCGGCAGGGTTCAGCTTGCCTGCTGGGGAGCGTTCAGTTACTGCGTCTTGAAGTCGAACGGCACTTCAATGCTGCCAGGCACGGCCTGGCCGTTGCTCTGGGCCGGGGTGAATCGCCAACGGCGCACGGCGTCGGTCGCGGCACGGTCGAGGTCGCGTGAACCGCTGCGCTGGATCACCGTGGCGTTGTTCGGATAGCCGGTGGCGTCTACATCCACGCGTACCACCACGGTGCCGGTTTCACCGGCGCGCAGGGCGGCGGCGGGATAGGACGGTGGCGGCGACTGACCGGCAATCGGCATCGGCTGGCTGTTGCCGGTGGCCGCCGGCGCAGGGCCCGGTGCGGCCGGGGCTGCTTCAGCGATCGGGGCGGGCGGTGGCGGGGCGGTTTCGACCAGCTTCGGCGCTTCTTCCTCGACCGGGGCCGGCTTGGCATCGGGCATGTCGCTGGAACCGGCCGCAGCGGCCAACGGTTCCGGGAGGGGCTCGACCTGGGCGGTTTCCTGCGGGGTCTGCGCGGCCGGGTCGGCGCGGAAGAACTCCTTGTTGCGGCCGGTCAGCCAGACCAGCACGAACAGCAGTACGCCCACGCCGAAGGCGATGCCGGCGATCTTCAGGGCGTTGCGCGGGATATGCACAGTGAAGGACTTGGCGGACGACGAGCGGGGTGCAGACATGGACCGGACCAGTACGGAATGGCTCGATTCTGCCACGGCGGGAATGAACCGGGCGGCAGAAATCCGTATAACAAGCGATAATCCCGTTCCTGATACCCACCACGACACCTGCCATGCTTGATCCAGCCCTGCTCCGCCACCAGCCCGCCGACCTCGCTGAACGCCTGCGCACCAGCCGCGGCTTCGAGCTCGACGTGTCTGCCCTGGAGGCCCTGGAGGCTGATCGCAAGCGCATCCAGGTACGTACCCAGGAACTGCAGAGCCTGCGCAACAGCCGTTCCAAGGCCATCGGCCAGGCCAAGGCCAAGGGCGAGGACGTTTCGGCCATCATGGCCGAGGTTGCTGCCTTCGCCGACGAGCTGAAGGCCTCGGAAGTGGCGCTGGACGAGCTGCGCGAGAAGATCGAAGCGATCTCGATGGGCATTCCGAACCTGCCGGCCGATGACGTGCCGGCCGGTGCCGATGAGAACGACAACGTCGAGCAGGCACGTTGGGGTACCCCGCGCCAGTTCGATTTCAAGGTGCTCGACCACGTCGAACTGGGCGCCCGCAACGGCTGGCTGGACGGCGAGACCGCGGCCAAGTTGTCTGGCTCGCGCTTCACCGTGCTGCGCGGCCCGATCGCGCGCCTGCACCGTGCGCTGGCCCAGTTCATGGTCGACCTGCACACCGGTGAGCACGGCTACGAGGAAACCAACGTGCCGCTGCTGGTCAACGCCGATTCACTGCGTGGCACCAGCCAGCTGCCGAAGTTCGAGGACGATCTGTTCAAGACCGCCGTGGGCGACTCCACGCGTTACCTGATCCCGACCTCGGAAGTGCCGCTGACCAACATCGTGCGCGACGAGATCGTCGAGGCCGAGCGCCTGCCGCTGCGCATGACCGCCCACTCGATGTGCTTCCGTGCCGAGGCTGGCAGTGGTGGCCGCGACGTTCGCGGCATGATCCGTCAGCACCAGTTCGAGAAGGTCGAGCTGGTCTCGATCTGCCGCCCGGAAGACAGCGACGCCGAACACCAGCGCATGACCCGCTGCGCCGAAGTGGTGCTGGAGAAGCTGGGCCTGCCGTACCGCAAGGTGCTGCTGTGCACCGGCGACATGGGCTTCTCGGCCATCAAGACCTACGACCTGGAAGTCTGGCTGCCGTCGCAGGAAACCTATCGCGAGATCTCCTCGTGCTCGAACTGTGGTGACTTCCAGGCCCGCCGCATGCAGGCGCGCTGGCGCAACCCGGCCACCGGCAAGCCGGAGCTGGCGCACACGCTGAATGGCTCGGGCGTGGCCGTCGGCCGCGCGATGATCGCGGTGATGGAGAACTACCAGAACGCCGATGGCAGCATCACCGTGCCGGAGGCCCTGCGCCCGTACATGGGTGGCCTGGAAACCATCGCCTGACAGCCGGCGATTCGCGCCGCCGCCCGAAGCTTAGGCTCGGACGCTACAGATCCATGTAGAGCCGAGCCTATGCTCGGCTGCTCCTGCCCCTGGCGGGCCGCATTGATTATCGGCGCTTCGCGCCGCCGCCCGAGCATAGGCTCGGGCGCTACCGGGTTTCTGCTGCCCTCAGCTTCTCCAGCGGCACCCATCCCGGTTCGCCGGTCTCCGGCACGCACCATGCCCATCCATTGAGCGTGCGCATTCCTCGCAGCAGCTGCCCCGGATCCACATCCAACTCCCGCGCGCAGTAATCCTCCGTGGCATAGGCGTCACCCTGCGCATTGCGACCGATCACCGGCGCCGGCACGAAACCGGGCTGCTGCCCCTTGGCCTCGCACAGGAACCAGTCTTCCCAGCCCTCCGGGCCTTCATAACGTTCGCCCACCACCAGCGCCTGGCCACGGCGCAGGGTGATCGGGTGCGGAAATTCGCTGCGGTGCGCAGCCGTCACGGTGTAGTCCATGGCCCCAGCCTAACGCGCCCACAAAAAAACGGCCCCGCAAAGCGGGGCCGCCAGGGGGGGCCGGGATGGGGGAGGGGATCCCGGCCCGCGTTCAGCGCCCAGACGAGGAGAGAGGGGCGCCGAACGCTGGGACGCGTTATGCGGCGACGGGTTCGGCCGCTTCGTGCGACGGCAGCGCCGCCAGCGCACCGGCAATGGCGTCTTCACGGTGCTGCGGCGAATAGGCGATGCCTTCGGCGCGCACGAATTCGATCTCGTTGATGCCCATGAAGGCGAACACCTGGCGCAGGAACGGCTCCTGGAAGTCGGCCGGCGAGTCGGTGTAGATGCCGCCGCGGCTGCTGGCGATGATCACCCGCTTGCCGCCGGCCAGGCCCACCGGGCCGTTCTCGGTGTACTTGAAGGTGCGGCCGGCCACGGCCACGCGATCGATCCAGGCCTTCAGGGTGGACGGGATGCTGAAGTTGTACATCGGCGCGCCGATCACAACGATGTCGGCCTCCAGGAACTGCTGCATCACCTGTTCAGCATCGGTCGCTTCAGCGGCGTCGGTCCTGGCCAGCGAGCTGCTGCGCAGATGCGGTACCGGATTGGCGTCAAGATCGCGATAATCGACCTGCAGGCCGTCGATCTGGCTGGCGAGGCGGGCGACCACGGCGGCCGACAGCTGGCGCGAGACGGAGTTGTCGCCAAGCACGCTGGCGTCGAGATGCAGAAGCTTCATGGCAGTCACCTGTGTTCTGGAAGGAGGGGCGGGTTTGCCGCCGACGGAGAGAACGATAGGTTGTTGCAAAGGCGGAATAAAGGTGGTTGAATGCCACGTATTGTTCTAGATATGGAACTCGGGCATGCATGACCTGAATGATCTGTACTACTTCGCGATGGTGGTCGACCACGGCGGGTTCGCCGCCGCCGAGCGCGCACTGGGTATTCCCAAGTCGCGCCTGAGCCGCCGCATCAGCCAGCTGGAAACCGACCTGGGCGTACGCCTGCTGCAGCGCTCCACGCGCCGTTTCGCGGTCACCGATGTCGGCACCAGCGTGCATCGCCATGCGCAGACGATGCTGGCCGAGGCCCAGGCCGCCCGCGAAGTGGTGGACCGCCTCAGCGCGGAGCCGCGCGGCGTGGTGCGCGCCAGCGTGCCGGTGTCACTGGCGCAGATGCAGCTGCCCAAGCTGCTGCCCAAGTTCCTTGAGCAGTACCCGAAGGTGCGGCTGCAGCTGAACATCAGCAACCGCCGCGTGGACATCATCAACGAAGGCTACGACGTGGCTCTGCGCGTGCGTTCGCGCCTGGATGACGACGGCAGCCTGGTGATGCGCAGCTTCGGCCAGGTGCAGGAACTGCTGGTGGCCAGCCCCAAGTACCTGGACCGCGCCGGTCGCCCCAAGGACCCGGAAGAGCTGACCCAGCACGTCACCCTCAGCATCAGCGAAGACGAAGCCCGCCAGCGCTGGGAACTGCATGGCCCGGAAGGCGAAGTGCGCCGGGTCGACCTGCAGCCGCGCGTGGCCGGTTTCGACTTCCCGTTGCTGCAGAGCATGGTGAAAGACGGTTTCGGCATCACCATGCTGCCGGAAACCGTGTGCGCCGACGCCGTGCGCAACGGCGAGCTGGAAGTGGTGCTACCGGACTGGTCGCTGCCGCAGGGCGTGTGCCACGCCGTGTTCGCCTCGCGCCGGGGCCTGCTGCCAGCGGTGCGCGTGTTCATCGACTTCCTGGCCGAGCATCTGCCGCCGCAGCTGGAGGCCTCGCGCCTGGATTGCGGTGGCGCCTGTGAAAAGGCCAAGGAGCGGATCAAGGCCAGTGCGCTGGGTGCGCTGGCGGTGGATGCGGGCTGAGGCACCTACCCGCAACTGCACCGCTAATCTGTGAAACGGTAGCGCCGGGCCATGCCCGGCGTTGCTGTTTTCCGACGATCAGTTCCGGCCGAACAGCCGGTCCCAGAAGCTGCGGCGTCGCGCTGCGGCCGGTGGCGGTTCGGCCGCAACGACGGGCGCTTCCAGCACCGCCATCAGTTCCGCGCTGCGCGGCTTCTTCAGGAAGCGCGCATAGTCCAGATAGCCGGTCACCTTGCTCATGTGAAGGCGTTCGGGCATTGCCGGCAATGCGCCGCCCTGCAACAGCACCCGCAATGCCTGCGGGCGGTCCAGGCGGATCGCCTCGTACAGGGCGGTGCCGCCGCAGCCCGGTTCGATCTGGTTGGCGCGCTGCGGCGCATCCTTCAGCAGGTCCTGCAATGCCTCCGCGTCGTCTCCTTCTACCGCAGCCACCAGCCGCGCCAGCGCCTCGGCTTCCGCAGGGGGCAGGTTGTCGCGATAGGCCTGGTCGGCAATCTCGCGCTCGTCGCGCCCATCGCCGCCCTGGATGCACAGGAAATCGGTGATCAGGGCGACCGGAATGCCAGACGTATCCAGCCCCCAGTAGCTGGGATAGACACCGTCGCCCCAGCCGCTGGTGAAGACCACCAGGCCGTGCGGCGAGTTCTCCCCCCAGGGGCGGTATTCGACGCCTTCGTCCAGGCCATCGTGGTCGATCAGTGCATCCGACCATTCACTCTCTTCCTCGCCATCGGCCTGTTCGATCAGGGCCAGCAGCGCCTGCTGGGTGTCGGTGTCCATGAAACAACCGATGCCAGCGTCGACCGGATAGCCGATGAAGCTGTCCTCATCCAGGCCGGTCAGGTCCTGGGTGGTCCAGCGCGCCATCTGCCAGTGCAGGGCGGTCGCGGTAAGAGCTTCGCGGGGCTTGAACCAGACCACGGCCAGGGCCGGGCGGCCGCTGTGCACGATGATTTCGACCGGGTGCCGGCCCAGCGGGGCGGTGTAGTCGGCCAGCGCAGGCGCCTCGGCCTGGACCAGCGGATCGCAGACCACCAGCTGCCCGCTGCTGACCGGCAGGTGCCCCGCAAAGGTGCGGTGCAGGGCCACAGCGGCCAGCTGTGTATCGTCCAGCAGGCAGGTGCGCAGGTTGGCCAGATCGAGATGGGCCATGGCGGCTCCGAGTGCGGTGAAGGCTCCCACCGTGCCGGATGCGAAGGGCAGGGGCAAGGTGGTCTTGGGCAAATGCCCTTCACGTGCGAGAATACGTCGCTGCCCGGGCGACCGGGACCCGATTGGAGAGATGGCCGAGCGGTTTAAGGCACCGGTCTTGAAAACCGGCGAAGGGTTAAACCTTCCGTGGGTTCGAATCCCACTCTCTCCGCCACCTTTTCGAACAAGTCATTGATTTTGAAAGATAAAATCATTCGACTCTAAATTCGGTATGCCAGCTGGTATGCCGCGCCCGCTTGGGCATACATGGACAGATCTGGACGCCACCTCTGGCTCACAGAGGCTGGGTTCGTTCGACGCTTCGGGGGCATTCCAAGAGTTGCATTGCTCAGTCTGGGGCGACTTCGCGAAGTCTGCGGTGGCCTCTCGTGATCGGCAATCAGGGAGTCCTGATCTCTGCCCATGGCACGGGGAGGCTCAGCAGTGAGGGAAGTTGTGGGCGCAGCTGCCGACTCCCTGGCTATGCTTACTCAAGATCGTCGGAGGCGTTGGTGAGGCGGACGCAGCTTCATCATTGAGTGTCGTGAAGTCTGCAAAGCGGTCAGCTAACGGCGCTTCTTAGGCAAAGTGGCCCCTTAGTACTTCCGGCTGTCTCCCGGCGAAACTTGGGCGGGTGATCGCACGAGCCTGAAGCAGATAAAGCGTTGCATTCGGATCATCTGCTGTCGCAAATAGCTTGCTTAGCCCAGAGGTCTCCTGAGCGGGACTTTGATTGCTTGGGCCGTAGGTCGCACCGTTCTTCGCCGCGTTCGATCATGCCGATGTAGATCCTGTGGGCCCAAGCCGCTTCCGCGAAATCTTCGTATAAGAGTCCAAGGGCCCTTCCGAAATCCCTTACTCTGAACAAGTAGCTGTCACCGCGAGCGAAAGCCTCGCGCCGGGATTGTAGTGGCACCATCGGGATGGCCAAAGAGCGGATCACGGCCAGCGCGCTTTGCGCATTGGCCGTGGAAGCGGGCTTCCGTGGGCGACGTGTGCCGATATCTTCTAGAGGATGGTCTCAAGCTCACCTGCTTTGAGCCGATAGCGCTCTGTGGTACTACATTTCTGGATTGCCTTTATCTGCCACGCAGCGTCGTATGTCATTTGGAATGGAGCTCTTGGGAATGGATAAGCTCAACTTTGGTGTCAACTCTCGTATTGCCACCTTGCTTAGCAATGAGTACTCATCAACGGAGCGGGCGTTGATTGAGCTGATCGATAACGCCTGGGACGCTGATGCAACGAGGGTACTTGTGGATATCCCAGAGCCTCTCTCCGGTAATCCCATCGTCGTCTCGGACAATGGGAACGGAATGACCGTTGACCAGATCCGTACCCATTATCTGCAGATCGCGGCTGACAGAAGGCGACGCTCCGGCGACAGCTCCATTCGGTTCAAGCGGAAGGTCAAGGGCAGCAAGGGCATCGGCAAGTTCTCTGGTCTGATGGCCGCCGCCGAGATGCGCGTTGATACCGCCGTAGGAGGGCGGCGAGTGAAGCTGAGCTTCACCCTCGAGCAGCTTAAGGATGTTGATGGAATCGATGAACTGGAGATTCCCTACACAGTGTCTGTAGAGGATGAACATGTGCAGGGCACAACCATCACGCTCTCTCAGCTCAGGCAAGGGGGAGCTTATCCAGACGCCGTTGAACTAAGGCACTTGTTAGTCCAGTCCTACGGGCGGCGTCAAGACATGGTTATCGAGATCAACGGCAAACCATTAGACGTCGACGATGTTCAAGGCCATTTTGAGGAGAAGGCAATCAGTGTTCCAGGTGCCGCGGACCTGACTGTTCGATTCGCCCTGAGCGAGCGAAAGACCGGCATGAAGAGTCCGGGAATTCAGATCCGCGTGGGCTCGCGCATTGTGGGGCGGCCTTCACTCTTTGGGCTCGACCAACGTGGAGATATCTCGCCTAAGTTGCTGAAGAAGCTCTATGGCGAAATCGACCTAGAAGGCGTGGTGGACGCCAATGTTGCTAGCTGGGAGACCCTTGTTGCTGGTGACCCGACGTGGGCTCTCGTACAGGATCGTGTCAGGGATGCTCTCTATGAGAGCTATCAGGCTCGCTTCAAGAGGCATATGAGTTTGGCCCGAGCCCGGTTGCAGCAGCAGTTCAACAAGAGGATGGCCGAGCTCCCCGAGTACAAGCGTGAGTTCGCTGATAAGGCGATCATGAAGGTGCTTAATCGGTACTCAGACGAGCCTCACGAGAGGGTTGCCCCCATGGTCGCGGTTCTGCTTGATGCTCTGGAGAGCAGCGACTACCGGCTTCTGCTCGAGCATATTGCGGGGGCCTCAAGCGCCGATGTCTCAAAGGTTGCAGACTCACTCAACGACTTTGGTCTGGCTGATATGGCCCATCTGGTTGACCAAGCTCGAGCTCGGACGGCTGTTCTTGATGCGCTTGAAGACTTGTCCCGGGACAAGAGTACGCTAGAAGCTACTATGCATAGGGCGCTGGAGAGCAATCTTTGGGTGTTTGGTCCGGAGTTCGCCTTGTTTTCGTCCAACAAGACCCTGCGTCGAATGGTGGAGGAATACTTGGACCAGAAGTACACCGGCGCCAATGCTACCGATCGGCCAGATTTGATGCTGAAGCAGAACTTTGCGGGAGAGTATCTGCTCATTGAATTCAAGCGCCCGGCGCATACCTTGACTGTCTCTGACTACCAGCAAGCAACTGGCTACAGGCATCACTTTGGTCCCTTCACATCTAGGCGTATCCGTGTCTACGTGGTTGGGGGGGATCGGGGCGCCTTTCCAACGAGCAACTTGGAACCGGACGTCGTAGGTACTTCATTTTTTGACGTCATCTCAATGGCGCGAACTCAGCTCGACTGGCAGCTCAAGTAGATCTTCAAAGGCCTGGATACGCGATGACGAACAGTAAGCCAATCCATGAGGAGCAGTGCCCTTTCTGCAAAATCGGCGTCTTCGTAGACCGAGTGGGGCGCAATGGGCACTTCAGGAGCTGTTCGAGCTATCGGGGCTGCGAGAGAAAGCCGAGAAAGCGGCGCTGAAGGCGTGGGTTCACTTTCAGTCCTTTCGCCGTCGTTTGACGCAGCTGTCCGAGAGGACAGCTGCGTCTGTGGACGATTCCCGCTTCCTGGCTCTTAAGGTTCGCTCAACTAGGGGTTTGTGCGTCGCGCCAGCCGGTCAGAGTCGGCTTTGCTGGCCAGACAGCCTGTGTATCTCTAACACGTCGGTGCTTCTCGAATGCACGCAATCTGCCGTCCTCCATTCGAGACAATGGCTCTTCGGGACAGTCGCGGCGGGAGAGGGCATCTTTCAGGTCCGACCATGTACGGTGCAGCCGCGGATTGTATGTTTCTATTGCCGACACGAACGGTTCAAAGATCCTCTGACGTAGCATGTCCGCTGCCCGCATCTGCTCAGCAGCTAACTCTCCCCTCTTGGCATCGATCGCGCTGAGCGCCACGTCCAAAGTATCAATCACCCCGGCCGCCTTGTAGTCATTCTCAACCAACTTCCATACTGACCCGGCAAGTGGGCAGTCGGCGAGCCATAGGCGGATTTGAAAGACGCTCTCTATGACTCCCTCGATAACCGGATCAACTGCCGCCGTGAGCTCTCCAAGATCTCTGTCCTCAAGGAGACGGTTGATCATGATCTTCCAGGCATCGGGAAGCCAGTTTGCATTTGTACCAGCTTGGAACCGGAGCAGAGTTAGATAGGTATCAAACAGGGACTTCTGAGGGAGGGTGCTCAGTAGTTCAGAAACTGCATCTTCCTGATGGCTTAGTACTTCAATCAAAGCGAGAGAGTGAAGTTCATGATCCGGCCTAGTGGCAATGTCAAGCACGAGATCCGCCCATTTGCCGCTTCGATGGTGAGTGCCGTACCACCATAGCGGTTGGGGCCAGCCACAATGGACATAGATGCACGCAGCGAAAAGTTCTTTGCCAAGCAACTGCTCTACTTCGGTCGCATTCATGAGAAGAATGGAGCTTTGGTCAGTGCACCATCTAAGCACTGGAGCTGGAGCGTTGTGAGTGGTCAATGCTACAGCTTTGAGCCAGAGCAAGTCCTGCTCACCCGAGCGCAATGAGGACAACACGAGGACGGCCTCACGGAGGGGCAGCTCAGTCCATCTTTCTATCAGTCTGGAGATGGTGACAAGGCGCAGCCCTGTATCTCTGACAGCCAATAGAGCCGAGACCAACCGGTATCGGCGCTCATTGGCCGCTAGTTCAAGTAACGGCTCCGTAACGCTGAGCTCGTATTCGTCGAGCGTGAAGGCATCAACCCTTCGAATGATTCTGTTGATCCAAGCCTCCAGCGCATCGCCCATTGCAGATGTTGGAAGCTGCTTCATTGCGTCGTCTACCACCGCGTTGAGGCGGCCGTCACGAAGCGCGATGGTATGTGGCATGCAGTCTAGTGCTCTCGGAAGCAGTCTGGCGAAGAGCTCCCATGGCGGTGACTTGCCGAATTCTTCCACGCGATTGAAGAGAACAAGACGGGTGTAGAGGACGCTTGCGCAGCTCGGAACCCTGAGCTGATCTTCAATGATTGAACAAATTCTCTCGCGGCGAGAAGGATCAAGTGTGGCCCATGAGTGAGCAAGTGCCTTCAGTAGGCGGGCACTCATTGCTGGAGTGCGATCGCGGGCGATCAGGTCCAGGATACCTTCATCGTCCTGGCGGTCTGTCGAGATCCAACAATTGGCAGTGAATGCTCGAATTGTTGCCTCGTCCGCTCGAAGCAGTCGTTCAGCTGCTCTCGCCGTCAGTTGCTTGGGCTCTCTTGCCAGTGCCTGCAGGATCCTTTTCGACAAAGCTAGGTCGAGAGCAATGGAGCGGCCATCCTCAATCGCATCAAGGTAGGGTTGGACGGATTCCAAGGTAGGTGGCGTTTCAAAGAAATTGTAGTTACTCGAAATGAATCCGATGCCTGAATCTACGTCGATCTGCTCCAGACTGATGACCATGTCCTCTGCGATCCAAGGCAGATCGTCGCGTAGCTCTTGGGGTAGTTCATCCACAAACTGAACAAGAAACGCAAAGCAGCTGTCCCGTGTCGCCGGGAACTTTGACCTGGTTCCGAGCTTCGCCAACTCAAAGAGGCCTGCACCATGGTGACCTTGGAAGGCCAGCCGCATCCAGCGAAGGTTCTGCGCTGCTGCAAGAGATGTGATTGGGGAAGCGCAACCAAGCCCTCTCTGAAGTTGCTCAAGGAGGAGAGCTCGGTCCTGTGGAATGTCCGGTACGGCCAGTGCCTGGGCTCCAGCACGGAGATAGGGGTGCGTGAAATTGAAGTCACTCTCTTCGGCCCAGAGAACGCGGCGCCTTTGGAGTATGGTAAGTGCAGCCCGCGCCTGCTGTGATAACTCGCTGGGGGCCTCGTAGGTGGGAGGAGAGGCGGGGTTCCAATCTCCCCCCAAAGAAATCGACGCAAACTCTTCCACGAAGCCAGGGCGCTCCTCGCTTGAGCTGATCATGTACGCGAGATCTGGTTCGCTGATAGGTCGATGAATCTCAGTTCCTATCGCGGCTGCGATCAGTACGCTCCTCGCACCGGTATGCTTTTCAGATAGAGATCGCGCAAAGTCAATTGCATCTCGGCGTGACTGTGCCAGGATCTCGGAATCGGTTGGCGCGTTTGGGAGCTCGCTCCAAGTCTGTGCCAGGTATGCAAGCGCGCCCGGCTCGCAAAGCTGGTCGCTCTCTTCGATGATCTTGTCCACAGCGGAAATCGTTGCTTCTGAGAGTCCCTGTGCTTCAGCAGAGGATCTCCAAATTTCTGTTGCTACCGAGGTGGGTAGGCGCGCGAGTGAGGTCCAGGATTTTGAGCCTACCCGACAACTGACCAGCTCGCTTGTGCCGCGTACTTGGAGAAGCACATTCTCTGTCTGTGCGACGATCAGATAGCGTCCAGCTCGGAGGCGAGCAGACAATCGCGCCAGATCTGCCATTACGGCACTGGGGTTCTCGATAGGTTCGCGAGAGCCGAGGGGGTCGTCAAGGATGTATGCTCGATGCCCATCCACGGGGTCTGTGAGGTAGCGCTCGGCCTCATCAACGTGGCTTCCGGTTCTGACCGCGACACCATCGGCTTGGAGCACTGATCCGATTGTGAACGAAGTCCAGGTCTTCCCTGCACGGGGAGGGCCGGCCAGCAGCAAGCAATGCTGATCCCTCAGAACTTGCAGCAGCGCATCCTCGGTTCCGCGATCAATATAGTTTGCTGGGCGAAGTTGAGTTGGGGCATGTACCCTAAGCAGCTCTAGGAAGCCGGGGACAACGTCCTGCTGGCTTCTTTTTGCCTGAGCGATCATGTCTGTGAACCTGGCGATGAGTCCACGGATAGAGGGCGTGTCGAAACGTTCTTCCTGCAGAATTCTGTGTAGTCGGATCTCTACAGACTCTGCTGTCTCGCGCTCGACCAGCGCTATCTTTCCAAGGGCTTGGCGGAAGTGCTCCTCGCTCCGGAGCGCAACATCGGCTTGTTCTTCGGCGCGCTTGATATCCAGCGCAGTTACCTTTTCCTTCGGATCTGCTGCTTTCGTCAGAGTCGAGACGGACTGATTGATGACCGCTTGACGAACGGCCTTGGCTAGGCGCCGGCTCGCGTGCCTGGCCTGTGGCCTGTCCAAGCGGTTCTGGGGCGTCAAAAGCTCCACTAGGTCGTCACAGACCCTGGAGCTTAGTACGAACGCGGCGTAGGTCTCGCTCTCATCCATCAGCCGCCGTAGCAGGGATGGAGTGTCTTTTCTGGCGGGGTAGTGGGCCAAGTACTCTGCAAGCTTGGACGCTGAGAGAGCCTCGGAGCCTCCCTTCACCTGCACTTCAAGGGTACAAGGCGTGGCGCCTGGCCAAATGATACGTGCGTCCTCTCCTGCCTCGGGCTCAGGTACCAGTGAGCAATTTCCATTCCGGCCTAGGGCCAATGCTGCTTCAACGCAGATCATGTCCTGGAGCAAGAATTTCTCAGGGCCGGTGATCGCAATGTTCATTCGCTACCTCTAGATGACGCTTTCCGGATCATTCCTTGATGCTTCCCATTGCTTGGGCACACACAAACGGGCCTGCATGTCGCTTAAGGCCAGCGGGATGTTAAGCCTCCAGTGCAGCTATCTGATAGCCCATCCAGGCACGGTAGCTGCCCATTGTGCCCGTGAAGGCTGCCCGATACTCGTAGAACCGATTCAAGTAGATCTGCATCACGCCTTGATGCTGATAGGGCTGCTCACCATTCAGGCCCTTGTCGAACAGGCGCTGGGGGTTCTTGCCTTGATCGGTCTGTCCGTGCCAATAAGGTTTGTAGTCTTGTCCGCACTCCTGCTGATAGCGGAACGAGCAGACCGCAGCCACTACGTCGTAGATGGCTGTCGTGGTCTTGCGCTGTCGTAAACGCCGTTTTCAGTCCAGGAGCGTCCCTGGTCGGACCTTGAGGGCTTGGGCGATCCGTTCGATGTTGTAGATCGTAACGTTCTTCTCGCCGCGTTCGATCATGCCGATGTAGGTCCTGTGGACTCCGGCTGCCTCTGCGAGCTCTTCCTGAGAGAGCCCAAGAGCTTTCCTGAGGCGTCTCACATTGCCTGCAAAGACGCTGACCAGATGGGTTTCATGGATTGCTCGGGCCATCTAAGGATGGTCCGAATTTGAATACCATGATTCGACATACTACGATTAGCGTTCAGGGGGCTGAGAGTGTTCACCTCTGAGCTGGCCGCGCCTGCTCTGCCGGGGAATTGCCTCGCTTTGGGTTGCGTCTATGAGGCGTGCTCTCTCAATGGCGCAGGCCGGCGCTCCACCCCTCTTGCGTATCGAGTGACCCGAGCATCCCAGCGGCGCGGGTTAGGGAGGCACTCCGCTGATCAGTCGTTCACTTCAATCAACAAGGAGCAACACACTATGGGCGTCATCCTCTACAACCTTCTGATGACCTTTTTCCTGATCCCCCTGACGATCAGGGCGTACTTGAGCCTGAAGAACAATCGGCTACCGCTACCGCACTTCCAGAACAACGTGGTGGTCAACCGGGTCAAGCTGCAGAAGGCCATCGGAATCTGGTCACCGATCCTGTTCTGGGTCTTCCACAGCGCCTGGCTGATGTGGAACCTGTCGATCGATGCGTGGATCGGTGTCCTGGCGACGATCGCCTATATGGTCTCTAGCGCCATGCTGTCGGGCCAGATCAAGGCCAAGCAGATCGGTGTGATCCCTGAGCAGGCTTCCAGCGGGAGCGACCAAGCCTAAACGAAGTGGGGCGCTCGCCCAATAGCTGGCCGCTCCACCTAAGCAGGAGCAAAGAGTAAAAAAAAGACGAGAGACGGGCAGAAGGCAGCCTGGGCTAGAGCAAGAGCCACAGAGCTATGGGCTAGAGCCAGTGTGCTAGAGGCGGATGTGAGCGGCTGTTTGCGAGCTCGTTCCCGCCGCCGACAAGCCGCTGATCGGCTGATCCGGTGTGCTGGGTACTACGAGCGACTGGCGTCGGGACTGGAGGAGCCGATGTAAGAAGTCGACTGGTTGCCGTATTAGCCGCATCAGTTCAATGCAAGGAAGGGTTGGCAGGGGGCCGATGCCCCCTGCCAACGATCAACTTACTTTTTTCTGAGACTGCCGATTCGACGAGTCAATTTTGAGGTGCGGGGCGCACGAGAAGCGCCGCGCTCTAACCAGGGCGTGGCGCACTTTTCTCGGTTGCGGCTACGTCAGAAGCTGCCGCTGAAGCTGGCGAACAGTGCGATGTCCCGGGCACGCTTCTGTTCGGCCGAAGCGCTCAGGCCGATGTTGCTTTGCAGCCCGAACAGCTCCGTGCGCGCGCCCATGATGGCGGTCGCATAGTTCTTGTCGAAGTTCAGGCCCGGCACGCGGTACATGCCCACGTTCGGCAGGCTCTGTACCCAGGCGCTGGCCTGCTTGGTATCTTGGAACTCGGGGTCGTAGGTAACTTGCACATACGGCTTGACGCTGCCGCCGTCGAAGCGGGCCGCCGCACGTGATCTCGCGCCATGGCCTGCTGCCGTTGCCGCATGCGCATGGCGGCCTGCCTAGCTTCGACCCCGCCACGTTGCTGCCGATGAACCTGCGCCAGCGCCTGTACGCGCTGCGTGGATTCGCGTGCCAGGTCCAGGCCGACGGCCTGCCGTGGCAGGGCGTGATGGACCGTATTCGGCCGCACGGGCAGGCGCTGTGGTGCAACCTCGATGAGGCCGACCAGCGCCGCTTCCTGCGCCATATGGTGCGCTATTGGGACGTGCATCGCCACCGCATCGCCGAAGAGGTCGACGCGCAGCTGCAGTCCCTGCAGGACAGCGGCCAACTGCAGGGACTGCCTGCAGCGCGTCTGCCGCGAAGGCGATGCCCTGCAACTGTCCGGCCGCGATGCCTCGGGCAATGAACAGCAGTGGACGATCGGCGGGGTGATCAACGCCACCGGCGTGGAAACCCGTGCCAGTGCCTTGCGCAATCCGTTGCTGCAGCAGCTGCAGGCTGATGGGCTTGCCCGCCCCGGTCCGCATGGGCTGGGGCTGGACGGCTCGGTGCCGGGAGATCGCCTGTGTGCCGCTGGTGGCCAGCCGCAAGCACGGCTGGGCGTACTCGGCAGCCTACGCATCGACAGTCTGTTGGAAAGCCTGGCAGTGCCGGAACTCCGACAGCAAGCCCGACAGTTGGCAGAGCATGCGCTAAAGGAACTCGGCCAAGCCTAGAACTGCTCCCGTTGAGAGCGCATCACTCAAGCACGCAATCACATGGGTCTGGCTATTGGCGCCTGTGGGGAGTGGCGCCATTGAGCCCTCAGAGCCGAGCACCTGATCCCTGAAAAGGCTGGAGTCGACCTCAAGAATAGACTGCGAGAGCGAGCATCTGATGAGCCGGGATGATCTCGACGTGCTTTTTCTCAACATAGTCCTTGCCATGGCAGCAGCGCTTGTACTTCTTCTCACTACCGCAGTGGCAATGTTCGTTTCGACCCGGCCGTTCAGCCGCAGAGCGTGAAATCTGGATTGTGGAAAACTCAAGGCTATGGAACTGGCTGACCTTCATTGTTCGGGCACGAATAAGCTCGCCGATCTTCCTCACCGCTGCGAATCCGGGTTCGTCATCGCTACAAATCGGGACACATCGCTTGTCGTGCGGATGATCAACCGCAGAGATGTGATCCAAATCCATCTCGCCTCTGGCAATTCCATGTGCCATCACACCGCGATAGAGGTGTCCCCGCCTATGCGGACAGCTGAATAAGTCCATATCCTGACCGCAAATACTGCATTCGAAGTACTCCACGACCAAGCCCTTGCTAAAGAAAATCTTGTATGGATATGCCTTTTCCAGTTGGAGAAGTTGTGATTCGAAAGTGTCAACTTGAATCGATGACCACCGTTTGATAAGCCTGAGCAAGTCAAGACAGTCCTGCAGGGAGCACCAGGAATCTGCGCACTTTGACTGTGCGATCAGGCGCCAAATGGCCGCGTAGGCTTCAAGGAAGTCCAGGCACCGATCGAGTACGAAAAGATCATCGAGCGTAGCGTCCGAGGCATGTTTACTGCCTTCTCGAGCGCGAGCGACAATGTCGCGCATATGCTTCAAATCGCTTCTGAGCGTCGGATTTTCGTCCAGTATTGCAAGTTGCTGGAGCACTTGAACCCTGCTTATCCTTAAAAGTGCCCGTGCACGCGGAGAACTAAGGGGCATCGTTGAAGAAGTTGTTCGCATCGAACTTATCCATAAGCTTTTTGACGCCAGCAGAACTTCCTTCATATTCGAAGCGCTTAACCTTCTTGGATGCTTTGTCCTCATAGATGAGCGAAAGATGGACGCGGGACTCTTCACCTCTGAGAGCCCCCTTCGCGCGATCGTATAGATAACTCGATAGCATGTTGAGGAACAGCTGCACCGACGTATCGCCCGCCAAGTAGATCAGTGGTAGCCAGATGTCCGAGCTATGTAGCACGGCTTTAGGGCTTTTGGATGGAAACGCCAGAGCGATATCGGGGTGCTGAGATCTGACCCATTTCAGAAAGTCACCGGCGTCGGGCTTCATGCCAAGCGTGCCGTCGTGTCCGATTGGCTCCTGCAGGAGAGCAATTCCTGAGCGCGGCAGCGCCCCGAGCTGAAGCAGTGCCTGATCGTTGTTCACATCGCTCACTGACGATTGGCACTCACTTGCAGTGACGTCCATCTCGATCCCCCCGTTACTTCATTCAATGCGATTTCTGCCAATAGTCGGCTGGACAGCGGTCAATGGCAAGATAGTTCGGCGTTCCACGGGACCTCACCTCCTAACGCTAGGCCGAATCCGGCCCAGCGTTAGGGAGGGGGCAGAACGCCGGATTTTCTACTTTGAAATGCACCGGGAATTGGGGGGGGGCAGTCTCTATCTCAGTGAAGCCCTTCGAACGAGGTCAGATGGCCCGGACCCACGCCGCCCACCCTTCGGCTTGTTATGGCACAACGGATAACTCGAGCACGACCGGAAGGCCCCGTGCGGCCCATTGCGGTCCACGAACACGCCCACCTTGCACACCGGGCAGCGCTCTTCGTGGATGGCCGCGCCTGAAATCGCGGTCACTTCCACTGCCCCGTCCTCCACCAGCTCATCCAGGAACGGCGAGTGCCTGCCCTGCACGGTGAACATCGCAACCGAGCGTCGCGCACGCGTCAGCGCCACATAGAACAACCGCCGCTCTTCGCTCAGTGGATAGGTATCCCCGTCCGGCATTGCCAGCGAAAGCACCGGGTCATCCGCACGCAGGCTCGGGAAGCTGCGGTTGATCATGCCCGGCAGGATCACGTAGTCCGCCTCGCGCCCCTTCGATCGATGGACGGTCAGGAACTCGACGTCCATCGTGCTGCCAAAGGCCGTCTTCCAATCCGAAGGCATCGCACCGCGGTCCGCGCGATACCGCCCCAGAACGAATACAGTCACGCGCCCGTTGAGGCCCTGCGGCACTGCACCTGACAGCAGTTGCCGGTGCAGCGTCGCAAGGTATTGGCGAACACCATCCTGCACCTCCTCACGCCGGTTCATCTGGAACGCCTGCAGCACCGGACCCATTGCCGGCGCAGCAGAACGGACCTTCTTGCCGATCTGCGCGGGGTTGCGGCTGATGAAGCGGCTGGAAACATCACACAGTGCCTGCGGGCAGCGGAACGTCTGCTCCAGTTTCAGCACCTGGCCATGCCCCATCCACTCGCGGAATCCGGTCATCACCGAAACGTCGGCGCCAGCGAAGCGATTGATCGACTGCCAGTCATCGCCCACCGCAAACAGATGGCGGCCCGGTTGGCTGACCAGCGCACGGCAGAGGCGCGCACGGGCGCGCGAGGCATCCTGGAATTCGTCGGCCATCACCAGATCGTAGGGTGATTCATAGTGGCCCTGTTCCAGCAGCCCGGCGGCCATGTTGAGCATGTCTTCGAAATCAATGCTGCGCTCGTCAGCCAGTGCATCGTCCCAGGCCTGGAAAACCGGCCCGGCGATCTCCAGGAAGCGCCGGTAGCGTTCCTTGAACTGATCCTCAGGCATCTGCCGCAGGCGTGCGGCCATGTCATCCAGCGTCAGGCAGTTGCTCTTGGCATGCGCAATGAAGGTGCGCATCAGGCCAATCAGGTCTGCATCCGGCATCGGCTTGGCGCCCTGGTCAGGCAGCTCGCGGTCCGGGTTCGGGTCGAGTTCAACTCCAGACGCACCCAGCCGCTCGGCAAGGTGCTGCAGGGCCTGTCCACTGCGCAGGCCAAACGAGGTCGTCTCGAACAGGGCAGTGCCGCGCGCCATATGCTGCTGACGCTTCCAGTGCATCCCTTCGCTGTAATCGGCAAAGTGCGGCGGCGGCTGGCCATTGGCATCCAGCGCGAAGTGCTCGTGATACAGCCGGGCGTCCGGGTAGTAGAAGTCCGGACGATACTGGCGGTGGGTGTCTGTCGCGGTATCGAACTCGTAGCGGCGCTCGTAGTCATACGCCACGCCGTTGTAGAACAGCCAGTCGGCGATGACGCACTCTTCCAGGCTCTTCACCCGCTCGCCCTGCAGGGTACGCATGTAGGGCGCACCATCGCGGTCGTAGCCATCGGCCATCATGTCGGCACCCAACGGCGGCAGATCGCGTCCGAACACCAGGCGGAACATGTCCCACTGGGTGCGGAAGTGGGTCGAGCGGTCCTTCAGGTCGTCCACCAGGTCGGCCAGCTTGTTGAAGCCCAGCGTCGCGTCGATCGCCCATTCCGGGATATCAGGCTTGCGTCTCGTGGCTTTGGCGATGATGGCCAGGCCGAGGGCGTGGAAGGTCCGCGCCTCGACCACGATGTCGCCCATGCCGAGCCGATCGAAGCATCGTCGCGCGCGCTCCTCCAGTTCGTTCGCGGCGTCCTTGTTGAAAGCGAGCATCACGATCCGTCCGGGCTCCACGAAGCCGCGATCGATGGCATAGGCGGCCTTGGCGACCATCGTAGAGGTCTTGCCAGAGCCGGCTGCGGCCACGACCTGCACCCGGTTGTCGAAGCAGATGACGGCGCGAGCCTGCTCCTCGGTCAGCGGCCTGCTCTCGACCCGGTCCAGGAAGGGCTTGGCCAGACCCAGTTCGCGGGTCGCCATTGCCTCATTGGCGTCCGCCCACACGGCGGGCCAATCCAGCTGCCAGTCGTGCAGTGCGTCCAGCGCCATGCGGTGGCCGGGCGCGTGCAGGTCGTCGTGCACCTCCTCGTCGAGGAACAGCTGCTCGAGCTCGGCTGGCGGGAGGGGCAGGGTGGGGCGGTCGGCCAGCAGCGCCTGCTGCTGTTCGTGCGTGATCCAGCGGCGGCCGGTGGTGCCTCGGTCGGCAAGCGCATCTGCCTCGGCCAGCCACGCCTGGATCTGCGCCAGAACGTGCTCAAACAGTGCCTTGCGCCCCCGCTTGGAGCGCGCGAAAAGCACGTGCTGCACGGCAGCCGCAAGCCGGGAGCCCTGGCTGTTGGGCAGCCCATCCACGGACAGTGCCTCACCGCGCTCGGTCGTCAGTTCGACCCGGGACCAGAGTACGCCGCGAACGACCCGCACGCTGTGTTCGTTCGCTACATGCTGGCGGTACTGCCTGCCGTCGATCAAAAGCGCGACCTGTTCGCCATCCAGCCGCAACTGCCAGTCCGGCGAGCGGGTCACACGCTGGCCCCAGCCCGAGGGGCGCCATTCCATAGACATCCAGATACTGCCTTGCGTACGTCACCGGGCGTAAAGCGCCCTTGCCGCCCCATGATAAGGCGGCTTGGCATGGCACGCTGCGTTTCCGGTCACTCGCACACGCGAGCCAGCGATGGCATTGCACCCTCGCCAGCGCGACAGGCGTCAGGCGTTCACATCCACGACGATGCGGCCGCGCACCTTGCCGGGGATGATCTGCTCATAGACATCCAGCACCTCGGCCAGGCCGATCTGCTGCACGGTGCTTTCCAGCTTCCGCGGATCCAGGTCGGTCGCGAGCCGATCCCAGGCGCGCTGGCGAACCTCTTGTGGCGCATTCACCGAATCGATGCCGGCAAGGGTCACATTGCGCAGGATGAAGGGCAGCACCGAGCCGTGCAGCGCATCGCTCTGGGCCAGGCCACAGGCGGCCACGGCACCGCGGTACTTCGTTTCGGCGATGGCATTGACCAGCGTGGTGCCGCCGGCCACATCCACCACGCCGGCCCAGCGCTCGGCACTCACCGGCCGCTCGCGCGGCTCCGAAAGCTGCGCACGATCGATGATCTCGGCCGCACCCAGGTTGTGCAGATAGTCGGCGTGCTCCGGTCGCCCGGTGGCGGCCACCACGCGGTAGCCCAGCCTCGAGAGGATCGCCACCGCGATCGAGCCGACGCCGCCGTTGGCGCCGGTGACCAGCACATCGCCCTGTGCAGGCGCCACCCCGGCATGTTCCAGAGCCAGCACGCACAGCATGGCGGTGTAGCCAGCGGTGCCGATGGCCATGGCGTCGCGGGTGCTCAGGTTGTCGGGAATCCGGTTGAGCCACTCGCCCCGCACGCGCGCGCGCTGGGCCAGGCCGCCGTGGTGGCCCATGCTCAGGTCCCAGCCATTGAGCACGACGCGATCGCCTGGCTTGAAGTTGGCCCTGCTGGATTCCAGCACTACGCCTGCCAGATCGATGCCGGGAATGAGCGGAAACGTCCGGATGATCGGACTCTTGCCGGTGAGGGCAAGCGCATCCTTGTAGTTGAGCGTGGAGTACTCGACCTGTACCAGGACGTCGCCGTCCATCAGGTCGGCCTCGTCGAAATCGACCAGCTCGGTCGAGAGCTGGTTGTTCGTCTTGCGGGTCAGCAGTGCTTTGAACGTCATGGATGGCCTCACATTCATGGGATGGGGCCATGCTAGGCTCGCGCCTCTATCGCAACAAGAACGACGATTTTCCGTAGGTACTATGGTTTTCCGGAGTATGCATGCGTAGCAAACGGTGGGACGGCAAGAGTGGTTGCGCGGTGGAAGTCACGCTGTCGGTCATCGGTGGCGTGTGGAAGCCGATCATTCTGTTTCACCTGATGACCGGCAAGCGGCGTTTCATGGAGCTGACCCGGCGGGTGCCCAATGCCACCCAGTCCATGCTCACCAGCCAGCTGCGTGAACTGGAAGCAGATGGCGTTGTGATCCGCCACGTGTACCCGGAAGTGCCGCCGAAGGTGGAATACGAGCTGTCCGAGTTCGGCCGCACGCTGGTGCCGGTGCTGCTGGCCATGCGCGAGTGGGGAGAAACCTATCGCGGCCATGGAAGCACGGAAGGCGATTGCCAGGGTTGAAGACACTTCCGGTTCCACTGCGGCGGCGCATTCCGGCCGGATGCGCTCGCGCTTACACGCAATACGGATGGGTTGAATGACACCACCCGTAGCGGCTGGAGCGATGCCCCTGGCAGGAGGGGCACCACGGGTACTACGGAGCAGCTTTCGGTTGACGCGGATCGGCAATGATCCGCGAGGGGGATCCATACAGCACCAACACCTGCGTGCCGGTGCTGAACACCGGGTCCGGGCCCTGCACAACGGTCATCAGATTGCCGTTCTCCGTCTGCACCACGTACTCCAGGCCCTTGGCCTGGGAGAGTGCGCGTTCAGAGGCCGCACCGGCAATCGCGCCTGCCACCAGGCCGCCAATGGCACCGATGGCCGCTGCCTGGTCGCTGCCGCCGATGGTGGAGCCGGCCACCCCGCCAGCCGCAGCGCCGGCAACGGCTCCGCCTCCCTGCGAACCGTCGATACTGACCGCGCGAACGCTGATGACCGTACCGCCCACCGTGCGGTTGACCTGTCCCACCGAGCCGATGGAGTAACTGTCGGTGCGCACGTTGGGTGCGCAGGCCGTCAGCATTGCCGCCACCGAAGCGGTCAGCAACGGGCGTCTCACGGCGCTTCCTGCTTGTTGGGGAACATCGGCTTGGTGATGTCCACGGTCTCCAGCGCCTGCAGGAACTGGGCGATGTTGTTCTGCGCCGAGCGGCTGATGGATTCGCGAGCGCGAATGACACCGGCAAATGCATAGTTGAACGGCACCTCGCCGGAAGCGCTGACGTCCTGGGTGTAGACGATGCTGCCGGTGGCACGATCGATCAGCTCATAACGGGCGATCGTCTTTGTGGTCATCGATGCCCCGAAACTGGGAATGTCAATGGCCAGGATCTTCACCGACAGGCTCAGCTTCACCGGTGCATCGTCGCGGAACACCGCCATTTTGTTCAGTGCTTCGGTCAGCGCGTTCTGCCACATCTGCGGCACTTCGTGCTGGGCCTGCGCCGGGATCTTGCCTTTGGCCTCGTCCGGGCGTGCCAGTGTGACCGTCAGCGACTTCAGCTCACCGTCGATCTTCTTGCTGCTGACCCCGACGTTCGGCACCGAGAAATTGAGCGGCGGATTGGTGGTGCAGCCCACCAGCGACACAGCGAGGATCGCTGCGAACAGAAACTTCTTCATCCATTTTCCCCTGTGGTTACGCTGAAACATCCATGGTGTGTCTCGTGCTCGTCCGCAACGTCCGTGCTGCACCGCGTGCTTTGCCGCCGGCGACCTGCTGGTGTGGCTGAACGCGCGAAAGCATACCTGAATAGGGGGCGCATGCGCGGCCCGCCCCGCGGCTCGCCTGAATTCCTAAAAGGGGGGACCGGAGGAATGGCTCAGAAGCGGTAGGCCGCCTGCACATACACCCGTCGCGGCTCGCCCGGGAAATGCCCGTTGCGCTCGATGAAGCCGCTGGCCGCGTACACCTTGTCGAACAGGTTCTTGACGTTGGCCTGGAACTGCCACTGCTTCCACGTGGTCTTCCAGCTCATGTCGAACGCCGTGTAAGCCTTGACCGTCTGCCCATCCAGGCTGACACGCTGGCCCACATGGTCGGCGCCGAAGCCAATGGCCGAATTGATCGACGGCAGGTCGTAGCGCGTCCACAGGCCGAGCTTGTTGCGTGGCGCATTCGCGAAGCGGTCTCCGGAGGCATTGGTGATGCCGTTCGGGCCGGCATCCTTCACCCGTGCGTCGTTGTAGGCGTAGGTCAGGTTCACCACCCAGCGCTCGGTCACGTCGGCCAGCAGGTCCAGTTCCATGCCCGTGCTGCGTACCAGGCCCAGCGCGGCCAGCTGGTTCACGCCGTCCCGCACTTCGCCGGTGGCCTGCACGATCTTGCTGCGGTCGATGCGGTAGGCCGCCATGTTCAGGGTCACACGGTCGGCCAGCAGGGATTTCAGGCCGATTTCCCATTGCCTGCTGCGCTCAGCGTCGAAGGGCCCACCGGCTGCCGGATTCTGGTTGGCGGCACTCTGCGGCACGAAGCCGCTGGCGATGTTGGCATACAGGTTCACGCCGTCCCGGACGGTAAAGGTACTGCCCAGCCGCCAGCTGAGGTCGTTGCCATCCACGCTGCCACCAGTGATGCGATCGTCGTCCTGGAAACCATCCCAACGCAGTCCGGCCAGCACATGCCAGCGCGTGCCCAGTGCCAGCTCATCCTGCAGATAGCCACCGTAACGCTTGCTGCGGGTGGCGGTGCTGCGCCAGGGCAGGGCGGCCAGGTTGTAGTCGTGCCAGGTGCTGGCGCCATAGACCGGGTTGAACAGATCGATGCCGCGCACCGGACCGGCGCCGCGTGCCAGGTCGGCACTGTTGGCGGTCTGCGCGGTGAAGTCGGCGTCGAGCTGGTAGACGTCGGCGCCGAACAGCACCTTGTGTTCGATACGGCCGGTGTTGATCCGCCATACGGCATTGCCGCTGGCGGTGAACGCCTCGTTGTCGCGGATCTGGTTGCGCAGCTGGCGCGTCATCCACTCGGCCACGCCATCGCGGTCACGGTCGATCAGCCCCATCGGTTCGTGGTACATCTGGTGCTCGTTGTTGCTGAACCAGCGCGCAGCAATATCCACGTCCAGCGTATCGAGCGGTGCGAAGCGATACTGCGCCAGCGCCACCCTGGCGCGCATGTCGAGGAAATCACTGGCCTCGTTGTGGTTCCATCGCCGGTCGGTCAGGAAGGTGCCGGCATCGTTCACTGGGACGCCCCGGAGCCGGTTGCCGCCCAGGTTCTGGGTGATGTCGGTGAACTGCAGCACCAGTTCGCCGGTCTGGCCGACATCGAAAGCCAGCGATGCATCGCCGATCACGCTTTCGCTGTCGGCGTTCCAGCGCACGCCCTGCTCGGTGTCGGCATACAGGCCGGCGCGATAGCGGATGCTGCCGCTGGCACTCAGCGGGCCGGTGCCTTCGATCGACCCGGCGCGGAAGTCCTTGTCGCCTGCCTGCAGCTCGATGCGGCGTTCGGCGCGCGTCTTGGGCTTGCGCGTCACATAGTTGATGACACCGCCCGCATCACCACCGCCGTACAGCGCACCGGCCGGACCCTTCAGCACTTCCACGCGTTCGATGTTGAACAGCTGCGGTACCGAGAAGCCTGCATAGGGATCACCGCGCAGACCGTCGTAGAGCACGTTTTCCTGGCGGAAACCGCGCAAGGTAACGCCGGCATAGCTGAAGAAGCTGATGCCGCTGATGCTGCGATACAGGTCGGTGACCTGACGCGCGGCCTGGTCGTCGATCAGCTCGCGCGGCACGACCTGGATCGACTGAGGGACCAGTTCCAGAGGCGTGTCAGTGCGAGTGCCGACAGCGGCATCGTTGGCGCGGTACAGCGTCTGCGCGCGGCCGCGGACTTCGACCTTGTCCAGATCCTTCGGGGCGTCGGCTGGGGCTTGGGAGGCCAATGCAGGCGTCGCCAGGGAAAGGGACAGCGCCGCGCAGATCGCGTTCTTCAGAAGGGCGGGAAGGGGCATGAGGGAGTCACGATGGGCTGCAAATGAGAAAGATTAGCATTTGCAAAGGTTCGTGGCCCATCCCCCCCCCTGGTGCGCTGTGGACGCAGGCTCGGGTGGGTGTACGGTGTGCCCGGCAAAGCCACCCGCACACCGGTGCGGCCCCGCACGTGCCATCAGTGGTGCGAGGTCGGCGGCAAAGCGTCCGCGCTGGAATCCTCACTGGAACGCGGATTCGGTTCGCTTCAGCAACGCGCCCGCTAGGGCGATGCCACCACGGCCTGCGCGCGGCGCGCGGCCTCGGTCATTACCGAGGCCAGCTGCTTCAACGAGTAAGGCTTGCGAAGCAGGGTAAAGCCGTGGCCCGGATCCCGGGCAAGCAACTCGCTGTAGCCGCTGGTGAGGATGACGGGGAGCTCTGGCAGGCGGTCGCGGATGGTGCGGGCCAGATCCAGGCCGTTCATGCCCGGCATCACGACGTCGCTGAACACCACGTGGAAGCGCGAGGCATCCCGTTCCAGCTCCGCCAAGGCCTCGTCTGCATTGCGCGCAAGCATCACGCTGTAATCGAGCTCGCGCAGGGCGCCAACCGCAAATTCGGCCACGTCGACGTTGTCTTCCACCACGAGCACGCAGACGCCTTGGCCATGCTGCAGCCCCGATTGCGCCGCCGGCCGTTCCGTCGTTTCTCCTGCCTGCGCCAGCGGCAGGTACAGCGTAAAGCGGCTACCGGCGCCCGCCTGGCTCTGCACGTCCACCTCGCCTTCGGACTGCTTGACGAAACCGAACACCTGGCTGAGACCGAGCCCGGTCCCGGCACCGACGCTCTTGGTGGTGAAGAAGGGCTCGAAGATGCGGTCGACCACTGCAGGGTCGATGCCTGCGCCGGTATCGGTGACACTGATGGCAGCAAAGTCGCCCTTCATCGGGGCGGCGAAGCGCACCGAAGGCACCGCAGTGACCTGTTCCACTTCGATGGTCACCCTGCCGTGCCCGTCGATCGCATCGCGGGCGTTGACCGCGATGTTGATCAATGCGGTGTCGAGTTGGGTCCGGTCCAGCAGCACCGGCAACGGTGTACTCGGCAACGACAACGATACCTGGATGCGCGCGCCCAGAACCGTGGTGATGATATCCGAGAGCGCGCGCACGCTTTCGCACAGATCGAAGACCTCGGGCGACAGGCTCTGGCGGCGCGAGAATGCAAGCAGTTGCGCGGTCAGCTTGGTGGCGCGGTCCGATGCTGCTGCAATGGCCTGGATGTAGCGGCGTCGGTTGTCATCTGCCGGCCACGTGTGCAGGAGCATGTCCACCGAACCGGTGATGACCTGCAACAGGTTGTTGAAGTCGTGCGCCACGCCGCCGGTAAGCTGGCCGATCGCCTCCAGCTTCTGCGACTGGCGCAGCTGCTCGCGGGCGCGTACCAGTTCCAGGTGGGCTTCCCGCGCCTGCTCGGTGATCGCCGCGACCTGCCGGCTGTGCAGGTCGCGCTCGATCACCCGTTCGGTCTGCTCGCTCACCACGCACAGGATGCCCGCCACACTGCCGCAGCCGACGCGCAGCGGCGAATAGGAGAACGTCCAGAATGTTTCGCGCAGCGTGCCGTAGCGGTCCATCATCAGGGGCAGGTTCTTAAAGCTGCGGCTGGTGCCGGCAAAGGCATCGTTGACCGCCTGCGCAACGTCCGGCCACACATCGGCCCAGACATCCTCCAGGCGGTTGCCCATCGCGCCGTGCAGCTTTCCTCCCAGCAAGGGCAGGTAGGCATCATTGAAGAAGAAGGCCTTGTCTTCCTTGCCCCAGGCGAGCCAGAGGGGTTCGGGCGAATCAAGGATCATCGCCAGCAACATGCGGAGCTCGGCCGGTGCGCTCGCGGCAGTGGCCGAACGCGCCCAGTCACTGTCCTGCAGCAGTCGGTAGGCAAGCTGCTCAGGCGCCGAGACGGGCAGGGGAAAAGGATGCATGGCCGCCATTGGCGCAGGAAGGTGGCGCAGCATAGCCGAGTGGATGTCATGGCGCCCTGCACATCACCGGCATGAAGGGCATCACCACTTCGGTTGACGGGGCAGCGTTGCACCTCTGTCCTGCAGGTTGCCGCGATCGGGACCGCCGCGCGCTGCTCACTACGCCCGCGGACTCTGCCCCTGGCGGAAGGTCGCGAAGGCGGCCTGATCGCCGCGTCTAGTCCTCACGTGCGCTCCGCGCGGCGAGGGCGTCGCGGCCGGCGTCGGTGAGATCGATATCCCCGTCTTCCGCCTGTACCGCCAAACCCGCGTTGACTGCCCACGTCGCCGCGTCGCCGCGCACCGGTTGCGCAGCGGCGATTGCCTCCAGGATCTCCCGCTGTTGCGCCGTCATGCCCATGAGCCGGCCCTCAGATGCCCAGCAACGAGGTCGGTTGCCAATCCGACAGCCTGGCGTGGCTGACCGGTTGGTGGCAGCCGCACTCGTCGCAGCGGAACAGTGCTCCACCCGGAAGGTGAACCAGATTGTCTTCGCTGGCCGAACTGGTCGAGGAGCAATGCCGGCAGGTAACAGTGAGCGCAGTGATGCGCTGCACGCCGCCGGACAGATCGAACACGGCCTCGAATGCGCGAATGACAGGATGGGCAGTGTCCGGCATCTGGATCTCGACAGGGCAGGGAGGTTGGGAGATCGCATCGTCGCGCGTTGGCCGTGATGGCGCAGTCAGCCAGATGCATGGACACGATCAAGACAGGCGCGGCAATGGGGAGCGGTTCCTTTTCAGGGATCCTTTCCAATCAGGTCCCACGGCTTGTCACAGCCGTCGCGCTCGCTTGATCACACTCCACGCCCTTGTTGCAGCGGGTCCCGCAGGACAATGAAGGCGACAGAAGAAGTCCCGCCCTGCGGCTCAGGCGATGCAGATCATCAGTACCGTGCACAGCACCAGCATCAGCACGAACACACGCCGGCTCAGCGCCAGGCACGCCAGATAGGCGGCCAGCGCCCATGCAGCCAGCAGCGCGCAGGCCACCAGCCACAGCCCGATGGCCATCACCGATCCGGCCGCCAATGCAGATAACGCGATGGCCTTGAACAGCGCCACGCCCAGCACACTGCCCAGCATGCCGGCCTGCAAGGCAATGGCATCGTGGTGGGCAGGAACGCGGTGGTGGCGCATTGCGGGTCCGGTGCAGGCCGAGGGGCGTCGGCTGCACTTTGCCCAAAGGCACATCCACGAAATGTGTTCATTGCACCCGAAGCGCGTGGTCGAGCATCCTTGGTGGAACACCCCTCGGCAGATTGCAGGTGCTGCCGGTACGAAGCGCCGTGCTGGTCAAGGCGCTGGCATCCACTTGCCTGTGAATGCCGGTTCTTCAGTGGCTGCCGGCGACGGCGGCCTTACGCTTCCTGTCCAGTGACACCGCCACGCACCACAGCAGCAGGCCGCCAATGGCAGTGGCCGCACCGACATAGCCGGTGCTGGCCGGGCTGAAGCCGGCGCTGATCGCCATGCCGCCCAGCCAGGGGCCGAGCGCATTGGCGGTATTGAACGCGGCGTGGTTGGAGGCGGCCGCCAGCGTCTGTGCTTCACCGGCCACGTCCATCAGGCGGGTCTGCAGCACTGCCGCCAGCGCGCCCATGGTGCCGACGGTGGTGATCATCGGGCCGATCGTCCACACGGACTGCGCGGCCAGCGGATACAGCAGCAGCATCAGGATCGACCACAGCAGGACCACGGCGGCGGCCTTGAAGTGGAACCTGTCCACCAGCCAGCCACCGGCGATGTTGCCGATGATCGCGCCGATGCCGAACACGCCCACCGCCAGCGGCATCCACGATTCGGCCACGCCGGTGACCTGCACCAGGGTCGGAGCCAGGTAAGTGAACACGCAGAACATGCCAGCGAAGCCGACTGCGCCGATCGCCAACGCCAGCCACACCTGGGACGTGTTGAAGGCGCGCAGTTCGCGCATCGGCGAGGTGCGCACCTCGTCCGGATCCGGCAGCAGGAAGCGGGCGATCATCGCAACGGTGGCGATGGCCAGCACGCTGACCAGGGCAAAGGCGGTGCGCCAGCTCAGCTGCTGGCCCAGCCAGGTGGTCAGCGGGTTGCCGACCAGGATTGCGATCGACAGGCCCAGCAGCACCCGCGACATCGCCTGGCCGCGCTGGCCGGCAGGGCTGATCGCCGCGGCCACCAGCATCGCAACGCCGAAGTAGGCGCCATGCGGGAGGCCGGCGACGAAGCGTGCCGCCAGCATGGTGCCGTAATTGGGTGCCAGCGCGCTGGCGAGGTTGCCCACCGCGTAGAAGCCCATCAGCGCCAACAAGAGCTTGCGGCGCGGGAAGCTGGCACCCACGAAGGCGAGGATCGGCGCACCGACGACAACGCCGATGGCATAGGCGCTGATCAGGTGACCGACCTGCGTTTCGGAGATCGACAAGCCGCGACTGATCTCCAGCATCAGGCCCATGCTGGCGAACTCGCTGGTCCCGATGGCGAAGCCACCCAGAGACAGGGCGAGGATGATCAGGGTGCGCTGACGGGGCGTCAGCCGCGCAGCCAGGGAAGAGGTGGGGCTCATGCGGGGGGCGCGACAGGGCGGGGGAGCCCCCCATTGTACTGCTGCACCGCAACAAGGGCAGCAGCGCTCAGCTAAATCAGCGTTCGATCAGTGACACGCCGCCCCCCGCTGTCCGTGCGGCCTGGTCAGATGCCCAGCGCTGCCCGGGCGTGCGCGCACTTGCAGCGCAGGCGCCCGGCCGTCGCCGCGTCGAGCATCGCCAGGCGCTGCGGATCGGCGCTGTCATCCAGATCGGCCCGCTTCACCTTCAGTGCCAGCGGTGGGCGGCAATGCGCGCGTAGTAGCTGTCCGCGTCGGGGGCCGCGGCGCGCTTGAGCAGGTGCACCGCCTCGCGCAGCGGGGCGGGGAATGCCTCGATGCGTGCGGCAAACGCTGGGCAGTCCTCGGCCACATCATGCAGCCACGCCACCACTTCGGCGTCATCGTCGCCGCGCACCGCAGCCGCCACCCGTGCCACATGGCCGATGTAAGGCTGGCCGGCCTTGTAAATCTGGCCGGCGTGCACCTCGGTGGCGAGGGTGCGGGCAAGTGCTACCCAGTCCATATCGGTCTCCTTGGATATCGGCGCGCAGTTTCGCGCAAAAGCAGGGAGCGGTTGTCGATGCGGCGATGACACTGCGATGGGCATGATGGCTGGGCAGGGGCGCGGCGTCGCCCCGAGGAGGAGGAGTTCGATGCAGGAATTCAGGCATGTGCTGGAAACCCGTGGCCGCTACCAGCTGGTAGCGGTGTCCCACGAGCCGGTGTACGCTCCGGGCGATGTGGTCGGCCATGCGGTCGTCGCCGACGATGGGGATCGTCTGACCGACCTGGTATCGCTGGCCGAAGCGCGCCAGTTGCTGTTGCAACGGGTGCGTGAAGAGGGCGAAGAGCCCGGGCTGGAGAACGAAAATCACCTGCGGAAAAAGGCGTCGCGCTGGCGCCGCCGCTAGGCCGTCGCGCCCTCGTGCGCATCATGGAGGATTCGGGTGTTGCCCAGTAAGAAGTACCTGCTCATCGCCATCATCACGCTGGCGACCCTGCTGCTTGGTTTCGTGTTTTCCGGCTACCTGACGCTGCTGTTCCTGGGCTTGGATACCAAGCTGTTCACCTGGAACACCTACTACCAGTACTTCAACGCGCTGGACCAGCCACAGGTCGCGCCCTTCGTTGGCAAGATCCGATGGGCCGGCTACGTGGGCTTCGGCCTGCCGCTGCTGGTATTGGTGGTGACCGGCCTGGTGCTGCTGCTGAAGAAGGACAAGCGCTCGCTGCACGGCGATGCACGCTTTGCCACCGGCGCCGACCTGGCCAGGCATGGCATGTTCAAGAAGACTGGCCAGAGCATCGTGGTCGGCAGCCATGGTGGCAAGCTGGTGCGCCTGGATGGCCAGCAGTTCGTCATCCTGGCCGCGCCCACCCGCTCGGGCAAAGGCGTGGGCGTGGTCATCCCGAACCTGCTGGAGTACGGCGAATCGCTGGTGGTGCTGGACATCAAGCAGGAAAACTTCGACCTGACCAGCGGCTGGCGCGCCAGCCAGGGTCAGGAAATCTACCTGTTCAATCCTTTCGCCGAGGACCGGCGCACGCATCGCTGGAATCCGCTCAGCTACGTCTCCGACGATCCGGCGTTCCGCGTCTCGGACCTGATGAGCATCGCTGCGATGCTGTATCCGGATGGGGCCGAGGACCAGAAGTTCTGGGTCAGCCAGGCGCGCAACGCGTTCATGGCCTTCACCCTGTACCTGTTCGAGAACTGGGACGACGAGCGCAGCAGCGGTTTCCCGGGGGGCGCCGGCACGCCCACGCTCGGCGCGGTGTACCGGTTGTCCTCCGGCGACGGGACCGACCTGAAGAAGTACCTCAAGACCCTGTCGGAGCGGCCGTTCCTCAGTGCCAACGCACGTTCGGCCTTCGCCAACATGCTGTCGCAGGCGGACGAGACCTTCGCCTCGATCCTGGGCACCTTCAAGGAGCCGCTGAACCCCTGGATCAACCCGGTGCTGGACAAGGCCACCAGCAGCAACGATTTCCTGCTGACCGACGTCCGCAAGAAGAAGATGACCATCTACATCGGCATCCAGCCGAACAAGCTGGCCGAGAGCCGGCTGATCATCAACCTGTTCTTCAGCCAGCTGATCAACCTCAATACCAAGGAACTGCCCAGGTCCAACCCGGACCTGAAGTACCAGTGCCTGCTGCTGATGGACGAATTCACCTCGATCGGCAAAGTCGAGATCATCGCCTCGGCGGTGTCCTACATGGCTGGCTACAACATCCGCCTGCTGCCGATCATCCAGAGCATGGCCCAGCTCGATGCCACATACGGCCGCGAAGTCTCGCGCACGATCATCACCAACCATGCCCTGCAGATCCTGTACGCGCCGCGTGAGCAGCAGGATGCCAACGACTATTCGGACATGCTGGGCTACACCACGGTGCGCAAGAAGAACGTCACGCATGCCAGAGAGAAGACCCACAACTTCACCGAAGAGCGGCGTGCACTGATGCTGCCGCAGGAGCTGAAGGCGATGGGGCCCGACAAGGAAGTGTTCCTCTACGAAGGCATACCGCATCCGGTGAAATGCGACAAGATCCGCTATTACAAGGATCGCTATTTCACGTCCAGACTGCTGCCGAAGGTCGATGTTCCGATGCTTAACGTCTAATTCACGACGCTAAATTTGTGACTTGGATTCATATTCACTGAAGTGAAAACGTGAGGTAAGTCAAGAATTCGGCATCTGTTCATAGATTTTCAGACTTGTCTGACATGGAATTGACGCGTGGTTGTGCGACCCTATGTCTGTCGTCCAGAAATGTGTGCTGGATGTCAAAGATGTGGCAGTAGGGTGGCCAGGAGTTTGTGCCATGGAAACAAGGATGGTTTCGACGTTGGTGAGGTATGCGGGTGGGTTGTCGGCTATGTCCGGCGGCCCCGCAACTTGGTTGGCAGCCGTTGGCTGCAGGGGAGCCGGAGTGGGTGTGCCGCACGCAGCGCATCCCTCTGATTCCGGCGTGCGCGATGCAGCGCCGGACGACCAGGGGACCAATGCTCGGGACTGCTTTTTCGTACGTCAAAGTGAAGCCCGTATGAATCAGGCGTTTATCGCGAAAATGTCCATCGCCGCAGTGGCGGCGTTGATGGTGGCCGGTTGCGCCACCAAGTCCGCTCCCGATTTCGGAGGCCGCTGGAAGCCGGTCAACCGCTTTGCTGCGACAACGACCGAAATTCCGCTGTACTCCAGCTACGTCTACCAGGCCTCGCCGATGGATGGCACGCTCAAAGCCATGCTCGAGCGCTGGGCCAAGGATTCCGGGCGCACGCTGGACTACCGCCTCAGCTCGGATTTCACCCTGTATGGCGCGGTCTCGAAGATCGATACGACCAACGCGCAGCAGGCCGTGATCGATCTGACATCGGCCTATTCGGCGCAGGGTATCTCGGTCTCCATCGTTGGCAACCAGATCGTTGTGCAGAGCGCTGGCTCGACGCCGACCGCGTCGGCGCAGGGCGCTGATTCCAACAGCGGCACCTGAGTCCACCTCGAAATCATCGAACGTGCCGCTCCCCGCGCCTGTCGCAGGGGTGCCACGCCCATTGATGTTTCAGCAGTACGGAAGAATCCATGTTCCGCAAGAAGGATCCCGGCAATAGCCCCAAGGTCGAGCAGTCGGTCGCCAAGGCGGTCAGCTACGAGATCACCGTGGCCGACATGGCACGCCGCAGCGAGCGGCGTGCATGGTGGGTCGCCACAGGCTCATTGCTGATGTCGCTCGCACTGGCGGGCGGCTACTACTACATGCTGCCGCTGAAGGAAAAGGTGCCGTTCCTGGTGATGGCCGATGCCTACACGGGTACGGCGACCGTCGCGCGGTTGAGTGGCACCTTCCAGGGCGAGACGATCACCACCAACGAAGCGATCAATCGCAGCAACGTCGCCCAGTACGTGCTCGCGCGCGAATCGTATGACTCGGCGGTGATGGGCCTGCGTGACTGGGAACTGGTGTTCGTGATGTCCACCGATCCGGTGGCGCAGTCCATGCGTGTCCGCTATGCCGGCAACAATCCGCAGAACCCGTTCGTGATGTACGGTCGCGAGCGCGCCATCCGGGTCAAGATCCTCAGCATCACGCCATTGGGTGCCGAGCCGAACGGCAGCTTCCGCGGCGCTTCGGTGCGCATCCAGCGCAGCCTGCTGGACAAGCGCACCGGCGTCTCTACCTACCTGGACAACCAGCTGGTGACGATGCGTTTCGAGTACAACCAGAACCTGGCGTTGTCCGAACAGGATCGCATCCTCAATCCGCTGGCCTTCCAGGTCACCGAGTACCGCGTCGACAACGACTATTCGCGTGGCGTGCCGGTGCCGGATGACGGTGCCATGCAGGCGCAGGCGCAGCAGGCCGCACAGGCGGCGCAGCAGGCACAGGGTGTCTACGATCCCAACAATCCGGCCGCAGCCACCATGATCGACCCGGCCACCGGCCAGCCGGTCGCGGTGCCCGCCAACGGCCAGGTACCGGGCCAGGCAATGCCGGGACAGCCTGTACAGGGCCAACCGATGCCGGGTCAGCCGGTGCAGGGGCAAGCAATGCCGGGGCAGGCCATGCCCGGACAGCCGGCCATGAGGCCGGCGCAGAACAATTCCACCGGAACTGCTGATGGAGCAAGCAACCGATGAGTAGTCGAAATATCAGGGGAAGCGCGCTGGCGCTGCTGTCGATGTTGTCGTTGCTGTTCCCGGCAGCGGCGATGGCGCAGGCGGTTGACCACTACGAGTACGAGAAGGACCGCATCTATCCGGTTCGCACCGGCCTGGGCCTGACCACCCAGATCGAGTTGAGCCCGAACGAGAAGATCCTCGACTACAGCACCGGCTTCAGCAGCGGCTGGGAACTGACCCGTCGCGAGAACGTGTTCTACCTCAAGCCGAAGAACGTCGACGTCGACACCAACATGATGGTGCGCACCGAGACCCATTCCTACATCTTCGAACTGAAGGTGGTGGCCACCGACTGGCGCCAGCTGGAGCAGGCCCGTCGTGCAGGCGTGCAGTACAAGATCGCCTTCGTCTATCCCAACGACACCGTGTTCGGTGTCGCCCAGGAAGCGGTCGAGGAAGAGGCCAAACCGCTGTTGAGCTCGGAACTGGCCAAGGACCGCCAGTACAACTTCAACTACTCCTATTCGACCAGCAAGGCGAAGAAGATGGGGTGGCTGATCCCGGTCAACGCCTATGACGATGGCCGTTTCACCTATCTGAAACTGCCGAACTCGCCGGAGTACAA
Organism: Stenotrophomonas sp. YJH_SMC_33; assembly: GCF_059372295.1. Classification (NCBI taxonomy): domain Bacteria; kingdom Pseudomonadati; phylum Pseudomonadota; class Gammaproteobacteria; order Lysobacterales; family Lysobacteraceae; genus Stenotrophomonas; species Stenotrophomonas sp. YJH_SMC_33. The sequence goes on from NZ_JCAFVJ010000011.1 coordinate 141,520, forward strand.
GACCGGCATCTTCCCGGCCGTGTTTGGTCGCGAAACGGAATACGGTGAAGACTTCGTGGTCAACACCACGGTTGAAGGCAATACGCTGATCGTGCACGGGACCTACCCGTACCTGGTCATCCGCCACGGCGACTTCGTCGTCGGCCTGCGAAGGAACGTGAAGAAATGAGCCAGCAGAACACTCCCGGAAACGACCCGAACAATGGACGCGACGAGAGCCAGAGCCCGTACGGCGCACAGGGTGCCGCGGACGCGCCGTCGAATCCCTACTTCGGCACGGCCCAGGCCGAGCCGGCGCCGGATCTGGACGCGGCCGCGCCGCAGCTGCGCTCGGCCGAAGAGCAGCGGCTGAACCGGAAGGCGCTGCTGTTCCTCGGTGGCATCGTGTTGCTGTTGGTGGCCATGGGCTTCCTGCTGTTCCGCAAGGGCCAGGATGACAAGGACGCTGCACAGAAGGTGCCGGAAGTCGCGCGTGTGTCCACGCCGACGCTGCCGGACGCTGTGCAGACGGATCCGGTTCCGTCTCAGGCGATGCAGCCCGTTGACCCGATTCCGATGCTGCCGCCGCCGCCGTCCGGGCCTACTCGCGCAGAACCGGCCTTCAGCATGAGCGAGCGCGAAGCCCCGCGGGGTCCGACGCTCGCCGAGCGCCGGATGGGAGCGTCGGGGAACGGCTTCGTTGGTGCTGGCGACAGCGCGGGCGGTGATGGGCAGGGGGGCCAGGAAGACGAGCTGACCCGTACCCTTCGCCTCCAGGCCCAGATGATGGGTGGACAGCAGAATGCAGCGCCGGCCCGGGTTCGTCGCGGCCCCGATGTTGATGACGTGTCCAATGCCAGCTACATCCGCAGTCCCGATGCGCTGCTGGTGCGGGGTACCTACCTGCGTTGCGTGCTGGAAACCCGCATCATCACCGATATCGCGGGCTACACTTCGTGCCTGCTGACCGAACCGGTGTACTCGATCAACGGCCGCAATCTTCTGCTGCCGAAGGGCTCCAAGATCTATGGCGCCTATGGCGGCGGTCCCACCGGCAAGCGGGTGGAAGTGATCTGGGATCGCATCACTACGCCGAATGGTATCGACGTGGCCATGTCCAGTCCGGGCGTGGATCAGCTGGGCGGCGCCGGGCATCCGGGCCAGTACAGCGCGCACTGGGGCAGCCGTATCGCCTCGGCGCTGATGATCAGTCTGCTGGCGGATGCGTTCAAGTACGCCGCTGCAGAGCATGGCCCGGAAACCACTACCGTGGCGAATAACGGCATGACCATCCAGTCGCCCTATGAGAGCGCCACCGCACGCACCATGGAGCGCTTGGCCAATGAATCGCTGAGCCAGCGTCGTCCGCCGACCGTCACCATCAACCAGGGCACGATCGTGAACGTCTACGTTGCAAAGGACGTTGACTTCACCAACGTGCTGAACCCCCGCCGGTAACCCAACGAACGATCATGGACGCCGAAGTGTCCCCCCTCGCCCTCGTCTCCAGCGATTTTCTGCGCTATCAGTACGAAGTGCTGGGCATCGCCGAGTACATGACTTCTCCGGAAGTGACGGAAATCTGCATCAACCGTCCCGGCGAGCTGTACCTGGAAACCCGGGCGGGGTGGCAGCGGGTGGACGTGCCGAGCCTGACGTTCGAGCGGGCCCGGCAGTTCTGCACGGCAGTGGTGAACGAGAGCAACACCGGCCAGCGCATCACCGATGCCGATCCGGTGGTGTCGCTCACGTTCCCCACCGGCCAGCGTGCGCAGTTCGTGATTCCGCCGGCCTGTGACGCGGGGAAGGTGTCGATCACCATCCGTTTGCCTTCCAAGCACACCAAGTCGCTCACGCAGTATCACGAAGACGGCTTCTTCAACCAGATTCTGGAAAGCGACGGCAGCATCAGCGAGCAGGATCGCGAGCTGCTGGAGCTGCGTCATTCGCGAGAGTACGCCGAGTTCTTCCGGCGTGCGGTGATGTACCGCAAGAACATCGTGGTATCCGGCGCGACCGGCAGCGGCAAGACCACCTTCATGAAGGCGCTGGTCAACCATATCCCGGACAACGAGCGCCTGGTCACCATCGAGGACGCACGCGAGCTGTTTCTGACCCAGCCCAACGTGGTGCACCTGTTGTATTCCAAGGGCGGGCAGAGCACCAGCAATGTGACGGCCAAGAGCTGCATGGAAGCCTGCCTGCGCATGAAGCCCGAACGCATCATCCTGGCCGAGCTGCGCGGTGACGAAGCGTTCTACTTCATCCGCAACTGCGCGTCCGGCCACCCGGGCTCGATCACCAGCTGCCATGCCGGCAGCCCGGAGCAGACCTGGGACCAGCTGGCGCTGATGGTGAAGGCTTCAGCCGAAGGTTCGGGCCTGGAGTTCAACGTGATCAAGCGGTTGTTGATGATGACCATCGACATCGTCGTGCATATCAAGGCGCATGCCGGCTCGCGCTACATCACCGGCATCGACTTCAATCCTGGGCGTGCCCAGGGGCAGGAGGGCTGACCAATGCTGCCAGGACTGGAAATGATGGCGTGCCCGGAAATGGCCGTCTCGATGGACGTGATGCAACACGTCATCAACGTGGAGTCGTCGCGCAACCCGTATGCCATCGGCGTGGTCGGCGGTGCACTGGTGCGTCAGCCCAAGGCGTTGGATGAAGCGCTGGCGACGGTGCGCATGCTGGAAGAGAAGGGCTACAACTTCTCGATCGGGTTGGCCCAGGTCAATCGCTACAACCTGGGCAAATACGGGCTGGATTCCTACGAGAAGGCCTTCCAGCAGTGCCCGAACCTGCAGGCCGGTTCGCGCATTCTCGCCGAGTGCTACAAGCGCTCCGGTGGTGACTGGGGCAAGTCGTTCAGCTGTTACTACTCGGGCAATTTCGAGACCGGCTTCCGTCACGGCTACGTGCAGAAGATCTACGACTCGATCCGCCGCGGCCAGCAGGTCGCCAGCAATGGTGTCGCACCGATCGACGTGGTCAGTCGCGGTGAGCGCCGTGCAGTGAAGGTCGAGCATCATCCGCAGCTCGCTTCGCCGGCGCAGGCGCGCATCGTTGCACAGTCCAATGGCCCGGTGTACGTGCCGTCGGAAGATCCCGCACGCGCCTATGTCGTATACCCGTCCCCCGGTGCGATGGCGCGGGGCAGTCTGCTGAATCTCGCCGACCAGGCGCTGTCCAAGGTGGTGCTGGGTTCGGTGGACAGGATGATGCAGCCCCAGGCGCAGCCCAACCAAGAGGCCACCTATCCCCAGCAACAGGCCGGTGGCATGCCGCAGCAGCTGCCCAAACAGCGTGCTGCGCAGGCGATGGCCATGCCGCAGCAGTTGCCGGGCGCTGCCGGTGCCACCAATGAGGGGCCCGTGATGCTGCGGCCCTGGAGCGAGCGGAACCAGCCTGTGGCGGGTGCCGACAATTCGTACAACGCGCCGGTGCAGACCGCACCGGTGCAGCAGATTCCCGCAGGGGATGCGGCCTTCGTGTTCTGACGAAGTCGTGGTGCGGCCAGTCCCCCGGCTGGCCGATTCAGTTGTGTTAGTCCATCAACAAGGAAATCAATCCATGAAGCGATCCAATCTCGACCTCGTCCAGGCCCAGCGCACGCTGAAGACCCTGCTGATGGCCACGGTTTTCGTCGGCGCCATGTTCGCCCCGCAGGTCTTCGCCAACGGTGCCGTCGACTTCGGCGGCACCGACAAGAAGGTGTGCGGCTTCTTCAACAACATCAACGGCCTGCTGAACATCGCCTCGATCGCCGTGGTCACCATCGCGGTGATCTTCGCCGGTTATCAGATCGCGTTCGCGCACAAGCGCATCGCTGACGTTGCACCGATTCTGATCGGCGGCGTGCTGATCGGCGCTGCGGGCCAGATCGCGCGCATGCTGCTGGGTGATGGTAGCGACGGCAAGTGTGGTGGTGGCACCAGCACCTCCTACCTGATCAACCATGTGATCCAGTACTACAGTGCATAAGAACGTCGTGTTCCGCGGCTGCACGCGCCCAGCGATGTTCCTGGGCGTGCCCTATCTGCCATTTTTCATGGTGGCAGGTGGCTTGCTGCTGCTCAGCATGTACACGAACTTCTGGTTCCTGCTCACCATTCCGGTGGCGGTCTTCATCATGCGGCAGATGGCCAAGCGTGACGAAATGATCTTCCGCCTGTTGGGCCTGCGCCTGATGTTCAAGCTGAAAGTCCGCAACGTGCAGGAACACGATGGCATGTGGGTGTTCAACCCCAACCATTACCGCGACAAGCCGGCCCGAATGGATTGAGGTCCGGATCCGGCCTGGCGGGCGTCCGCGCCCGTCGGGTCTGTTGAAACTTTTTGGCAGTACCTCTTTGGAAGCAGTCGTATGTTCAGCCCAGACACCTCCATCAGCGAGTTCATTCCATTGTCGTCGCACGTCGCCCCGAACGTGGTCAAGACCACGGGCGGCGACTACCTGCTGACCTGGCATCTGGAAGGGCTGCCGTTCGTCGGCCGTGAGGAGTGGGAGCTTGAGCATCGCCACAACACGTTCAACCGCCTGCTGCAGACGCTGCGCGCGCCGGATTTCGTCAACGTCGCCTTCTGGGTGCACGACATCCGTCGTCGCCGGACCCTGAAGGGCAGGAGCAACTACAAGCAGCGCTTCAACCAGGATGTGTCCGATCAGTACATGGGCATGTTGTCCTCACAGCGCATCATGCAGAACGAGCTGTACCTGACCATGATCTACCGCCCCGTGGTGGCGGGTAAGCGTTTCGTCGAGAAGTCGGCGAACGTGGACAAGCTGCGCGCCGAGCAGGAGCAGGCAGTAGAAAAGTTGATGGAGCTGGCCGGCAACGTCGAGGCCGTCATCCGCGACTATGCGCCGTACCGCCTGGGAATGTACGAGGCAAAGAACGGCGTGGTGTTCTCTGAAACGCTAGAGCTGTTCGGCTACCTGATCAATCGCATCGACGAGCCGGTGCCGGTGCTGTCGGCACCGATCAAGGACTACCTGCCAGTGAGCCGGCACATGTTTTCGGCCAAGACCGGTGACTTCGTCATCAACACCCCCAACGGTGCCAACCACTTCGGCGCCATCCTGAACATCAAGGAATATGCTGAGGGAACGTACCCGGGCATCCTCAACGGCCTGAAGTACCTGGACTACGAGTACGTCATCACCCATTCGTTCAGCCCGATGGGGCGCCAGGACGCGCTCAAGGTGCTCGACCGCACCAAGGGCATGATGATCTCCTCCGGCGACAAGGCGGTCAGCCAGATCGTCGAGCTGGACCAGGCGATGGATCAGCTCTCGTCGGGCAATTTCGTGCTCGGCGAATACCACTTCATCATGGCAGTCTACGGCGACAGCCAGGCCAAGCTGTCACAGAACGTGGCCACGACGCGCGCCGAGCTGTCCAATGCCGGTTTTGTGTCGACCAAGGAAGATCTGGCGGTTACCTCGTCTTTCTACTCGCAGCTGCCGGCCAACTGGCGCTACCGCACCCGCCTGGCCAATGTCAGCTCGCTGAACTTCCTGGGCCTGTCGCCACTGCACAACTTCGCGACCGGCAAGCAGCACAACAACCCGTGGGGCGACTGCGTCACCACGCTGCAGACCACCAACGGCCAGCCGTACTACTTCAATTTCCACGCGACCCATCCGTCAGAGAACTCGTTGGGCGAGAAGGCGATCGCCAACACCATGGTGATTGGTAAGTCCGGTACCGGTAAGACCGCACTGATCAACTTCCTGCTCAGCCAAGTGCAGAAGTATGAGCCGTCACCGACCATCTTCTTCTTCGACAAGGATCGGGGTGCGGAGATCTTCGTGCGCGCCTGCGGTGGTAACTATCTGGCCTTGGAGAACGGCGCGCCGACCGGGTTCAACCCGTTCCAGTGCGAGAACAATGAAGCCAACGTGCAGTTCCTGGCCGACTTGATCAAGGTGCTGGCCGGCAAGCGTGAGTACAGCGCCCGCGAGGAAGAGGACATCTACCGCGCAGTGGAAAGCATGCTCGATACGCCCATGCACCTGCGCAGCATGACCAACTTCCAGAAGAGCCTGCCCAACATGGGCGACGATGGGCTCTATGCGCGCATGCGCCGCTGGACCTCAGGCAACTCGCTGGGCTGGGTGTTCGACAATCCGGTCGACACCGTTGACCTGAGCAAGGCCAACATCATCGGCTTCGACTACACCGATATCATCGACAATCCCGAAGTGCGCGTGCCGGTCATCAATTACCTGCTGCACCGCCTGGAGTCGCTGATCGATGGTCGTCCGCTGATCTACGTGATGGACGAATTCTGGAAGATCCTGGACGGCGAGGGTGGCCTGAAGGAATTCGCGAAGAACAAGCAGAAGACCATCCGTAAGCAGAACGGTCTGGGCATATTCGCAACGCAGAGCCCGGAAGATGCGCTGAAGAGTGACATCTCGGCTGCACTGATCGAACAGACCGCCACGCTGATCCTGCTGCCGAACCCGAATGCCAGCAAGAGCGACTACATGGATGGCCTGAAGCTGACCGAGGCCGAGTTCAGGGTGGTCACCGCCTTGGACGAGCGCTCGCGCTGCTTCCTGGTCAAGCAGGGCCATGCGTCCAGCGTCTGCCAGCTCAACCTGCGTGGGATGGACGACATCCTGTCGGTGATCTCGGCCTCGACCGACAACATCGACATCATGCATCGGGTGTTGCAGACCGCTGCAGTCCGCAATCGGATCACCGTGGACGAGCTCACGCCGGAACAGTGGTTGGAAGATTTCTACAAGAACCGGAAGGGTTCGGGGAAGGAACCCCGTTCCGACGCTGCTTGATGGCAGCGCAAGCAGGAGACAGGCAAGTGGATGTCAATCTGAACAACAGGAGTTTTGCCATGAACATCGTCAAGCGTCGGGCCAGCGCCCGCAAGGTACTCAAGCCGGTGGCCAAGGTGCTGGGTGTTGCCTTGGCGCTGTCTGCCACCAATGCTGGGGCATTTGGTCCGGTGCAGGAAACCGGTCCAGCGCTGATGCAGCACATCTGGAACCAGTTCAATACCCTGCAGTCCAAGGTGCAGGAGAAGACCCAGTTCGTCAGAGAAAATACACAGTGGCTTCAGGACTGGAACCAGACCATCAAGGAGTATGGCGAGATGCTGGTTCAGGTGCAGGGTATCGTCAACAACTTCGGTCTTCCTTCCGCTGCACAGCTGACGCCCGTTTCGCCCAAGTACCTGGTCGCTGAAACCTGTGGCACCGGCGCAGATTTGAAGGACATGCTGCCCAACATCATTTTCAATTCAAAGGGCGACTGGAAGAGCCAGCAGACGCAGATCTGCGTGAACATCCGCATGATGCAGAATCGCAAATACAACGATGCGGTTTACTTCATGCAGACGACCGGGCCTGCGTTCCTGAAGAGCATGGATGACATCGCGCAGTTGCGTTTTGGTAGCAATCGGCTCGGTGACATGAACGCAGTGGCGAACGACTCGATGCGTACTGCGAACGAAATGAACGCAACGATCAAGAACTTTGAAGCCCGGATCAAGGCATACGACGCCTACATCGATGTGATGGAGGCCAATCAGAAGGTCGTGGCCCAGTCTGCGCTCAAGGGCGATCCAACCAAGACCGTCATCAGTGACCTGGTCAAGACAGCAGCGCTGAAGACGGCGTTGTCCATCGACTGATGCGTGGAATGAAGCACCTGAGGTTCGAGTCCCTACGGGGCGCCTCAAGCGATAGCGGTATCACCAAGGGAATGTGGGTATGACGATCAGGTCGATTGCCAACTTTGATTTTTCGGGCGGATTCCAGGATTTGATGGGGCACGTGGCGCGCGTCCAGTCGGTCGGCGACTTCGTTTTCTTCAAGCTGATCCTGGATTATCTGCGGGAGCGAATCGGCAAGTTCGGCTTCGACGTCATGGACAACATGATGGCGTGGGTGGGCGGAATGGCGCTGACCCTCATGACCTTGTGGGTCCTCATTCAGGGCTATCGTATCGTCACCGGACGTAGCCGCGATTCGATGATGATCTTGGTGACCAACATGGCGCGCGCCGCACTGATCGTGGCTGTAGCGACAAGCATGGGCATGTTTGGCCGGGATCTTCATGGATTCCTGACCGAGGACGTGAAGGGTCTCATCACCCATGTCGTTACCGGGAAGGATCAGAAGCCCGAGGAGCAGATCGACAAGAGCTTGGCCTGGATGCAGGTTGCGCTGTCCAGTGTGGATGGAATCAAGATCCTGAATGACCCGGGGCTGCAGGAAGACAAGACACGAGCCATGTGGTTCATCGGCTTGGGTACGGGCGGCCCGGCGGTGACTGCTGGCTCGATGCTGTTGCTCTATGAGGTCGCGATGGCGTTGTTCATCGGTTTCGGCCCACTGTTCATCCTCTGTCTGTTGTTCGATCAGACCAAACAAATGTTCCAGCGATGGCTCTTCTACGGAATCGGGACCATGTTCTCGATGGCGGTGCTGTCGGCAATGGTGTCCATTGCATTGGATATGGTGATCCGCGTGTCTTCCTCGTTCTGGGCGACGGCGCTGGTGAACAGGTTCCTGCTTGACGGGGCTTCCAGCGACGG
>NZ_JCAFVJ010000012.1:0-128917 GCF_059372295.1 Stenotrophomonas sp. YJH_SMC_33
ACGGTCGGTACCTACCGGCCTGGTTGACTCCGTACCGACCAACGGTCGGTACCTACCGGCCTGGTTGACTCCGTACCGACCAACGGTCGGTACCTACCGGCCTGGTTGACTCCGTACCGACCAACGGTCGGTACCTACCGGTCTGGTTGACTCCGTACCGGCCAACGGTCGGTACCTACCGGTTATTTCGGGGTGTGCAGGCGCTTCATCGCTTCGTTGAAATCGCCCTGCACCGCCAGCGGCAGCACGTCGATCGCATCGTCGATGGCGCGCGCGATCAGCACGTCATCGTCCTTCGACGGGCGGCCGAGCACCCAACCCACCACGCGGTCCTTGTGGCCGGGGTGGCCAATGCCCACGCGCAGGCGATGGAACTTGCCATGGCCGAGCAGGCGGATGGTGTCGCGCAGACCGTTCTGACCGCCGTGGCCACCGTCGAACTTCAGCCGTGCCGCGCCGGGCGGCAGGTCCAGTTCGTCGTGGGCCAGCAGGGTTTCCTCCGGCTCGATCTTCCAGAACCGCTGCGCGGCGGTGACCGACTTGCCGCTGAGGTTCATGAAGGTGGCGGGCTTGAGGAGCCACACCGTCTGCCCGGCGATCTCGACCTTGGCGGTCTCACCGAACAGCTTGCTGTCCACATTCCATCGCGCACCGGCTTTCTCCGCCAGGGCCTCAACGAAATGAAACCCGGCATTGTGCCGGGTCCGGGCGTGTTCCGATCCGGGGTTGCCCAGACCGACGATCAGTCGCAGTCCTGCCATGGTTCCTTCCAGTACGGTGCCTGCCCGCAGGCAGGCACCGTAGCGGTATTACTCGGCGGCAGCCGCTTCTTCGTCGGCCGCGTCGGCCTTGCCGGCCTTGGCGGTGACGATGGCGTCGTCGTGGTCCTTGCCCAGCGCCAGGGCCGGGATTTCCACGCCCTTCGGCAGCTTGATGTCGGACAGGTACACCACGTCACCGGCCTTCAGCTCGCCCAGGTCGACTTCGATCGACTCCGGCAGGTCCTTCGGCAGGCAGGTGATGGTCACTTCCTTCAGTTCGTGGGTGACCACGACGTCGGCAGCCTTGCCGGCCGGCGAGGTGTCTTCGTTGACGAAGTGCAGCGGGACCGAAGCGGTCAGGGCTTCGTTCTCGTTCACGCGCTGGAAGTCCAGGTGCATGATCAGCTGCTTGTACGGGTGGCGCTGCATGTCACGCAGCAGGACCTTCTGCACCTGGCCATCCAGGTTCAGGTCCAGGATCGAGGCATAGAACCACTCGTTCTGCTGGGCCAGCCAGATTTCGTTGTGGTCCAGGCTGATGGCGACCGGCTCGGCGTTGCCGCCGTACACGATGGCCGGGATCACACCGGCGTGACGCAGGCGGCGGCTCGCACCCTTACGCTGCAGTTCACGCTTGGTGACCTTGATTTCATGGGTCTTCGACATTTTCGACTACTCAGGTTGTTGCCGCGCCCTGCGGCGTGGCGGTTGAAGATGCTTCCGCGACCAGAAGCACCCGGGGCATGCCCCCGCCGTTGCCGGCAGGGGCGAAAACTCAGTCGACGTACAGCGAGCTGACCGACTCACCGAAGGCGATGCGGCGCATCGTTTCAGCCAGCATTTCCGCCACGCTCAGCTGGCGGATCTTGCTGCACACCCGCGCCGCGTCCTTCAGCGGGATGGTGTCGGTCACCACCAGCTCGTCGAGCTGGGAATTGGTGATGTTGTCCACCGCCGGGCCCGACAGCACCGCGTGGGTGCAGTAGGCGGCGACCTTGAGCGCACCGCGCGCCTTCAGGGCAGCAGCAGCGGCGCACAGGGTGCCGGCGGTGTCGACGATGTCATCGACCATCACGCAGGTCTTGCCTTCGACGTCACCGATGATGTTCATCACGGTGGAGACGTTGGCGCGCGGGCGGCGCTTGTCGATGATCGCCAGGTCGGCGTCATCCAGGCGCTTGGCCACCGCACGGGCACGGACCACGCCGCCCACGTCCGGCGACACAACGATCAGGTTCTCGGTGCCGTAGGCGCGCCAGATGTCGGCCAGCAGCAGCGGGGACGCATACACGTTGTCCACCGGAATATCGAAGAAGCCCTGGATCTGGTCGGCGTGCAGGTCGACGGTCAGCACGCGATCAGCGCCTGCGGTGCTGAACATCTTGGCCGCAAGCTTGGCGGTGATCGGCACGCGCGAGGAGCGCATGCGGCGATCCTGGCGCGAGTAGCCGAAATACGGCACCACGGCGGTGACACTGGCCACCGATGCGCGCTTGAGCGCGTCGATCAGCACCAGCAGCTCCATCAGGTTTTCCGCGCTCGGCGCGCAGGTCGGCTGGATCACGAACACGTCCTGCTTGCGGACGTTCTCTTCGATCTCCACCTGCACTTCGCCATCGGAGAAGTGCGAGACCAGCGCCTTGCCCGGGCGAACCCCCAGTTCCTTGCAGATGTTCTGCGCCAGACGTTTGTTGGCGTTGCCGGAAAAGACCAGCAGGTTCGGGGACTCTTGCATCATGATTGTCTCGGGCGGGGACGAGTGGCGGGGATCCGGAGTCGGCAAGGACCCCGATGGACCCTTGCTGCTGACAACACCGCGGTTGTTTCCACGTCCCGCGCGGGCGATGCGCTGGAAGGCGCGGACACAGCCGCTATTGGCAGGGGCGGTAGGATTCGAACCTACGAATGCCAGGATCAAAACCTGGTGCCTTGGGCCTCTTGGCGACGCCCCTGCAGTGATAAATCAGTGTTGCTCGAGTGCATCCAGCAGTGGCGAACGCGCTACGCCCGCTGCCACCCTTGCCCGCAACTCCTTCGGCAACTTCGACCGTCCCTGCTCTGCGGCAGACTGCGATGCGAACTCGACGAAACAACCACTTCCCGAACCGGTCAGCCGCGCCGTGCCGATGTCGCTCAACGCGGCGAACGCTGCCTCGACGGCAGGCTCACGGCGGCGCAGCACCGGTTCGAACGCGTTCCCGACCAAGGTCCCGGAAGCGAAGTCCTCTATTTTCGCCACTGGGCTGTCGCGCGTCAAATCCGGGTCTGCAAACAGTGCTGGCGTAGGAACATGAACGCCCGGTTCGACCAGCACGTACCAGGCCGGGGCCAGGGTGATCGGCTGCAGGCGCTCGCCCACGCCTTCGGCCCAGGCGTTGCGCCCGCGCACGAATACCGGCACATCTGCGCCCAGGCGCAGGCCCAGCGCCGCCAAAGCCTCTTCATCCAGACCCGCCCGCCACAGCCGGTTCAGCACCACCAGCGCCGTGGCCGCGTCGGACGACCCCCCGCCAAACCCACCCCCAGCGGGAACGTGCTTTTCGACGATGATGTCTGCACCTTGCTCGACCTTTGCCGCTTCCTGGAGCAGGCGCGCGGCACGCACCGCCAGATCATCCGCCTCGGCAACGCCGGCCAAACCCTCGCCCTCACGGCGCACCTGGCCGTCTTCACGCAGGCGCAGGCCAATGCGATCGCCCCAGTCCAGCAGGCGGAACACGGTCTGCAGCTCGTGGTAGCCGTCGGCGCGGCGGCCGGTGATGTGCAGGAACAGGTTCAGCTTGGCCGGGGCCGGCCACCAGGACCAGCCCGCGTCATCGTGCCCGGCACTCATGGGGCGCCCTGCCCCCACTGGTCCACCAGCAGGCGCACCTTGGCGTCGCCATTGCTGGCCTCGATCCGGCGCGGCAGCGCCGGGCGTCCGGCCTCGGCCGGGTACCAGTCCAGATACTGCACCTGCCAGCCCATCTGCTGCATGCGACGCGGCCGGCCGTCAGCGTCGCGCTCGACCTTCTCCGGACCGGCAGCATCGCCGGCCACCAGGCCACGGATCCACTGCGGCAGCTGGTTGACCGGTATGTCCCACCCGGTCGCTTCCAGCAGCAGCTGCTGGGCGTCCTCGCCGTCACGCGGCCCGCCGGCCAGTCCTTCCAGGCGGCCGGCTTCGGAATGGGTATCGCCGGCCAGCTTCCAGCTCTGCCGGGTCACCGGCGCGCTCAGCTCGACCACATAGCGGCGTCCTTCCTGCTTCCAGTCGATGCGTCCGCTGCCGCCGTCCTTGCCCTTGCTGACCGCGACCCGGCCCTGGAAAGCCCAGTCCGGCTGTGCCTGCAGCGCGGCCACGCGCGCCGCCTCGGCCTGCGCCGCTTCGGCTGAAACAACCTCGACCACCGCCGGCGCCGGGGTCTTCTGCGTGCCCACGCTGGTACAGGCGGTCACCGCCAGGGTCACGGCCGCCAACAGCAGCGGCCGGATCAGGGAAACACTCATGGATTGAATTTCTCGCGGGCGCGCAGCAGCGCGCGGTTTTCAGGATCGAGCTTGGCCGCTTCTTCGAAGAAGTGGCGGGCCTCGTCATGCTTGCCCAGCACCCAGAGCACTTCGCCAACGTGGGAAGCGATCTCCGGGTCCTTGGCCAGGGTCCAGGCCCGGCGCAGCTGCACCAGTGCTTCTTCCTTGCGACCCAGGCGATACAGCACCCAGCCATAGCTGTCGACGATGGCGGCGTTGTCCGGTTCGGCCACGCGGGCGCGGTCGATCAGCTCCAGCGCTTCCTGCAGGCGGCCGGTACGGTCGGCCAGGGTGTAGCCCAAGGCATTCAGGGCCGGCACGTTTTCCGGGTCGGTCACCAGGATCTTGCGCAGGTCGGCCTCGGCGCGCGGGATATCGTCGCGGCGCTCCCAGGCGAGTGCACGGGCGTACAGCAGGCCGTTGTCATCCGGGTAGGCGGCCAGGCCGCGGGCCAATGCATCCAGTTCGCCGGCACTGTCATCGCCACGCTGGCGCAGTTCAGCCTCCAGCAGATAGGCGTCGCGACGCACATCGTCATCGACCACCGCATCGGACTGGATCGCGTGCACTTCATCCAGGGCCTGCGGCAGGCGCCCGGCCAGGGCCTGGGCATTGGCCGCGCGCAGGCGTGCTTCGCTCAGCTCATCGCCGCCGGGCACGCTGTGGTACCACTGCACCGCCTCCGGATAGCGCTTCAGGTACTCGGCGATCTTGCCCAGCAGCAGGCGCTGCGCCGGGTCCGGCTTGGCCGCCTGCCGCGACAGTTCGTTGTAGAGATTGGACAGCGCTGCCTTGTCGCCCTGCTTGGCCAGCAGCGAGGCGCGCATGCCCCAGGTCTGCACGTCCTGCGGGCCGAACGCCAGCACGCGCTCGGCCGCAGCAGGCTGCCCCAGGCTGTCGTAGGCGATGGCCACCGCATTGCGCAGTTCCGGGTCCTGGCGCGTCTTCGGCTCCACATCGTGCAGCAGCGACAGCGCCTTGTCGGTCTCGCCCGCTTGTTGCAACTGGCTGGCGCGCAGCAGTGCCACACGTGGCTCTTCCGGGAAGCGCTTGACCACCTCATCGATCATCCGCCGCGCCAGCTCGGGCTTTTCCATGCGCAGCGCGAGTCGGCCAAACTCCTGCCAGGCCTCGATCTTCGGCGGAATTGCATTGGCATCGACCAGCTCGCCGAGCACCTGCGCCGGCACCGCCGGGTCGCGCCCACCGCCGATCAGCGCGGCCAGGGCGAACTTCCAGCCGCGCTCGTCGGGGTCGGCCAGCAGCGCCTGAAGTTCAGTGCGGGCGGCCTTCACATCGCCCTGGCGCATGGCCAGCGCACCGGCGGCGCTGCGCAGGGTCAACGAGCTTGGCGCGCGCTGCTGCCACAGGGCCAGGCCCTTGGCGGCGCTGGCGTCATCGTTGGCGAGCATGGAAATGCGGGTCGCGCGCTCGGCCAGGCCGGCGTCGCCGTCGGTCTGCTGGGCCGCCTGCAGGTACCAGCGCGCCGCCTCGGCCAGCTTGCCGGCCTGCAGCGCGAACTCACCGGCCATCACCGGTTCCAGCGCCAGTTCCTCAGTGGCCGGGGCCCTTACAGGGGCCTTGGCCGGCACCGCCGCCAGGGCCTGGCTGCAGGCCAGGGACAGCAGCAGAACACTGGGGATGCGAATCAATGCGGGCATCGTCGGCATCGGGGCCTTAAAATGTCGTCCAATGGCCAGCAGCTTATCGCAAGCAACTGAACAATGACCCTGTGGGTGCTCGGACTGAATCACCAGACCGCACCGGTGGAACTGCGCGAGCGCGCGGCCTTCGCCGGTGAGGCGTTGCCGCGCGCGCTCGGTTCGCTGCGCGATACCCCGCAGATTGCCGAGGCGGTGCTGCTGTCCACCTGCAACCGCACCGAACTGTACGCCGTGGCCGAGTCGGCACAGGCGCTGGACCAGTGGCTGCGCAGCCAGGCCGGCGACCTGCAGGGCTATCTGTACCAGCATGCCGATGCCGAGGCTGTGCGCCACCTGTTCCGGGTCGCCACCGGGCTGGACTCGATGGTGCTGGGCGAACCGCAGATCCTCGGCCAGGTGAAGGACGCCTGGTCGACCGCGCGCGACCATGGCCTGCTCGGCCAGCGCCTGGACCGCCTGTTCCAGCAGACCTTCTCGGTGGCCAAGCGTGCGCGGACCGATACCCAGATCGGCACCAACCCGGTGTCGGTGGCCTCGGCGGCCGTGCGCCTGGCACAGAACGCGTTCGCCCGGCTGGACGATTCCACCGTGCTGCTGGTCGGTGCCGGCGAGACCATCGAACTGGCTGCACGGCACCTGAGTGAAGGCAAGGTGCGGCGGCTGCTGATCGCCAACCGCACCCTGGCCCACGCGCAGGAACTGGCCAGCCGCCATGGCGGCGTGGCCCTGCCGCTGACCGAACTGGACCGCCACCTGGGCGAGGCCGACGTGGTGTTCTCGGCCACCGCCGCGCGCGAGCCGGTGATCCATCGCGAGATGGTGGCCAAGGCCCTGCGCGCGCGCCGGCACAAGCCGATGCTGCTGTTCGACCTGGCCGTGCCGCGCGACATCGAAGCCGAGGTCGGCACGCTCAACGACGCCTTCCTCTACACCGTCGATGACCTGGAACGCGCGGTGGAAGACAACCGTCGTGGCCGCCGCGAGGCCGCTGCCGAGGCCGAGGCGATCATCGACCTGCAGGTATCGCGCTTCATCGAGACCCAGCAGGCCAGCGCCCACCAGGCACCACTGCGGCAGCTGCGCGCGTTCGGCGAAGCCACCCGTGCCGAGCTGCTGGAGCGCGCGCGCCAGCAGCTGGCCAACGGCAAGCCCGCCGACGAAGTGCTGGAACTGCTGGCCCACGGCCTGACCAACCGCCTGCTGCACCCGCCGACCGCCGCACTGCGCGCCGCCGCGCTGAGTGGCGATGCCGACCTGACCCGCGCCGCCGAGCGCCTGTTCCCGGCCACGCCGGGTTACCGCCACCCACCCGTGAGACCCGATGACGCCGACCCTGCGCCGTAAGCTGGAAGCGCTGGCCGAGCGCCGCGAAGAACTGGAACGCCTGCTCGCCGAACCCGATGTGGTCGCCGACAACACCCGTTTCCGCGACCTTTCGCGCGAATTCGCCCAACTTGAACCGGTTGCCACTGCACTGGCCGATGAAGCCCGTGCCAAGGCCGACCTGGCCGCCGCCGAAGGCATGCGCGCCGATCCCGATCTGCGCGAGCTGGCCGACGAGGAGATCGCCGCCGCGCAGGCGCGCCTGCAGGCGCTGGAGCAGGAGCTCGCATTGCTGCTGGTGCCACGCGACCCGCGCGACGAAGGCAACCTGTTCCTGGAAGTGCGCGCCGGCACTGGCGGCGACGAAGCCGCGATCTTCGCTGGCGACCTGTTCCGCATGTACGCCCGCTATGCCGAGCGCCAGGGCTGGAAGGTCGAGATCGAATCGGACAGCCCGGGCGAGCACGGCGGCTACAAGGAGGTGGTGGCACGCGTGGTCGGCCGGGGAGCGTTCTCGCGGCTGAAGTTCGAATCGGGCACGCACCGCGTGCAGCGCGTGCCGGCCACCGAATCGCAGGGCCGCATCCACACCTCGGCGGCCACCGTGGCAATCATTCCGGAGGCCGACGAAGTCGATGACATCGTCATCAACCCCGCCGACCTGAAGGTGGATACGTTCCGCTCGTCCGGCGCCGGTGGCCAGCACGTCAACAAGACCGAGTCGGCGATCCGCATCACCCACCTGCCGACCGGCGTAGTGGTGGAATGCCAGACCGAACGCAGCCAGCACGCCAATCGCGACAAGGCGATGAAGCGCCTGAAGGCGCAGCTGCTCGATGCCGAACGCCAGCGCCAGGACGCGGCGCAGGCCGAATCGCGGCGCCTGCAGGTCGGCAGCGGCGACCGCAGCCAGCGCATCCGCACCTACAACTTCCCGCAGGGCCGGATCACCGACCACCGCGTGGAAGGCCTGACCCTGTACGACCTGCCCAACATCCTGGCCGGCGACCTCGACCCGCTGCTGCAGCGACTCAGCCACGAACACCAGGTCGACGCCCTGGCGCAGTTGTCGGCGGACTGATCACGATGACGGCCTGGCAGCAGCGACAGCACCTGCAGCAGGCGATCGCGCGCCAGCCCGGCGACTTCGTGGCCTGGGTGATGCTGGCCGACCTGGAACTGGAAGCCGGCGACATCGCTGCCGGCGAGCAGGCCGCACGACGCGCACTGCAACTGCGCCCCAACCACCCCGAAGCGCTGGCGCGGCTGGGCCGCGTGGCCTGGATGGCCGGCGCACATGGCGATGCAGCGAAGCTGCTGGGCCAGGCTTCGGCACTGGCCCCACAGCACCCGGGCATCGCGTTGTGGCTGGGCCATGCGCTGGAAGATGCCGATGATGCCGAAGGGGCGGCGACGGCCTATCGCCGCGCGCATGCGCTGATGCCGGGCGAACCCTATATCGCCGCCCAGCGCCTGGCCTGGCAGCGTCGCCTGTGCGACTGGCAGGACGTGGACGCACTGGCCACACAAGTGCGTGGCGCACTGGCCAGCGGCCAAGGTGTGGTCGAACCGTTCGCGTTCCTCAGCGAGGATGCCACCGCAGCCGAACAGCTGGCCTGCGCGCGCGCGCGCGCTGCGGTGATTGCTTCGGGAGTGCGTCCCCTTCCCGCCACGAAGGTGCGCGGGCGCGGCCCCTTGCGGGTCGGCTTCCTGTCCAATGGCTTTGGCGCCCATCCCACCGGGCTGCTGACCGTGGCCCTGTTCGAGCAGTTGCGTCATGACCCGGCAGTGCAACTGCATCTGTTCGCGTTGAATCGTGATGACGGCAGCCGCATCCGCCAGCGGCTGCAGGCAGCGGCACAGCTGCATGATGTGGCTGGCCTGCGACATGCCGATACCGCCGCACGCATCCGCGCACAGGGCATCGACCTGCTGTTCGACCTGCGCGGATGGGGCGGCGGCGGCACGCCGGAGGTACTGGCGATGCGCCCTGCCCCGCTGCAGTTGAACTGGCTGGCTTACCCCGGCACGTCCGGGGCGCCGTGGATGGATGCCGTGATCGGCGACAGCTTCGTTTTGCCAGTTTCACTGGAGCCGCACTACAGCGAACGGGTGCTGCGCCTGCCGCGTGCCTTCCAGCCCTCGGACAACACCCGCATGCTGGAGCCGGCACCGTCCCGCGCCGAGTGCGGGTTGCCCGGAAACGGCGTCGTGTTCTGCTGCTTCAACAACAGCTACAAGCTCAACCCGCGCAGCATGGGCCGCGCCTTCGCGGTGCTGCAGGCGGTGCCCGGCAGCGTGCTGTGGCTGCTGTCCGGCCCCGGCCATGCCGACGCCCGCCTGCGCAGCGCCGCACAGGCCGCTGGCCTGGACCCAACGCGGCTGGTGTTCATGGCCAAACTGCCGCATCCGCAGTATCTGGCCCGCTATCAGCTGGCCGACCTGTTCCTCGACACGCATCCGTACAACGCCCACACCACCGCGTCCGACGCGCTGTGGGCCGGCTGCCCGGTGCTGACCTGCCCCGGCGACACGTTCGCCGCGCGCGTGGCCGGCAGCCTCAACCACCATCTGGGGCTGGCGCGGATGAATGTCGCCGACGATGCGGCGTTCATCACCACCGCCAGCGCGCTGGGCAATGACCCGGCGGCGCTGGCCGCGTTGCGCGCTGAACTGGCACAGGCGCGCGAGCGCAGCGGGCTGTTCGACATGGGCGGGTTTGCCCGCGATCTGTCAGCGTTGGTGCAGCAACTGGCACGTGAGAACGGCTGGACGGGCGCAGCAGGGTAAGCGCGACCAGGTAGCGTCGACATCGCCTGGGCAGCCCCTGCGCTACGCTCGGGCTTCCTCCCCGTGGGTGTGACGATGGCCAAGCTCAAGCGCAAGGACTACGACGAACTGCTGCTGCCTTTGCAGCTGGAACTGACCGCCATGGCGCGCTGGGTGCAGCACAGCGGGCAACGCCTGCTGGTGCTGTTTGAAGGGCGCGACACGGCGGGCAAGGGCGGCGCGATCCAGGCCATCAGCCAGCACCTCAACCCGCGCCAGTGCCGCGTGGTGGCACTGCCCAAGCCCACCGACCGCGAAGCCACGCAGTGGTACTTCCAGCGCTACGCCTCGCACTTGCCCGCCGCCGGCGAGATCGTGCTGATGGACCGCAGCTGGTACAACCGCGCAGGCGTCGAACGGGTCATGGGCTACTGCAGCGAGACCGAGTACCAGCAGTTCCTGCGCCAGGCGCCGGTGTTCGAACAGCTGCTGGTGGATGACGGCATCCTGCTGTTCAAGTACTGGCTGTGCGTGGACCAGGAGCAGCAGGAGAAGCGCTTCGCCGAGCGCCACCTCGATCCGCTGAAGGGCTGGAAGCTGTCCCCGGTGGACCTGAAGTCGCGCAGCAAGTACAGCGCCTATACCGAAGCCCGCGAGGCGATGCTGCGCGCGACGCATCGCGAGGCGGCGCCGTGGACGCTGGTGGATTTCAACGACCAGCGGCTGGGCCGGCTGACGCTGGTACGCAACCTGCTGGACCGGTTGCCCGATACGCGGGTGGATGCACCGTTGCCCGAGCTGCCGAAGCTGAAGGGCAAGCTGCATCGCGAGCACTACGATGTGCTGAAGCCGATCGAGAACTTCCCGGTCGAGGATTAGGGTGGGTCGGGAGGGCCTGCGGCCCTGCACCTGCTACGAACCAAGGCAACAGCAACAGCCGAAGCAGAAGCGGGTTTCCTGTGGGTAGGCAGGGTGGGTCCGCTTGCGGGGGACGCCGTAAATACGTCCATGTAGGCTCGGTCGCCGCATCCATGCGGCTCACGCCCCCGCAAGCGGACCCACCCCGCCTTCGACAGATCTCTACGATCTGTCGGAATAGCGCCTGGGGTCAGATCCGTTTTCCGCAGGAAAACGGATCTGACCCCGAATTGATTCGAGATCTGAAAGAGATTCATCCACGCATGGCGTGGATCTACCAGATCGCAGAAATCTGTCAGAGGCGGGGCGGTGTCGGAGTGCGGGGTGTCAGCCGCATGGATGCGGCTGCCAAGCCTACATGGACGTACTTGCGGCGTCCCCGCACTCCGACACCGCCCCGCCACAACACGGAAATCGCACTTTGGCAGTTGCTGTTGCCGTTGCTTGAAAGTTTCGGCGGGTGCAGGGCGCAGCCCTGCCGATACCCAACCTACTTGGCAGCAGCGATCTGCTTTTCGATGTCGGCGGCCGTCACCGGGCCAAGGAACGTGTGCGCCAGCTTGCCCTGCGGATCCAGCAGGTGCGTCAACGGCAAGCCGCGTGGCGTGGCGAAGTCCGCCGGCGGATCGAACGGGTCCACGATCACGATCGGATAGGTCACCGGATGCTTGGTCAGGAACGACTGCATCTCCGGCACCTCGATGTCTTCATAGGCCAGGCCGACCACTTCGATGTTGCTGCGCATCGCATGCAGCGCCGACAGCTCGGGCATCTCCTTGCGGCACGGGGCACACCAGGTCGCCCAGAAGTTCACCACCACCCACTTGCCGCGATGCGCGGCCAGGTCGTAGTCGCTGCCGTCCACCGCCTTCATCTTCAGCGTCGGGAACTCGGCGGTGATACGTTCGGCCGGGGTCTCCTCCACCGCTGCGGGGGTGGCCGGGGTCGGTGCCTGTGCCGGTGGCTGGCTGCTGGCGGGGGTGGGCTCCTGGGCCGGCTTGCAGGCCGACAGCGCCAGCAACAGTGCCAGCGGCAGCAGCAACGGGGTCTTGCGGGTCATGGCATGTCTCCGGAATCGGTGTAGATATCGCTGACCTTGCGCTTCAGGCGTTCACGCAAGGGCAGTCGCAGATCGTCCAGCGCCGCCAATGCGGCACGTCCCAGGCTGTCATCACGATACGGCAGGTGCTGCTCGGCCACCGGGATGCGCAGCTGGGTGCATTCGTAAAGATCGGCCAGGCTGACCTGGTCCAGATCGCGCGACAGCAGCCACTCGCCGCGCTCATCGCGGCGCAGCAGGTCGATGTCCTGCAGATTGCAGATCAGGTCCTGCAGCAGTGAATCGGTCAGCATCGGCTCCAGCCGCAGGATCTCGTCATCGGCCAGGCCCTTGCCCTTCGCCCGTGCATGCTGGAAGCGGCCGAGCAGGCGAAGCAGTCCATAGAACTCATACCCCTGCGGCAGGCGCAGTTCCACCGGCTGGTAGCGGAAGGCCGCCATCGACGAAGACAATGATGCGCCCAGCAGCACCGCCACCCAGCACAGGTAGATCCACAGCAGCAGGACCGGCACGAAGGCCACCGTGCCATACAGCTTCTGGTAGGACTGGAAGCTGCCCAGATAGGCCCCGATGCCCCACTTCACCAGCTCCAGGATCACCGCCGCCAGAATCGCGCCGGGTATCGCGTGCCGCCACTTCACGGTGTGGTGCGGCACCACCCGGAACATCAGCGTGATGCAGACGAACTCGATCAGGATCGGCGCCAGCCGCAGGGCCAGTTCGGCCAGCCAACGGCCCTCCTGGGTACCGAACAACGGCAACGCGAACACCCGCGCCGACACCGCCAGCGACGCAGCGGCGAGCATCGCGCCCAGGGTCAGCACGGTCCAGTAGACCAGGAAGCGGGTCAGCTTGGGCCGGGTGGAGCCAACCCGCCAGATCTGGTTGAAGGTCTCTTCCACGCTGTTGAGGGTGATCAGCAGCGATACCACCAGCGCGATGAAGCCGGCGGCGGTGAGCTGGCCGGCGCTGGCCGAGAACTGCCGCAGGTACCCCTCGGCCGCGCGCGCGGCGTTGGGCACGAAGTTGGAGAAGACGTAGTCGCTGAGCTGGTCGCTCCAGCGGTCGAAAACGGGGAAGGCCGAGAGCACGCCGAACACCACGATGGCCAGCGGCACCAGCGCGAACACCGTGGTATAGGCCAGCGCCGCCGCTGCCTGGAACAGGCGGTCGTCGAGGAAGCGATGCCACAGGAAGCGGCCGAAACTGATGGCCCGTGCGCGATCCCGCGCGCGCTCCATCCACAGGTTGAGCGTATCCAAAGGTTCCATCGGCGAAAGGGTACCCGATGCGGAATGCTGGCAGGATAGCCATACTGGTGGCCATACGACGAGGAGAAGCGGGCACGATGGGCGAGATTCTGGTGCTGTACTACAGCCGGGGCGGTTCGGTGGCACGGCTGGCGCGCCAGATCGCGCGGGGCGTCGGCGAAGTCCCTGGCATGAGCGCGCGCCTGCGCACGGTGCCGCCGGTGGCCGCAGTGACCCAGACCGCGCAGCCGCCGGTGCCCGACGATGGCGCCCCCTACGTGAGCATGCAGGACCTGGCCGAATGCCAGGGCCTGCTGCTCGGCAGCCCGACCCGCTTCGGCAACATGGCCGCGCCGGTGAAGCATTTCCTCGACGGGCTCGGCGCCGAATGGGTCAACGGCACCCTGTCGGGCAAGCCGGCCGGGGTGTTCACCTCGACTGCTTCGATGCATGGCGGCCAGGAATCGACCCTGCTGTCGATGCAGGTACCACTGCTGCACCATGGCTGCGTGATCGTCGGCATCCCGTTCACCGAGCCGGCGCTGAGCCACACCACCAGTGGCGGCACGCCGTATGGCGCCAGCCACGTGGCCGGTGCCGCCGACGACCCGCAGCCGACCGACGATGAAGCCGTGCTTGCGCGCGCGCTTGGCCGCCGGGTGGCCGACATCGCGCAGCGGTTGGCCCGATGAGCACCGGGCAGCGCACGGTCCTGCTGCTGGCCCTGATGGGGCTGGCTGCGCTGTTCGCCGGCTGGTTCATCAATGACAAGCACTGGCTGGCCACCCAGCTGGTGTTTACCGCACCACCGCTCGCGCTGGCCATTGCGCTGCGCCTGGGCTGGCGCAGGACGGGTTTCTGGGCCTCGGTGCTGGCCCTGGGCTGGTTCAGCCACGGCGTGATGAGCGCCTGGAGCCACCCGCAGACGCGCTGGCTGGCGCTGATCGAAATCACACTGGCCCTGCTGGTGATCTTCAGCGCCAGCCTGCCAGGGCTGCGCGCCCGCTTCGGCAAGCGACGCTGACGCTGCGCCCGCCGGGCCGTATCATCTGTGCTCCCGGCCCCGCGCCGCTGCACCTGTCCTGGTTTCGCGCATGCACATGATGGAAGAGCTCCTGGTCGTCACCACCGGTGGCACGATCGACAAGATCTACTTCGACGACAAGTCGGACTACCAGATCGGCGATCCGCAGATCGGCATGATCCTGCGCGAGCTGGGCGTGACGTTCCGCTTCAACGTGATTCCGATCCTGCGCAAGGATTCGCTGCACATCAACGATGAGGACCGCGAGCTGATCCGCGCCACCATCGCCGCGCAGCCGACCCGGCACGTGCTGGTGACCCACGGCACCGACTCGATGGTGCAGACCGGCAAGGTGCTGGCGACGATCCCGGACAAGACCATCGTGATGACCGGTGCACTGAGCCCGGCACGCTTCCGCGGCTCGGATGCGGAGTTCAACATCGGCTGTGCGATCGGTGCGGTGCAGTCGCTGCCGAGCGGCGTGTACATCGCCATGAACGGCCGCATTTTCGACCCGCAGCACGTGCGCAAGAACGTGGCCGCGAACCGCTTCGAATCGGTCTGAGGAACAGCGTGCCGACCAAGGTCGGCACCCACCATGGCGCGGCGGCACGTACCACCGCCGGCCCCATGCAAGAACGCCCCGGCCTGGGCCGGGGCGTGCCCATGGAGAGGGACTTGGGCTCAGTACTGGGCGTTGAGGGTCACGCCCGAGAAAGTGCTGTACGCCTTCACCCGCACATACCAGGTACCGGCGGCCGGACTGTTCACCGTGCAGGTCTCGCTGTTGCCGCTCAGGTACGGACGGCAGGTGTACACCGTGTCGGTCGGCGCGCTGCCCTGGCGGATGTAGAGGTCGGCGTCACCGGTGCCGCCGCTGATCGCCACGCGCAGCTGGCTGCTGCCGGCCGGGACATTGACGGTGTAGCTGAGCGATGAACCACTGCTGGCCGACAGTCCGGTGACCGGCACATTGTTCTGCAGGACGTTGCCGCCCGGATTCGGAGTGCCGCCCCCGTTGATGGCCGCGGACACCGCGGCGTTGGCGTCGATGATGCCGGCACCGCAGCCACCCGAGCATGACCCCGGCAGCGGGCGTGCGGTGCTCTTGATGATGCTCTCGACCTGCGCCGGGCTAAGCGGGCTTGGCGCGACCGATTGCATCAGCGCAACCACGCCGGCCACATGCGGCGCCGCCATCGAGGTGCCGTTGTACGACGCGTAGCTGGCGCTGCCCGGCGTGGTGGTGCCGGTGTTGAGCGTGGACAGGATGCTCTGGCCCGGTGCCGAGATGTCGATGCCGGTGCCGTAGTTGGAGAAGCTGGCACGCGCACCGGCCGAGGTTGTGGCCGCCACGGCAATCACGTTCGGGCAGTTGGCCGGCACCGACGAGGACACGTTGGTGTTGCTGTTGCCGGCGGCGACCACCACGGTGGTGCCACGGCCGACAGCGCCATTGATCGCATTCTGGTAGGTGGTGGAGCAACTGCCGCCACCACCCAGCGAGAGGTTGATGACTTCAGCCGGGTTGGCATTGGCCGGCACGCCACTGACGGTGCCGCCGGAGGCCCATACGATCGCGTCGGCGATGTCGGAGGTGTAACCGCCGCACTTGCCGAGCACGCGCACCGGCACAACCTTGGCGTTGAACGCGGTACCGGCCACGCCGGTGCTGTTGTTGGTCACTGCCGCCACGGTGCCGGCGACGTGGGTACCGTGCCAGCTGGAGTTGGAGGCCGGGATGCCCGAGCCGCACTCGTTGGCGCCGTACCAGTCGCCTTCATCGTTCGGGTTGTTGTCGCGACCGCCACCATCGCGCGCCATCGCGGCGTCGCTGATGAAGTCGTAGCCGGGCAGGATGTTGCCGTTGAGATCGGGGTGGTTGGTGATGCCGGTGTCGATCACCGCCACGACCACGCCGGTGCCGGTCGACTTGTCCCAGGCCGGCTGCACGTTGATCGACGCATTGGAGGTACCGAAGCCCCACTGTTCGCTGAAGCGGGTGTCGTTCGGGGTCAGCGTCGCGCGCATGATCTGGTCGACTTCGACGTACTCCACGTTCGGATCGGCGGCCAGCTTGCGCATCAGCAGCTCGGATTCAGCCTGGTCGAGCGGGCGATCGGTCCTGACCAGGGTCGGGCCGACGGCCAGCTTGCGGACCTGCTGCAGGCCCAGTGCGCGGCCCTGGCTGCTGGCCAGGCCGGCGGCGGCATTCTTCAGTGAAGAGGCCAGTGCGGTGGTGTTGGCCACCGGCGCGCTGCCGTCGCGGTACTTCACGATGAAACGCTGGTGGGTCGGCGCGGACTGCAGGCCGCTGAGCTGGACATCGCCGGCCAGCGCAGGCGTGGCCAGCAGCAGCGATGACAGAACGGACGCACCAAGGACCACCCACACTCGACGCACACGCGGTTGCGTTACCTGGGACATCGTATTTCCCTTTCTTGTGGTGTGAATGCCGGAATCGGCAGAAGCACCGGCCCGAACCCTGGGCTGGCTTGCATTGGCGAGGTTCGAAGTCCGGCGAGCCAGCGGATCCCCCTAACGATCCGCCGTGCAGATGACGCTAATGGCCGAAACCGGACACCACAAGATTTTCAGCGTCTTTTCAGCTAGATGAAATGTTCGTTCTGAGACTTTTCGGGTCAAGGGTTTGTGAAGGTGAAGGAACTTTCTCGCGTCCTGCACAGACCTGACTGGGCCATCACATGTCCCGGAATGACTTTGCCGACATCGGCGTCCGCCGATCCGGAGTCAAATCCTTTTTCACGCGGAAAGGGATCTGACCCCCTTGGCCTGAAATGCAGAAAGCCCGTCGCGGGGACGGGCTTTCCAGAAGCGCAGCCGGGCGCGGGCCCGGCTCTACGATTCGATGTGGGCGATCAGCCCAGCTTGACCAGCCAGTTGTGGCGGTCCGGCAGGCGGCCGTACTGGATGTCGGTCAGCTCCTTGCGCAGCGACATGGTCACTTCGCCGGCCGGGGCGTTGATGTCGCCCACCGAGAAGCCCTCGCCCTTCAGCTGGCCGATCGGGGTGACCACCGCGGCGGTGCCACAGGCAAACACTTCGCTGATCGCACCGGAGGCGACGCCGTCCTTCCACTCGTCGATGCTGACCTTGCGTTCTTCGACCTTCATGCCGCGGTCGCGGGCCAGCTGCAGGATGCTCTCGCGGGTAATACCCTCGAGGATGCTGCCGGACAGTTCCGGAGTGACCAGCGTGCCGTCCTTGTAGACCAGGAACACGTTCATGCCGCCCAGTTCTTCCAGGTACTTGCCCTCTACCGGGTCGAGGAACAGCACCTGCGAGCAACCCTGCGCCTGCGCCTTCTGCTGCGGCAGCAGCGAGGCGGCGTAGTTGCCACCGCACTTGGCAGCACCGGTGCCGCCCTTGGCCGCACGCGCGTATTCGGTGGACAGCCAGATCGACACCGGGGCAACGCCCTTGGCGAAGTACGGGCCGGCCGGGCTGGCGATGACGTAGTAGCCGGCCTTGTGCGCACCGCGCACGCCGAGGAAGGCTTCATCGCCGATCATGAACGGGCGGAAGTACAGGCTCGACTCGTCGGCCGACGGCACCCAGTCGCTGTCGACGGCGATCAGCTGCTTCAGCGATTCGACAAAGATCTCCACCGGCAGTTCCGGCAGCGCCAGGCGCTGCGCCGAACGCTGCAGGCGACGGCCGTTGGCATCCGGGCGGAAGGTCCAGATCGAGCCGTCAGCATGGCGGTAGGCCTTGATGCCTTCGAAGATCTCCTGGCCGTAGTGCAGCACGGCCGCGGCCGGGTCCAGCTGCAGCGGACCGTAGGCACGCACGTTGGCGTTGTGCCAGCCGGTGTCCTTGTCCCAGCGTACTTCCACCATGTGGTCGGTGAAGTGCAGGCCGAAGCCCGGCTTCTCCAGGATCTTGGCGCGCTCTTCAGCGCTGCGCGGGTGGTCCGAACGGGTGACGGCGAAGCTGGGAATGGACTGGGACACCGGAGATTTCCTGTTCTGGTTGCGGGTATTGCCGGGCCCGCGTCACTGCGGGCCGTGGGTCAAAGCATGCCGGTCTCGAGCCGGGCCGCCTCGGACATCATGTGCTGGTTCCACGGCGGGTCGAACACCAGGTCGACGTCGGCCTCGGCCACCGTCGGGATCATTTCGAGCTTGCTGCGCACGTCGTCGACCAGGATCTCGCCCATGCCGCAACCCGGTGCGGTCAGGGTCATCTTCACATCGATCTCGCGCTTGCCTTCGTCCAGGTGCTTGATCTCGACCTCGTAGACCAGGCCCAGTTCGACGATGTTCACCGGAATTTCGGGGTCGAAGCAGGTGCGCAGCTGCTGCCATACCAGCTGTTCCACCTGTTCATCGGTGGCGTCGGCCGGCAGTTCCAGCGGTGCCGGCGCTTCCTTGCCGATGGCGTCGCCGTCCTTGCCGGCGATGCGGAACAGGTTGCCCTCGACGAACACCGAATAACTGCCGCCCAGCGCCTGGGTGATGTACCCATAGCTGCCGGCGGGCAGGGTCACGGTGTCGCCCTGCGGGACCATCACGGCCTCGCAATCGCGTTCGAAGTGGACAGGTTCGCTGCTACGGGAATACATGGGGACCGATATGGGGCCGTGGCCGGGGCCACGCAAGACGGCATTCTAGCCCAGCCGCCCTGTCGCCGCCGGTGCACTGCGGCAAACCACAGTATCCTGTGGGTGATCTTCAGGGAGCTTCGATGTCCTCCAATGCCGCGCGTGCCAGGACCGTGACCTGGCTCTGGCCCATCATGCTGTTGCTGGGCCTGCTTGTTGCTCCCCTCGCCTGGATGGTGCTGGCGCTGATGACCGGCCGGCAGGTCGGCTGGATGGCGGTCGTGACCGCCCTGGAACTGGTGTTCATGCTGCGCATGGGTACGCTGGGCCCGGGCCGGCTGCGCATTGCACTGGTCGTGCTGGGCACCCTGCTGGTGACCGCCGTCGCCAACTGGACCATCGCCAGCGCCTGGATGGGCGGCTCGATCGGGCTGGACCTGTGGGACGCGACCCTGCGGATGGGCCCGCACCTGGCCTGGACCCTGATCGCCCTCGCCAATGGCGCGGTGGAATGGCTGTGGCTGGCGCTGGGCGTGGCCGTGGGCGCCTGGCTGGCGCGCTGAGCACGCCGGTTGCCACGTCCGCCGGGGATATGCAGGTAGATCCACGCCATGCGTGGATGGGATGGTAGTGCCGGCCGCTGGCCGGCAGAAGCGTACGGACCAAGGTCCGCACCCACGGATGCAGCCGGGCCTCAATGCCCGCCGTCGAGCGCCTTCAACTCGCTGACCAGCGAGGCTGCCGCTTCGGCACCATCGCCGTACAGCATGCGGGCGTTGTCGGCGTAGAACAGCGCATTCTCGATGCCCGCAAAACCAGTGCCCTTGCCGCGCTTGATCACCACCACGTTGCGCGCATTGACCACGTCCAGCACGGGCATGCCGTAGATCGGGCTGGCCGGGTCGGTCCGTGCCACCGGATTGACCACGTCGTTGGCACCAATCACCAGCACCACGTCGGTGTTGGCGAACTCCGGGTTGATGTCGTCCATGTCGGCGATCAGGTCGTAGGGCACACCCGCTTCGGCCAGCAGCACGTTCATGTGCCCGGGCATGCGCCCGGCCACCGGATGGATGGCGAACTTCACCTTCACCCCGCGCTGGCCCAGCCGCTGCGCCAGCTCCCAGATCTTGTGCTGGGCCTGCGCCACGGCCATGCCGTAACCAGGCACGATCACCACGCGTTCTGCGTAGGCCATCATCGCCGCGACATCCGACGCTTCAATCGGCTTCTGCGCACCGCTGATCGCCTGCGCTTCCCCGCCGGCGCCACCACCGAAGTTGGAGAACAACACATTGCGGATCGGCCGGTTCATCGCCTTGGCCATCAGCCGGGTCAGCAGGATGCCGGCGGCGCCGACCATCATGCCCGCGATGATCAATGCCTCGTTGCCCAGCACGTAGCCTTCGAACGACACCGCCAGGCCGGTGAACGCGTTGTACAGCGAGATCACCACCGGCATGTCGGCGCCACCGATAGGCAGCGTCATCAGCACGCCCAGCGCCAGCGCCAGTACGAAGAAGGTGACGATCGCCCAGGTGCTGAGCGTGCTGGCGGCGATGATCGCCAGCACCACCACGGCCAGCGCCACCAGCAGGTTCATCACCTGCTGGCCGGGCCAGGTCACGCGCTTGTCCAGGCGCCCATCCAGCTTGGCCCAGGCAATCACCGAACCGGACAGCGACACGGCACCGATCGCCGCGCCGACCACCGCCAGCAGCAGCACCGTGCCCGACGGCTGGCGCGCGGCCAGGTCGGCCAGCGCCTGCGCGCTCCAGTGGCGGGTATCGCGATGGGCCAGGAAGGCGTAGCGCAGCAGTTCCACCGCACCGATCGCCGCCGCCGAGCCACCGCCCATGCCGTTGTACAGCGCCACCATCTGCGGCATGTCGGTGATGGCGACCTTGCCGGCCGACCACCAGGCAAGGCCGGCGCCGAGCAGCAGCGCCACCAGGATCAGCGGCACGTTGTGCAGTTCGGGGAGCAAGAAGGTCGCCACCGTGGCCAGCAGCATGCCCAGCCCGGCCCAGCGGATGCCGCTGCGCGCGGTCAGCGGCGAGGCCATGCGCTGAAGGCCCAGAAGGAACAGCGTGGCGGCAGCGAGGTAACTGGCCTTGACCAGCCAATCGAGCAGTTCGACGGTGCTGATGTTCAAGCCTGCGGCTCCTTCGGTTCGTCCTGGCCCCCCTTGGGCGCGCTCGGCTTGAACATTTCCAGCATGCGCGCGGTGACCACGTAGCCACCGGCGGCGTTGCCGGCACCGAGCACCACGGCGAGGAAGCCCAGGGCTTTCTCCAGCGGCGTCTGCGCATGCCCCAGCACCACCATCGCGCCGATCAGCACGATGCCGTGGATGAAGTTGGAGCCCGACATCAGCGGGGTATGCAGGATCACCGGCACCCGCGAAATGATCACGTGGCCGGCGATGGCCGCCAGCATGAAGATGTACAGCGCCACGAACCCGTCACTCACTGGCAACGCTCCTGCTCTGTCTTCGTCGTCCCATCATAACCATGGGCTGAACCCCGCGTGCACCCGGCGTCAACCGAAGCGGCGCTCACGCGTTGTCGATGGTGACCCCAAGCGAGGAACCGTACCCTGTGCTGGTGAGCAGCCCCGTCCCCCCGAGCGCCGAGACCGATGCCCCGCCGGCATCGCTGGAGGCGTTCCTGGCCAGCGTCGGCCCGCGTGCGTTCCGCTTCGCCGAGGCCGGCCTGCGCCAGCGCGAAGACGCCATGGATGCGGTGCAGGACGCGCTGATGCGCATGCTGGACTACGCCGACAAGCCGGCGGCCGAATGGGCACCGCTGTTCTGGAGCATCCTGCGCCGGCGCGTGATCGACGTGCAGCGCCGGCGCCGCTTCCGCCTGCCGTTCTGGCGCGACAACCAGGACGCGGAAGGCGGCGGGATCGACTGGGCCGATCCTGGCCCCGACCCGGCACAGGCGCATGAACAGCGCCAGCAGTACCAGCAGCTGGTGGACGCGTTGCGCCGCCTGCCCGCCCGCCAGCGCGAGGCCTTCACCCTGCGCGTGCTGCAGGACCTGGACGGGGCCACCACTGCCCGCGCCATGGGCTGCAGCGAAGGCGCGGTAAAAACCCATCTGGCACGCGCCCGGCAGGCGCTGCAGGATTATCTGGAGATCCACCCGTGAAACGCTCCCTGCCTTCCGACGACACCCTGCGCAGCCTGCATGCGCAGTCGCTGCAGGCGCTGTCGCCTGCAACGTTGGCCCGGCTGCGCCACGCTCGCCACGGCGCCACGGCCGCCCACCGGGGGCGCTGGCGCTGGTGGCTGGCCAGTGCGTGCTCGCTGGTGGTGGCGCTGGGGATAGGCCTGCAGTTCACCGGCCATGGCACGCTGACGGGCCCTGCGCCGGCACCTGTGCTTGCCGCGGTGGAAGACAACAGCGCGCTCTACGACGAAAATCCCGATCTGTACCTGTGGCTGGGCGATACCGACCTGGCGATGGAGTGAATCATGCCCCGACTGCACACCCTGCCCCTGCTCATGACCCTGTTGCTGCTGCCGGCCGTCCCGGCGGTGGCGCAGAGCGCCGCGCCCGCCCCTGCCGCACGCCCTGCGCCGGCCGCACCGCTGCCGGCCTGGGAACAGTTGAGTGAAGCGCAGCGGGAGTCCCTGCTGGCGCCGCTACGCGACCGCTGGAACAGCGCCGATGCCGGCCAGCGCCAGCGCATGCTCTCGCACGGCCAGCGCTGGCAATCGATGAGCCCGGAAGAGCGTGACAAGGCCCGCCGCGGCCTGCGCCGCTTCGAGCACATGAGCCCGGAACAGCGTGAGCAGGCACGGGCCCTGTTCGGGCAGATGCGGGATCTGCCGCCCGCGCAGCGCGACGCCCTGCGCGAGCGCTGGTCGCAGATGACGCCGGAGCAACGCAAGGACTGGGTGCGAGAGAATCCGCCGCCGGCGAAGCCGCGGTAAGGCCAGATTCAATCCTCTGTAGCGCCGAGCCCACGCCCGGCTGCTTCATCGCGTCTGCGCAAGCCGAGCATGGGCTCGGCTCTACAGCATGCAGGTCAGGTCACGCTTGCCAGCGCGTCTTGGCCAGCAACTCGTCTTCCCAGTCGAAACCGAGCTGCCCTTCGCGCACGAACAGCGCGACGAAGTTGAGCAGGTTGCGCGCATACATCTCGCTGGCCTGGGTCGCGCCGCGGCTGGCCAAGCCCAGTGGGCCATCAATGGTCACGCCCTGGTGTTCGATGCACTGCCCCGGCTGGGTCAGAGCGCAGTTGCCACCGCTCTCGGCAGCCAGATCCACGATCACGCTGCCAGCAGCCATGCCCTCCACCATTGCCGCAGTCACGATCGTCGGCGCCGGTCGCCCCGGCACCGCTGCGGTGCAGATCACCACATCCACGCTGCGCAGGTGGTCGGCCAGCCGGCGCTGCTGCTCGGCGCGCTCCTCATCACTCAGTGCGCGCGCATAACCGCCCTCGCCGGCCGCACTCACGCCAAGATCGAGGAAGCGTGCACCCAGTGACTGGATCTGCTCGCGGGTTTCCGGGCGCACGTCGAAGCCTTCCACCTGTGCACCGAGGCGGCGCGCGGTGGCAATGGCCTGCAGGCCCGCCACGCCGGCACCGATCACCAGCACCTTGGCCGGGCGCACAGTGCCGGCGGCGGTGGTCAGCATCGGGAAGAAACGCGGTGCACGTTCTGCAGCGATCAGCGCCGCCTTGTAGCCGGCCATGCCGGCCTGCGAACTGAGTACATCCATCGCCTGCGCGCGGGTGGTGCGCGGCAGCTGCTGCAGCGGGAACAGCTGCAGGCGACCATCGGTCGCCAGCGCGGCCAGCGCCGGATCGCTGGACGGGGCCAGCAGGCCGACCACGCTGGCGCCGGGCTTGAGCTGTTCCAGCACCGCCGCAGGGGGGGCCTGCACGCACAGCAGGATGTCGATCTCGGCCCAGCGGCCCGCGTCGAAGACGCGTGCACCGGCATCGTCATAGGCGGCGTCGGTGAAACCAGCGGCCAAACCCGCGCCCGCCTCATACCAGACGGCAATGCCCATGGCCCCGAGCTTGCGCGCGGTTTCCGGCGTCAGCGCCACGCGCCGTTCGCCCGGCGCGGTCTCCTTGATCCCCAGCAACGCCACGGCCATGCAGGTCCCCGCTGATCGGTGAGTTTTCCCGATCCTAGCAGGCGGCCACGGCTCAGTGCAGCGTTGCGCTGCCCGGGTCCAGCCGATCGATCACACCCTGCATCGCGCTGTCGAAGGCGCCGTCATCCACGTGGGCACGCAGGCGGCCCAGCCGCACCATCACCGCCAGTTCTTCCGGCGAGGCCACGCAGAAGCGCACGCCACGACGGTTGACGAACAACAGGCGCGAGGAAATCGGGCTGACCCAGGACAGCTTGCCGGCCTGGACCTTGCCGTCCTTGTCGACGAAATCCAGCCAGTTGCCGATTTCCATGCGGCGGAAGCGGTCGGCATCGGCGTTGTCGAAATCGTCGGCGTCGATCTGCCCGCCGAGCTCGACCGCTGGCGATTCAGCCACCGGCGGTACCGGCAACGCGACCTGCGGCAGCTCCGGCAGCGCGCGCTGCAGCTCCGGCCGCGATTCGGCAATGCCCTGCAAGGTGTCATGCAGGGCATCAATGGCGCCGGTGGCGGCATCACCGTGCACGCCAACGCTGCCGAACACCTTGGCCAGCGCCGGCTGCCAGGCCTGCAGCCATGGCTTGCCGACGATCTGGCGGCGCGCCTCGGCCACTTCCTCCAGCAGGCCGTCGGCCAGGCTCAGTGCCTCGGCCACCGACGCGCCCTCCTCGCCCTCGCGCAGCAGGGCCAGGGTCAGATGGTGCTGCCACGGCTGGCGCAGGAACTCGGCGATGGCCGGCGGCAGGGAGGCATCGCCGATGCGACGGTCCAGTTCGGCACCTGCCCGGCTGCGGGCCATTTCCAGCTTTTCCTGGCCACGCTGCGTTTCGGCGGCGCGCCGCTCGGCGATTTCCACGCGGCGGCGGTGCTGCACGAGGAACTCGCGGAATTCCTCTTCCAGGGTCAGGAAGATCGCCAGGTTCTCGTTGAACTCGGCCACCAGCCGTTCGATGATCTCCTCGACCTTGGCCATCAGCATGCGCTCGGCCTGGCTCTCGCCGGTGTTGCCCTCGCAGGCCTCCGCCAGCGAGTTGAGCAGCTTGCGCGCCGGATGGGTCTTCTGCACGAACATCCGGCGGTCGAGCATCGCCACCTTGACGAAGGGCACCACCAGGCGGCCGATCAGCTCGCGCGAGCGGCCTTCCAGTTCGCGCTCGTCCAGCATCACGTCGAACAGCATGCCCACCAGGTCGATCGCATCCTCGTCCTGCGGGTCCAGCCGGGTCTGGCCCGGATCGACGCCCAGCCGGGTCGCGCTGGACAGTACTTCACTCTTCAACCGCTGCGCCAGGGATTCGCCGTCCTCGCCGATGGCCGCGCGCAGGGTGGCGCTGGGCGTGGCCTGCAGCAGTGACAGCACCGACATCATCTCGCGCTGGCTCAACGGGCGATGCTGGCCGACCGCGACCTGCGCGGCCGAGGTGGCATCCTCGCGAACGTGACGGGTCTGCTGCAGCAGCTCATGCAGGGCCTCCAGCAGCATGCCCTGCTGGCCGGCATACGCCTCGCCGTTGCCGGCATCGTCGCCCCCGAGATGCTGCTGCATGTGGCCACGGCGCTCGGACCAGCGCGCGGCGAAGCGCTGCGCCCAGGCCGGCGCGGCCTGCTCATCATCGCTGAACTCGGATTCCAAGCCCGCCGCGTGGCGCGGCTCGACCAGATCATCCGCCCCCGCCGCCATGCGCGGGTCGGGCGCGGCCGACAATGGACGCCGCGGGGCCCCCACCTGCGACATCACGCCAGCGGCGGCCAGCTGCTCGTCCAGCTTCTCGTAGATGCGGCCCACCGGCGCGCGCAGGTCGCGCTCGCACAGCTTGATCAGCACCAGGTGCACTTCCGGCGCCAGCTCGCAGCCGGCAAAGGCCTCGTGGATGGCCACGCCCAGGTGCTCGGGGCTGACCGGGTTGTGGTCGGCATCCAGCTCGGCGCCGCCGATCAGGCGGCCCAGGCGCCGGTCCAGCCGCGCCAGCACCGGCTTGAAGTCGCGCAGCAGCACGGTGGCGAAATTGCGCACCGCCAGCCGCGATTCCAGTACATGTTCGGCCAGCAGGCTCAGGCCATCTTCGGCAGGACCGGACAGGGTCGCCTCGGCCGACAGCGGCTCGCCGCTGGCGAGCGCGTCCCAAGCCCGCTGCAGATGGCCGGCGAAGGCACCGGCGATGTCCTCGCGGCGGCGGCGCAGTTCACGCATCGCATCCAGGAACAGCAGCTGCGACGAACCGGCATTGCCGGCGCGGTCGAACAGTGCGTCGTCGAAACGCGCCAGTGCGGCCCCGAAAACCTGGCACAGCGCGGGCAGGACCATGTCCCGGGCACGCTGCAACTGGACCGGGTCACGACCCGGCGATCCCATCGGTGTGGGCGCGCTCATCATTCGGGAAGGCTCCCCACCTTCTCTGGTACGACAGTCAGCATGGACATCGCGGCGGCCGGCACACCCCATGTACCGGTACGTCGATGGTAGGCCGGCCAGCCCGTCACGGACAGTGAAACAGTCCTCACTTCAAACCTCATGACCGGCGGCCCGGCAAGATGGATATCGTAAGCCGTGCAAGGCCCACGAGGCGAGAGCACGCGGCCGTCCCTTTCCCGCCAGTGGCATGATGTTCATCACAGTTTGGTATTCAGGGGCTGGACGCGACCCAGACGGCGTCTTCGACCACCCCGACTATAATCAAATGCCCGTGATGACCGGTTCAGACTCCATGCCCGACCCCACTGCCCTGCTTGCCCTGGATGCCCGCCGCTCGGTGCCCTCGCGGCAATTGGGCGAGCCCGGCCCGGACCCGGCAACCCTGCAGCGCATGCTGGCCTCGGCCGTACGCGTGCCCGACCACGGCAAGCGGGTACCGTTCCGCTTCCTGAAGATCGCCGGCGATGCACGTCACACTCTGGGCAACTTCCTGGCCGAGCGCAGCCGCCAGCGCGACCCGCATGCCGGCGAGGCGGTATTCGAGAAGGACCGCCAGCGTTTCAGTCATGCCCCGCTGGTGATCGTGGTGGTGGCCAGCCCGCGCCCGGACCCGAAGGTCCCCGAACAGGAGCAGCTGATGACCGCCGGCTGCGTCTGCTTCGCCCTGCTGCAGGCCGCACAGGCGCTGGGCTTCGGCGCGCAGTGGCTGACCGCCTGGATGGCCTTCGACCCCGCCGTGCACGCCTACCTGGGCCTGGCCGAGGGCGAGAGCGTCGCCGGTTTCATCCATATCGGTACGCCGAAGGCCGCCGTACCCGAGCGCGAGCGTCCGGACCCGGCCGCGCTGCTGCGCGACTGGACGCCGCCGGCATGAGCCTGCCGGCACCGCCGCCTTCGCTGTACCTGGTCGATGCCAGCATCTACGTGTTCCGCGCCTGGCACTCGCTGCCGGACCAGTTCCAGGACGCGCAGGGCTGGCCGACCAATGCCGTGCACGGTTTCGCCCGCTTCCTGCTGGACCTGCTCGAGCGCGAGCGCCCGCAGCACATCGCCATCGCCTTCGATGAAGCGCTGGACAGCGGCTTCCGCCACCGCCTGTACCCGGCCTACAAGGCCAACCGTGATCCGGCACCGGAAGCACTCAAGCGGCAGTTCGTGCACTGCAAGGCGTTATGCGCGGCGCTGGGCCTGGCGGTGCTGGCGCACCACGAATACGAGGCCGACGACCTGATCGGCAGCGCCCTGCACGTTCACCGCAGCAGCCATCGCGGCGTGATCATCTCCGCCGACAAGGACCTGTCGCAGCTGCTGGCCGACCATGACGAGCAGTGGGACTATGCGCGCAACCAGCGCTGGAACGTGGCCGGGGTGAAGGCGCGGCACGGCGTGCACGCGCACCAGATTGCCGACTACCTGGCGCTGTGCGGCGATGCGGTGGACAACATTCCCGGTATCAGTGGCGTGGGCAGCAAGTCCGCCGCCGTGCTGCTGGCCCATTTCGGCAGCATGGATGCACTGTACGAACGCCTGGACGAAGTGCCGTTCCTGCGCCTGCGCGGCGCGGCCCAGATGGCGGTGCGCCTGCGCGAGCAGCGCGAGCATGCCCGGCTCTGGCGCCAGCTGACCACCATCGCGCTGGACGCGCCGCTGGAAGGCAGCCAACCCGGCCTGCTGCGCCAGGCGGCCGACCCGGAACTGCTCGGTGGCCTGTGCCAGACCCTTCGATTCGGCCCGATGACCCGCCGCCGGCTGTTCGATGCCGCTGGCGTGGCCGACCCTCTTCCCACCCACAGCGAGCCCGCATGAGCCAGCGCAATACCGAAGCCCCGCGTGTCGTCTATGAAGGCAAGTACCAGCGCATGGTCGTGCGCGGTACCTGGGAATACAGCGAACGCACCCACGCCGGCGGCCTGGCGGCGATCATCATCGCCGTCACCCCGGAGGACAAGGTGCTGTTCGTCGAACAGTTCCGTGTACCGCTGCAGGCCCCCACCATCGAGATGCCGGCCGGCCTGGTCGGCGACATCCACGCCGGCGAATCGATTGAAGTCTCGGCCGTGCGCGAGCTCGAGGAAGAAACCGGCTGGACCGCCGATCACGCCGAAGTGCTGCTGATCGGCCCGACCTCTTCCGGCGCCAGCAGCGAGAAGATCGCCTTCGTGCGCGCCACCGGCCTGCGCCGGATCGGCGAAGGGGGTGGCGACGACAGCGAGGACATCATCGTCCACGAGATTCCGCGCAGTGAGGCAGCGGCCTGGCTGGTGCAGAAGATGGGCGAAGGCTACGAGCTGGACGCCAAGCTCTGGGCCGGGCTGTGGATGATCGAGCATCACCTGGACGGACGCCCGCGTGGCTGACGCCGACCTGCATGCGCTGCCGGCGCTGCTCGGCGCCGACGACCCGACGATCTACACCCTCCACCGGCCGCAGGGCGCGTCGCCGTACCTGCTGCTGGCCGACCACGCCGGCCAGCAGGTGCCGCGTGCCCTCGCAGGCCTGGGCTTGCCGCAGGCCGAACTGGACCGCCATATCGGCTGGGACATCGGCATTGCCGGCACCACTCGTGCACTGGCCGAACGGCTGGATGCCTGGGCTATCGAACAGACCTATTCGCGGCTGCTGATCGACTGCAACCGCCCACTGGCCTCGCCCACGCTGATTCCGGAGGTGAGCGACCACACCGTGGTGCCCGGCAATGCCGCGCTGTCGGCGGCGCAGCGGCAGCAGCGCATCGATGCGATCCACGCACCGTACCACGCCCGCATCGATGCGGAACTGGACGCGCGCCGCGCTGCCGGCCGCCCCACCCTGCTGGTGATGATGCACAGCTTCACCCCTGTGATGAACGGCGCGCAGCGACCGTGGCACGCCGGCGTGCTGTACCACCAGGACACGCGCTTTGCGCATGCCCTGCTGCAGGCACTGCGCGATGAAGGCGACCTGGTGGTGGGTGACAACGAACCGTATTCGGTCAGCAGTACCAGCGACTACGCGGTACCGGTGCATGGCGAAGGGCGCGGCCTGGTGCACGTGGAGCTGGAGATCCGCCAGGACCTGATTGCCGATGCCGCCGGGCAGCAGGCGTGGGCAGAGCGGCTGGCGCGGATCTTCAGCGCGTTGCAGCCGCAGTTGCTGGCGCTGGGTTGAATGCGCGTGGATCCATTCCGGATCGGTAGTGCCGGCCGCTGGCCGGAAACCTCAGGGTAGTTGGATCAATGTGTTTGCCGGCCAGCGGCCGGCACTGCCACAGGCGCGGCACATCCACCCACGGCAGCGCCTTCAATCATGCCTCGTTGGCCGGGCAGACGGTGGCGGCCGATTCGGCCGGCGCCGGGCGCAAGCCCAGCGCGATCACCACGCCGAACAGTGAAAACAAGGCGGCACCGTATTCGGCGCGCACCAGCCCGGCCAGTGCACTCGGCGAACCGGCTGCACCCGCATGGGCATTGGCCACCATCACCAGCACCGCCAGGCCCAGCGCACCACCGATCTGCTGCGCGGTCGCCGCCATGCCAGATGCAACACCCTGCTGTGCGGACGGCACGCCCTGCCCGGCCACGATCCACATCGAGGTCCAGGTCATGCCCTGGCCGATGCTCAGCACTACCACGCCGGGCAGCAGCGGCCAGAAGTTCGAGGCGTGCGGGAGTGTTGCTGCGGCCCAGGCGATGCCAACGGCACCGGCCAGCTGGCCGAGCACCAGCACCTTGCGTGCACTCCAGCGCTTCAGCGCCCACTCCGCCAGCTGGATGCCGACCGTGCACACCGCCGTCGCCGGCAGGAAAGCCAGGCCGGCCTGCAGCGGGCTCCAGCCGTAGCCGTCCTGGAAGTACAGCGCCATGAAGTAGTACTGCACTCCATAGCTGCTCATGAAGGCGAAGGTCAGGCCCAGTGCCGCGCGCAGTCCGGGCAGCCGCAGCAACGCGAACTGCATCAGCGGATCGCGGCTGCGCTGTTCGATCTGCACGAACGCCACCAGCAGCAGCACCGACAGCAGCAGGCAGCCCAGCGTGGCCGGCGCAGTCCAGCCCCACTCCGGCCCTTGCACGAGGGTAGTGACCAGCAGACTGCCGCCGGCAGTGACGGTGAGGCAACCGGCCAGATCGAAGGAACGGCCCTGCAGACGCGGGCCATCGGCCGGCAACCACGCGCCCGCAGCGACCGCGCAGGTGGTGGCCAGTGGCACGATCACTGCCAGCACCGCCGGCCAGCCGAACGCCTGGGTCAGCACGCCACCGAGCAGCGTGCCCAGCGCCAGGCCCACCGCGCTGGCCATGCTCCAGATCGCAAGTGCGCGGTTGCGCACCGGACCTTCCGCATACAACGTGTTGATCAGCGCCAGCGTGGCCGGGAACAGCAGTGCCGCGCCGATGCCCTGCGCCGCACGCGCGATGATCAGCAGGGTGGCGTTCGGCGCCAGCGCGCCGAGCAGCGACGCCAGTGCGAACAGCAGCATGCCCAGCCGGTAGAAGCGGCGACGGCCGATCAGGTCGGCGGCACGGCCCCCCAGCAGCAGGCTGCCGCCAAAGGCCACGGTGTAGGCACTGACCACCCATTGCAGCTGCTGTGCGTTGATCTGCAGCGCGCGACCCATGTCGTGCAGGGCGACGAAGATGATGGTGGCATCCAGGGCGATGATCAGCTGGGCGGTGGCCAGCAGGGCCAGCGCCCAGCGCGGGTACTTGAGGGGAGGCATCGACGGTCCGGTGCTGTGGGGGAGCGCAGTCTCATTGATGCAGAGCTATCAATAAACCCCTTTCCAGCCATATCTGTCATGATTTTCAGCATGAATGGAACCTCGATGGACCTCAATGCCGTGCGCATGCTGGTGCAGGTGGCTGAAGCACGCAGTTTCACCGTCGCCGCCGGGCAGCTGGGCCTGAGCCAGTCAGGCCTGTCGCGCGCGATCAGTCGGCTGGAGGCCACGCTGGGGGTGAAGCTGCTGCAGCGAAACACCCGCAACGTGGCACTGACCCCGGATGGTCGCCAGTTCGTCGATCAGGTCGCGCCCCTGCTGTGCGGTCTCGAAGACGCCGAACGCCAGTTGGCCGACCGTCCGTGCACGCCCTCGGGCACCCTGAAGATCAGTGCGCCCTCGATGTTCGGGCGCAAGGTGCTGGTACCGCTGCTGGGGCCGATGCTGCAGCAGCACCCGCAACTGCAGGTGGAAGCCGTGCTCAACGACCGCCTGGTCGATCTGGTCGAGGAAGGTTTCGATGCCGCGCTGCGCACCGGCGTCATCGCCGACCAGCGCATCGTCGCGCGGCCACTGCGGCCGCTGCGCTGGGTGACGGTGGCCAGCCCCGGCTACCTGGCCCGCTGTGGCGCACCGGACGATGTGGCGGCGTTGCAGGGCCACGCGTGCCTGGTGGTGCGCAACCTGCGCAGTGGCCGGCTGGTGGACTGGCAGTTCCTGCAGGACGGCCAGCTTCACGACTTCACGCCACCGACGCGGATGGTGTTCGACAGCGGCGATCCGCTGGTGGAAGCGGCGATCGCCGGCATCGGCATCGTGCAGGTGATGGATTTCGCGGTGGCCGACGCGCTGGCCGACGGCCGGTTGCAACGCGTGCTGCAGCCGTTCGAGGGCCGCAGCCGTGCGCTGTCGCTGATCTACCCGCCGTCGCGCCAGCACTCGCCGAAGCTGCAGGTGCTGGCCGACGCGTTGCTGGCCGGGGATTGGTAAATCCACGCCATGCGTGGATGAGGCCGGTAGCGCCGGGCGATGCCCGGCGCTGATGGTGAAGCATTGCCGGCCAGCGGCCGGCACTACCGATCAGGCGAAGCTATCGGTGGCGCGCACCAGCGCATCCACGTTCTCGGCCTCGAACGCCGAATGGCCCGAGGCCGGGGTGATTTCCAGCTTCGCCTTCGGCCACACCTTGGTCAGGTCCCAGGCGTTGGCCAGCGGGCAGACCACGTCGTAGCGGCCGTGCACGATCACGCCCGGGATGTCGGCGATGCGGTGCGCGTCGCGCAGCAGCTGGTCTTCCACCTCGAAGAAACCACCGTTGACGAAGTAGTGGTTCTCGATGCGGGCAAACGCCAGCGCGAAATGCGGGTCTTCGTGGCTGTTGATGAAGTCATCATCGACATGCAGGAAGCTGGTCGCGCCTTCCCACACCGCCCAGGCCTTGGCCGCTTCCAGGCGGGTGGTTTCGTCGTCGCTGGTCAGGCGGCGGTGGAAGGCCGAGATCAGGTCATGGCGCTCCACCGGCGGAATCGGCTTGAGGTAATGCTCCCACGCATCCGGGAACAGGCGGTTGGCGCCTTCCTGGTAGAACCACTCCAGTTCCCAGCGACGCAGCATGAAGATGCCGCGCAGGACCAGTTCGGTCACGCGCTGCGGATGGGTTTCGGCATAGGCCAGCGCCAGGGTCGAACCCCAGCTGCCACCGAACACCTGCCAGCGATCGACCTTCAGGTGTTCGCGCAGCTTCTCGATATCAGCAACAAGGTCCCAGGTGGTGTTGTCCACCAGGTCGGCGTGCGGGGTGGAACGGCCGGCACCGCGCTGGTCGAACAGGATGATGCGGTACTTGGACGGGTCGTGGAACTGGCGCATCTTGTCGCTGCAGCCGCCGCCCGGGCCACCGTGCAGCATCACCACCGGCTTGCCGTCCGGGTTGCCGCACTGTTCGAAGTACAGCGTGTGGCGGTCGTCGACCTTCAGGGTGCCGACGTCGTAGGGGGTGATGGCGGGGTACAGCGTACGCATGCTTGCAGCTCCAGGGTGATGCCCTGCCGGGGCAGGAGAACCTCCATTCTAGGCCGGACGCCGGCCCAGGGTGATGCGGTCGCGCTGCTCCAGGTCCTGTGCGGTCTGCACCTCGACAAATCCCGCCGCGTCGAACAGCGCACGGATCGCCGCGCCCTGGTCCCAACCGTGCTCGATCAACAGCCAGCCCTCGGGCCGCAGGTGGGCCTGGCCACCGTCGACGATACGGCGGATGTCATCCAGGCCATCCGGACCCGAGGCCAGTGCGGTGGCCGGCTCGAAGCGCAGGTCACCCTGCTCCAGATGCGGATCGTCGCTGGCGATGTACGGCGGGTTGCTGGCAATCAGATCAAAACGCGCGCCCTGCAGCGGCGCATACCAGTCGTGCCCGCCTTCGGCGAAGCGGACGTTGCGCAGATCATGGCGGGCGGCATTGCGCGCGGCCACGGCCAGCGCGCCCGGGCTGGCGTCGGTGGCCAGCACCTGCGCCTGCGGCCGTTCGCTGGCCAGTGCCAGTGCAATCGCACCACTGCCGGTGCCCAGGTCAGCCAGCTGCAGCGACTGGTCTGGCGGCAGGCGCTCCAGCGCCAGCTCGACCAGCAGCTCGGTTTCCGGACGCGGGA
Source organism: Stenotrophomonas sp. YJH_SMC_33 (assembly GCF_059372295.1). Taxonomy (NCBI): domain Bacteria; kingdom Pseudomonadati; phylum Pseudomonadota; class Gammaproteobacteria; order Lysobacterales; family Lysobacteraceae; genus Stenotrophomonas; species Stenotrophomonas sp. YJH_SMC_33. The sequence continues at coordinate 33,721 of NZ_JCAFVJ010000012.1, forward strand.
TCAGCGTGGCCGGGTCGACCTCCAGGTCCAGCGTCCAGAATCCGCGACGGCCGGTCAGGTAGGCCACCGGCTCACCGGCCACGCGGCGGGCCAGCAACGCCTCGAAGGCGGCCTGGTCATTGGCGGCCAGCGGATCGGTGGCGTGCGCGAACAGCCAGCTGCGCGGGCGGTCCAGTACATGCAGCAGCAGCAGTTCCGCCTCGTGGCGGGCGTCGATGCTGCCCAAGCGAGCACTGGCGTCGGCTACGACCTGACGCAGGGTGGGTTGGGCTTGAAAGGACATGCTGCAATTGTAGAGCCGAGCCTGTGCTCGGCTGCTTCTGGAGCAGCCGAGCACAGGCTCGGCTCTACAAAACCAGAATCGGTTCAGGTTCCGCAGGGCGGGATAAGGACGGACTATCGGCCCCAAGCAGCGGTCTGCCGAGATTTCCCTTGTCACACAGGCAATTGCAGGATGGCGATGGCCAGGTTCAGTGCCTGCTAAGGGCTCTTCGATAGACTCCATCTATCGAATGGATGCAATCAATGGATTGTTCTTATCGCGAGCGAATGGGTAACCTAGCTCCTGTCGATTCACCCACTCCCCTTCACCAAGAGGAAAAATGATGTCCCTCATCAATACCCAGATCCAGCCGTTCGAAGCCAACGCCTACCACAACGGCGAGTTCATCAAGGTTTCCGACGCCAGCCTGAAGGGCCAGTGGTCCGTCCTGATCTTCATGCCGGCCGCCTTCACCTTCAACTGCCCGACCGAGATCGAAGACGCAGCTGACCATTACGCCGAGTTCAAGAAGGCCGGTGCCGAGGTTTACATCGTCACCACCGATACCCACTTCTCGCACAAGGTGTGGCATGAGACCTCGCCGGCCGTCGGCAAGGCCCAGTTCCCGCTGGTCGGCGACCCGACCCACCAGCTGACCAACGCCTTCGGCGTGCACATTCCGGAAGAAGGCCTGGCCCTGCGCGGCACCTTCATCATCAATCCGGAAGGCGTGATCAAGACCCTGGAGATCCACTCCAACGAGATCGCCCGTGACGTTTCCGAAACCCTGCGCAAGCTGAAGGCTGCCCAGTTCACCGCCGCCAACCCGAACCAGGTGTGCCCGGCCAAGTGGAAGGAAGGCGAGAAGACCCTGACCCCGTCGCTGGACCTGGTCGGCAAGATCTAAGCCCTACCGCCCTGCCGTGTCCCCACGCCACGGCGCGCCCTTCATCCCCGTGCCGGCCCCCCCGCCGGCGTGGGGGTGAACCCAAGACAGCCAACGCTCGCCCGCCTTGGCCAGCCAGCCCCTTCCACGGTCGCTGTCTTGGGTTCACCCCTACCCCCAGCTGGTCCGCTACCTTCTATAGCGGTGCCACGCCCCCTGTTTGCCTGAAGCCAGGAGATGACCCGATGTTGGACGCCAACCTGCAGTCGCAGCTGAAGACCTATCTGGAACGCGTGACCCGCCCGATCCAGATCACCGCGCACGCCGACGATGGCGCCAAGTCGCAGGAAATGCTGGACCTGCTGCAGACCCTGGAGAGCCTGTCGGACAAGATCTCGCTGCAGGTGCTGCGCGATGGGCAGGGCCGCGTGCCGTCCTTCGACCTGGGCACCCCGGGCCAGGACATCCACCTGACCTTCGCCGGCCTGCCGATGGGCCACGAGTTCACCTCGCTGGTGCTGGCGCTGCTCCAGGTGGGCGGTCATCCGTCCAAGGCCACCGCCGAGCTGATCGAGCAGGTGCAGAACCTGGAAGGTGAATACAAGTTCGAAACCTACTTCTCGCTGTCCTGCCAGAACTGCCCGGACGTGGTGCAGGCGCTGAACCTGGCCGCAGTGCTCAACCCGCGCATCCAGCACGTGGCCATCGATGGCGCCCTGTTCCAGGACGAAGTCGAGAAGCGTGAGATCATGTCGGTGCCGACCGTGTATCTCAACGGTGAAGTGTTCGACCAGGGCCGCATGACCCTGGAGCAGATCGTGGCCAAGCTGGACACCAATGCCGGCAAGCGCGATGCCGAGAAGATTGCCGCCAAGGACGCGTTCGACGTGCTGGTGGTGGGCGGTGGCCCGGCCGGTGCGGCAGCGGCGATCTACGCCGCGCGCAAGGGCATCCGCACCGGCATCGCCGCCGAGCGCTTTGGTGGACAGGTGCTGGACACCATGGCCATCGAGAACTTCATTTCGGTGAAGGAGACCGAGGGTCCGAAGCTGGCCACGGCGCTGGAACAGCACGTGCGCGAGTACGACGTGGACATCATGAACCTGCAGCGTGCCAGCGCGCTGGTGCCGGCCGGCGAAGACGGCCTGGTGCAGGTGCAGCTGGAGAACGGTGCGGTGCTCAAGTCCCGTTCGGTGATCCTGTCCACCGGCGCACGCTGGCGGCAGATGAACGTGCCGGGCGAAGACCAGTACCGCAACAAGGGCGTGGCTTACTGCCCGCACTGCGATGGCCCACTGTTCAAGGGCAAGCGCGTGGCGGTGATCGGCGGCGGCAATTCCGGCGTGGAAGCGGCCATCGATCTGGCCGGCATCGTGTCGCATGTAACCCTTCTGGAGTTCGATTCCAGCCTGCGTGCCGACGAAGTGCTGCAGAAGAAGCTGCGCAGCCTGGCCAACGTGACGGTGCTGACCAGCGCACAGACCACCGAAGTGCTGGGCGACGGCAGCAAAGTCACCGGCCTGGTGTACAAGGACCGCATCGGCGGCGATGCCCACCGCGTCGAGCTGGAAGGCATCTTCGTGCAGATCGGCCTGCTGCCCAACACCGAGTGGCTGAAGGATGTGGTGGCGCTTTCGCCGCGTGGCGAGATCGTCATCGATGACCGCGGCCAGACCAACCTGCCGGGTGTGTTCGCTGCTGGCGATTGCACGACGGTGCCCTACAAGCAGATCATCATCGCCATGGGCGCCGGTTCCACCGCCGCACTGAGCGCGTTCGACCACCTGATCCGCTCGTCGGTGAGCAACAGCAGCGGTGCCGTTGCTGAAGCGGCCTGATCCACCGTTCCCAGATCACCGGGAACATTGTCTGCCTGTCGGGTAACCACGCCGTCAGCCGGTCCGTTACCCCTGGGGTGTAAGGATGAACCTACGTGATCTGAAGTACCTGGTAGCCCTGGCCGACCACAAGCATTTCGGCCGGGCTGCCGCCGCCTGCTTCGTCAGCCAGCCCACGCTGTCGACGCAGATCCGCAAGCTGGAAGAAGAGCTGGGCCTGCCGCTGGTGGAACGCGCACCGCGCAAGGTGATGCTGACCCCGGCCGGTCAGGAAGCGGCGGCACGGGCGCGGGTGATCGTGTCCGAAGTGGAACAGCTGAAGGAAGCCGCGCGACGCAGCCGCGATCCGGAAGCCGGCACGGTGCGCCTGGGCATCTTCCCGACCCTCGGCCCGTACCTGCTGCCGCATGTGATCCCGCGCATCCGCGAGCGCTTCCCGGAGCTGGAACTGCTGCTGGTCGAGGAAAAGAGCGACGTGCTGCTGGACCGCCTGCGCGAAGGCAAGCTGGATGCTGCGTTGCTGGCGCTGCCGGTGGTGGACGACCAGCTGCATGCCGAGTTCCTGTTCGAGGAGCCGTTCCTGCTGGCCGTCTCCGGGCGCCACCCGTTGGCCCGTCGCGAACATCTGGACGTGCAGGAACTGGCGACGCAGAAGCTGCTGCTGCTGGAAGACGGGCATTGCCTGCGCGACCAGGCGCTGGAAGTGTGCCGCCTGTTCGGCGCCAATGAGAAGTCCGAATTCCGCGCCACCAGCCTGGAAACCCTGCGGCAGATGGTCGCCGCCGACGTCGGCATCACCCTGCTGCCGAGCCTGTCGGTGCAGCCGCCAGTGCCGCGCTCGAACAACATCCGCCTGCTCGATTTCACCGGCGAGGGCCGTCCCAGCCGCCGCATCGCCATGATCTGGCGTCGCAGCTCGGCCATGAACGACTTCCTGATGGAGCTGGCCGACCAGTTCAAGCGCCTGCCGCAGGCGCTGTTCACCTTGGATGCGCTGAACGCCACGTCCGATGCGGCATCCCTGCCCGGCCCGGCGCTGAACGGCTGAACCCCTGCAGCATCGGCCCGGAATCGGCAGGAGTCGATTCCGGCCGCATTTGTCCCCACAATACAGACAGGCGGCGCCAGCAGGTGCCGCCTTTTGCATGGCTTTCAACCAAGGAGCTTCACCATGAGTACCGCCAGCGGCCTGCCGCCGTCGATCACCGTTTCTACTTTCGACATGGACCGCCTGGACGCCATGCTCGAATCCCACGCGCTGAGCCAGACGCCTGCCGCGCTCGCGCTTGCTGAAGAACTCAACCGGGCCACCGTGATGGCACCGGACCAGATTCCCGAAGGCATCGTCATGATGCATTCGCGCGTGGAATGCGAAGATGAAGTGTCGGGCGAAAAGCACGTCCTGACCCTGGTCTTCCCCCGCGAAGCCAACGTCGATGAAGGCAAGGTCTCCGTGCTGGCCCCGGTCGGCAGTGCCCTGCTCGGCCTTTCGATCGGCCAGAGCATCGACTGGAACGCGCCCGGTGGCCGGAAGCTGCGCCTGCGCGTGACCGCGGTCCATAACGACCGCCCCTGATTACCGCTGCGCACCGCGCGCGATTCGATTCCCTTGCACCAGGAGCCGCAATGAGTACCCCGTCCAAACTGTCCCAGCTGCGTGAACTGTCCGTGGTCGTCGCCGATACCGGTGACTACGAGGCGATCAAGCGCCTGCAGCCGGTGGACTGCACCACCAACCCGACCCTGGTGAAGAAGGCGCTGGACCTGCCGGTCTACGCCGAGCTGATCGAACGCGAACTGGCCTGGGGCCGCCAGCAGGGTGGCGACCGCGAAGCCGTGGTGCACGCGGTGGCCGACCGCCTGACCATCGGCGTCGGCGCGCTGCTGAGCACGCTGGTGCCGGGCCGGGTATCCACCGAGGTGGATGCCGACCTGGCTCACGACACCGCGGCCACCGTGGCCAAGGCCCGCCAGTTCATCCAGATGTACGCCGACGCCGGCGTGCCGCGCGAGAAGATCCTGATCAAGATCGCCGCGACCTGGGAAGGCGTGGAAGCCGCGCGCATCCTGCAGGCCGAAGGCATCGACTGCAACCTGACGCTGATCTTCAACCCGACCCAGGCGCTGGCCTGCAGCGAAGCCGGCGCGTTCCTGATCTCGCCGTTCGTCGGCCGCATCCTCGACTGGTACGTGGCCAACGGCCAGACCCCGGCCACCATCGACGAAGACCCGGGCGTGAAGTTCGTGCGCGGCGTGTACGCCGAATTCAAGCGTCGCGGTTCGCCGACGGTGGTGATGGGCGCCTCGTTCCGTTCGACCGCGCAGATCGAAGCACTGGCCGGCTGCGACCGCCTGACGATCTCGCCGGACCTGCTGGAGAAGCTGGACGCCGACCACGGCGAGCTGCCGCGCAAGCTGGTAGCCGGTGCAGCGGACGGCGCGGCGGTGACCCCGATCGACGCGGCGAAGTTCGCGGCGGACCTGGCGGCCGATCCGATGGCCACCGAGAAGCTGGCGACCGGCATCGAGGCGTTTGCCAAGGATCTGGAAGCACTGCGCGATCGGATCCGCGCGGCACTGTGAGGATTCCGGCCAACGGCTGAGCCCCTCGTGGCGGGGGGCTTGGTCGCGAAGAGCGGGTCATGTGGTTGGCAGGGTGGGTAGGCCGTGCAGGGGACGCTGCAAGTACGTCCCTGTAAGCTGGGTCGCCGCATCCATGCGGCTCACGCCCCTGAACGGCCTACCCACCCTGCCTTCGACAGTTTCCTGCTGCCGCCCGCCACGGAAGAAAGAAAGAAGAGCAAAAGCGGGTCGCGCGCTTCGCTTGCTCGGAGCCGAGCATGGCTCGGCTCTACAAGGGCAATGCAGAACCAAACAAAAAGGACGCGGCGAACGCCGCATCCTTTTTGTTTTCCATCAGTTCGTCAGTAACCAATGCTCTCGCCCACCGTCACCGGGAAACTGTCGAAGGTGGGACGGGCGCAGATGGCGGGACCGTCCACGGCATGGATGCCGTGGCCGAGCCCCCAAGGACGGGTTTACGGCGTGTCCCGCCATCTGCACCCGTCCCGCCAAACTCACAGCAAACCAGAGCCGCTTTGGCTTTGGCTTTGGCTTCTGCCCGCCGCAGGCGGACCACCGCGCGTCAGCGCGGCGCCTCCACATCCAACCCGATCGGGCAGCTCACGCCGGTGCCGCCGATGCCGCAATAGCCGTTCGGATTCTTCGCCAGGTACTGCTGGTGGTAGTCCTCGGCGTAGTAGTACGCCGGTGCCGGGTACACGATCTCGGTGGTGATCGGGCCGTAGCCGGCCGCATCCAGCTGCGCCTGGTAGGCCTCGCGGCTGGCCAGCGCGGCCTTGTACTGGCCCTCGTCGGTGGCATGGATCGCCGAACGGTACTGGGTGCCGGTGTCGTTTCCCTGGCGCATGCCCTGCGTCGGGTCATGGCTTTCCCAGAACAGCTGCAGCAGCCGTTCCAGGCTCACCACCGCCGGGTCGAACACCACCTGCACCACTTCGGTGTGGCCGGTCAGGCCCGAGCAGACCTCTTCATAGGTCGGGTTCGGGGTGATGCCGCCGGCATAGCCCACCGAGGTGCTGTACACGCCCGGTTCGGTCCAGAACTTGCGCTCGGCGCCCCAGAAACAGCCCAGCGCGAAGCGGATCTGCTGCAGGCCGGCGAAGCGGTCCTTCAGCGGATGGCTGTTCACGAAGTGCTGGTTGCTGTGCAGCGGCAACGGCTGCTCGCGTCCCGGCAGCGCCTCTTCCGGGCGCGGCAGGCGCTGCTTGAAGGCGCCGATGCCGAGGATGCCCTGGCCAATTCCCAACATGATGCGCTCCTACGCCGGAAGGCCGGCTATGTCGTCTGCATCTGAAATGGGGGCGTCCGGCGCGTGGCCCAAGTCCAGCGCGGCCACGATGTCCTCGGCCTGCGGGCGTGCCGCATCGGGTATACCGACCCGCAGCACACCAAACAGCGGCAGCTCGCCCATCCCGCCCAGCAATGACTCGCCAAATACAAAAGCGGGAATGCCGGCGTCTTCCAGCGCGTGCTTGACCAGGTGGGCGTCGAACAGGTTGTCGGCCTTGTACACGATGTGCATGCGGCGGCTCCGTGGGACAGGGTTCCAGCATACGCCCGCCCCGTCCCGGTAGCGCCGGGCAATGCCCGGCGGGTTGCCGCCGCGCTCGCCGGGCGTGGCCCGGCGCTACCGATCCGGACCGGGCAACCCCGCCCGGTACGCGCTAGACTGTTGGTCTTTCTGCCCTTTTTCGCCCCAGACTCATGTCCGAGCACACCCCCGCCAGCCCCGAGACCCCCGCCGACAGCCACGAAAAGCGCGATTTCATCCGCCAGATCGTGCGCGAGGACCTGGCCAGCGGAAAGCACCAGGCGATCAAGACCCGCTTCCCGCCGGAACCGAACGGCTACCTGCACATCGGCCATGCCAAGTCGATCTGCCTGAACTTCGGCATCGCCGGCGAATTCAGCGGCGTCTGCAACCTGCGCTTCGACGACACCAACCCGGCCAAGGAAGATCCGGAGTACGTGGCCGCGATCCAGGACGACGTGCGCTGGCTGGGCTTCGAGTGGAACGAGCTGCGCCATGCTTCGGACTACTTCCAGGCCTATTACCTGGCCGCCGAGAAGCTGATCGAACAGGGCAAGGCCTATGTCTGCGACCTGTCGGCCGAGGAAGTGCGCGCCTACCGCGGCACTCTTACCGAGCCGGGCCGCCCGTCGCCGTGGCGCGACCGCAGCGTCGAAGAGAACCTCGACCTGTTCCGCCGCATGCGCGCCGGTGAATTCCCGGATGGCGCACGCACCCTGCGCGCGAAGATCGACATGGCCAGCGGCAACATCAACCTGCGCGATCCGGCGCTGTACCGCATCAAGCACGTCGAGCACCAGAACACCGGCAGCGCGTGGCCGATCTACCCGATGTACGACTTCGCCCACGCGCTGGGTGATTCGATCGAGGGCATCACCCACTCGCTGTGCACGCTGGAGTTCGAAGACCACCGCCCGCTGTACGACTGGTGCGTGGACAACGTCGATTTCGCCCATGACGATGCGCTGACCCAGCCGCTGGTCGATGCCGGCCTGCCGCGCGAAGCTGCCAAGCCGCGCCAGATCGAGTTCTCGCGCCTGAACATCAACTACACGGTGATGAGCAAGCGCAAGCTGATGGCGCTGGTCACCGAACAGCTGGTGGACGGCTGGGACGACCCGCGCATGCCGACCTTGCAGGGCCTGCGCCGCCGTGGTTATACCCCGTCTGCAATGCGCCTGTTTGCCGAGCGCGTAGGCATCAGCAAGCAGAATTCGCTGATCGACTTCAGCGTGCTGGAAGGCGCGTTGCGCGAAGACCTGGACAGCGCAGCACCGCGCCGCATGGCGGTGGTCGATCCGGTCAAGCTGGTGCTGACCAACCTGCCGGAAGGCCACGAAGAGCTGCTGACCTTCAGCAACCATCCCAAGGACGAGAGCTTCGGCAGCCGCGAAGTGCCGTTCGCACGCGAGGTGTGGATCGACCGCGAGGACTTCGCCGAAGTGCCGCCGAAGGGCTGGAAGCGCCTGGTGCCGGGTGGCGAAGTGCGCCTGCGCGGCGCCGGCATCATCCGCTGCGACGAAGTGATCAAGGATGCCGATGGCACCATCACCGAGCTGCGCGGCTGGCTGGATCCGGAATCGCGTCCGGGCATGGAAGGCGCCAACCGCAAGGTCAAGGGCACCATCCACTGGGTCAGCGCCGTGCATGGCGTGCCGGCCGAGATCCGCCTGTACGACCGCCTGTTCTCGGTGCCGAACCCGGATGATGACTCGGAAGGCAAGACCTACCGCGATTACCTCAATCCGGAATCGCGCCGCACCGTCACCGGCTATGTCGAGCCGGCCGCGGCCAGCGCCGCACCGGAGCAGTCGTTCCAGTTCGAACGTACCGGCTACTTCGTCGCCGACCGCCGCGACCACACCGAAGCCAAGCCGGTGTTCAACCGCAGCGTGACCCTGCGCGATACCTGGTCGGCCTGAGGACCTGCGCGGGCGCCAGCATGGCGCCCGCACGCCATCAACAATGATCACCGCCCTCTCCGTCCTGTTCTGGTTCATCTCGCAGCATCCGCTGCTGACGTTCTTTGCAGCGATGGTGCTGGCCGGGCTGGTCTCGTGGTGGCGGCGCTTTCCGGGCTACGCCATCGTGGTGTTCCCGCTGGCGATGCTCAACATGTTCCTCGGCCACTTCCTCAACGCCACCTTCCTCAACGTGGTGGGCGAGCGTGGTGAAGCGGTGATCGTCAAGGCCGAGCGGACCAGCTCCACGCTCAACGAACAGTACATCTGGCGCTACGAGGGGGTGCTGCGTACCGCCGAGGGCCGCGATGTGGACGTGGTGTTCCACACCAACACCGCCTCGCTGTGGCCGCTGGAAAACGCCATCCGCATCCCGGCGCGCGACCAGCCGTTCGTGGTCAAGTACACGCCGGGTTTCCCGCGCAACTTCGTCATCCTCACCAACGAATCCCCGCACGGGCTGGCCCAGGCCCGGGCCAGCGCGCGCGAGCGGGTGGAGGTGGCGGCACGCAAGCTGCACTTCAGCCCGGGCAATGCCGAGTTCCGCGCCGACTATCGCCGCGAGCTGGAAAGCTGGCTGCGCGACCACGGCAACGATCCGCAGCAGCAACCCGACGCGCAGCGATATCGCGCCGAGCTCGACGCGCTCGACCATTAGATTTTCCAGGCCCTGCCTGGATGTTCCACCCCATCCACCGACAGGCCTGACATGACCACGACCTCCGCTGCCCTCCTCCCGCTGCTGCAGCAGGTCCTTCAGGACGCCGGCACCGCCAGCCGCGTCGACGGCAACGCGCTGCTGCTGGACAGCGGCCTGCGCCTGACCCCGCATGCAATGGCCGCACACGCGCGCGACAGCGGTGGTTGGCAGACCTCCACCGTCATTGAAAGCCAGCATCCGCAGTTGTTCGCCGATGGCCTGTTCGAGTACCAGCACGCAAATGGTACCGATGAGCAGGCATCGCTGTTGTCCGGCTTCCAGGCCTGGGCCCGGGTGGACCTGGTGACCCTGCAGACCGCGATCGGCGCCCAAGACGCGCAGGGCCTGCCGATGATGGGCCTGACCTATCCGGCCGGTGCTGACGGCCAGGAACTCGAACGCACCGTGGTGCTCGGTCCACTGGCGCATTACCGCGAGCATGAGATGGACACCGGCCCCCGCAGCGAAGACGATCATGGCTCCTGCCCCTGCTGCCTGTTCACGCGCAGCATTGATGCATTCGATGCGCTGCTGAAGACGCGTTCTTTCCTGGCCATCCGCCTGTTCGCCTCGCGCGATGCCGATGGCCTGTGCGAGGCCGATTGCCGGGTCAACGGCCACGACTTCGCCGCCGCCCTGCCCCTGCTGCGCGCCTACGCGGCCAGCTGGCCGCAGGCAGGGCTGGAATTCCGCAAGCAGTACGTGGTGGTCCGCACCGGCTCGCCAGGCTGACCCACGCCCACACCCGATACAGGCCGGTGCGGCTACACTGCGCGCCGGTTCCCCAAGCAACCGCACTTTTCCCATCCCACACGAGGCACCCCCGCGATGCTGTACGCGCAAGTCCACCTGACCCTTCCCGCCTGGATCCACGACCAGATCGACCTGGATCGTCGATATCCGGGCGATGAGGCCAAGGTCGCGCTGGCGATCGAGCTGTCGCGGCTGAACGTCGAGCACGCCAGTGGCGGCCCGTTCGGCGCCGTGGTGTTCGGCCCGGATGACAAGGTGATCGCCGCCGGCGTGAACCGGGTGATGCCGCACGCCACTTCGCTGGCGCATGCCGAGAACATGGCCTACATGCTGGCCCAGCAACGCCTGCAGACCCCGCGCCTGAACGCGGTGCTGTCGCCGGTCACCCTGGCCACCAGCTCGCAGCCGTGCTGCCAGTGCTACGGCGCCACCGTGTGGGCCGGCATCGACCGCCTGCTGATCGGTGCCAGTGCAGCCGATGTCGAAGAACTGACTCCGTTTGACGAAGGCCCGCTGCCGGCCGACTGGGTCGGCGAGCTCAACAAGCGTGGCATCGAAGTGGTGCAGGGCCTGAACCGCGACGCCGCGCGCAGCGTGCTGCGTGCCTATGGGGAAAGCGATGGCGCCCGTTACTGAAACCGGCATCGGCCTGCTGTGCCTGTGCCGGCAGGGTTTCGAGCCCGAGCTGGCCGGCGAACTGCAGTTCCGTGCCGGCGAAGCCGGTTTCGCCGGTTATGCCCGCACCCAGCGCAATGACGGCTACGTGCTTTTCATGTGCGACGAGGCCGCGGCGCTGGCACCGCGCCTGCGCTGGCGCGAACTGATCTTCGCGCGCCAGAAGCTGGTGGTGCTGGCCGAGCTGCCACAGCTGGATCCGGCCGACCGCATCACGCCGATGCTGGAGGTGCTGGCCGATGCGCCGCGCTTCGGCGACCTGTGGGTGGAGCATCCCGATTCCGACGCTGGCAAGCCGTTGTCCGGGCTGGCGCGTGCCTTTGGCAATGCACTGCGCCCGGCGCTGCGCAAGGCCGGCAAGCTCAGCGACAAGCCGAACACCCGCCTGCCGCGCCTGCATGTGGTGTTCGTCGACGGTACCCATGCCTTCATCTGCGTGGCCGACCCGGCCGACAGCGCGCCGTGGGCACTGGGTATTCCGCGCCTGAAGCTGCTGCCCGAAGCGCCTTCGCGTTCGGCGCTGAAGCTGGACGAAGCGCTGCTGACCCTGCTGACGCCGGAAGAACGCGAGACGCTGGCCAAGCCCGGCATGCGTGCGGCCGACCTGGGCGCCGCCCCCGGTGGCTGGACCTGGGTGCTGACCCGGCAGCACATGCACGTGCTGAGCATCGACAATGGCCCGCTGCGCCAGCACGTGCTGGACACCGGCCTGGTCGAGCACCTGCGCGCCGATGGCTTCCACTGGCATCCGGAACAGCCGCTGGACTGGATGGTCTGCGACATGGTCGAGCAGCCGCGCCGGGTGGCCGAACGCATGGCCACCTGGTTCCGCGAAGGCTGGTGCAGGCATGCGATCTTCAATCTGAAGCTGCCGATGAAGAAGCGCTGGGACGAGACCCGGCTGTGCCTGGACCTGTTCCAGGACCAGGCCGGGAAGGCGCTGGTGGTGCGTGCCAAGCAGCTGTATCACGATCGGGAAGAAATCACGGTGCTGGCCTCGCCGCTGCGCTGATCCGTCATCGGCGGCACAGGTTGCCGGGAGTACGCTCCCGGTACCCTCTGGCAAGGAGCCTGTCATGAACATTCCCCGTTCCGCCGTGCTGGCGGCCACCCTGCTGGCCTCGGTACCGGCGATGGCCCAGCATGGCCCGTCCCCCCCCGCGCAGAGCCAGCCGCTGGGCCCGACCGGCGGCGCGATCCGTCAGCAGCCGCTGGATGCCGGTCGGGTCACCGGCAGCGTCGATATTCCGCAGCCGGTCGGGGAGGCACAGGTGACCGTGCGCTCGCTGGAACCCAGCAGCGTGGTTGGCCAGTACCGCATCCGCTTCAGCGACCTCAACGTGAATGGCGACGGTTTCATCAGCCGCGAGGAAGCACAGGCCAATCCGGCGCTGGCCGACGAATTCAATTCGCTGGACCGCAGGCACCGCGGCAAGCTGGACCGCACCGACCTGGCCGGCTGGCTGGTGGATTGAAAAAGGGGACGGAGGGGATTAAGTCGTATGTGCACAAACGACTTAATCCTCTCCGTCCCCTTTTTGCTTCAGACGCCGGCGGCGCGCTTCCAGAACGCCTGCACCAGCGGCGGCCATCGGCCGACGCAGCCCAGCGCACGGCCCCGGGCCAGGGTCAGGTGCATTTCGTCGTTGGAGAACAGGCGGTTGATCGCATCGAAGCTGTAGGCGGCGATGTGGTTGTCGCTGCGCCGTTCGCGTGCCCAGCGCTGCAGGCGCTGCGGCGACAGCCGCGGTTGGCCGCGGCGCTCTGCCGAGGGCGCCAGCCACTGCTGCAGGGCGGCGACATCACGCAGCCCCAGGTTCACGCCCTGCCCGGCCAGCGGATGCACCACATGCGCCGCGTCACCCAACGCCAGCACACGACCGGCCACGTAGTGACGGGCCAGCTGGCGGCGCAGCGGGAATGCCGCACGCGGTGAGGCCAGCCGCAGCTCACCCAGGCGTGCCGCGAAGGCGCGGGTCAGTTCGCGGTTGAAGCTGTCCTCGTCCAGTGCCAGAACACGCGCCGCCTCGTCCTCGGGCAGGGTCCAGACGATCGAGCTGCGGCGCTCGGCCACCGGCAGCAGCGCCAGCGGCCCGCCCGGCAGGAAACGCTGCCAGGCCGTGGCCTGGTTGGGAAGATCGCTGTCCACGTAGGCCACCACGCCACGCTGGTGGTAGTCATGCTTTTCAACCTCGATCCCGGCCAGCTGGCGCAGGGTCGATTCGGCACCGTCGGCGGCCACCGCCAACGCCGCTTCCAGGCGGCGACCGTCATCCAGGCGCAGGCGCACGCCATCCTCGTCCTGCTCCAGTGCTTCCACCCGTGCCGGGCAGTGCAGCTGCACGCCCGCCGCCGGCAGCGCCGCCCACAGGCGGTCCTGCAGCAGGCCGTTCTCGACGATGTAGCCCAGTTCGCGACGGCCGAAGCGATCGGCATCGAACAGCAGATCTTCGCCACCGGCCGCATCCCACACCTGCATGCGCCGGTAGGGCCAGGCACGGGCCTGGGCGATCGCCGGCCACACGCCGAGGCGGTTCAACATCTGCACGTTGTCGGCGGCAAAGGCGAACACGCGCAGGTCCGGTTGCGCAACCTGCCACGGCGCGGGCTCACGGCCTTCCACCAACGCCACCGACAGGCCGGCATCGGCCAGCGCCAGCGCGCACGCGGCACCGACCACGCCACCACCGACGATGGCCACATCAAGACGCGTGCGGCGGCTCATGCGGTTTCTCCACGGCACAGCCGCGGTACTTCGCCACGGAAGCCCATCGCACCACCGACCAGCATCGACTGCACCGAGGCGCGTTGTGCGGCCACCAGACCGAGGCTGCGCAGCGGCCGCATCAGTGGCGCCGGGTTGCTGGTCAGCCGTGCCAGGCCGCCGGAGAACGCCACCGTCTGCCGGCGGTCTTCCTCGCGGCGTGCAACATAGGCCTGCAGCAATGCATCACTGCCGGCATCCTCATGCGCATTCTCCAGCAGTTCGGCCAGGGTCAGCGCATCGCGCAGGCCCAGGTTGAAGCCCTGCGCACCCAGCGGATGGATGGTCTGCGCGGCATTGCCCAGCAGCACCGTGCGTTCACCGGCCAATGCGCGCGCCAGCACCTGGATGAGCGGATAAGCGCTGCGTGGACCGGATTCGAGCAGGCGGCCGGCACGCCAGCCGATCGCGTCCTGCAGGCGCTGCAGCCAGGCCGCATCGTCCAGCGCCATCACCGCATCGGCCTGATCGCGGGCCACGCCATGCACGGTGCCGAAGTGGCGGTCACCGCGCGGCAGCAGGGCGGTCGGGCCGGTATCGGTGAAGCGCTCCCAGGCCGTGCCATCCGGCGCACGCTGGCTGCGCACGCGGGCGACGAACAGGGTCTGCTGGAAATCATGGCGGTCGACCTCGATGCCCAGCGCGCCACGCACGCCGCTGGTGGTGCCATCGGCCCCCACCACCAGACGTGCCAGCAGCACGCGTTCACCCGCCTCGTCAGCCACCCGCACCTGGCGGTAGCCGTCCACCACCTCGCCCAGTCCCAGGAACCGCATCGGCCGATAACGGCGCAGGCGCGGCAGCTCCTGAAGCCGCGCTTCCAGCGCCTGGCCGAAATCGCGCGCGACCACCACCTGGCCGAACCACGGCCGGTCGTAATCGGCCGCTTCGAGCTGCACACGGCCGAAATCGCCGGCACGACTGACATGGATGCGCCGGATCGGGCCCGGTGCCATCGCCAGCTTCTGCATCACCCCCAGCGCGGTCAGCGCATTGACGGTGGCAGCGGCGAAACTGAGATTGCGCTGGTCGAACACCGCAGGCAGCTCGCCGGCCGGGCTGGCCTCGAGCAGGCCCACGTCGCGGCCCAGCCGGTCCAGGGCGATGGCCAGGCTGGCACCCACCAGGCCACCACCGACAATCAGCACGTCATGTCGTTCACTCATGTGTTCATGATACGCGCTCGCCCCGACTGTACGCCGAACAAGCGGCGCCTGCGCCAACCGGCGCGGCGGGCTAGAATGAAACCTGAATCCGCTCCGGGCCCGCTGCCATGTCCGCCACCGCCAACCGCGCCTTCGTCCTGTCCGTCCTCGTGCTGTTGCTGGCGGCGACCCGGGTCAACCACTTCGCGGCCATTCCGGATGCCTCCTGGGCGGTGTTCTTCATCGGTGGCTTCTATCTGGCCACGTGGACACGCTGGGCGTTTCCGCTGCTGATGGTGTTCGCCGTGCTGGTGGACTGGATCGTGATCCGCAGCAGCGGCCTGGATTTCTGGCAGCACTACTGCGTGTCACCGGGTTACTGGCTGCTGCTGCCGGCGTACTTCTCGCTGTGGGCCGGCGGCATGCTGCTGGGCCGCAACTACCAGGGCGCGCGCTGGCCGGTGCTGGCCAAGGGTGCGCTGCTGCTGGTCGCGTCGGTGGCGATCTGCCACCTGCTGGCGCAGGGTGGCTTCTACTGGACCAGCCGTAACGTGGCCGAGCCGACGCTGGCCGGCTGGGCACAGAACTACGCGCAGTGGTTCGGGCCCTACCTGCGCACTACGGCGATCTATGTGGCGCTGGCCGCTGCCCTGCAGCTGGCCGTGGAGCAGGTGTTGAAGCTCCAGCAGGCCCGCCGCGACATCCGCCACTGAGCCGCGCGCCATGGGTCATCGCCTCTCGCGCATTTACACCCGCACCGGCGACGACGGCAGTACCGGCCTTGGCGACGGCCAACGCGTGGCCAAGGATGACGCCCGCGTGGCGTCCTTCGGTACCGTCGACGAGGCCAACGCCGCGCTCGGCCTGCTGCTGGCCGCGCCCCTGCCCGAGGATGTACGCGCGCTGGTGGTGCATCTGCAGCACCAGCTGTTCGATCTGGGCGCCGAGCTGTGCATTCCCGGCCACGCCGCGATCCATGCCGCCGACGTCTCGGCCCTGGAGCAGCAGCTGGACCATTACAACGCCAACCTCCCGATGCTGAAGGAATTCATCCTGCCGGCCGGCGGCGAAGCTGCCGCGCGCTGCCATCTGGCCCGCACCATCGTCCGCCGCGCCGAGCGCGAGACGGTCACCCTGGCCCGCCACGAGGCCGTCCGCAGCGAGGCGCTGCAATACCTCAACCGGCTGTCGGACCTGCTGTTCGTGCTGGCCCGGGTGCTGGCCCGCGCCGACGGCCATGGCGAAGCGCTGTGGCAGCCACAGCAGCGCCAGCGCTGAGTCGGCACGATGCTGGTCTATTCCCACCCGTCCTGCCTGCTGCATGACCCCGGTCCCGGCCATCCCGAATGCCCGCAACGGCTGCAGCAGGTGCTGGACGCACTGCACACCGCCTTCCCCGGCCAGCTGGACTGGCGCGAGGCGCCGCCGGCGAAGTTCGGCGAACTGACCCGGGTCCACGACAGCGCCCTGCTCGACTTCGTGCTGCAGCCGCAGACCGCACCGCTGCGCCAGCTGGACATGGACACCTGGACCTCGCCGGGCTCGGCCAGCGCCGCCGTGCACGCCGCCGGTGCCGGTGTGGCCGCAGTCGATGCGGTGATGCTGGGCGAGGACCCGCTGGCCTTCTGCGCGGTACGCCCACCGGGCCACCACGCCACCAGCAGCACCGCCATGGGCTTCTGCCTGCTGAACAACATCGCCATCGCCGCCGCCCATGCCCGCGACCGCCATGGCCTGGAACGGATCGCGGTGGTCGATTTCGACGTGCACCACGGCAATGGCACCCAGGACATCTTCCAGCATGACGCCCGGGTTTCGTACTACAGCACCCACCAGGCCGGGCTGTTCCCCAATTCCGGCCTGCGCCGCGACCGCGGTGCCGGCAACCTGATGAACATCCTGCTGCCGCCGGGAAGCGGCGGCTTCCGCTTCCGCAACGTCTGGGCCGACGAAATGCTGCCGGCCATCGACGACTTCCGCCCGCAGCTGCTGCTGATCTCGGCCGGCTTCGATGCCCACCTGCGTGATCCACAGGCGGATCTGATGCTGGAGACCGACGATTTCGCCTGGATCACCGGTGAGCTGCACGCGCTGGCACGCCGCCACGCGGCTGGCCGGGTGGTGTCGATGCTGGAGGGCGGCTATGACCTGCAGGCCCTGGCCGAGTGCAGCGTGGCCCATGTCCAGGCCCTGCTTACGCCATCCGCCGGCACCTCCGCCGGATGAACCCGAACCGGCAGGCTCCGGCGTCCTTCATTGCCCCTATGCAAGGGATGGGGCAAGCTACCGTCCGTTTTCGCCCGAATCCGAACCGCGTGCGCCGAGCCCTCCGCCTGCTTCCCCTGCCTCTGAGCATCGCCATCAGCCTTCCGGCAATGGCTGATGATAAGCCGCTCAACTGGGGCCTGTGCCCGGCCACCGACGTCATTCCCGCGTTCACCGACGCCCCCACGCCGGTCCCGGGCCAGGACAAGGCTGCCGCTGCGGCCGCCCGCGAGAACCAGCCGACCGACATCGAAGGCGACCAGCTGCTGGGTACCACCACCGTGCCGCAGTACGAGGGCAACGTGGCGCTGCGCCGCGGCGACCAGTTCGTCGGTACCGACAAGCTCAGTTTCGACACCGAGACCGGCAACTACATCGCCGACGGCAATGTCCGCTACCAGGACGGGTCGATCCGGATGGTCGCCAAGCGCGCCGAAGGCAACCAGGAAAGCGACACCCACAAGATCACCGACATCAAGTACCAGCTGGTGTCGCGCCGCGGCAACGGCGATGCCGAGTCGGTCGACCTGCAGGGCGCGGTCGGCCAGATGCACCGCTCCACCTACACCACCTGCGACCCGTCACAGCCGGTGTGGAAGCTGTCGGCGCCGCAGATCGAAGTGGACAACGACGAGGGCTTCGGCACCGCCCGCAACGCCGTGCTGCGGATCGGCAAGGTGCCGGTGCTGTGGGCGCCGTACTTCAAGTTCCCGATCGATGACCGCCGCAAGACCGGCCTGCTGTTCCCGCAGCTGGGCATGTCCGGCCGCAACGGTTTCGACTACGCGCAGCCGATCTACTTCAATCTGGCGCCGAACTACGACGACACGTTGACCCCGCGCTACATGAGCCGGCGCGGCCTGCTGCTCGACAACGAGTTCCGCTACCTCTACAACGGCGGCCGTGGCGAGGTGCTGACCAGCTACATGCCCAACGACAGGCTGCGCGACCGCGACCGCGGCCGGGTGATGTTCGACGGCTACCACAACGTGAACAGCCACTGGCAGGCCCGCGCCAACCTGGCCTGGGTCAGCGACGAGCGCTATGTCGAGGACTTCGCCAACCGCCTGGTGGGGGTGACCGCCTCCAACCTGCAGAGCACCATCGGCCTGTACGGTACGGGCACGAACTGGACGGCCGGCATCATGGCCGACCGCTGGCAGCTGACCGACTACACGCTTGACGAGAATGCCCTGCCCTACAACCGCCAGCCGCGGGTGTATTTCAACTGGAACAAGCCGATGCGGCCATGGCTGGAAACCGGCCTGTACGCCGAAGCGGTGAGGTTCACCCACGACGACGTGAACCTCAAGTACGGTGCCGATGCGGGCCCGGACCTGCAATACACCCGCACCGGCCAGACCGTGCGCGCCTATGGCGGCTCCCGCCTTGACGTCAAGCCGTACGTTTCCTTCCCCATCAGCGGCGCGGCCTGGTACATCACGCCCACCCTGGCGTACCGCTACACGGCCTACCAGCTGGACCGCGGCCTGGCCGACAGGATACGCAGCACCGTTCTGGCCTCGGAGGGCGTGGACGTGACCACCGCCACGCCGGAACAGCTGCGCGGCAACACCTCGCCCAGCCGCAGCCTGCCGATCGGCAGCATCGACGCCGGCCTGTTCTTCGACCGCGAGACCAGCATCCGCGGCAAGTCCTTCCTGCAGACGCTGGAGCCGCGCCTGTTCTACCTGCGCACGCCGTACCGCAACCAGGACGAACTGCCGATCTTCGACACCCGTGACTTCACCTTCAGCTGGGGCCAGCTGTTCCGCGATTCGCGCTACACCGGCGCCGACCGCCAGAACGATGCCAACCAGCTGACCCTGGCACTGAGTACCCGTTTCATCGACCAGACCACCGGCAAGGAGCGGTTCTCGGCCTCGATCGGCCAGATCCAGTACTTCGACGAGTCGCGGGTGACCGTCACGCCGGGCGGCGCGCCGGTAGAGAAGGGCAAGTCGGCGTGGATCGCCGACGGCAACTACATGATCAACGACCGCTGGACCCTGGGCGCCACCTACCAGTGGGACCCGAAGTACAAGCGCGAGGATCTGGCCAGCGTCCGCGCCCGCTACCTGATGCCCAACGATGGCGTGATCAACCTGAGCTACCGCTACCGCATCAACGCCGGCGCCCCGGCGACGGCCAACAAGCATGACCGCACCCTGCTGGAGCAGGCTGACCTGTCGTTCCTGTACCCGCTGAATGCGCGCTGGAGCCTGGTCGGTCGCTATTACTACTCGCTGCAGGACAAGGAGCCGCTGGAAATCATCGGCGGCGTGCAGTGGGACAGCTGCTGCCTGGCCGTGCGCGTGGTCGGCCGCCGCTACGTCCGCAATCGCGAGGGCGAGATGAACAATTCCATCCAGGTGGAGTTCGTCCTGAAGGGCCTGAGCTCCATCGGCCAGGACACGGACCGCACCCTGCGCCGTGCTATCCTCGGCTACAACCGCGACGACCTCTATCTCGTGCCGCCCAGCAACACCGGGGTGACCCGCGATGACTACGATCCGAATCAGATCCCATGACCAAGCGCTTCCCCGTTCTTCTCGCCTCCCTGCTGGCGGTGTCCAGCGTGTCCGCCCCCCTGCAGGTGCTCGCGCAGGAGGCGCAGCCGTTGGACCGCATCGCCGCCGTCGTCGACGAGGACGTGATCCTGCAGAGCGAGCTCCAGCGTGCGATCGCCAACATCAAGGCGCAGTACGCCGGCCGTGAAAACCAGCTGCCGCCGGAAGACGTGCTCAGCCGCCAGGTGCTCGAGCGACTGGTGCTGGTCAAGCTGCAGGTCGCCCGCGCCCAGGGCAGCGGCATCCGCGTCAGCGACCAGGAGCTGAACCAGGCGATGAATGCCATCGCCCAGCAGAACGGCTCGGACCTGGATGCACTGCGCCAGCGCCTGGCCCACGACGGCATCGATTTCAACGATTTCCGTGCTTCGGTGCGCGATGAAATCACTGTGCAGCGCCTGCGCCAGAGCTTCGCGCAGAGCCGCATCAGCGTCAGCGAGGGTGAAGTGGACGCCGCGCTGAAGCAGCAGGCCACGGTGGGCAACCAGTACCACCTGGCACACATCCTGATCGCCCTGCCCGACGGCTCCAACGCCGACCAGATCGCCACCGGCCAGAAGAAGGCCGAGGGCGTGAAGGCCCTGCTGGACAAGGGTGAGCTGGACTTCAACGCTGCCGCCGTGCGTTATTCGGACAGCCCGAACGCGCTGGAAGGCGGCGATCTGGGCTGGCGCAGCCTGGATGAAATCCCGCAGGCCTTTGCCCAGCTGATGGAAAAGATGAAGCCCGGCGAAGTGGTCGGCCCGATCCGCGGCCCCAGCGGCTTCCAGTTGCTGAAGCTGGTGGAAGTGCGTGATGCCAGCGCCGCCAGCGGTGGCGCGCACACGGTCACCGAATACCACGGCCGCCACATCCTGGTGCGCGTGGACGATCACCAGACCGACGCTGCCGCCAAGGCCAAGATCGATACCCTGCGCGCCCGCATCGCCGGCGGCGCGGATTTCGAAACCGTGGCCAAGGAATCCTCCGAGGACAACAACAGCAAGGGCCAGGGCGGCGATCTGGGCTGGTTCCCGGTCGACGCGTTCGGTCCGGCGTTTGGTCAGCAGGTGGCCGGCATCCAGGACGGCGGCGTCAGCCAGCCGTTCCGCACCGATGCCGGTTGGCACATCGTGCAGCGCGTGGCCACCCGCCAGACCGACGTGACCAACGACAACCAGCGCGCCCAGATTCGCGAGACCATCGGCCGCCGCAAGCTGGAAGACGAGTACAACCGCTTCCTGCAGGAACTGCGTGGCGAAGCCTATGTCAGCTTCCGCAGCGGGGACCGCGCGGAAAATACCGCCACGCCGCCGCAGTCCTGACCGATGCGCCCCGAGCTCGCTCTGGTACCGGGCGAGCCCGCCGGGATCGGCCCGGAGCTGTGTGTCCGCCTCGTCCAGCAGCCGCGTGAAGATTGCCGGCTGCTGGCCTTCGCCGACCCGGATACCCTGCGCGCGGCCGCCGTCGCGCTGAACCTGCCCCTGCAGCTGCTGCCCGAGGACGCCGAAGCCCGCGCCCCGGGCGACCTGCGTGTGCGCGCGGTGGCCAATGCCATGCCCAGCCACTTCGGCCAGGCCGACCCGGCCAATGCCGGGGCCGTCATCGGCGCCCTGCTCGCTGCCGGCCAGGCCTGCCTGTCCGGCGAACTGCACGGCGTGGTCACCGGCCCGGTGCACAAGGCGGTCATCAACGAAGGCGGCATCGCCTACAGTGGCACCACCGAACTGCTGGCCGACCAGGCCGGGGTGAAGGTGGTGATGATGCTGGCCAACCCCATCGTGCGCGTGGCCCTGGCCACCACCCACCTGCCGCTGCGCGAGGTGGCCGATGCGATCACCGCGCCCAGCCTGGAACACACCCTTCGCACCGTGCACGCCGCGCTGTGCCGCGAGTTCGGCCTGCCCGCGCCACGCATCGCCGTGCTCGGCCTGAACCCGCACGCCGGCGAAGACGGCCATCTGGGCCGCGAGGAACTGGACCTGGTCATCCCGCTGCTGCAGCGCCTGCGCGCGGAGGGCATGGACCTGGTCGGGCCGCTGCCGGCCGATACCGCGTTCCTGCCGGCCAAGCTGGCCGGTTTCGACACCGTGCTGGCGATGTACCACGACCAGGGGCTGCCGGTGCTGAAGTACTCCGGTTTCGAGCAGGCGGTGAACCTGACCCTGGGCCTGCCCTACCCGCGCGTGGCGGTAGACCATGGCACCGCGCTGGACCTGGCCGGCCGCGGCATTGCCGATCCTTCCAGCCTGCAGGCGGCAACGACGCTGTGTGCGCAGCTTGCGCGGCAACGTACACTGAGCGCATGAATTCCCCGCATTCCCCCTCCGGCCCGGTGTTCACCGCACCGGCCAAGAAGCAGCTTGGCCAGCATTTCCTGGCCGATCGCCACTACATCGACAAGATCGTGATGGCGGTCAACCCGAAAGAAGGCGATCGCCTGGTCGAGATCGGTCCCGGCCAGGGCGCGATCACCCTGCCGCTGCTGCGCGTGCATCCGAAACTGACGGTGATCGAGTTCGACCGCGACCTGATCGCGCCGCTGACCGCCGCCGCCGAGCCGCTGGGCGAGCTGACCATCGTCCACCGCGACGTGCTGCGCGTGGACTTCACCGAGCTGGCTGCCGGCCAGCCGATCCGCCTGGTCGGCAACCTGCCCTACAACATCTCCTCGCCGATCCTGTTCCATGCACTGGAACATGCCGCGGTGATCCGCGACATGCACTTCATGCTGCAGAAGGAAGTGGTCGACCGCATGGCCGCCGGCCCCGGCAGCAAGGTGTACGGCCGCCTCAGCGTGATGCTGCAGGCCTATTGCCAGGTGACCTCGCTGTTCGTGGTGCCGCCGGGCGCGTTCCGGCCGCCGCCGAAGGTCGATTCGGCCGTGGTACGGCTGGTGCCGCGTGACCCGGCCTCGATCAACATCAACGACCACGCCCGTTTCGCCGAGGTGGTCAAGGCCGCCTTCGGGCAGCGCCGCAAGACCCTGCGCAATGCGCTCAACAACGTCGTGACGGCCGAGCAGTTCGTCGCCGCCGGCGTGCGCCCCGATGCCCGCGCCGAACAGCTGGATGTGGCTG
Organism: Stenotrophomonas sp. YJH_SMC_33; assembly: GCF_059372295.1. Taxonomy (NCBI): domain Bacteria; kingdom Pseudomonadati; phylum Pseudomonadota; class Gammaproteobacteria; order Lysobacterales; family Lysobacteraceae; genus Stenotrophomonas; species Stenotrophomonas sp. YJH_SMC_33. The sequence continues at coordinate 56,713 of NZ_JCAFVJ010000012.1, forward strand.
AATTCATCGCTTTGGCCAATGCCTCCTGATTACACTGCCGGTATGGAAGACGCTGACGTTTACGCCATTTCCGTCGAAGTCGCACCGCGCTTCCTCGACGACCAATCCGCGCCGGAAGACGGGCGCTATGCGTTCGCCTACACGATCCGCATCCACAACCAGGGCCGTGTTGCCGCGCGCCTAGTTGCACGCCACTGGCGCATCACCGATGCCAATGGCCGCGTCGAGCATGTCGATGGCGACGGGGTGATCGGCGAGCAGCCGCGCCTGCGTCCCGGTGAAGACTTCCATTACACGTCCGGTGTCATGCTGGGGACCGATCACGGGACCATGCAGGGCCACTACGACATGGTCGCCGACGACGGCACCGAATTCGCCGCGCCGGTCGCACCTTTCGTGCTGGCCATCCCGCGTACCCTGCACTGACACGGAGGCCGGACGATGAGTGTGTGGGCGATCGGCGACCTGCAGGGCTGCTACGACGTCACCCAGCGCCTGCTGGAGAAGATCCGCTTCGACCCGGCGCAGGACACCCTGTGGTTCTGCGGCGACCTGGTCAACCGCGGTGGCCAGTCGCTGGAAACGCTGCGGCTGGTGCATTCGCTGCGCGGGCACAGCGTGGTGGTGCTGGGCAACCATGACCTTTCGCTGCTGGCCGTCGGTGCACGCACCGAAGAGGAACAGCGCAAGGTCAATCCGGACCTGCTGCGCATCGTGCAGGCCGAGGACCGCGACGAACTGCTGGACTGGCTGCGCCTGCAGAAGCTGGTGCACGTGGATCGCGAGCTGGGCTGGATGATGGTGCACGCCGGCCTGGCACCGAAGTGGACCACGCAGATGGCCGAAAAGCATGCCGCCGAGGTCGAGGCGCAACTGCACGGTGCCGGCTACCGCAAGCTGTTCCGCAACATGTACGGCGACAAGCCGAGCTGGGCGCCGAACCTGTCCGGCTACGACCGTTCACGGGCGATCATCAATGTGCTCACCCGCATGCGCTACTGCACCCCGCGCGGGCGCATCGGCATCGAGGACAAGGGCACGCCGGGCACGCAGGAACAGGGACTGTACCCTTGGTTCGAAGTGCCAGGCCGGGTCGAGCGCGACCTGAAGATCGTCTGCGGCCACTGGTCGGCGCTGGGCCTGACCATCACCCAGGGCGTGCATGCCATCGACACCGGCGCAGTCTGGGGCGGCAAGCTGACCGCGATCCAGCTCGATACCGATGAACTGCGCGTGGTGCAGGTGCCGGGCCGCGATGTCCCCGCACCCGTGCCCAACGCACGCACGCCAGCGCGACCAGCACGCGAGCGCCCGGCTGCATCGGCGCAGGGCAGGGATCCGGGCGGGGCCAACGCCGCGGCCCCCAACCCGGGCAACCGTGGCCCGCGCCGCCGTCGTCGCCGTGGCGGCGGTGGGGGCGGCTCCGCAGGCCCTGGCAACAACGGGGCCCCGCCGCAGGCGTGACCTGATCGTTCCCGGCACCATGGACGGGTGCCGCTGCCCACTCCGGGCCCGGCCACCACCGGCGGTGGAAGCACCGCCCACGGTCCATCGCAGCCGTTGCGCGTCTTCGCCGCTGGGCGCAGCACGCGCGAAGAGGACCCGCGGTTCCAGCACGCCATCATCGGGCATTACCGGATGCCGTAGCGACAGCCCAGGCAGAGTCGACTGTCAGTCGACTATCGCGCGCAGCGCGGGTTTTTCGGGGGGCCGCCGAGAGCAGTCGACTAACAGTCGACTCTACCCCGTCGATATCCCCGTCGATATCCCCGTCGGTGTTTTCGTTGGTATTTGCGCGATCAGCGGCGCACGTAGTGCGCGAAGCGGAACGCGTAGACGTGGCGTTCGTCGGCCGGGTGCGGCTCGCTGCTGACTTCCCGCCAGTCCCGCATGTCGACTTCGGGGAAATGGGTATCGGCAGGCACTTCGGCATCGACCCAGGTCAGGTACAGGTCGCTGGCTTGGTCGAGCAGCTGGTGGAAGATCTCGCCGCCGCCGATGATGCACAGCTCGCGGGCGCCCTCGCCTTCGGCAATCGCCTTGGCCTCGTCCAGCGACGCCACCGCGCGCATGCCCGCGAACGGCACCTGGCCGCTGCGGGTCAGCACCAGGTTGGTGCGCCCCGGCAGTACGCGGCCGATCGACTCGGCCGTCTTGCGCCCCATCAGGATCGGCTTGCCCAGGGTGAGCGCCTTGAAGTGCTTGAAATCATCCGGCAGGTGCCAGGGCATGGCATTGCCCTGGCCGATGCCACGGTTGCGGTCCAGCGCCACGATCATCGACAGCTTCATGGCACTCACACCGCCACCGGCGCCTTGATCGCCGGGTGCGGGTCATAGCCGTCAATGCGGATGTCATCGAACCGGAATCCGAACAGGTCGGTCACCTCCGGGTTCAACCACAGCTTGGGCAGCGCGCGCGGTTCGCGCGCCAGCTGCTCGCGGGCCTGCTCGAAGTGGTTCGAGTACAGGTGCGCGTCACCCAGCGTGTGCACGAAGTCGCCCACTCCCAGGCCGGTGGCCTGCGCCACCATGTGGGTCAGCAGCGCATAGCTGGCGATGTTGAACGGCACGCCGAGGAAGATGTCACCGCTGCGCTGGTAGAGCTGGCAGCTGAGCTTGCCGTCCACCACGTAGAACTGGAACAGGTTGTGGCACGGCATCAGCGCCATCTGCGAAAGCTCGCCCACGTTCCAGGCGCTGACCACCAGCCGGCGCGAATCGGGGTTGCGCTTGATCTCGTCCACCAGCCACTGCATCTGGTCGATCTCGCGGCCATCGGCGGTGGCCCAGCTGCGCCACTGCTTGCCGTAGACCGGGCCGAGATCGCCGTTCTCGTCGGCCCACTCGTCCCAGATGCGTACCTGGTTGTCCTTCAGGTAGCCGATGTTGGTATCGCCCTTCAGGAACCACAGCAGCTCGTGGATGATCGAGCGCAGGTGCAGCTTCTTGGTGGTGACCAGCGGGAAGCCTTTGTTGAGGTCGAAGCGCATCTGCCAGCCGAACACGCTGCGGGTGCCTGTGCCGGTACGATCACCCTTCTCCGCGCCATGTTCCAGCACATGCGCAAGCAGATCCAGGTAGGCCTTCATGCCTTGCCCTCCGCAGCCATCACCGGTTGCGGCTGCAGCACGGGTGCGCGGCGCGACATCACCAGCAGCACCAGGCCGAAGGCGATCAGCGGCAGGCTGAGGATCTGGCCGCGGGTCAGCCAGTCGAAGGCCACGTAGACGCCGTTGTCGGGCATGCGTACGAATTCGACGGCGAAGCGGAACAGGCCGTACATCAGCGCGAACAGGCCGCCGACCAGGTAGCGGTGGCGCGGCCTGGCCGAGACCGTCCACAGCACCACGAACATCACCAGGCCTTCCAGCAGCGCTTCATACAGCTGCGAGGGATGGCGCGCGAACTGGTTCAGCGCGCCGGTGGCGAACTGCGCCTGCAAGGTGGCGTGGTCCAACTGGTTCAGCGGCGCCGGCAGGCCCGACGGGAACACCACGCCCCAGGTACCGTCGGTGTACTTGCCCCACAGCTCGGCGCCGATGAAGTTGCCGATGCGACCAAAACCCAGGCCCAGCGGCACCAGCGGCGCCATGAAATCCATGGTGTCGAAGAAGTGCAGGCGGTGCTTGCGCGACCACCACCAGCAGGCGCCCAGCACGCCCAGCAGGCCGCCGTGGAAGCTCATGCCGCCATCCCATACCTTGAACAGCAGCAGCGGGTTGTGCAGGAAATCGCCCAGCGCGTAGAACAGCATGTAGCCGATGCGCCCGCCCAGCACCACGCCGAGCATGGCGTAGAACAGCAGGTCGGAGAAGCCGTTGGCGTCGACGCCCGGCAGGCGACCGGCGGCGATGCGCGTGCGTCCCAGCAGCCAGGCAGCGGTGAAGCCCAGCAGGTACATGATGCCGTACCAATGCACCTTGATCGGCCCCAGCGAGAGGGCGATGGGGTCGATGTCGTGGAAATAGATCATGGAAGGTGCCTTGCGGTTGAACGCCTATTCTCGGGCCAGTGCCGCCCCGGCTCAACCAAGAAGCTGGGGCGAGTTCGGCAACGCGTCATCGTTCGACCGCGTCGAGGCCGGGAAGTGCCCTTCGATCAGGCTGGAAACCTCGTCGATGGCATCCTGCAGCGCTTCCACCGGATTGGAACCACGCAGGCCCTCGCGCAGATGGGTGCAGACCCGCTGCCACTGCGCCGGGCTGACCCGGCCATGCAGGCCGCGGTCGGCGACGATCTCGATGGCATGGTCGGCCAGCAGCAGGTAGATCAGCACGCCGTTGTTCTGGGCGGTATCCCAGGTGCGCAGGCGTGCGAAGGCATGCTCGGCGGCCTGCCTCGGGGTGACCTTGTGCCACAACGCGGACAGAGGCAGATCGGCCTCCACAGCGAACATCACCTGACCGCCGTGGCGCTGCTCACCGGCGGCGATGGCCTCGGTGATCGCCTGCAGCGTGGCTGGCGGGAACGCGCGACGTACCGACGGCGAACATACATGGCGGAACAGACGTTGGATCATCACCAGCCTCCCGAAGCACCACCGCCACCGGAACGGCCACCGCCGCCGCCCCAGCCGCCTCCGCCGCCGAATCCACCGCCTCCGCCAAAACCGCCCCCGCCGCCCCAGCTGCCACCGCCCCAGCCTCCGCCACCGGCGAAGCGCCCCGGATGCCCGGAGAGCATCGCCACGATCAGGCCGACCACGCCGGCCAGGCCACTGGCCAGCAGGGTGGAGGTGAACAGGAACGCCGCCACGGCTGCGCCAGCGCCGCCGAGCAGGCCACGCAGCGGGCGCGGCACGCGCGCGAACACGCCGCGCAGGATGCTGCCGGCGAACACGCCGATGAACAGCGCCAGGAACCAGGTGTCGCCGCCACCGCCGGGCTCGCGCCCGCGATGACCGCTGACCGGTGCGGGCAGCGTTTCGCCATCGATCAGCTTGACCAGCACGGCGGTGGCATCGGTGATGCCCCCGGCGTAGTCGCCGCTGCGGAAGCGTGGCACCAGGTACTCCTGGATGACCCGGTTGGCGATGGCATCGGGAATCGCGCCTTCCAGGCCGTAGCCCGGCTCGATGCGCACGCGCCGGTCGTCCTTGGCCACCACCAGCAGCACCCCGTCATCCACGCCCTTGCGGCCGATCTGCCACTGGTCGAAGACCCGCGTGGTGTACTGGGCGATGTCTTCCGGCTGGGTGGTGGGTACCACCAGCACCTGCAGCTGGCTACCCTTGCGCTGCTGAAGGTCAAGCGCCTGCTGTACCAGCGCCTGCTTCTGCGCGGCATCCAGCGTGCCGGTGGTGTCGACCACCGGCGAATCCAGCGCCGGAACCGGCGCCAGCTGCTGGGCGTGCGATGCCAGCGGCAGCCATAGCAGCAGGGCCAGCAGCGCAGTGGCCAGGCGCATGGGTCAGTGGCCCGGCTGCGGTGCCGGCTGCTGCTGCGGCGCGCTGCCGAAATCGACCGCCGGCGCGTTGGAGATCTGCGCTTCGTTGTCCACGGTGAAGTTCGGCTTGGTCTTGTAGCCGAAGATCTTGGCGGTGATCACCTGCGGGAACGAGCGGATGTAGGTGTTGTAGTCCTGCACCTGCTGGATGTAGCGGCCACGGGCGACGGTGATGCGGTTTTCAGTGCCTTCCAGCTGGGCCTGCAGGTCGCGGAAGTTCTGGTCCGACTTCAGCACCGGGTAGTTCTCGGTGACCACCAGCAGCCGCGACAGCGCGCTACCCAGTTCGCCCTGGGCCTGCTGGAACTGCTTGAGCGAGGCTTCGTCATCGGCGTTGACGTTGATCTGGCCGACACGCGAGCGGGCGTTGGTGACTTCGGTCAGCACGCGCTCTTCCTGGCTGGCAAAGCCCTTCACCGTCTGCACCAGGTTGGGCACCAGGTCGGCGCGCCGCTTGTACTGGTTGAGCACTTCGGACCAGCTGGCCTTGACCGCCTCATCCTTCTGCTGGATGGCGTTGTAGCCGCAGCCGGACAGCAGGGAGGCCAGCAGCATCAGGGGCAGGACACGGGTGAACAGGCGCATGGCGGAGGTTCCGGGTGGGCTTGGCGCCGAGCATGCCATGGTTCGGGTGAAAGACCGGCCATCGGGCGCCGCCCCCTCCGCGGTGTGGTCCAGCCAGCTCGGGGTGGGCCGGGAGGGTGGGTCGGCTGGGGGCCGCTGCAAGTACGTCCATGTAAGCTCGGTCGCCGCATCCATGCGGCTCACGCCCCCAGCCGACCCACCCTCCCGGCCACGGACAATTTCCTGCGCACCGCGGGAAGATCAAAAGAAAAATCAAAAGCAAAAGCCGGTTCTTCAGGCATTCGTGTCGACCAAGGTCGACACCTACCAAAGCAGAACGCCGTTCCGACCGATCGCGGCAATCTGTCGGAGGTGGGGCGGTGCGGGTTGGCAGGACCGTTGGCGCCATGGATGGCGCCATCGAGCCCCCATGGATGGGTTCACGGCATGTCCTGCCAACCCACACCGCCCCGCCCAACCCTCAGAAAACCAGCGCCGGCTGTTGCGGTTGCTGTCGCTTCGGCGGTTGCCTTCGCCTTTAGCGGGTGCAGGGCTGCAAGCCCTGCCGGAACCCCATATCACTCAGCAGGCCTCAGCCACCGCAGTGCGGCTACGCCCCAGCCATGCCAGCAGCAGGCCCGACGCGGCCAGCAGGCCACCGGCCACCGGAATCGCGGCGTAGCCCAGTCCCGAGCTGATCACCGCACCACCCAGCGCAGCACCTACCGCATTGCCCAGGTTGAATGCACCCACGTTGATCGACGACGCCAGGCCCGGCGCCTCGCTGGCCACCTGCATCACCCGGATCTGCAGCGGCGGCACGAGGGCGAAGGTCGCCGCGCCGAACAGCAGTACACCCAGCGCCGCGGTGGCGTGGCTCATGAAAGCCAGCGGCAGCACGAACATCAGCACCGCCAGGGCAGCCAGCAGGATACGGGTGGCGCCATCGAGCGACCAGTCGGCCATGCGCCCACCGATGCCGTTGCCGAAGGTGAAGCCGATGCCGATCAGGGCCAGCGCCATCGCGATGAAGGCATTGGAGGCGCCGGTCAACTCGGTCAGTACCGGTGCGACGTAGGTGTACAGCGTGAACATCGCACCCGCACCAAGCACGGTGGTGGCCATGGCCAGCAGCACCTGCGGCTGCAGGATCGCCTTCAGTTCGCGGCGCACGTCCGGGCGCGGTCCCGGTGCGGACGCGGGCAGCGCGAAGCCCAACGCAGTGATCGCGACCAGGCCCAGCGCCGCAGTACCGGCGAAGGACAGGCGCCAGCCCAGCTGCTGGCCGACCCAGGTCGCCAGCGGCACGCCGCCGATGTTGGCGATGGTCAGGCCCATGAACATGGTGGCCACGGCCGCAGCCTGCTTTTCCTTCGGCACCAGGCTCGCAGCGACCACCGCACCGATGCCGAAGAAGGCACCGTGGTTGAGGCTGGTGACCAGGCGCGACAGCAGCAGCATCCCGTAGTTCGGCGCCAGCGCAGACAACAGATTGCCGGCGACGAAGATCGACATCAGCAGCATCAGCGCGGTGCGCTTGCCGAAACGCCCCATCAGCAGGGTCATCACCGGCGCGCCCAGCATCACGCCCACGGCATAGGCGGTGATCAGCATGCCCGCAGTGGGGATGCCAACGCCGACGCCGTCGGCGATGACCGGCAACAGGCCCATCGGGGCAAACTCGGTGGTTCCGATGGCGAAGGCGCCAACGGCAAGCGCCAGCAAGGCGGCTCTGGAATTCATGGGGGAGTCCTGGGGGGCGGGAATCGGGAGTGCGTAGCCTGCGCGCTTTGCTGCGCCGGATTAAGCCTCGCCCCGGGAAAACACTGTTGATCCTGATTCACAAGTGGAGGCCGGAACGCAGCCAAAAGTGCAAAAACCGCAGTGCCGTTGCAGAGCCAACCTCCCCCACAACGCAGAACCCCCGGCATGCCGGGGGTTCTGAGGGACTCACACGCCTGTGGCGCGCTTACCAGTTGCCGGCACCCGGCACGTTGTGCTCGCGGGCGCGGCGGCGCATCAGCAGATTCAGCCACTCCACCAGCACCGAGAAGCCCATCGCGGCGTAGATGTAGGGCTTGGGCACGTGCACGTCCAGGCCGTCCAGGATCAGCACCGCACCGATCATCAGGATGAAGGCCAGGGCCAGCATCTTCACGGTCGGGTTGGCATCGATGAAGCGGCCCAGCGGGTTGGCGGCCAGCAGCATCACCATCACCGACAGCAGGATCGCGGCGACCATCACCGGGATGTGGTCGGCGATGCCGACGGCGGTGATCACCGAGTCCAGCGAGAACACGATGTCGATCACCGCGATCTGCGCGATCACGTAGCCGAACACGGCCGAGGCCTTGGTGGTGCTGGGATCTTCATCCTCGCCGCCGCTGATCAGCTCCTTGATCTCCATGCAGCCCTTGATGATCAGGAACAGGCCACCAACGATCAGCACCAGGTCGCGGATGGAGATGCCCATGCCGGCCACGGTGAACAGGTTGGCCGCCATGTGCGCCAGGTAGGCCAGCGACACCAGCAGCGCGATGCGGGTGATGCAGGCCACCGCGATGCCGAGCTTGCGGGCGAACGGGCGACGCTCTTCCGGCAGCTTGCTGACCGCGATGGAAATGAACACCAGGTTGTCGATGCCGAGCACGATTTCCAGCGCGCTGAGCGTGAACAGGGTTACCCAGGCATTGGGGTCGGCGAGGAACTCAAAGGACATGGAAACTCTTCAAGGCAGTGGGGGAATGGGGTTTCAGCCGTAGTTGCCGGCCAGCGCGTGCGGAACCACGACCAGCGCCCAGCACAGCAGCACGTTCATCATCAGCACGAAGACCGCCGCCGAGCCCATGTCCTTGGCGCGGCCGGCCAGTTCATGGATCTCGCTGCCGTAACGTTCGATCACCGCTTCGATGGCCGAGTTGGCCAGCTCCATCGCAAGCACCAGCAGCATCGAGCCGATCAGCAGCGCGCGTTCGACCGGCGTCTGGCCCAGCCAGATCGCGAGCGGCGTCAGCAGGATCAGCAGGTAGACCTCGAGCCGGAACGACGACTCGTGCAGCCAGGCAGCGCGCAGGCCCTGCCAGGACCAGCGGGCGGCCTGGAAGATGCGGCGCGGGCCGCGCGGCAGATGGCCGAACTGATCAGCCACGGGGCGAACATCCAGCAACAGGGACGCGGCGCAGCGACCGCTCAGACGCACGGCAGGGGATCATGGGCGCACAGGAATAGGCAGATGGCCGCCATTTTGCCACAAGGCCGCCCGCCGCCGCCCGGCACCGGCCCGGTGAACGGACTGCCAGGGGCAAGCTTCGACCTGCCCCAGCTTCTATCATGGTCGTCCCTACCCTGCCGGAGCGCCTGATGTCCCATCGCCGTACCTGCCTGCTGATGCTGGGCCTGCTGACCGCCGCCCCCCTTGCCCAGGCCCTGGGCCCGGCCAAGTCACCGCGGGTACCCGAACAGGTCTCCAACGTGGCCTGGGCCAGCGACATGGCCCACTTCGCCAGCGCCGACCAGGCCAGCCCGCCGCCGCGTGGCGGTATCGAGTTCATCGGCAGCTCCTCGATCCGCATGTGGGAGAGCCTGGCCACCGACTTCCCCGGCCAGCCGGTGTTCAACCGCGGCTTCGGGGGTTCGGAAGTGCGTGACAGCACCTGGTATGCCGATCGCATCGTGGTGCCGTATGCACCGTGCAAGGTGTTCTTCTACGCGGGCGACAACGACCTCAACAGCGGCCGCAGCGCCGTGCAGGTGCGCGACGATGTGGTTGCCTTCGTGCAGCGCGTGCATCGCGACCTGCCGAAGACCCGGGTCGAGTACCTGTCGATCAAGCCGAGCCCGTCGCGTGCGCATCTGCTGCCGGCGATCAACGAGGCCAATACGCTGATCAAGGCCGCCCTGGCCACGCTGCCCAACACCGGCTTCACCGACATCTACACGCCGATGCTGGGCACCGATGGCCAGCCGGATGCAACGCTGTTCCGCGAGGACATGCTGCACATGACCCCGGCCGGCTATGCGATCTGGACCAAGGCGCTGGCGCCGAAGGTCAACTGCAACTGAGGGACTGCGGACGCCGGGCATGGCCCGGCGCTACCGCAACCCCATCCACGCATGGCGTGGATCTACTGAATCACGGGCAATGGGGTCGGAGGATCAGCGGAAGATGACCGTGGCCTCCGTGCCCTGCCCTGGCTCGCTGGCCAGCCTGACCTTCCAGCCGAAGCGGTCGCACAGCCGGCGCACGATCGACAGGCCCAGGCCGGTGCCCTGCGGGCGGCTCGGCTCGGCGCGGTAGAACGGTTCGAAGGCCCGCGACAGGGCGTCGGCAGACATGCCGATACCGGTATCGCGCACTACCACCCGGTCGTTGTGCACATGCACGTCGATGCGCCCCTCGTCGGTGTAGCTGCAGGCATTGCGCACCAGGTTGCTGATCACCACCTGCAGCACCCGCGGCGGCGCATGCAACTGCACCGGGCCGTCGCTGTGCAGGTGCACCGACACCGGGCGAGACCCCAGCAGTTCGTTGGCATTGTCCACCTCGTAGCGGACGATGTCGTTGACGTCGAACAGCTCGATCTGCGGTTCGACATCGGCCTCGCGGGCCAGGATCAGGAACGCATCGATCACCGCCTCCATGTCGCGGCCAGCCCGCTGGATGCGCTGCAGGCTGCGGCGCAGGCGCGGCTGCAGGGTTTCATCGCCAAGGGCCATGTCGCTGGCGACGCGGATGACGGTCAGCGGTGTGCGCAGTTCATGGCTGGCGTCGCGGGTGAAATTGCGCTCGCGCGCCACATGCGCGCTGACCCGGTTGGCCAGCGAATGCAGTGCGGCCGCCAGCTGGCGGGTCTCGCCCTGCATGTCCGCCGGCAGCTTGTTCGGCTCCAGATCGGCCGCTTCGGGGTGGCCCGGGTCCCAGCGCGAGACGCGCCGTGCCAGCCAGTTCACCGGCGACACCAGGCGCTTGGAAGCCCGATAGGTCACCCAGCTGGCGCCATACACCGCCAACAGGGTCAGCAGCACCGGCACGATGCCGAACCAGAACGCCAGCATCTCCGCACGCGAACGCAGGAACACCAGGTACAGGCGACCGGCGGGGCGCACATCGACCAGCACCAGCTGGTCATCCTGAGGCAGTTCGTGGAAGCCGGGCTCCAGGTTGCGCAGGTTGGCCGGCAATGACAGCGCCGACTGCCCGCTTTCCAGCAGGTAGCCGCGGATGTTCTGGGTGTTGGGCGGCGGCTGCACCGGCGACGCCTCGTGCAGCGTCCAGTAATAGGCCGCTTCCTCGCGCAGGGCGGCGCCGACCAGGCTGTGCTTGATGACCAGCGACACCAGCCAGGCACCGAGCAGGATGCCCAGGCTGGCCAGGACTGCCTGCAGGATGAAGGCGATACGGATCTTGCGCGGCAGGCCGTGCGGCATTGCGGGGTCCCGGTCAGAGCGCTGCGATTATAGGCAGCGCGCTGCGCCGTAGTCGTGCACGGACGCTGACCGGCGGCAGCGCCGGCCGGTCATCCGTGCCCGATGCGGGGTCGTTGCCCGGCCGGGCCTGATGCTGCACCGGCCCGGCCCCGATCAGGCCATCGGCTGTGCGATATCGGCAATGCGGTAGCCGGCGCTCTGCACGGTGTGCAGCAGCGGACGGTCGAACGGCTTGTCGATGATCTTGCGCAGGTTGTACAGATGGCTGCGCAGCGTGTCCGAGTCCGGCAGGCCATTGCCCCAGATCTCGCGTTCGATCTCCTGGCGGGTGACCACGCGCGGCGATTCGCGCATCAGGATGGTCAGCAGGCGCAGGCCGATCGGCGACAGCTGCAGCTCGGTACCGGCACGGGTGGCCCGCATGCTGACCGGATCGAGCACCAGGTCGGCGACCTTCAGCACCTCCGAACCCACCTGGCGACGTTCGCGGCGGATCAGCGCGCGCAGGCGGGCTTCCAGCTCCTGGATCGCGAACGGCTTGGTCAGGTAGTCATCGGCGCCGAACCCGAGGCCGGTGAGCTTGTCGTCCAGCGTGTCGCGTGCCGTGAGCATCAGCACCGGGGTGGACTTGCGCGCATCGTTGCGCAGGCGACGGCACACTTCGATGCCATCCAGGCGCGGCAGCATCAAGTCGAGCACCACGACGTCATAGCTGTTCTCCGCCGCAAGGCGGTAGCCATCCAGGCCGTCCTGTGCATAGTCGACTTCGAAGCCGCGACCTTCCAGGTATTCGCCGATCATCTCGGAGATGTTGCGGTTGTCTTCGACCACCAGCACCAAGCCGGAGGTCTCCTTCGTCTGACGCATGTGATTCCCTCTAACTTCAGCTTTGTGAAACATGCCGGATCGACGGTGGACGCGATGTGAAGTTCCGTCAAGAGGGTTGTAAATCGTTCAGAGCAGGGGCCGCAGGAGCGGCCAGACGTTGTCCAGCACCCTCGGTTGCGCCTGCGCCGTGGGGTGCAGGCCGTCGGCCTGCATCATGCCCGGCTGCAGGGCCACGCCCTCCAGCAGGAAGGGCAGCAGCGGCACCTCGTACTGCGTGGCCAGCGCCTTGTAGGCCGCAGCCAGGCGCTGGCGATAGGCCGGCCCGTAGTTGGGCGGTACGTCGATGCCCAGCAGCAATACCTTCGCGCCGGCCTTCTGGCTGGCCTGCACCATCTTTTCCAGGTTGCCCTGCACCTGCGCCGGGGTCAGCCCACGCAATGCGTCATTGCCGCCCAGCGCGATCACCACCACCGTCGGCTTTTCCTTCGCCAGCAGGCCCGGCAGGCGGGTCAGCGCGCCGGCGGTGGTCTCGCCGCTCATGCTGGCGTTGACGATGCGCGCCGGGGTTTTCGACTGCTGCCTGACCCGCTGTTGCAGCAAGCTGACCCAGCCGGCGTCGGCAGGGATATTGTGGGCGGCACTGAGGCTGTCGCCGAGCACCAGTACGGTGCCGGCCGGACCTTTGGCACAGGCCAGCCCTGGCAACAGCAGCAACCCTAGCAGCAGCACCATCATCGCGCCGGCTCGCCGGCTCCATCCCGTCTTGCGCATTGGAGTCTCCTCATCGACAGCCTGTCCCCCCGCAGCGCGCCCGTCGCCATCGCCGTCGACCAGGTCGGCAAATCCGTGCAGGGCCCGGAGGGTGAAGTCCACATACTGGACAACATCACCCTGACCGTCCATGAAGGCACCAGCGCGGCCATCGTCGGCGCCTCCGGTTCGGGCAAGACCACCCTGCTCGGCCTGCTGGCCGGGCTGGACCTGCCCAGCCGCGGCCGCATTGCGCTGTCGGGCCAGGATCTGGGCGACCTCGATGAAGAAGCGCGGGCCCAGCTGCGCGCGCGCGAGGTTGGCTTCGTGTTCCAGAGCTTCCACCTGCTGCCGGCGCTGACCGCCGCCGAGAACGTCGCGCTGCCACTGGAGCTGGCCGGACGCGAGGACCGCGCGCGGGTGGACGAGGTGCTGGCGCAGGTGGGCCTGGCCCATCGTGCCCGCCACTACCCGCGCCAGCTGTCCGGCGGCGAGCAGCAGCGCGTGGCACTGGCACGTGCCTTCGTCACCCGCCCGCGCATCCTGTTCGCCGACGAACCGACGGGATCGCTGGACCATGCCACCGGCCAGCACGTCAGCGACCTGCTGTTCGAACTCAACGCCGGCAGCGGCACCACCCTGGTGCTGGTCACCCACGACATGCGCCTGGCGCAGCGTTGCCAGTACATCCACCGCATCGATGACGGCCGCCTGCTGCCGGTCGAGCGCGGAGCCCAGGCATGAACCTGCTGCGGCACGCGTGGCGCGCGCTGCGTCGCGAGGCCCTGGCCGGTGACCTGCTGACCGTGTTCGCCGCACTGGTGCTGGGCGTGGCGGTGATGACCGCAGTGGGCACGCTGGTGAACCGGGTCAACCTGGCACTGACCGGCAGCGCGGCGGAAATGCTCGGTGGCGATCTCGGCATCGCCGGGCGTGATGATCCGCCGCAGGCATTCGCCGACGAGGCACAACGGCGTGGACTGGCGCATACCCGCATCGCCAGCTTCGGCAGCGTGCTGTTCAACGGCGATGCCAGCCAGATGGCCAGCATCAAGGCGGTGCAGGCGGGCTATCCACTGCGCGGCACGCTGCGGGTACGGGCCACGCCCGGCGGTACGTTGATCGCCGATGCCGGCATGCCGCCCAAGGGCCAGGCCTATGCCGACCCGCGCCTGTTGCAGGGACTGGGGCTGAAAGCCGGCGATGACCTCGAATTCGGCGCCGGCACGCTGCGCATCGCCGGCATCATCGAGGCCGAACCGGATACCGGTGGCGACCTGCTGACGCTCTCCCCCACCCTGCTGGTCAACCGCGCCGATGTGGAAGGCACAGGCCTGCTTGGCCCCGGCAGCCGCATCAACTACCGGCTGATGTTTGCCGGACCGGCCGATCAGGTTGCCGCCCTGCGCCAGTGGCTGCTGCCGCAGGTCAAGGGCCTGCGCCTGCTGAGCGTGGACGACACCCAGCGCGGCGTGCGCCAGGCGTTCGATCTGGCCGGGCGCTTCCTCGGCCTGAGCGCGCTGCTGGCGGTGCTGCTGGCCGGTGTGGCCACCGCGCTGGCGGCCAACCGCTTCGCGCTGCGCCGCATCGACCAGGTGGCGATCCTGCGCTGCCTGGGCGCGCGCCAGCGCGACATCCTGCTGGGCCTGGCGCTGCAGCTGCTGATGCTGGCGGTGCCGGCCTGCGCGCTCGGCATCGGCCTGGGCATGGCTGCGCAGGAAGGCCTGGTGCAGGTACTGGGCAGCCTGGTGCCGCAGCGGTTGCCGCTACCCGAGGCAATGCCGGCGCTGACCGGCGCCGGCATCGGCCTGTTGCTGCTGTTCGGTTTCGGCCTGCCGCCGCTGCTGCGCCTGCGCGGGGTGCCGCCGATGCGCGTGCTCAACCGCTCCTTCGCCGCCCTGCCCCCGGCCTCGCTGCTGGCCTACGTAGCAGCGCTGGCGGCCAGCCTGCTGCTGGCGGTGCAGGTGACCGGTGATCTCAAGCTGGCGCTATGGGTGCTGGGCGGCCTGGCCGCGTTGGCGGTGGCGGCCGGCGTGGTCGGTTTCGTGCTGCTGCAGCTGCTGCGCGGCCTGCAGCACCGTCTGCACGGCCACTGGCGGCTGGGCCTGGCGGCGCTGACCCGGCGCCGGATGCTGGCGGTGATGCAGCTGGTCGGGCTGTCGCTGTCGCTGTGCGCGCTGTTGCTGCTGGCGGTGACCGGCCCCGGCCTGCTGCAGCAGTGGCGCGAACGCCTGCCCGCGGATACGCCGAACTACTTCCTGATCAATATCCAGCCCGGACAGCGTGACAGCGTGCTGGCCGCGCTGCGCGGACTGGGGGCCAACGACGCCAGCATCGAACCGATGGCGACCGGTCGCCTGATCGCGATCAACGGCAAGCCGCCGCTGCGCGTGGATCGCTCGCCGGACCAGAGCGGGCAGCCGGCGTCAGGCGAAGCCCAGCGCGATGACGACGACGAGAACCGGCCGTTGAACTTCAGCTGGCGCAGCAGCTTCCCGCCGGCCAACACGCTGATGAACGGCACCTTCTGGACGCCCGACAGCACGGCGGCGGAGGCGTCGGTTGAAATCGGCTGGGCCAAGCGCTACGGCGTGTATCCGGGCGACCGCATCACCATTTCAGTAGGCGAGCAGGAGCGCGAGTTCACCGTCACCAGTGTGCGCAAGGCCGACTGGAACACCTTCCGGCCGAACTTCTTCGTGCTGCTGAATCCCAATGCGGTGGGCGACACCCCGCACAACCTGCTGTCGGCGTTCCATCTGCCGGCCGGCAACGCGGCTGGGCTGGGCGAGCTGGTGCGCGCGCAGCCCAACCTGTCGCTGCTGGACGTGGACGCGGTGATCTCGCAGGTGCGCGATGTGATGGAGCGGGTCGCGCAGGCGGTGCAGCTGGTGATGGTGTTCAGCCTGCTGGCCGGCGTGCTGGTGCTGCTGGCCGCACTGCAGGCCACGGCGGGCGAGCGCCGCTACGACAGCGCGGTGCTGCGCACGCTGGGCGCGACCCGGCGCCAGCTGCGTGGCGCGGTGCTCGTTGAGTTCGGCGCACTGGGCACGCTGGCCGCGTTGCTCGCGGTGGGCGCGGCGGCCGTCATCGGCGTGGCAGTCTCGCAGAAGGTGTTCGAGCTGCCGTTGCTGCCGCCGTGGCCGGGCCTGCTGATCGGCGGCGTGGTCGGCATCGGGCTGAGCCTGCTGGCAGGCTGGTGGGGTACGCGGGCGATCCTGCATACGCCGCCGGCGTTGGCGCTGCGCGAGGCCTGAGGCGACCGTGACACGCTGCGGGTGGGGCCGGCTGTACGCTGCGCGCCCCACCTGAGCGCATCCACACATGGCGTGGGTCTACTAACGAGTGGCCGGGATGATGGACGCCTGTTGCTGCGCCCAGGCCACGGTCGCGCTCATCGCGCGCTGCACGCCCAGAAGCGTTATGAACAGGCAGAGCTCGTCCTTCTCCTCATTATCCCCTACCCGCTTACGGACTTCGCTGTATTCAGGCGGGCTGCCGAAAATGACGACCCGGATGATGTTGCCGCTGGGCAGGTGCTTGGCGGAGAAGATCGGGTTGGCACCGCGATCCTTAGTGCCATCGACGAAGAACGTGTTGTAGTGCGGGCTGCGGAAGTCTTCAATGCGCAGGCTTGCCGCGTTGATTCCCGTCATGAAGTGGTCGTGGATATGCTGTTCAAGACGATCGTAGACCTGCGGGTCGGACAAATAGGTATCGAACATCTGGCGTTCTGGCACGACCATCAGCAAGCCTCGTTTCCATGCATTGGAATCGCAAAGACACGAACAACTTCGTAACCGGGAGGGCCATCAGTGCGGCTTTCGCAGAAGCGAAAACCCGCGAGCAGGCCAGCATCTTCGACAACGGAGCGCACGGCGTCGATTTCCGTCGAGGTGTTGCTGCCACTTTCGTGCCAGCGCCGGGCTCCAAATGCGACCCCCTCCGAACCTGGATAGTAGAAAACGTTGGGGAGCAGCACGCCCTCTTCCGCATACAGCTCGAAATCGGTGAAGCTCAATGCCAGAAACATCTTCGCTCCGGCTGGATCGCGTGCGCTGCCGGCAATACGAACGGTCGCCAGAACATGCATGCAGAGACTGAACAGATAAGCCGATGTCCATCGAGGCCCAAGACGCGCGAGCAGCCCGTCTATCCGCTGGGTTCGCGAAACAAGTGCGGCTTCCTCGAAGTCATCGATTTCGAGAAAGAAGCTGTCGATATCATCGCAGGCTTCGCCGGACAACATCTGACTGCACAAGGCGGAAAGCTTCATCTGCGGCGACGTTCAATGACTGCGTGGGCGGCCACCCTACCCCATGCGCAGAAGCCGGAAAGCGGACTCGGACAAAATACAGCGAAATGCGTCATGTTTATACGCACAAGGCACCAATCCGTCCGGCGACGCGCGCAGACACCGAATCGCGTCACCACCGAAAGCGTGCCGAGCAAGCTCGGCACCTACCAAGAGCACATGGACGGACCGCCAAAGCCACGCCATGAGTGGATGCGGTTGTGGAGTCGAGCACAGCTCGACTCCACACGCGGCCTCAGTTCGGCGCCTTTTCCACGTACTTGGCGAACACCTCGTCGATCTGCTTGTCCTTCACCTTTTTGCCGGACTGAATCGCTTCGGCCTGGGTGAACAGCGGAATGATCATCGCCATGCCATCGATCCTGGTCTTCAGGTGCACGCCCGGGGCCTGGCCGAGGAAGCCGTCCCAACGCTGGCGCACCTTGGCCCAGTAGCCGGCAGTGGCCTTCCAGTAGTCACGCGCCGGGGTGAAGTCGACCTCGGTGGTCTTCACGTAGTCGTTGAAGCCGAACTCGCGGGCGATCTCCACCTGGCTGCCGTCGGCGTTGCGCTGCACCTTGGTGTTGAACTGTTCGTGGGTCCAGCCGTTCGGGGTCAACGTGTGGCGGTTGATCACGGCCAGCGCGTTGTAGTCGCTGCGCTTGGTGTACTCACGGCGCGGCAACGGGCGCCAGCTCAGGTCGCTGGTCCAGCTCGGCACGTTGTTGGTGTAGGTCCAGGTGCCGGTGCCGCAGTAGCGCGGTGCGTCGCTCACTTCATACACGCACTGGGTCCAGGCGCCCTGGTTCACCGCTGTGGGAATGCTGCGCACCTTCCATGTCTGGTCGGCACTGAACTCGAAACGGTTCGGTGCCTCGTACACCCAGTCCTGGCGCCAGTGCTTGGTGATGTGGCCGCTCTTTTCATCCAGCAGCAGGTGCTGCAGCACGATGCGCTTCGGCGTGTCCTCGACCACGATGACCACTTCGCTGCCACCGCTGCGCATCGCCGGGGCGCGCTCGTAGCCGGGCTTCAGCAGCACGGTCTCGTCGAATGCGAAATCGACGGTGTACTCGCCCTGCAGGGCAAGGATGCTGTCGTGGTCGCGGGCGACGTCGGAGGGCT
Source organism: Stenotrophomonas sp. YJH_SMC_33 (assembly GCF_059372295.1). Lineage (NCBI taxonomy): Bacteria > Pseudomonadati > Pseudomonadota > Gammaproteobacteria > Lysobacterales > Lysobacteraceae > Stenotrophomonas > Stenotrophomonas sp. YJH_SMC_33. Next base: position 75,148 of record NZ_JCAFVJ010000012.1, read on the forward strand.
GCGCGCTGGCCACGCCGCCGGTGGCGAGCAGCAGCATGGCGCTGGCTGTCTGGAGCTTCATCGGGGTCTTCCTTCAGGGGTGCAGATTCATTGAGGGGCCATCCGTGGCCAACGGGCGTTCCATCAGGAGAGGGTCACAGGCGGATCAGCGGCAGGTCGCCGGGAATCCGTGGCGCCGGGCGCCGGGCGGCGTCGGCACAACAACAGTCGTCGATCACCAGTTCGCCTTCAGCACCTTCCAGGCGTGCGATGCGGCGGGCGGTGGCCGCGCCCAGCGAGGACAGGGTCGACAGGCTGGCCGCCAGGGTGCGCCCGTCGTCGGCGGCGTGCAGGCGCAGCGCACACAGGCGCCAGCGCTGGCCGCCGAGATGGCCGGCCAGGCGCCGCCACAGCCGTTCGCCGACGCTGCCATCGCTGTCGTGTTCCGGTCCCGGCGGCAACGCGGCCACCAGCCGGTCCCAGGCCAGGAAATCGCTGTCCGGTAGCAGATACAGACGCCACACGCAGCGGCCGCGGCCATCGAGGAAACACAGGCTTTCGCGCAGGCCTTCACTGTCCACGCCCTGGCAGGCGTGCACGCGTACGGCCTGGCGCCAGCCACCCAGCTCGTTGCCGTCGGCGTGGTACAGGCACAACACGGTGCCGAGCGTGGCCAGCTGTGCCGGGGTCGGCCAGGCCGCGCTGTTCGGCGCGGCGATGGAGTCATTCCTGCGTGCGGACAAGGCTCGGCTCATGAGATCACCAGGAAACGGCAAGGCTGGCGGAGAAGGTGCGGCCCGGGCTGCTGAAACGATCGCTCAGTGCGCGATCGGTGATCAGGCTCGGGGTGATCGACGACCATTCGATGTAGCGCTTGTCGGCCAGGTTGAACACGCCGACATTGAAGGTGGCACCCGGCGCGAAGTTCCAGTGCGCCATCAGGTCCAGCACGCCGTAGCCGGCCGGCTGGTAGACGAACGGCGCCGGTGCGTTCGGATTGGTCTGCGCCGCAGGCGGCGGCAGGCGCTTCTTGCGCTGCACGAAGGTACCGGCCAGTTCGACGCCCCAGGTATCGGTGTCGTACATCAGGCCCAGCGTGCCACGCAGCGGATCGACCGAGGCCAGCGGTTCGTCATCGGTCCGGTTGTCACCACGCGACCATGCCAACGCACTGCGCAGCGCCCAGCCCTTCAGCGCCGGGCTGAGTTCGCCAAACTCGATGCCGGCCTTCATTTCCACGCCATAGATGCGCGCGTCGGCGATGTTCTGCGACTGGAACACGGTCAAACCCTGCGCGTTGCGACCGGTATCGACGTTGGACTCGATGAAATCCTTGTAGTCGTTGTAGTAGCCGCTGACGCTGACGTACGCCGCCGGCGCGATGAAGCGCAGGCCCAGTTCGTAACCGTCGCTGGTTTCGGGCTTCAGGTCCGGATTGGCGATGGCGGTATAGCGGAAGGCGACATTGGTCAGGCCGATGTTGACGTCGTTGTACGGCGGCGAACGGAAGCCACGCGCATAACCGGCGAACAGCGACCATTCGTCGGTAAAGCGCCAGACCATGCCCAGCTTCGGCGACACGCTGGTCTTCTTCAGCTGCGCCACGGCCGTGGTCGGGTTGTCTTCGGCGAAGACGCTGTCCACTTCCGGCTTCAGCTCGTAGCGGTCCACGCGCACGCCCGGCACCAGCGACAGCCTGCCATCGGCAAAGCGCATCTCATCCTGTGCATACAGGCCCAGCTCGGTAGTCTTGCTGATCGGGAAGTCACGAACCGGGAAGGTGTCCGGCAACACCGTGTTGCTGACCACGCCCGCCTTGCTGACCTGGTAGCCGTCGCGCTTCTGGCGGATCTCGGTACGGGTGCCTTCGAAACCGTAGGTCACTGCGTGCTCGACGCTGCCGGTGGTGAACGCCTTGTTGAACTGCGCCTGCAGGCCATAGGCATGCTGGTCGAAGGAGAACACGCGGTGGCGGCGGGTGCCGTCGGTGCGCGTTTCGTCGGTCTGCTGCCGGGTTTCGCTGTTCTGCGCGTACACCTGCCAGTGCAGGCTGTCGGCGAACGGCTGGTCCAGCGCATCCATTTCGTGGGCGAAAGAGACGCGGTTGCGCTTCTGGGTGTCGTGGGACTTCATGCCAGTGGCCGCAGCCATCGCGCCGGGGCGCGGTGCAACGCTGGCGATCGCCGACAGCACATTGGTATCGGTGGTGTCTTCGTTGCCTTCCACGGTCAGGCGGAAGCGCTGGTCCTCGCTCGGTGCATAGACCAGCTTGCTGAGCAGGCTGCGGCCGTCGCGATCCTGCGGATTGGACGCGGTGCGGGTGCCGTTGTCGCTGCGCACCGTGCCCTTGTTGTCGGTTTCCTGGCCCTGGTGGTGGTTGACGTTGACCAGGCCGCTCCAATGGTCACCACCAAAGGCCGCCGTGGCACCGCCAAGCAGGCCCTTCCACTCACCGTCGTAGCCGAACTTCAGGCCTAAGTAGCTGTTCTTGCCGTCCTTGAGGTAGTCGGCCGGGTCCTTGGTCACGAACGCGACCACGCCGCCGAGTGCATCGGAGCCGTACAGCGGGCTGGCCGGGCCACGCACGATCTCGACGCGCTTGAGCGTATCGAGGTCGGTGAAGTTGCGGTTGGAACTGGCGAACGAACCGATGTCGAACCGGGTCGGCATGACGATGCCGTCGGTCTGGATGCGCACGCGGTTGCCGTCCAGGCCACGGATGCGGAAACCATCCAGGCCGAAGCGGGTCGCGCTGCGGGTGACCGACAGGCCCGGTTCGTAGCGCACCAGATCCTTGATGTCCTGCACCAGGTGCCGGTCCATCTGCTCACGGTCGATGACGTCCACGGTGGCCGCCACGTCGCTCAGCGCCCGCTCGGTGCGGGTGGCGGTGACCTGCACCCGATCGAATTCGCGCGCATCGGGGGCAGCAGTGGCAGCAGCGTGGGCGGACAGCGGCAGCGCCATCCAGACAGCAAGGCAAAGGGCGGTATGGCGGGTCATCGGGTTCGTTCGGTCAGGCAGGGGAACCCCCGGTTACCGGCGCACCCGGAAGGTGCACGCGGTAGACCGAGGGGGAGAGAGCGGGAGCGGACGGGTCGCCCACCCTGTCGGCGCTGCCGGCAGGAGGGAGGGAGGCGGGCGACCAGGCCGCGATTACTTGGTCAGGATCAGCTTGTCGTTGCTGGTGTGCCGCAGGCGATAGAAACGGTCGCCGTGCTGGATCAGGATTTCACGACGGCCCTTGAGCAGGGCTTCGCTGTCGATGACCTCTTCCGGCGGAACGACACGGACCGGACGATCGCGGAGGGTCAGCGTTTCGGGGCGCAGCAGTACAGGTTGAGCATTCATGAGCATCTGGACTCGTGCGAGGGACGAGTTAAATGATAATGATTCTCAGTTGACAATCAACAACCATTCTCAATTTCATTGGTGAGATTAATGATCGAATTCCGTAATTCGATAGATCGCATCAATTAAATGGCGAAGCAGGTGTGTAGAGTCGACTGTTGGTCGACTGCTGTTGCTCGAAGCAGTCGGTTATTCGAAGCAGTCGACTAACAGTCGACTCTACCGTTCCCGTTCCTGTTCCCGTTCCTGTTCCCTCGGCCAAGCCGGCCCGACCGAGGCCCCCGAGGCCCGGTCGGCCCCGGGGTTCAGGCGAAGACGGCTTCGACCTGCGCCCAGCCGGCGGCGTCGACCTGCTCCAGCACCTCCAGTGCCTGCAGGTTCTGCAGCAGCTGGCTGACCCGGCTGGCGCCGAGGATCACGCTGGAGACATTCGGGTTGCGCAGGCACCAGGCGATGGCCAGCGTGGCCGGCGCCTGCCCCAGCGCACGCGCCACCTCGCTGAAGCGGCGCACCTGGGCCAGGCGGGCTTCGGCGTCGGCACCCAGCACCAGGTCCTGCAACCACTGCATGCCTTCCCGGCCCAGCCGCGCATCGGCCGGAATGCCCTGGTCGTACTTGCCGGTGAGCAGGCCCGAGGCCAGCGGCGAGAAGATGGTGGTGCCCAGTCCGGCGCCGGCATACAGCGGCGCGTACTCGACCTCCACGCGCTCGCGGTGCAGCAGGTTGTACTGCGGCTGCTCCATCGACGGGCCCTGCAGGTTGCGCGCCTGCGCGATGTCCAGCGCCTGCTGGATCTGCACGGCCGACCACTCCGAGGTCCCCCAGTAGAGGATCTTGCCCTGCCGCACCAGGGTGTCCATGGCATGCACGGTCTCGGCGACCGGTGCGTCCGGATCCGGGCGGTGGCAGTAATAGAGGTCCAGGTAATCCACCCGCAGGCGCTTGAGCGCGGCGTGGCAGGCATCGGTCACATGCTTGCGCGACAGGCCGCGCTGGGTCGGCCGCGGGTCCTTGGCGCTGCCGAAGAACACCTTGCTGGAGACGCAGAAACCGTCGCGCGGCAGGCGCAGGTCGGCGATCACATCGCCCATCACCTGTTCGGCGCGGCCGTTGGCATAGCCCTCGGCATTGTCGAAGAAGTTGACGCCATGATCCCAGGCGGCCGCCACCAGGTTGCGGGCCTCGTCGCGCGGGATCTGGTCACCGAAGGTCACCCAGGCGCCGAAGGACAGGGCGGAAATCGGCAGGCCGGTGGAGCCCAAGCGACGGTATTGCATGCGAATCTCCTGCTGCGGGCCCGCATCCGGGCCGGGATCGAACTCCATTCTACCTGCCGCCGCCGGCCGCAAGCCCTTGCCGTTGCTGGCCCGATCGGTACCGTTGGGTGCGCGCACGCTGCTTTTTCTTGCCCCGGCCCCTGCCCTGCACTAGGCTTCCCGTTTTTCGCGACGCCCCAGGGGAGTCACTCACATGGTCGAAGGTTTGGGCAGGATCGGCTTCGGCCTGTTCGGGTTGGCGGTGCTGATCGGCATCACCTGGTTGTTTTCCAACAACAAGCGTGCAGTTGACTGGAAGCTGGTTGCCACCGGTATCACCCTGCAGATCGCCTTTGCGGCGCTGGTGATCCTGGTGCCGGGCGGGCGCGACGTGTTCGATGCGCTGGGCAAGGGCTTCGTCAAGATCCTCAGCTTCGTCAACGAGGGCTCGGGCTTCATCTTCGGCTCGTTGATGGACACCAAGAACTACGGCTTCATCTTCGCCTTCCAGGTGCTGCCGACCATCATCTTCTTCTCGGCGCTGATGGGGGTGATGTACCACCTCAACGTCATGCAGGCGATCGTGCGCGTGATGGCCTGGTCGATCACCAAGGTGATGCGCGTGTCCGGCGCGGAAACCACCAGCGTCTGCGCCAGCGTCTTCATCGGCCAGACCGAGGCGCCGCTGACCGTTCGCCCGTACATCGCCAGGATGACCCAGTCCGAACTGCTGACCATGATGATCGGCGGCATGGCGCATATCGCCGGCGGCGTGCTGGCGGCCTACGTGGGCATGCTGGGCGGCGGCGATCCGGCGCAGCAGGCTTTCTACGCCAAGCACCTGCTGGCGGCCAGCATCATGGCGGCCCCGGCCACCCTGGTCGTGGCCAAGCTGCTGATTCCGGAAACCGGCACCCCGCTGACCCGCGGCACGGTGAAGATGGAAGTCGAAAAGACCTCCAGCAACATCATCGATGCCGCCGCTGCCGGCGCCGGTGACGGCCTGAAGCTGGCACTGAACATCGGCGCGATGCTGCTGGCCTTCATCGCCCTTATCGCGCTGCTGAACGCGCCGCTGACCTGGGTGGGCGAAGTGACCGGCCTGGCCGCTGCCATCGGCAAGCCGACCAACCTGTCGACCATCTTCGGCTATCTGCTGGCCCCGATCGCCTGGGTGATCGGCACGCCGTGGGCCGACGCCACCACCGTCGGCTCGCTGATCGGCCAGAAGGTCGTGATCAACGAGTTCGTCGCCTACACCGAACTGTCGCAGATCGTGAACGGCCAGATCCCGGGCGTGAGCCTGTCCGCCGAAGGCCGCCTGATTGCCACTTACGCGCTGTGCGGCTTCGCCAACTTCAGCTCGATCGCGATCCAGATCGGCGGTATCGGTGGCCTGGCGCCGGAGCGCCGCCACGACCTGGCCAAGTTCGGCCTGCGCGCGGTGCTGGGCGGTACCATTGCCACCTTCATGACGGCGACCATCGCCGGCGTGCTGACGCACTTCAGTTGAACCCCTGGTTGAGAAAAGATTTCCTATGAGCAGCAGTGTCGTTGTCGTCGGTTCCTTCAATGTCGATCACGTGTGGCGGTGCGAAACGCTGCCGGCACCGGGTGCGACCATTGCCGGCCGCTACAGCACCGGCCCCGGTGGCAAGGGCTTCAACCAGGCCGTGGCGGCCTGCCGCGCTGGTGCGGACACCCACTTCGTGTGTGCGTTGGGCGATGACGCCGGTGGCGCCACTGCGCGCGAACTGGCTGCGCACGATGGCTTCGCGCTGATCGCCGAGGCCAGCAGCGAGCCGACCGGCACCGCCGGCATCTACGTCGATGCCCGTGGCCGCAACACGATCGTGATCGGCCCCGGCGCCAATGCCGCGCTGGGCACCGATTTCCTGCAACAGCAGCAGGCCCTGCTGGCCGGTGCCAAGGTGGTGCTGGTGCAGCTGGAATCGCCGGTGCAGACCATCGAAGCGGCGCTGGCCACGGCCCGCGAGGCCGGTGTCACCACCGTGCTCAACACCGCGCCGGCCGATGCGCCCTCGACCATCGGCCTGCTCAAGCTGGCCGATGTGATCACCCCGAACGAGACCGAGTTCGCCGCCCTGCTCGGCCGCCATGTCGGTGAGCGCGTGGACGCCAACGACGTCGCCGCGCTGGATGGCGCCAGCCTGCACGCGCTGTGCCGCAAGCTGGTCGGCAACGGTACCGTGGTGGTGACCCTGGGTTCGGTGGGCGTGTTCGTCTCGCACGCCGACGAGAACCTGCGCGGCGACACCCAGCCGTACTACCGCGTCGGTGCCGAACAGGTGCAGGCCATCGACACCACCGGTGCCGGTGATGCCTTCAACGGTGCGCTGGCTGCGTCGCTGGCACAGGTGGCCGATGCACCGTTCGCCCGCCACGTGCGCTTTGCCAACCAGTTCGCCGGTCGCTCGACCGAGAAGGAAGGCGCTGCAGCGGCGATGCCGCGCTTCACCCCGGCCGACGCCGAAGCCAAGTAATTCCACGCCACGCGTGGATGACAAGGCCCGGGTGCACAGGCACCTGGGCCTTTCTTTCGCCCATTGCCCAGCCCCTGCGACCGCCTGTCGCATTGCCCACATCCTGCCTCTCGCTCACGATCCGCGCAGCTTCCTTGCACGGGCAGGACATGGACGGATTCCCCTGGTTGCTGGTCGCGGCCGCAGGCAGTGCCGCCGCGGCGCTGCTGCATATCGGCTGCATCGCCTTCGGCGCCGCGTGGTACAGGTACTTCGGTGCCGGCCAGCGCGTGGTCCGGCTGGCACAGGCCGGGCATTGGTGGCCACCGCTGATGACCGCCGGCATCACGGCCGTGCTGGTGGCCTGGACGCTGTACGCACTGGCCGCTGCGGGCTGGCATTCGCCACTGCCGGCCAGTCGTCTGGTCCTGTCGGGCATCGCCCTGCTGTTGCTGCTGCGCGCCGCGATGGGCTTCGGGCTGGCGCTGCTGCGGCCCGGCTACAACGGCCGGCGCTTCTGGATGGTCAGTTCACTGGTCTGCCTCAGCCTGGGGCTGGCCTTCGCCCTGGGTACCCGCCAGGCCTGGCAGCGCCTGGGGTAGCCGCCCACCTTCGCCCGCCCTTGGGGGCGGCGGAAGCAACCGTCAAGCATCTGCTGATGCCGGTACGGCATGAGGTCGGTGCCGATCGGCCTGAACCGGGGCGCAGCCGATACGGCCGCGTCGCTGTCGGCGCCCTACAATGGGCGCATGCAGATCGGCCCGTACACCATTGCTCCGAACGTCGTGCTGGCGCCCATGGCCGGCGTCACCGACAAACCCTTCCGCCTGCTGTGCAAACGGCTGGGCGCGGGCTTGGCCGCCTCGGAAATGACCATCAGCGACCCGCGCTTCTGGACCACGCGCAAGTCGATCCACCGCATGGACCATGACGGCGAACCGGCACCGATCAGCGTGCAGATCGCCGGGACCGAGCCGCAGCAGCTGGCCGAGGCCGCGCGCTACAACGTCGACCACGGCGCGCAGATCATCGACATCAACATGGGCTGCCCGGCCAAGAAGGTGTGCAACGCCTGGGCCGGCTCGGCGCTGATGCGCGACGAGCAGTTGGTGGCGCGCATCCTCGAAGCCGTGGTCAACGCGGTGGACGTGCCGGTCACGCTGAAGATCCGCACCGGTTGGGACTGTGACCACCGCAATGGCCCGCTGATCGCGCGCATCGCCGAGGACAGCGGTATCGCTGCACTGGCCGTGCACGGCCGCACCCGCGACCAGCACTACACCGGCCAGGCCGAGTACGGCACCATCGGCGAGATCAAGGCCGCACTGCGCATTCCGGTGATCGCCAACGGCGATATCGATTCGCCGCAGAAGGCGGCCTACGTGCTGAAGGAAACCGGCGTGGACGCGGTGATGATCGGCCGCTCCGCACAGGGCCGGCCGTGGATCTTCCGCGAGGTGGCGCACTACCTGGCCACCGGCGACGAACTGCCACCGCCGTCGTTGGCGGAAGTGCGCGACATCCTGCTCGGCCACCTGCATGCGCTGCATGCGTTCTATGGCGAGCCGCAGGGCGTGCGCATCGCGCGCAAGCACTTGGGCTGGTATGCCAAGGACCGGCCGGAGAACGCCGCCTTCCGCGCCGTGGTCAACCGTGCCGAAGACCCACAGAGCCAGATCGCGCTGACCACCGAGTACTTCGACCGCCTGATCGCCGGGGAACCGGCGCTGCCTTCGGCCGCCTGACCGCCCTGCCGCGTCGCAACGTCGAGCCTGCTCGACCGAATTGAACTCCGAGAGCCCGCCTCCATGACCCCGCCGATCTCCTCTCCCACCTACCTCCACGGGTTTTCCGGCACCGAGCAGCAGCGCCTCATGACCCAGGCCCGGCTGCTGGAATCGAGCATCTTCGGCCAGATCGACTACAGCGGCGCGCGGCGCCTGCTGGAAGTCGGCAGTGGCGTTGGTGCACAGACCGAGATCCTGCTGCGCCGCTTTCCCGAGCTGCACGTGACCGGCGTGGACCTGAGCGAAGCGCAGCTGGCTACCGCACGCGAAAACCTGGCGCGTACGCCATGGTGCAGCGACCGCTACACCCTGCAGCAGGCCGATGCCGGCGAGCTGCCGTTCGAGGCCCGCAGCTTCGACTCCGCGTTCCTGTGCTGGGTGCTGGAACACGTGCCGTCACCGGCGCGCGTACTCAGCGAAGTGCGCCGCGTGCTGGCACCGGGTTCGCCGGTGTACATCACCGAGGTGATGAACGCCTCTTTCCTGCTCGATCCGTATTCGCCGCACATCTGGCGCTACTGGATGGCGTTCAACGATTTCCAGTACGACCATGGTGGCGACCCGTTCGTCGGCGCCAAGCTGGGCAACCTGCTGCTGGCCGGCGGCTTCCGCGACGTGCACACCGAGATCAAGACCATCCACCTGGACAACCGTGAACCGGCGCGCCGCAAGACGATGATCGCGTTCTGGGAGCAGCTGCTGCTGTCGGCGGCCGACCAGCTGCTGCAGGCCGGCTCGGTGGACGAGGAAACCGTGGAAGGCATGCGCCGCGAGTTCCGCCTGGTGCAGAACGACCCGAATGCGGTGTTCTTCTATTCGTTCGTCCAGGGCCGCGCCACGGTGTATTGATCCGGTGTTCTGCTGCCGATCGAGGCCGCAGAGCCACGCCATGCGTGGATCCACTGATCAATGCACGGCGGTGTGGTCGGCCGCGCCCGGCGCCGCCGCCGGCTCCTGCCAGATCCGCTGCCACATCGCCGCCAGGCGGCGACCGGCGTCGGCACGCGCGGCGGGACTGCTGTAGTCCACGCGCACCTGCTCGGGAACGATCGCCCGCCACTGCCCGTCGGCCTGCTCGGCCACGACGAAATTGAAGGTGTAGTCCGGCTCCAGCCCCATGCGCAGGTCGCTCAGCACCAGCCGGCCGTCCACGACCTGCGCACGCATGAAGCCACGGTTGAACCACTGCAGGCGCCGCACTGCCGGAATGCCCCCCGCTTCGCGCAAGGCCTGCACGTTGGACGCATGGCCTTCGAACCGCATCGGCCCGTGGTCGGCCACCAGCGAGCGATCACCCACCACGTAGCCGTTGGGCGTCATCGCCACCACCCGCCACAGCAGGGTGTTGAACGGCATCGGCACCGAGAAGCGCGGCGCATCGCCCAGGCCCATCGCGGACAGGCTCTGCTGCGCGGCACGGTCGACCAGTGCCTTGGCGATCAGGCCCCAGCCCAGGTAGCCACTGCTGATCAGCAGCGCCACGCCCAGCACCTTGCCCACCCAGGACCGGGCGCGACCGAACCAGGCCAGCACGCAGCCCAGCAGCAGCCATACCGTGTAGCCAGGATCGATGATGAAGACACTGGAACCCATGGTCGGATGTGGCCGCAACGGCCACCACAGCTGGGTACCGTAGACGGTGAACGCATCCAACAGCGGATGGGTGACCAGCGCCAGCTGGATCGCCCAGAACCAGCGCAGCGGTGACTGCGCGACGCGGCCGTTGCCGAAGCGCTTGAACAGCCACCAGATCAATGCGGCCACCCAGGGCAGCACCAGCAGCGAATGACTGAAACTGCGGTGCTCGATCATGTTCGCCACCGGATCGGCTGCGGTGAAACCGAGCCACAGGGCGTCGAGGTCCGGCAGGGTGCCAAGCGCGGCACCGGCCAGCAGGGCCGCGCGGCGGTGGCCAGGCGGGGCGATGGCAGCAGCGACGGCGCCACCGAGCACGATCTGGGTCAGGGAGTCCATGGGCCGATGCTAGCGGCTTGCGGGCGGTGCATGTAGAGCCGAGCCCATGCTCGGCTGCTCTTCATTGCGTGTAACGGCAGCCGCGCATGGGCTCGGCTCTACAAGGGTACAGACGCGGGCGGGTTACGCCGCCTGCGACATGCGTGCGCCCGGCAGCTCCGCCAGCGTCTGGCCGTTGTGGTCCAGCAGGCGCAGCGCGCCATCATGGTCTTCGGCCAGCGCGGTCAGGCTTTCCACCCAGTCGCCGTCGTTCGCGTAGACCAGGCCATCGCGTTCAATCAACGCAGCTCGGTGGATGTGGCCACAGACGATGCCATCCAGCCCGCGACGGCGGACATCGTCCAGCCCGGCCTGCACGAAGCGCTCGATGTAGCGTTCGGCGGCGCCGCTGCGCTTCTTCAGGAACTCCGACAGCGACCAGTAGCGCATGCCCAGCCGGCGCCGCACTGCATTCAGGGCCTGGTTGCCGGTGAGGATGCGGTAGTACAGCCAGTCGCCGAATTTCTCCTGCAGGCCACCGAAGTGGGTCACGCCGTCGTACTCGTCGCCGTGTGCGACCAGCAACCTGCGGCCATCGGCGGTCACGTGGATGGCACGGCGGCGCACCTGCATGGCCGGCAACATCACCCCGCATATGTGGCGCAGCGATGCGTCGTGGTTGCCGGGAATGTAGATGATCTCGGTCCCTGCGCGGCGCAGGGCGTGCAGGGCCTGGATGACTTCACTGTGCGACTGCCGCCAGTTGGCGCGGCGATGTGCCATCCACCACAGGTCGATGATGTCGCCCACCAGATACAGCCGTTCGCAGCGCAGCTGCGAGAGGAACCGCGCCAGCTCGGGGGCATGGCAATGACGTGAACCCAGGTGCACGTCGGAGACGAACACTGCGCGCCGGTGCGGCGACAGGTTCGCCAGCGTGCTCATGCCGGCGTCCCCGCGTCGCGCAGGTAGCGTTTGCGCTTGTTCGGCCGGATCGCACACAGGTCCACTTCGATCAGGCCGTCGATCGAATCGCTGAAGTCCGGGTCGACACCGAAGGCGAGGAAGCGGGCACCACCGGGTTCACACAGATCGGTGTACTGGCGGTACAGCGTGGGTACGCCGGTACCGAGCGCAGCCAGGTTGGCCTTGAGCACCTCGAACGCGGCGCCTGCATCCAGCTCACCGAAACTGGGCGGTGCGGCGAAGTACTGGAACGGGCGGTTCGATTCGGCCATGCCAGCGGTACCGCTGTAATAGCGCTGGTAGTACGCCACCAGCTGCTCGCGCGCTTCACGCGGTAGCGCCGCGCTGATCGACACGGCGCCGAACAGGTAGCGGATGCCCGGCCGGCACTGCAGGTAGGCGCCGATGCCCTGCCACAGATAGTCCAGGCTGCGGCTGCCCCAGTAGTCGGGCACCACGAAGCTGCGGCCCAGTTCCAGGCCCTCGGCGATGTGGGTGATGGCATCGTCGGAATAGCGGAACAGCGACGCGCTGTAGAGCCCGGACAGGCCGTGCCGGGCCAGTGCGTGGGCGCCGCGCATGATCCGGTACGCGCCGGCGATGCGCTGCGCGGCGGCGTCCCAGATCACGATGTGCTCGTACTGCGGGTCGTAGTTGTCGAGGTCACGGCTGCGCCCGGTGCCCTCGCCCACCTGGCGGAAGGTCAGTTCGCGCAGGCGGCCCAGCTCCAGCAGCAGCGGCGAATCGGCAGTACAGGCGGCCAGCAGAATCTGCTTGCCATCGGCGGTCTGGCCCAGCTGGGTCGCTGCGGCAATCCCTGCGGCAACCTGCGAAGGGGGCACCGGGGCGGCCAGCGGCTCAGGGCCTGCGCAGGCAGCGGCATTGCCGGCCGCGCCATTGCGGCCCAGCGCATACAGCGCGCGACGTACCGCCAGCAGCTGTGCGCCCGGGTCACCGCCATCGCCCAGCCGCATCGGCTCGCCGATGCTCAGCCGCAGCGGGCGGCCACGACGGGTGAACATCTCGCGTGCCAGCAGGGCGGTGCCGGCCGGCTTGAACAGGGTTGATGCGCCGTAGAACAGCGCCGAGTTGCGCGCTTCCACCCGCACTGGCAGCACCGGCGCCCCGGCGGCGCGGGCAAAGCGCACGAACCCGCGCTGCCAGCGACCATCGCGGATGCCTCGCAGCGAGAGGCGCGAGACCTCGCCGGCCGGGAACACGATCACGCACTGCTCGGCGGCCAGCGCCTCCTCCACCGCGTGCAGACTGCCGCGCTGGGCCTTGCCGCCAAGGATGCGCACCGGCAACAGCAGATCCTGCAGTGGCGCGATAGCCCCCAACAGATCGTTCGCCACGATCCGCACGTCACGGCGGATGCGGCCGACCGCGTCCAGCAGCGCCAGCGCGTCCAGCGCCCCGGACGGATGATTGGCAACAATCAGCAGGCGGCCGGTGGCCGGGATCTTCGCCAGCGCGGCCGGATCCACCTGGTACTGGCCATCGACGAATTCCAGGGCGGCGGCGACGAAGCCGAATCCGCGCAACCCTGCACTGCGCTTCAGGAAGGCCTCGATCTGGTCCAACCGCGACCAGCGACCGACGCTGCGCAGCAGCGGCCGTGCCAGCTGGCCACGACGGCCATGGAACCAATCGGGGAAGCGTTGCTGGAGACGCTGTTTGAGTTCCTGCATGGCGGATCCACTCATGCCCGGCGGCCGGATTGGCCGACAGCCTGCGCCCGGCAGGCGGCAACCAGATGGCGGTTTCGGGGCAGAACGATGACGGCCGGCCCGGCAGGGTCGCGGCCTGCGTGGTCCGGGGTTGGACAGCCCCGTCCGTCGTCACGCTGGTGGAACACTGGGCCTCGAGGCCGGGCCCCAATCCCGTCACGACGGCCCCTGCCAGGCCTACGCGGGCTTAACCACCGGCAACCGGTACCGGTTCACAATGCACAGGCGGCGCACCCCGTGTATCATGCGCGCCCATCTTTCCATCCGAATCAAGGGATATTACGCCTGATGTCCAGCTATCTCTTCACCTCCGAGTCGGTCTCTGAAGGCCATCCGGACAAGGTTGCCGACCAGATCTCCGATGCGGTGCTGGACGCGATCCTGACCCAGGACCAGCGTGCCCGCGTGGCCTGCGAGACCATGGTCAAGACCGGCGTTGCCATCGTGGCCGGTGAAATCACCACCAGCGCCTGGATCGACCTGGAAGCGCTGACCCGCAAGGTCATCACGGACATCGGCTACGACAGCTCCGACGTCGGCTTCGACGGCGCCACCTGCGGCGTGCTGAACCTGATCGGCAAGCAGTCGCCGCACATCGCCCAGGGCGTGGACCGCAAGAAGCCGGAAGAAATGGGCGCTGGCGACCAGGGCCTGATGTTCGGCTATGCCACCAACGAGACCGACAGCTACATGCCGGCCGCGATCCACCTGTCGCACCGCCTGGTCGAGCAGCAGGCCAAGATCCGCAAGAAGAAGAACTCGCCGCTGTCGTGGCTGCGCCCGGACGCCAAGAGCCAGGTCACCCTGCGCTATGAAAACGGCGTGGTCTCGGCCATCGACGCCGTGGTCCTGTCGACCCAGCACGCCCCGGGCATCAAGCAGAAGGACCTCATCGAGGCCGTCCGCGAAGAAATCATCAAGCCGGTGCTGCCGGCCAAGTGGCTGCACAAGGGCACCAAGTTCCACATCAACCCGACCGGCAAGTTCGAGATCGGCGGCCCGGTGGGCGACTGTGGCCTGACCGGCCGCAAGATCATCGTCGACACCTACGGCGGCTGGGCCCGTCACGGTGGTGGCGCGTTCTCCGGCAAGGACCCGTCCAAGGTCGACCGTTCGGCTGCCTACGCGGCCCGCTACGTCGCCAAGAACGTGGTTGCTGCCGGCCTGGCCGACCGCTGCGAAGTGCAGGTCTCCTACGCCATCGGCGTGGCCGAGCCGACCTCGATCTCGGTCACCACCTTCGGCACCGGCAAGATCAGCGATGACAAGATCGAGAAGCTGATCCGCAAGCACTTCGACCTGCGCCCGTACGGCATCATCAAGATGCTGGACCTGATCCACCCGATGTACCAGCAGACTGCGGCCTACGGCCACTTCGGCCGCAAGCCGAAGGAGTTCAGCTACCTCAACGGCGAAGGCGAGACCGTCAACGCCACGGCCTTCTCCTGGGAGAAGACCGACCGCGCCGCCGCCCTGCGCGCCGATGCGAAGCTGAAGTAAGAAACACGAAGGGCCGCTCACGCGGCCCTTCTGCTTTCTGTAGAGCCGAGCCCATGCTCGGCTTTCTTTTTCTTGCGACAAGAGCAGCCGAGCATGGGCTCGGCTCTACAAGAGCTACGCCACGCCGATACAATCGGCCCATGTCGACCGAACTGAAAACCCACCAGCTGTCCATGACCGTGCTGATGTCGCCGGACATGGCCAATTTCTCCGGCAAGGTCCACGGTGGCGCCATCCTGAGGCTGCTCGACCAGGTCGCCTATGCCTGTGCCAGCCGCTACGCCGGCAGCTATGTGGTCACCCTGTCGGTGGACCAGGTGATGTTCCGCCAGCCCATCGCGGTGGGCGAGCTGGTCACCTTCCTGGCCTCGGTGAACCATACCGGCACCTCGTCGATGGAGATCGGCATCAAGGTGGTGGCCGAAGACATCCTCAAGCGCAGCGTGCGCCACGCCAACAGCTGTTTCTTCACGATGGTGGCCGTGGATGAGGAAGGCCGGCCGACGCCGGTGCCAACATTGCGGCCGGTCACCTCGGACGAGAAGCGCCGCCAGGCCGCAGCGCTGATCCGCCGCCAGCTGCGCCAGGAAATGGAACAGCGCCACCTGGAACTGCTGGCATCGAATCCTCCGTCGCCGGAGGAGTGAGGGCGTGCGGGGCACGCCCCGCACCCACCGAGGCAGGTAGCGCCGGGCCATGCCCGGCGGATACGCATCAACCCGTGTTCTGCACCCCCTGCGAAACACCGTTCACGCACGCCACCAGCGCGCGCAGCAGCTCGTCATCCTCGCGCCCGCTGGCCCGCCAGCGCTGCAGCAGATCCACCTGCAGCACGCTGATCGGATCGACGTAGGGATTGCGCAGGCGGATCGACAGCGCCAGCCGCGCATCATGGTCCAGCAGCGTCTTCTGGTCCATCAGCGCCAGCAGCCAGTGCCGGGTAAGTTCCAGTTCGCGCTGTACCTGCGGGAAGAAGCGCCCGTGCAGGTCGCCAGACAACAGCGAGAACTGCTCGGCGATGGTGATATCGCCCTTGGACAGCACCATCGCGATGTCGTCCAGGAAGGTGCGGAAGAACGGCCAGTCACGCGCCATTTCGCGCAGGGTCTCTTCATGGCCAGCGTCCACCGCCGCCTGCAGGCCGCTGCCCACGCCGTACCAGCCGGGAATGACGGCACGCGCCTGGCTCCAGGCAAACACCCAGGGAATCGCACGCAGGTTGCCCAGTGCCGCATCCTGGCCGAGCCGGCGCGAAGGACGCGAGCCCAGCGTCATCCGCTCGATCACGTCGATGGGTGTGGCGGTACGGAAGTAGTCCATGAAGCAGGCCTGGCCAACAAAGGCGCGATACACCTCGCTGCTGGCCGATGACACCGCGTCCATCACCGGCCGCCACGCATCCTCGCGCGGCTCGGCGGCACGCGGGCGCAGGCTGGCGCGCAGCACCGCACCGGCGGCCTGTTCCAGCGAGCGCAGGGCCAGCGCGCGGATGCCATATTTGCGATGGATCACTTCGCCCTGCTCGGTCACCCGCAGGCGGCCATCGATGCTGCCGCGCGGTGAAGCATCCACCGCGTGCGTGGTCTTCCCACCGCCACGGCTGATCGAGCCGCCACGGCCATGGAAGAAGGTCAGGCGGATGCCCGCCTCGGCCGCCACCTCCAGCAGTTCCACCTGCGCGCGCTGCAGGCCCCAGCGCGAGGCGGCGATGCCACCGTCCTTGCTGCTGTCCGAGTAGCCGAGCATCACCATCTGCACGTCGCCGCGCGCGCGCAGATGGGTGCGGTACACCGGGTCGTCCAGCAGGTCGCGCAGCGTGGCGGTGCCGCGCTTGAGGTCATCCACGGTTTCAAACAGCGGCGCGATGTCCAGCGGCACCGTGTCATCGGCGTCGACCAGGCCACCACGCCGCGCCAGCGCCAGTACCGCCAGCACGTCGCTGCGGTCGTGCGCCATCGAAATGATGTAACTGCCCAGTGCATCGCCGCCATGGCGTGCGCGTGCATCAGCCAGCGCGGCGAACACGGCGTCCAGGCGCCGGTTGCCTTCGTCGTCGCCCTTCGGCAACGGGGCCTCACCGCTGGCATGCGGGGCCAGCAGGCGCGCGCGGCCCAAGGCATCCAGACCCTCCCACGCTGCGTCGCCGCCCAGCACTGCGGCCAGCGCGCGCGCATGCACGCTCGATTCCTGGCGTACGTCCAGCCGTGCCAGATGGAAGCCGAAGGTCTTCACCCGCCACAGCAGACGCTGCACGGCAAAGCCGCCGGCATGTTCGCCGCGATTGGCACGCAGGCTGTCGAGGATCAGCTGCAGATCGTCGATCAGTTCGGCGGGGCCGGCGTAGGCGCCGCTGCCATCATCCAGCGTGGCCTGCAGGCGTGCGCGCATGCGGTCGTTGAGCAGGCGGTACGGCATGTCGGCATGGCGCGGGCGCGACTGCACCTGCGGCAGCAGCTGCTGGTACTGCGCCACGCGTGCCTGCAACGCATCACTCACGCCCACTCGCTCGGTAGACTGGCTGAGCAGGCTGGCCAGCTGCAGCAGTTCCTTCTGGTAGCGCCCCAGCACTGCCCGCCGCTGTGCATCCAGCGTGTTGCGGATGGTGGTGGCATCCACGTTCGGGTTGCCGTCCATGTCGCCGCCCACCCAGGTGCCGAAGCGCAGCAGGCGCGGCAGCGGCAGTTCTTCGCCGAAGGTATCGCGCAGCGCCTGCTGCAGCGATTCGTACAGCACCGGGATCACCCGGTACAGCACCTGTACCAGATAAAAGCCGACGTGCTCGCGCTCGTCGTCCACGGTGGGCCGCACCGGCGAGGAATCGGTGGTCTGCCACGAAGCGGTCAGCGCCATGCGGAAGCGCGCGGCATCGGCGGCCGCTTCCCCCGGCGTGCGCTGGCCATCAAGGTTGTCGACCAGGCTGGCCACCATCAGCTGCTCTTTCTCCAGCAGCGCGCGGCGCACCGCTTCGGTCGGGTGCGCGGTAAACACCGGTTCGATGTCGATGCGCGGCAGCCATTGCGCCAGCTCGTCCAGCGTCACGCCCTGCGCCTTCAGGTGCTGCAGCGCATCCTGCAGGCCATCGGGCTGCGCCCCTGCGGTACCGGCACGCTGGTAGTCACGGCGGCGGCGGATGCGATGCACGCGCTCGGCGATGTTGACCACCTGGAAATAGGTGCTGAACGCCCGCACCATGGTCTCGGCCTGCTGCGGCGTGCGCCCGGCCAGCCCTTCGGCCAGCTCGGACAACGCCGCCTGGTTCTCGCGGCGGGCGATGGCGCGGGTGCGCACGTCCTCGACATCGTCGAGAAACGCGGCGGAGACCTGTTCAACCAGCAGGTCGCCGACCAGCGCGCCGAGCCGGCGCACGTCATCGCGAAGCGGAAGATCTGGAGAAGCAAACTCGATGCTGCTGCGGTACTCGTTCATCGGCGACGCACAGGCCTCGGTCAACGGATCCAGGTCCCAAGCCTAAACCAGAACGGGCAGCGTGCTGCGATGCAAAAATGGTTTCATCTGCACGTATCCATGGCGGACGCAGCCGAGCATGGGCTCGGCTCTACAAGCGTCATGGCGCGTGACACCGTGTAGCGCCCGAGCCCATGCTCGGGCGGCGGCGCAGCCGCACAGGCGGCCGCTGTTGCAGCGGCCACCCTCATGCACGTATCAGCGCTTCTTCTTCGCCTTGCCCTGCTCGGCCGGGCCAATGGTCTGCTCCAGCCAGCGCTCGCTCTCGGCCAGCATGGTCATGATCGATTCGCGTGCGCGGTAGGCATGCGATTCGTTCGGCAGCATCACCAGCCGCGCGGTGCCACCCAGGCCCTTCACCGCGGCGAACATGCGCTCGCTCTGGATCGGGAACGTGCCGGAGTTGTTGTCGTCCACGCCGTGGATGAAGAGGATCGGATCCTTGATCTTGTCGGCGTAGTTGAACGGCGCCATCTTCTGGTAGACGTCCTGCGCCTGCCAGTAGTTGCGTTCCTCGGCCTGGAAACCGAACGGGGTGAGCGTGCGGTTGTAGGCACCGCTGCGCGCGATGCCGGCCTTGAACAGGCGGGTGTGCGCCAGCAGGTTGGCGGTCATGAACGCACCGTAGGAATGGCCACCGATGGCGATGTGCTCGCGATCGGTCACGCCACGATGCACCACTTCATCCACCGCTGCCTGCGCGTTGGCCACCAGCTGTTCGATGTAGGTGTCGTTCGGCTCCTTGTCGCCCTCACCGATGATCGGCATCGACGGGCTGGCCAGCACCACATAGCCCTTGGCCAGGAACGCCTGCGGGCCCCAGTAGCTGACCGCGTTGAAGCGGTACGGCGAATCGGTCACCTGG
Organism: Stenotrophomonas sp. YJH_SMC_33; assembly: GCF_059372295.1. Classification (NCBI taxonomy): domain Bacteria; kingdom Pseudomonadati; phylum Pseudomonadota; class Gammaproteobacteria; order Lysobacterales; family Lysobacteraceae; genus Stenotrophomonas; species Stenotrophomonas sp. YJH_SMC_33. Next base: position 94,483 of record NZ_JCAFVJ010000012.1, read on the forward strand.
CTGGCCGCAGCCGCGCTCTTGAACTCACCCGGGTAGGCCCACATCAGCAGCGGCCGCGGGCCGTCCCGCTTGGGGTCGTAGCCCGGCGGCAGCAGCAGGGTCGCGGTCAGGTCGACCCCATCCTTGCGCTTGTAGCGGATCTGCTCCTTCTGCACGCCCTTCAACTGCGGCAGCGGGTGCGCGAAACGTGTCAGCGCGCGCGGTGCAGCACCGGCATCGGCCAGCGACTGCACGTAGAAGTTGGCCGGCTCATCCGGGCTCTCGCGGCTCAGCAGCAGCGAGCTGGCCTGGTCGTCCAGCAACGCCACCGGCAGCGAATAGCTCGGCGCCTGCGAGTGGAACAGGCGCGTTGCCTTGCCCGTGGCGATGTCGAAGCGGTCCACGAACGGACGGTCGCCTTCCGGCGAAGCACCGGCACCGGCCAGGTACAGGCTGCTGCCATCGGGGCTGGTCTGCAGCAGCGAACGACCCCGCTCGTCACTGGCCAGCAGCGGCCGGCCCGGATCGGCATAGCGGTCCTGCGCGTCACGATCCCACAGCAGGCGCGGCTCGGCACCGGCGTTGTCCGGGGCGATCAGCCAGGTCTTGGTCCTGCGGGTCTTCCACCACGATTCGGTCAGCAGGGCCAGGTCACCGCGGCCCCAGCTGATGCCGGCCAGGCGGCTGCCAAGCTGGGCCAGGGTGACCGGCGGTTTGTCGAACGGCGCGGCCTGCATCAGCACCGCATCGCGCACCTTGGCGTCCCTGTTCGGGTCGCCGCCGTCCTGCGCTTCGGCCCAGACCAGGGTGGCGTCGGCATCACCGCGCCAGCTGATGTCGCGCACGCCGGTCACTTCGGCATCGTTGCCGGTCGGCAGCCCTTCCACCAGCGGGCGAACGGCGACGGTGTGCACCAGCTTGCCGCTGGCACGGTCGATCACTTCAATGCGGCGCGGGAAACTGCTCACCGGCACCACGTAGGAGTACGGGCGCTGCACCGGCTGGCGCAGCACGAAGCGGCCATCCGGCGACACCGAGAAGCCCATGAAGATGCCGGCCGCGCCGATCGCGCGGGTGCTGCCATCCAGGCCGACTTCCATTGGCTGGGTAGTGGCGTAGTAGTCGAACTGGCGTGCGTCGGCCTCGTTCTTCAGCAGGTCCTGGTAGGTACGGATCGACACCACGCCGCCGCCCTGGCTGGTCTGCTGCACGGCCGGGCCGGTCGGAATGCCATCGGCGGGCGGGGCCGCACCGAGGTTGGCCGGGCGGGTGAACACCACCAGGCCGCGGCTGTCCGGCAGCCACTGGTAGCCGCTGCCGATCACCGTGTTCAGGCCGGCAACCAGGCGGCGGGCACTGCCGCCGGCCACGTCCACCAGCCACAGTTCATTGGCGCCACTGGCAGCGTCGACCTGGTTGAAGGCAAGCCACTTCTGGTCCGGCGACCACATCACACTGGCGATCGACAGCTTGGCCGGCAGGCCGCTGATCTGCCGCTCCTTGCCGTCGGCCACGTTCATCAGCCACAGCTTCTCGCCGAAGCTGAAGCGGCTGTCGGAGAACGTGCGCGGGTTGATGCGCAGGCCAGCCAGCTTCAGTTCCGGCTGCGCCACCACCTGGATCGAAGGCAGCGACGGCATCTGCATCATCGCGGCCACGTCGCGTCGCGGCGACAGGTACAACGAGGGTGCACGCGGCGCGTCCACCACCGCCTGCAGCGCGGCCGACGGCAGTTCGTAGCCGTTGACGCCCTGGGCCTGTGTGGCCACCGGCTGCGGCGCTGCGGCCCAAGCCAGCGGGGCCACCGCCAGCAGTCCCATCGACAGGACCAGGCCGGTCCAGCGCCGTGTACGGCGCGCGTGCATGCTCATCGTTCCACCTGTGTGATGCGTGAAAACACCGACCTTAACAGGCCGTGCACGCGGCCCCATCTGCCGATGGTTGGGTCATCCGGATGTCACGCCGGGGCCGCGATATAATGGGGGTTCTCCCCTGCCGAGGGGCGCTGCGACCGGATCCCACGAGGCCCGGCCAGGCTCGGTAAGGTGGCTTTGTAACAACGGCGCCCGGCTAGATGCGAGCATCCGCTCGTCCACAACCGGAGCACACGAATGAACGCTGTTGCCAAGACCTTCTCCACCGAAGGTGACTACAAGATCCGCGATATCACGCTGGCCGACTGGGGCCGCAAGGAACTGGACATCGCCGAGCACGAAATGCCGGGCCTGATGTCGATCCGCCGCAAGTACCAGGCCGAGCTGCCGCTGAAGGGCGTGCGCGTGACCGGGTCGCTGCACATGACCATCCAGACCGCGGTGCTGATCGAGACCCTGAAGGACATCGGCGCCGACGTGCGCTGGGCCTCGTGCAACATCTTCTCGACCCAGGACCACGCGGCCGCCGCCATTGCCGCCACCGGCACCCCGGTGTTTGCCTGGAAGGGCGAGACTCTGGAAGAGTACTGGGACTGCACCCTGGACGCGCTGACCTTCACCCTGGCCGACGGCACCCTGACCGGCCCGGAGCTGGTGGTGGACGACGGCGGTGACGTGACCCTGCTGATCCACAAGGGCTACGAACTGGAAAACGGCAGCGACTGGGTCAACACCGCCTCTGCCTCGCACGAAGAACAGGTCATCAAGAACCTGCTCAAGCGCGTGGCCAAGGAGCGCCCCGGTTACTGGGGCCGCGTGGTCAAGGACTGGAAGGGTGTCTCCGAGGAGACCACCACCGGCGTGCACCGCCTGTACCAGCTGGCCCAGGCCGGCACCCTGCTGATCCCGGCGATCAACGTCAACGACTCGGTCACCAAGAGCAAGTTCGACAACCTGTACGGCTGCCGCGAGTCGCTGGCCGACGGCCTGAAGCGCGCGATGGACGTGATGCTGGCCGGCAAGGTGGCCGTGGTCTGCGGCTACGGCGACGTCGGCAAGGGCTGCGCGGCCTCGCTGCGTGCCTACGGTGCGCGCGTGATCGTCACCGAGATCGACCCGATCTGCGCCCTGCAGGCGGCGATGGAAGGCTATGAAGTCAACACCATCGAATCGACCCTGGGCCGTGCCGACCTGTACGTCACCACCACCGGCAACCGCGACATCATCCGCATCGAGCACCTGAGCGCGATGAAGGACCAGGCCATCGTCTGCAACATCGGCCACTTCGACAACGAGATCCAGGTCGACGCACTGGTGTCCTACCCGGGCATCAAGCACGTCAACATCAAGCCGCAGGTGGACAAGTACATCTTCCCGAACGGCAACGCGATCTTCCTGCTGGCCGAAGGCCGCCTGGTGAACCTGGGCTGCGCCACCGGCCACCCGAGCTTCGTGATGTCCAACAGCTTCGCCAACCAGACCCTGGCACAGATCGACCTGTGGGCGAACAAGGACAGCTACGAGAAGAAGGTGTACCTGCTGCCGAAGAAGCTGGACGAGGAAGTGGCGCGCCTGCACCTGGAAAAGATCGGCGTGAAGCTCACCACCCTGACCCAGGAACAGGCCGACTACATCGGCGTGCCGGTGGAAGGCCCGTTCAAGCCGGACCACTACCGCTACTGATGCCTTCAGGGTGCCGGACAGCGGCCGGCACTACCGGTGCATGCGACACGGACGGGCGCCTTCGGGCGCCCGTTCTGCGTTGGCGCGCCACCGCCGCGCATCCACCCGCAGTAGCCTCGGTCAAGGCAACGCGCCCAGCGCGCGCTACGATGCAGCCATGACCCCGGCCATCAACCTGCTCAAGCGCGAGAAGATCGCCCACACGGTGCGCAGCTACGTGCACGACGCCCACGCCGAATCGTACGGCGGCGAAGCCGTCGACAAGCTTGGCCTCGATCCGGCCCAGGTGTTCAAGACCCTGCTGGCCAGCACCGAGGCACACGAACTGCTGGTGGCGATCGTGCCGGTGGCCGGCCAGCTGGACCTGAAGGCTCTGGCCGAAGCGGCCGGCTGCAAGAAATGCGAGATGGCCGCCGCCGACGCCGCACAGCGCGCGACGGGTTACCTGGTCGGTGGCATCAGCCCGCTTGGGCAGAAGAAGCGCCTGCGCACCTTCCTGGATGCCAGCGCTCAGGCATTGCCCGCGCTGCATGTCAGCGCCGGTCGCCGCGGTCTGGAAGTGGAACTGGCGCCGGCTGACCTGCTGCGCCTCACCGCCGGCCACTACGCTGCCATCGGCAAGTCTCGCTGATGCGCTGGCCCTGGTCTGCAGCGCGGATACCCCGTCTCGACGATGCACAGGCCGATGTGCTGTTGCAGGACCTGCTGTCGCGCGACGCAACGCGCATCACCGATGCCGCACGTAGCGTCGCACGGCTGTTCAGTGCCTCATCGTTGGACGCGTTGGCCACACATGTCGACCTGATCGAACGCAGCTGCGAGGGCATCGCCCTGGGCGGCATGCTGATCAGCAACCAGGCACACCTCAAGGCGGGCCTGCAACGGCTACGCTACTGGCAGGCGCGTAAGGGATGCCTGTGTGCGCTCAACCCCGGCTACCCGTTCTTCGATCCGCGTCGCCTGATCGAACAAGGGCAGATGCAGCTGCTCTCGTTGCAGGAGGCCGAGGAGGGTTGGGGCGATTGCCACACCGTTGCCTGCACGCAATGCGGCCAGCATTGGCAGGCCATCGACCGCGAGTACCATTACCCGTGGTGGGAATGGAAAGCTGCCTGAAGGCCAAGCAGCCACGCATGGCGTGGCTCTACTGCGGCCCGCACATTCACGCGATGCGTGGATGGCAAATATTGCTCACGGCCGCCAGTTCGCGTTGTTCTCCCAGAACTCGACAGAACGCCGGTACGCCTCACGGTCCAGCGGCACGCCGGAGCCGCCCTCCTCCACGCCCAGCGCATTGCGCATCATCGTGATCGGCGCCATTGGCACCTCTTCCGGTTCGGCGGTGTAGATGCAGCCGACGATGCCCCAGTCGGCCTCGATCGGCGAACCTTCCCTGGCCAGCTGCTCGGCGCTGTACAGGATCACCACCAGGTAGTTCGCACGCGGCGATTCCACGCCCTCGAACCAACGCACCAGCACCGGCAATTCCTCGCGGTTGCGCGCTTCGTAACCACTGCGCAGCAGGTGGCGGTTGGCCTCGGTGACCGGCACCGTCAGGCAGCGCGTGCTGGTCCAGTTCTCGTAGACGAACAGCTTGCAGAACGGGGCGTAGCCGTCGAGCACCTTCAGCGGCGCCTGCGCATTGAGGTGTGCCTCGAACTGCTCGGCAGTGCAGTCCTGGATGGTGTTGCCGCGCGGCACGCGCGGGAACAGGCGGGGACGGGCGAAATCGGTGAGGACGATGGACATGGCGCAGGTGTGATCAGGAGTTCTGCTGCACAGGGTAACTGCTGGCAGCCCCTACAACGCCATCCGCTCGCGCAGTTCACGTGCCTGCCGCCGCGATACCTCCACCTCGCTGCCGTCGTCCAGCGTCAGGTCGTAGCCATCTGCAATGCTGGGCGTCACGCCACGAATGCGGCGCAGGTTGACCAGCGTGTTGCGGTTGGCGCGGAAGAACAACTCCGGCGGCAGGCGAGCTTCCAGCGCGCTCAGGCTGCGGGTCAGCAGGGCGTTCTGGTCGCGGAACCATAGCCGTGTGTAGTTGCCATCCACCAGCAGCAGACGGATCTCCGAGACCGCGACGAACCAGCAGCGTTCGCCCTCGCGCACGAACACCTGGTCCTGCGCGCCCAGCGTGCTGCGCGGCTCCGGCGTTTCGCCCGCCACCACCTCGCGCTGGCGCGCCCGCTGCAACGCTTCCAGCAAGCGCGGCGCCTCGACCGGCTTCACCAGATAGTCCAGCGCGTTGGCCTGGAAGGCGCGCACCGCATAGGTGTCGTAGGCGGTAACGAAGACCACCGCCGGCACCGTCTCCAGCCCATCCAGCACATCGAAGCCGCTGCCGGAGGGCATCTGCACATCCAGCAGCACCAGGTCCGGCGCCAGTGTGGCGATCGCCTCGCGTGCAGCGGGCACATCGTCGGCCTCGCCCACGCACTGCACCCATGGCAGCGCCGACAACAGCGTGCGCAGCTCCTGCCGCGCCAGCCGTGCATCATCAACGATCAACACACGCAGCACGCCACTCATTGCGGAATCTCCAGCAGGGCCTGCATGCGGTCGCCGACCGGCTGCAACATGAAACTCCCCTGCGTGCCAAGCTGCGCACGCAGGTAGGCAAGGCCGACGCCATGGCCATGGGTGGGCTCGTTGGCGCCGCCCAGCGGATTGTCCACCTGCAGGCGCAGTACGTCATTGTCCAGCGTGGCCCGGATCTCTATCCCGCCGCCGCCCGGGCGGCTGGCGATGCCATGCTTGATCGCGTTTTCCACCAGCAGCTGCAGCGCCATCGCCGGCAGCTGTGCCTGCAGGGCGTCGGCATCGATCTGCCGGTTCACCTGCAGGCGCTGTTCGAAGTGGACTGCCTCGATGGCCAGGTAGTCGTCCACGACCGCCAGTTCCTCCGCCAGCGTGACCTGCTCGCTGCGGTTGTGTGCCAGCGCCTGGCGCAGCGTGCGCGACAGGCGGGTGACCATGTCGCGCGCACGCTCAGGATCTTCCAGGATCAGCGCACGCAGGTTGTTCAGCGCATTGAACATGAAATGCGGGTTGAGCCGTGCACGCAGTGCATCGCGCTCCAGCGCGCTGCGCTCGGCCTCGGCACGCAGGCGCGCCAGGTCCGCACTGCGTATCCGGCGCAGGCTGTGCAGGCCTGCCCAGAGCGCTGCCCACAGGGCCAGCATCACCGCAGTGGTGTACCAGTAGAGCAGCAGCGCCTTGGGGCTGAAGTCGGCCGTCTTCCGCCCCAGGCTCACCCAGTTCCAGGCCAGCGCCGAGTGCAGCGCGATGTTCACCAGCAGCTGCGCCACTGCCGCGCCCAATGCCACCGACAGCGCCAGCCGCAGCAACAGCCCGGCCGTGCCGCGCGCCCACCAGTCGGCACGCAGCGCCAGCGCACGGATGGCACCGCTGCACCCGAACAGGGCCAACGCCAGGCCCAGCGTGATCAACACGCCTGCGCTTCCGGCATCGCTGAAATAGGCCTGGCGCAGGCCGATTCCGGCAACGCCATAGAGCGCCCACACCAGCGCATTGAGCAGCCAGAAGCGTACCGTCGAGGAGGAATCCGGCATGTCCATTCCGAGGCGTGTTGAAACTCAGTGGTGGTGGTCGAGGAAGGCCTGCACCTGACCGCGCAGCCAGCGCGGATCATCCCACATCAGGAAGTGGAACCCCTGCGCGCTCATCGCGATCTGCACGCCCTGCAGTTTCGCGTACTGCGCATGGAACACCGCGCGCGTGCTGTCCTCGGTGCCGCCCATCGGCTGGTAGCCGGCCCAGCTGCCCAGCACCAGCGTCGGTGCGGTGATCGAGGCGATGCTGTCACGCAGGTCGGTGGTCATCACCGCATGCATGGCGTCAGCGGTGGTCTGGCGGTCGCTGGCTTCGCCCCAGCGCCCCAGTTCGGCCTGCCGCTGCGGATCGCGTGTCATGCCCGGCAGGCCGGCTTTCAGCTGCGCCTGCCACTGCGCGGCATCGGCGGCGAGCATGCCCTTGCGCAGGTGGTCGGCCATCGGCCGCACGCTGTCTGCGGTGGCGTTCGGGTCACGCGCCGCCGGCAGGAACGGCAATGCATCGACCACCACCAGTGCGCTGACCGCCTTCGGCTCGGCCTGCGCCACCTGCAGCCCCAGCAGGCCGCCAAGACTGTGGCCGATCACCACCACCGGGCCCAGCTGTTGGTCGTGCAGGTAGGCCAGCAGCTGCCCGCGCATCGCCGTCAGGAATTCGGCCGGGCGCGGGTCGGCAGGCGCAGCGCCGGCAAAGCCCGGCAGCTGCACCAGATGGCACTGCACGTCCTTCAGCGCCAGGCAAGTCTCGCGCCAGACCTCGGCGCTGCTGTTCAGGCCGGGGATCATCAGCAGCGGACGGCCCTTGCCGACCACCTCGACCTGCACCTTGCCCGCACCCGGGGCGCCGACAGTGGCGGCATGCGCCGAGCCGGAACCGAGCACGGCCATCGCCATGCCGATCATCGCCAGCCGGGCCAGCGCCTTCATTGCGTACCAGAGTGCCAGGAAGATCTTCATCGTCTGCTCCTTCATCGGGTGGGTGCTGCCGGGATGGGAGCAGCGTGGGCCCGGCCGACGCATGCCGGTTGCGATTTCGGAGCAGCGGCCGGACGGCGGGGCGAACGGTCGCGGGTTGGGGACGGCTGGGCCTCACGCAATCCTCAAGCATCCATCTTGATGAAGAGATATACTGCTCCGCACCGACCGCCGCCATCCGCGCCATGACCGCCATCAGCTTCGAGTTCTATCCGCCCAAGACCGACGAACAGCGCAGCCAGCTGGACCGTGCCGCGGCCAAGCTGAAGGACTACGGCCCCGAATACGTGTCGTGTACCTTCGGCGCCGGTGGCTCGACCCTGAGCTACACCTCCGAGACCGTGCGCCACCTCAACCAGCACCATGGGTTCGATGCCGCGCCGCACCTGTCGTGCGTGGGCGGCACCCGCCAGGAGATCCGCGAGCTGCTCAAGCTGTACCGCGCCATCGGCTGCCGCCGCCTGGTCGCGCTGCGTGGCGACCTGCCCTCGGGCATGGGCTTTCCCGGCGACATGCGCTATGCCGCCGAACTGATCGCCTTCATCCGCGCCGAACACGGCGATGCGTTCCACATCGAAGTGGGCGCGTATCCGGAGACGCATCCGCAGGCCTCCGATTCACTGGCTGACCTGAGGCACTTCAAGGCCAAGATCGATGCCGGTGCCGATGCGGCCATCACCCAGTATTTCTTCAATCCGGACGCGTACTTCCATTTCGTCGATGAAGTGCGGCGGCTGGGCGTGCAGGTGCCGATCACGCCGGGCATCATGCCGATCGCCAACTTCAGCCAGCTGCGCCGCTTCTCCGAACAGTGTGGTGCGGAGATTCCGCGCTGGATCAGTCGCAAGATGCAGGCCTATGGCGATGATGCGGAGTCGGTGCGTGCATTCGGCACGGAAGTGGTGGCCCGGCTGTGCCAGCGCCTGATCGAAGGCGGCGCGCCCGGCCTGCACTTCTACACGCTGAACCTGGCCAAGCCGACCACCTCGGTGCTGAAGCTGCTCCAGGACTGAAAGCACGCCGCGCGAGCATGATCGGCGTTACCCTGCGGGCATGATCCGGCTTTCCTTCCTGCTGTTGCTGCTGCCGCTGTGCGTGCTGTCGAGCGTCGCCCACGCACAGTCCACGCGCCTGAACCGCTGTACGGATGCCCAGGGCCAGAGCGTGTATACCGACCGTCCCTGCGACAGCCTGGGTGCGCAGTCGCGGCTGCCGCCGCCTGCGCCCAGCGGCAACATCCTGCAGCGCGATACCCTGGGGGCACGCTGCCCGCGTCGGCTGAGTGAACTGGTGGACGCATTGCGCAACGGCATCGTCAGCAATGATGTGAACCGGCTGTCCTCGCTGTACCTGTGGGGCGCGGTCTCTGATGCGGGTGCGCAGCGCATCCTCGGCCAACTAGAATCGTTGGCGCGGCGGCCATTGGTGGACGTGGTGCCGGTGTATCCCTCGCAGGCGCTGCCGCAATCGCAGGATGAGGGCCAGAGCCCTGCTGCGCAGGGATCCGACTCTGTGGCCTCCGTGGCGCGGCATCCGATCGGCCTGCGCCTGGAACAGACCTTGCCCGGCAGCGTGTCGCGCGCTTCGACGGTGCTGGGGTTGCGGCGGCAGTACGGGTGTTTCTGGATCACGTTGTGATCGGGAGGGTCAGAGCCCCGCGTTGCGATGATCCGACCCTGACATCACGCCGGCCACAGCGCGCGAATGGCGGCGATGCCCTGCCCACCATGGCGACGCGCCTCACTGATGTGGCCACTGCCCATGCCACCCAGCGCGTAGATCGGCAGTGACACCTGCGCACGCAGCTCGGCGAAGGCATCCCAGCCCAGCGGCACGGCATCGGGATGGCTGGCCGTGGCCTGCACCGGACCCAGCACGGCGAAGTCGCAGCCCAACTGCTGTGCGGCCTGCAGCTGCTGCAGGTCATGGCAGGACGCGGCCACCAGCTGGCCTTCGGGCAGCGGACGCTGCGACAGCTCCAGCAGCTGTTCGCTGCCCAGATGCACGCCCACGCCCAGTGCGCGTGCCAGCTCGATATCGCGGTTGAGCAGCCACTGCACGCCGCTGCGGCGATGCGCACGCACGACCTGCTCGACCATCGCCTGCCGCTGCGGATGGGCCGTCGGCAACCGCAGTTGGATGCGCTGCTGGCCCGCAGCCACCACGCGCTGCAGCTGTTCATGCCAATGCCGCACGCCGCCCTCATCATCGGCCGGCGGCGGGGTGATCAGGTAGCTGTCGGGCTGGCGCAGGGCGGCCACCACCGGCAGGTCTGCCGGCGGCATTGAATAGCGGCCCAGCTTGTCGGGCGCCACCCAGGTGATCGCCTGGCCCTCCCGCCCACGCGGTGTCCCCTTCCAGCTGCGCACGTGGCGCACCTCCAGGGTCAGGTGCTTGTCCGGATAGCGCTGCGGCACATCCATCAGCCACTCGCCGACATCGGCCTCGATGCCCAGTTCCTCGCGCAGCTCGCGCACCAGCGCCTGTTCGGAGGTCTCGCCGGATTCGCGTTTGCCGCCGGGAAACTCCCACAGGCCGGCCATGTCGCGGTTCTCGGTACGGCGGTTGAGCAGCACGCGGCCACGGGCGTCGGTGATGACGGCGGCCACAACGTGGATCGATCGGGTGGGGGAAGGCATGGGGGGAAGCATGCCCAGAACAGGGCGGCCGGCGCAATCACGGATCCGCTGCAACTCCCCTGCCACAAACGAAAAGCCCCGCTGTCGCGGGGCTCTTCGGCATCAGCTCAGCTGGCCGTGGCAGTGCTTGTACTTCTTGCCACTGCCGCACGGGCACGGATCGTTGCGGCCGATCTTCGGCTCGTCGCGCTGCATCTGCGCCACGCCCTGCTGGGCAGCCTGCACCTGCGCGGCTTCCTCGTCGGCGCTGTAGCCGCCCACGTCCTGGTGCTGGAACTGCGACTGGCTCAGGCGGGCTTCGGCCTGCTGGCGTTCGGCCGCTTCCAGCGCCTGCACTTCCTCGTCGCTGCGGATGCGCACGCGCGACAGCAGGGTCACCACTTCGCGCTTGACGTTTTCCAGCATGTCCGAGAACAGCTCGAAGGCTTCCTTCTTGTATTCCTGCTTCGGCTGCTTCTGCGCGTAACCACGCAGGTAGATGCCCTGGCGCAGGTAATCCATGCGCGCCAGGTGCTCCTTCCAGCTCTGGTCCAGAACGGTCAGCATCACGTGCTTCTCCAGCGCGCGCATGGTCTCTTCGCCCACGCCGGCTTCCTTCTCGGCGAAGTGCTGGTTGACGCGTTCCTGAACCTTGGCGGCAATCGCCTCGGCGTCCAGCTCCTCGTGTTCCTTGACCAGGTCGGTCAGCGACATCTGCAGGCCGAAGTCCGACTCGAGGGTCGCTTCCAGGCCACGCAGGTCCCACTGCTCGTCGATCGAGTTCGGCGGCACGAAGCGGGCCACCACGTCGAAGATCACGTCGTCGCGGATGCCGTCGACGTTGTCCTTCACCGATTCGGCGTCCAGCAGCTCGTCGCGCTGGGCGTAGATCACCTTGCGCTGGTCGTTGTTGACGTCGTCGAAGTCCAGCAGGTTCTTGCGGATGTCGAAGTTGTGGGCCTCGACCTTGCGCTGCGCCTTTTCGATCTGGCGGCTGACCAGGCGGTCCTCGATGACGTCGTCTTCCTTCATGCCCATCATGCGCATGGCCTTCTGCACCCAGTCGGAGGCGAAGATGCGCATCAGGTTGTCTTCCAGCGACAGGTAGAAGCGGGACGAACCCGGGTCACCCTGGCGGCCGGAACGGCCACGCAGCTGGTTGTCGATACGGCGCGACTCATGGCGCTCGGTGCCGACGATGTGCAGGCCGCCCGCCGCCTTCACTGCCTCGTGGCGCTTCTGCCAGTCGGCCTTTACCGCGGCTTTCTGCTCGTCGGTCGCGTCCTCGCCCAGCGCGTGGAGCTCTGCTTCCAGCGAACCGCCCAGCACGATGTCGGTACCACGGCCGGCCATGTTGGTGGCGATGGTCACCGCGCCCGGACGGCCGGCGTTGGCGACGATGGTCGCTTCGCGGTCGTGCTGCTTGGCATTGAGCACTTCGTGCTTCACACCGGCCTTGCTCAGGTGCTCGGACAGCATTTCCGAAGTTTCAATCGAGGTGGTACCGACCAGCACCGGCTGGCCGCGCTTGGCGCACTCTTCAATGTCGGCCAGCACCGCATTGAACTTGCCCTTGCGGTTGAGGAACACCTGGTCCGGGCTGTCCTTGCGGATGGTCGGGCGGTTGGTCGGGATCACCACCACTTCCAGGCCGTAGATGCTCTGGAACTCGAAGGCTTCGGTATCGGCCGTGCCGGTCATGCCGGACAGCTTCTTGTACATGCGGAACAGGTTCTGGAAGGTGATGCTCGCCAGCGTCTGGTTCTCGCGCTGGACCGGCACGCCTTCCTTCGCTTCCACCGCCTGGTGCAGGCCATCGGACCAGCGGCGGCCGGCCAGGGTACGACCGGTGAACTCATCGACGATGACCACTTCGCCGTCGCGCACGATGTAGTCAACGTCGCGCTGGTAGATCGCGTGCGCGCGCAGGGCGGCGTTGAGATGGTGGACCACGGTCAGGTTCTGCGCCGCGTACAGGCCTTCGGTTTCGCCGTTGAGGATGCCGGCTTCCACCAGCAGCTGCTCGGCGTGCTCCATGCCCGCTTCGGACAGGTGCACCTGCTTGCCCTTCTCATCGACCCAGAAATCACCTTCGCCGTCCTCGCTCTCCTGCTTGACCAGGTGCGGCACGACGCGGTTGACACGGATGTACAGCTCCGGGGAATCGTCGGCCGGACCGGAGATGATCAGCGGGGTACGCGCTTCGTCGATCAGGATGGAGTCGACTTCGTCGACGATGGCGTAGTGCAGGCCGCGCTGGTAGCGGTCGGCCTTGGACAGCGCCATGTTGTCGCGCAGGTAGTCGAAACCGAATTCGTTGTTGGTGCCGTAGGTGATATCCGCAGCGTAGGCTTCGCGCTTGTCGCTGTGCGGCATGCCCGGGTAGACCACGCCCACGCTCAGGCCCAGCCAGTTGTACAGCTTGCCCATCTGCGCGGCGTCGCGGCGGGCCAGGTAGTCGTTCACGGTGACCACGTGCACGCCCTTGCCTTCCAGCGCGTTGAGGTACACCGGCAGGGTCGCCACCAGGGTCTTGCCTTCACCGGTACGCATTTCTGCGATCTTGCCCAGGTGAAGCACCATGCCGCCGATCAGCTGCACGTCGTAATGGCGCATGCCCAGAACGCGGCGGCCGGCTTCGCGGCACACCGCGAACGCTTCCGGCAGCACCTTGTCCAGGGCTTCACCACCGGCAATGCGCTGCTTGAACTCCGGCGTCTTGGCCTGAAGCTGCTCGTCGGAAAGCTTCTCGATCTCCGGCTCCAGCGCATTGATCTTGGCGACGATGCGGTTGAGCTGGCGCAGCTGTCGTTCGTTACGACTGCCAAATACGCGGGTAAGCAGGCTGTTGATCATTGAAGGAACCGGGTTGGATGGACACGACGCCCGGCCTCCCCCTGGGGATCCGTCCGCCGCAAACGAAACAGGGCGCCTGGCGCCCTGTCGATGGCAACACCCATTGTAGCTTGGGACGGGCGGCTGAGGTTTCAACCCCGAGGGGTAGTGCCGGCCGCTGGCCGGTGAGCCGCGATGCTGCCGAAGATCATGAGGTTGCCGGCCAGCGGCCGGCACTACCAGGTCAACCGCATCGGGTCAGAGCCCTCCCGCGGCGCGGAAGGGATCCGACCCGGGATCAGCCGCGGCTGACGCGGCCGACCGGCGTGTTGCCGCCGTCGCCGAGGAATTTGCGCGGGTTGACCACGTTGCCGTTCTCCCACACCTCGAAGTGCACGTGGGCACCGGTCGAACGACCGGTGGAACCGGCCTTGGCCACTTCCTGGCCGGCACGGACCAGGTCGCCGGCCTTCACCACCAGGCGGGAATTGTGCGCGTAGCGGGTGACGTAGCCATTTCCGTGGTCGACGTCGACCACGTTGCCGTAGCCCCCCTTCACGCCGGCGAAGCTGACCACGCCTTCGGCCACGGCCATCACCGGGTCACCGACCTTGGCGTGGAAGTCCATGCCCTTGTGGGTGGCGGCGCCTCGGCCGAACGGGTCGGCACGGGTGCCGAAGCCGGAGGTCACGTAGCTGTTGCGGATCGGCATGCGCGAAGGCACGGCGTTCTGCTGCAGCTGGTGGTCGAACATCAGCGACTCCATCACCGACAACTGGCGGCCTGAAGCAGCGAAGCGCTGCTCCAGCACCTGTAAGTCGGCGTTGACGTCCTTGACCGGGATGTCGCTGGTCGGACCGCCTGCGTCACCGTCACCGAGACCGGGGGTCTCGTTGAAGTCGAACTCGCCATCCTCCAGCTTGCCCATCTGGGTCAGCCGTTCGCCGAGCGCGTTGAGGCGGGTGGCCTGGGCCTGCAGCTCGCCGAGACGGGCCGCCAGCGCGTTGACCTGGGTCTGCGCATCGCGCTTGACCTTGGCCAGCTCCGCATCCTGGCGCTCGACCTTGGCCTGCAGCCGGGAATCATTCAGCGCGCTGACGCCAATGCCGCCAGCAAGGCCGATAATGCAGCCTACCCCGAGCACGCTGCCCAGCAGGGCGCGGGGGCGGTCCTCGAAATAGAACCGCAAACGCGTGATCGGCGACGATTTGGCCTGTCCTTCACGCGTTTTGATTACGATCTTTTTGAATGCCATCAGTGAGTTTTCATGTCTGAGCCGAAATCCAGCGTTCGCCCCGCGTCGGCACCGAAACCGGCGCTGGATGCGGTAATGGCGGACAAAAGCGGGAACCCGCTGCGGCGTGCCCTGTGGCTCGACGCGCTGGACCGACAGTTGCGCCCCCAGTTGCCGCCACCTCTGCGCAGCCGCTGCCGGCTGGCCAATGTGGACGGGGAACACCTCGTTTTTCTCGTCGAATCCCCGGTCTGGCATGCCAAGTTGCGGCTTGCCGAAGCCCAGTTGCTCGACGCGGCCCGTTCCATCGGGCTGAAGGCCACCAAGGTGACCATCAAGACTGCGTCTCCCACTCCCACGCGCTCCCCAGCGCTCGACAACCGGAATGGACCCCACGCAGTTTCAGCCGCCACGCACAAAGGGCTACGCGACGCCTTGGCTTGCCTGCAGGACGTTCCTTCCAAACCGAAGAAACGGTCATGATGGCAACGGAGCATCCGGCTCCGCTCCCCATCGCGCGTGTCACCACGGCGTGAAACATTTCGGGGGCCGGGTCGCATCCTAGCGGCCATCCAGGGGCCTGTCGTTAGATTGTTGTTAAAACGGCGTTAAATTCAGGCTTCGGATCCAACAGGTTCACAAAACCGTGACCTCGAACCGGCCTTGATGCTTTTTCAAGCACACTGAATGCGTCGTCTTCGCCGGAAACAACAACGCCGCCTCGGGTGGCGGCGTTTTTATCTTTAAATTCAACGACCTACGGAATCAGGCATAGGCCGGAGTGGCGTATTCGACCGGACCCGGGGTGGCAGGCGAGTCGAAGCTGACCCATTCCCAGGCAGTGGCGTCGGCCATCAGCGCCCGCACTAGCTTGTTGTTGAGCGCGTGGCCGGATTTGAAGCCCTCGTAAGCGCCCAGCACCTGGCCACCGGCCAGGTAGAGGTCGCCGATCGCATCGAGGATCTTGTGGCGCACGAATTCGTCGGCGTAGCGCAGGCCGTCTTCGTTGAGCACGCGGAACTCGTCCAGCACGATGGCGTTGTCCATCGAACCGCCCAGGCCCAGGTTGCGCTCGCGCATGTATTCCAGGTCGCGCATGAAACCGAAGGTGCGCGCGCGGGAGATTTCCTTGGTGTAGGCCAGCGTCGAGAACTCGATTTCCTGGCGCGACTGCTTGGCCGGGATCATCGGGTGGTCGAACTGGATGGTGAAGCCCAGCTTGTAACCCTCGTACGGGGTGAAGCGGGCCACCTTGTCGCCCTCGGTCACTTCCACGGTCTTCAGCACGCGGATGAAGCGCTTGGGCGCATCCTGTTCCACGATGCCTGCCGACTGCAGCAGGAACACGAACGGGCCGGCCGAACCGTCCATGATCGGCAGCTCGGCCGAGGACAGTTCGACGATGATGTTGTCCACACCCAGGCCAGCCAGCGCCGACATCAGGTGTTCGACGGTCTGGATCTTGGCGTCGTTGCAGGTCAGGCCGGTGCACAGGGTCACTTCGGTGACCAGCTCGGCCTTGGCCGGCACTTCCACCACCGGGTCCAGGTCCACGCGGCGGAACACGATGCCATGGTTGACCGGTGCCGGGCGCAGGGTCATGTAGACCTTGTCGCCGCTGTGCAGGCCAACGCCGGTGGCGCGGATCGTGTTCTTGAGGGTGCGTTGCTGGATCATGGGGGATGGACCGGAAGTGACACATTAGATTAACACGCACGCTCCCCTACCCCGGCTGAAACGCCGGCAGGACGCGCGTGAAGCAGGGCGGCCGGGCCCATCCTGGCCCGGCGCCCGCGTTTTCAGGACATGGTGGCGCTACCCGGGGAGGACAACCCCGGGCCGCCCCGCTCAGTCCGCCTGGCGGCGCAGGAACGCCGGGATGTCCAGGTAGTCGTTCGGCAGTTCCGCCGCAGCCGGGGCCGGGGAGGACGGCGCCGACGGGGCCGAAGCGGCCGCGGTATCGCTGCTGGCGCGACGCAGGCCCAGGCCCATGCCGCCGACGGCCTTGGACACAGCGTCGCCACCGTTGTCGAAGTCGCCGAACTCCGGCTGGCCGGTCGTGGCATTGCGGACCAGCTTGATCGGCGCACGCTCGCCCGGACGCTGGGTCTTGCTGGCCGAAACGCGGTTCAGGCCGGTAGCGACCACGGTCACGCGCACTTCGTCCTGCATGTCCGGATCCAGCACGGTACCGACCACCACGGTGGCGTCTTCGGAAGCGAAGCCATCGATGGTGCGGCCGATCTCGTCGAACTCGGCCATGGTGAAGTCGGCGCCGGCGGTGATGTTGACCAGGATGCCGTTGGCACCGGCCAGGTTCACATCATCCAGCAGCGGGTTCTGGATGGCGGCTTCGGCGGCGGCCTGGGCGCGGTCATCGCCACGGGCGGTGCCGGTGCCCATCATCGCCAGGCCCATTTCGGACATGACGGTACGCACGTCGGCGAAGTCGACGTTGATCAGGCCCGGACGCACGATCAGGTCGGCGATGCCCTGCACGGCGCCCTGCAGCACGTCGTTGGCGGCGCGGAAGGCCTGGATCATGGTCGCGTTGCGACCCAGCACGGTGATCAGCTTCTCGTTCGGGATGGTGATCAGCGAGTCGCAGTGCTGGCTCAGTTCCTCGATGCCCTTCAGCGCCACCTGCATGCGGCGACGGCCTTCGAACGGGAACGGCTTGGTGACAACGGCCACGGTCAGGATGCCCATTTCCTTGGCCAGCTGTGCCACCACCGGC
Source organism: Stenotrophomonas sp. YJH_SMC_33 (assembly GCF_059372295.1). Classification (NCBI taxonomy): domain Bacteria; kingdom Pseudomonadati; phylum Pseudomonadota; class Gammaproteobacteria; order Lysobacterales; family Lysobacteraceae; genus Stenotrophomonas; species Stenotrophomonas sp. YJH_SMC_33. The sequence continues at coordinate 111,993 of NZ_JCAFVJ010000012.1, forward strand.
GCAGCGCCGGTGCCGGTGCCGCCGCCCATGCCGGCGGTGATGAACACCATGTCCGCGCCCTGCAGCGCGTCCATGATGCGCTCACGGTCTTCCAGCGCGGCCTGGCGGCCGACTTCCGGGTTCGCGCCTGCGCCCAGGCCCTTGGTCACGTTGGTACCCAGCTGCAGCTGCAGCTTGGCACCACAATTCTTGATGGCCTGCGAGTCGGTGTTGGCGGTGATGAATTCCACGCCGTCCACCGCCGAGTTGACCATGTGCGCCACGGCATTGCCGCCGCCGCCGCCCACGCCAACCACCTTGATCACCGCATTGGGTGCCATCTTTTCGATCAGTTCAAAATGCGCCATGTCCGTGTCCTCGTTGTATCCGCTTGTCGGTGGCATGGACGGTCGGGCCTCCTGCCTTCGCGTGTCATGTTGCCGTTGCGGCTGTGTGGGTTGTGTATTGCGTTGTTGCGTTGTTGCGTTGTGATGCGGGTACTGCGGGTGTTGCGCCGGGCCGGGCCCGGAGTTGCGTGTTCCGCGTCAGAACTCGCCGCGGAACCAGGTCTTGAGCTTCTTGAACATGCTTCCAGCGCGCCCGGTCGGCAGCGATGGCCGCCGCGGGTGCTCGATCTGGCTGCCCATCAGCAGCAGGCCCACGCCGGTGGCGTGCACCGGGTTGCCCACCACTTCGCCCAGGCCGGTGACGTGCTGCGGGATGCCCACGCGCACCGGCATCTGCAGCATTTCCTCGGCCAGTTCGACCACGCCCTCCATCTTCGAAGCGCCACCGGTCAGCACCATGCCAGCGCGCACCAGTTCCTCGAAGCCGGAGCGGCGCAGTTCGGCCTGCACCATCTCGAAGATCTCCTCGTAGCGGCCCTGCACCGCCTGCGCCAGCGAATGGCGCGGCATGCGGCGCGGTGGACGGTCGCCCACCGACGGCACCTGGATGCTTTCCTCGGCGGTGGCCAGCTGGGCCAGGGCGCAGGCGTAGCGCACCTTGATCTGCTCGGCTTCCGGGGTGGGCGTGCGCAGCATGTGCGCGATATCGTTGGTGACGTGGTCGCCGGCGATCGGCAGCGAGGCCGTGTGGCAGATCGCGCCCTGCACGAACACCGCGATGTCGGTGGTGCCGGCGCCCATGTCGACCAGCACCACGCCCAGCTCGCGTTCGTCAGCGGTCAGCACCGCAACGCTGGAGGCCAGCGAGGACAGCACCAGGTCGTCCACCTGCAGGCCACAGCGCTGTACGCACTTGCTGATGTTGGCTGCGGCCGACTGCGCGCACACCACCAGGTGCGCATGCACCTCCAGGCGCACGCCGGTCATGCCGACCGGGTTGCGGATGCCTTCCTGCGAATCGTCCAGCACGTACTCGCGCGGGATCGCGTGCAGGATCTTCTGGTCGGCCGGAATCGCCACCGCCTTGGCCGCATCGAGCACGCGATCCAGGTCGCCCCAGGTCACTTCCCCGTCACGGATCGGCACGATGCCGGGCGAGTTCTTGCACTGCACGTGGTTGCCGGAGATCGAGGCGTACACCGAGCGGATCTCGCAGCCGGCCATCAGCTCGGCTTCTTCCACCGCGCGCTGGATCGACTGCACGGTCGATTCGATGTCCACCACCACGCCGCGCTTCAACCCGCGCGATTCGTGCGAGCCGATGCCGATCACTTCGATCGGGTTGCCCGGCGAATACTCGCCCACCAGCGCCACCACCTTGGAGGTGCCGATGTCCAGGCCAACGATCAGCGATTTGTCACCCTTGCGATTCATGTCCTTTCCTGCGTCCTGCTGGCTGGGGTCGCCGGCGTTTTCGCCGGCGTGGCCGGGGTACCCCAGCTCAGCGTGAAACCATTGGTGTAGCGGAGGTCGGCGCGCTCGATCGGCGCGTCCTGGCGGTTGAGCTGTGGCAGTACCTTGACGAAGCGCTGCAGGCGCGAGCGCGCATCGTCACGGCCGACCACCACTTCGGTGCCGTTGCTCAGCACCAGCGACCAGCTGCCGCGTGCATCCATCGTTACCCGGCGCACATCGACGCCGGCCGGTGCGAACAATGCACGCGAGTCGCTGTACAGCTTCATCACTTCTTCGGTCTGGCTGTCCGGGCCGTCCAGTTCGGGCAACGCCAGGTCGGCCAGCTTCTTCGGCGTGGGGAACAACTTGCCCTGCTCGGAAACCAGGCGGTCGTTGCCCCAGCGCGCGAACGGCTTGTGCTCGACCAGGGTCACTTCCAGCACGTCCGGCCACTGCTTGCGCACCCGCGCGCTTTCCACCCACGGCAGTTTTTCCAGTGCGTCCTGCGCGTCCTGCAGCTTGACCGCGAAGAAGCCGGCGCGCGCATACGGCAGCAGCACCTGCTGCAGCTGCTCGGCCGGTACCCGCTTGAACTCGCCATGCACGCGCAGCTTCGCCAGCGGCCAGCGCTCGGCGCCGACCCAGCCATTGACCACGGCCACCACCGGCAGTGCAACCACCGACAGCGCCAACAGCCAGACGAAGATGCGCAGCACCGCGTTCATGCGTGCGAAGCCTCCAGGGTCTGTTCCAGCACGCGCCACACCAGTTCCTCGAAACCGATGCCGGCTTGGCGGGCCGCCTTGGGTACCAGCGAATGGCTGGTCATGCCCGGCGCGGTATTCACTTCCAGCAGGAAGAAGCGGCCGCTGCTGCGGTCGCGCATCACGTCCACGCGGCCCCAACCACGGCAACCGGCCGCGCGGAACGCGGCCAGCGCGATGCGGCGGATTTCCGCTTCGTCGCCACCCTCCAGGCCCGGGCAGAGGTACTGGGTGTCCTCGGCGATGTACTTGGCGTTGTAGTCGTACCACTGGCCCTTGGGCACGATGCGGATCGACGGCAGGGCAACGTCGCCGAGGATGGCCACGGTCAGCTCATCGCCCACCACCATCTGCTCCATCAGCAACTGGCCGTCGTAGCGCGCGGCCAGGGTCACGGCCTCGTCCAGGCCAGCCTCGTCGGTGACCCGGCTGATGCCCACGCTGGAGCCTTCGTTGGCCGGCTTGACCACCACCGGCAGGCCCAGCTCGGCCGCCAGTGCATGCACGTTCGATGCGTCGACCTTGCGGTATTGCGGGGTCGGCAGGCCCAGCGACAACCACACCTGCTTGGTACGGATCTTGTCCATGCTCAGCGCAGAGCCCAGCACGTCCGAGCCGGTGTACGGCACGCCGAAGGCGTCCATCAGGCCCTGCACGATGCCGTCCTCACCACCACCGTTGTGGCCGTGCAGGATGTTGAACACACGGTCGATGCCGCCGGCAGCCAGCGCCTTGGCCAGCGCCGGAATGCCGTCCACCGCGAACGCATCGACACCGCGCGACTGCAGTGCTTCCAGTACGTTGCGGCCGGAATCCAGCGACACCTCGCGTTCGCTGGAAGTGCCACCGAGCAGCACGGCGACGCGACCGAACACAGCCGGGTCGGTCACGCGCAGCGGCGGGAAGGTCAGCGTGCTCACGCCTCGCCCTCCCCCTTGAAGCCTTCCACCGCGATGTGGGTGGCCACGGCGCCAATATCGCCCGCACCCATCATCAGCAGCAGGTCACCGTCCTGCAGCACGTCCGGCAGCACGCTGGCCAGTTCGGCAGCCTTGCCCACCACCACCGGCTCGCTGCGACCGCGGGCGCGGATGGCGCGGGCCAGCGCATGCGAGTCGGCACCGGCAATCGGTTCCTCACCGGCCGGGTAGACCTCGCTCAGTACCAGTGCGTCGACGCTGGACAGCACCGCAGCGAACTTGTCGAACTGGTCACGGGTGCGGCTGTAGCGGTGCGGCTGGAAGGCCACCACCAGGCGCTTGTCAGCCCAGCCACCGCGGGCCGCGGCGAACACGGCCTCCAGCTCGCTCGGGTGATGGCCGTAGTCATCGATGATACGGACCTTGGCACCACTGGCGGTGGTCACTTCGCCCAGATCGTTGAAGCGACGGCCGACACCGGCGAAGCTTTCCAACGCACGCGCGATGGCATCCGGCGCCACGCCCAGCTGCCAGCCCACTGCGGCGGCGGCCAGCGCGTTGAGCACGTTGTGCCTGCCCGGCAGCGCCAGCACCACTTCCTGGCTGGTGCCCTGCGGCAGGCGCAGGGTGAAGCGCATGCGCGGCCCTTCCTGCACCACGTTCTCGGCGCGCACGTCGGCCTGCGGGCTCATGCCGTAGCTCATCACGTGACGCGGGGTTTTGGCGGCCAGCGCGGCCACTTCCGGGTCATCGATGCACAGCACGGCCAGGCCGTAGAACGGCAGGCGCTGCAGGAATTCGGCGAACGCCGCCTGCACGCGGGCAAAGTCGTTGCCGTAGTTTTCCAGATGGTCGGCATCAATGTTGGTGATGATCGACATCAGCGGGTTCAGGCGCAGGAAGCTGCCATCGCTTTCGTCGGCCTCGGCCACCAGCCACTGGCCTCCGCCCAGCTTGGCGTTGGCACCGGCCGCCAGCAGCTGGCCACCGATCACGAACGTCGGGTCCAGGCCACCTTCGCTCAGCACCGCAGCAGTCAGGCTGGTGGTGGTGGTCTTGCCATGGGTACCGGCCACGGCGATGCCGCGGCGGAAGCGCATCAGCTCGGCCAGCATCGCCGCACGCGGCATGATCGGAATGCGCTGGCTGCGCGCTTCCATCAGTTCCGGGTTGTCTTCGCGGATGGCACTGGAGACCACCACGCAGTCGGTGCCCAGTACGTTGGCTGCCGAGTGGCCGCGCATGATGCGCGCACCCAGGCTGGCCAGCCGACGGGTTGCCACGTTGTCGGCGTTGTCCGAGCCGGACACCTCATAGCCCAGCGTCAGCATCACTTCGGCGATACCGCTCATGCCGGTGCCGCCGATGCCGACGAAATGCACGCGCGGGAACGCGCGCACCAGGTCGTTGGTGTCGTGCAGGCGACGGATCATGCGCGGCCTCGCGCAGGGCAGGCGCGGTGGCATGCCTTCTTCATACAGCTTCCTCAAGAATGATATCGGCGATGCGCTCGGCGGCATCGACCTTGGCCAGGGCACGCGCGGCTTGCGCCATCTGCATGCGGCGGGCGGGATTTTCGGACAGATCGCGCAGCAGTGCGGCAATGCCGTCGGCCAGCGTTCCGTCCTGCTTCAGCAAAACCGCAGCACCGCGCTCGACCAGATACTCCGCATTGCGGGTCTGGTGATCGTCGACGGCAGCGGGGAATGGCACCAGCACACTGCCGACACCGACCGCGCACAGCTCGGCCAGCGTCGAAGCGCCCGCGCGGCACACCACCAGGTCGGCCCAGGCGAAGGCCTCGGCCATGTCGGCGATGAACGGCGTGATGTCGGCCAGCACGCCGGCCTTTGCATACGCCTCCACCGCTTCGGCGTGCATTTTCTCGCCACTCTGGTGGCGCACCTGTACCGGAATGCCGGGGCCGAGTGCGGCGATCGCCTGCGGCACGCCGGTGTTCAGTGCACGCGCGCCCTGGCTGCCGCCAACCACCAGCACGCGCAGCGGTCCGTGGCGGTCGGCGAAGCGCTGTTCCGGCGGTGCGGTGGCGGCGATCTCTGCGCGCACCGGATTGCCGACGAACTCCTCACGCTCGGCGAAGGTACCCGGGAAGCCGGTGAGGAGGCGGCGCGCATAGCGCGACAGGATGCGGTTGGTCATGCCGGGCGCGCGATTCTGTTCGTGCACCAGCAGCGGGAGGCCGTGCAGGCGGGTGGCCATGCCACCGGGGCCGGAGGCAAAGCCACCGAAGGCGACCACCGCGCGCGGCTGGCGCTTGCGGATGATCATGCCGGCAGCGCGCAGCGCGCGCATCAGCCGCCACGGCGCGCCCAGCAGGGCCAGCTTGCCCTTGCCGCGCAGGCCGGTGATGGCCAGCGTGTCGATTGGAATGCCGTGCTGCGGCACCAGTCGCGTTTCCATCGCGCCGTCGGCGCCCATCCAGGTCACCGGCACGCCGCGCTCGCGCAGCACGCGGGCCACAGCCAGGCCGGGAAAGATGTGACCGCCGGTGCCACCGGCCAGGATCATCACCGGGCGCACGCTATCGGTGGCCGCGCTCATGACAGCCTCCCGAAGGTCGGTTCGATACGCGACTGAAGGCGGCTGGTGCCGCGCGTGGCGTTTGCTGGAGCTGGAGCTGCGGCCGTCGCCCCGGCGCTGATCGGCGCGCTGGCGGCCACCTGCACGGCTGGCTCGCCCACCGGCTCAGCAGATGCGTCTTCGGCACCACCGATGCGCACGGCCTGGCGGCGCTCGGCACGCTTGAGTTCATAGGACACGCGCAGCAACAGGCCCATCGCAACGCAGGTCATCAGCACCGACGAACCGCCGGAGGAAATCAGCGGCAGAGTAAGTCCCTTGGTCGGCAGGATGCCCAGGTTCACGCCGATCGAGACGAAGGTCTGCATGCTGATCCACAGGCCGATGCCGAAGGCGATGTAGCCAGAGAAGTGGCGCTTCATTTCCACGCAGCGCATGCCCAGCCAGAAGGTCCGGCCGACCAGCAGCGCGTACAGGGCCACGATCACGCAGGTGCCCAGGAAGCCGAATTCCTCGGCGGTGACCGAGAAGATGAAGTCGGTATGCGCTTCGGGCAGGTAGTACAGCTTCTGCACCGAGTTGCCCAGGCCGACGCCGGTCCACTCGCCACGGCCCACCGCCATCAGCGCGTTGGACAGCTGGTAGCCGTCGCCCTGCTGGTCGGCCCACGGGTCCAGGAAGGAGGTGATGCGGCGCATGCGGTACGGCTCGATGATCGCCAGGGCGCTCATGCCGACCAGGCCGATGATCACCGGCATCGACATGCGCGGCATGTTCACCCCGCCCAACACCAGCATGCCGGCGGTGATCGCCAGCAGCAGGGTGGACGAGCCGAAGTCCGGCTGCAGCAGCAACAGCACCACCAGCGCACCGGCCACGCCCAGCGGCTTGAGCATCGCCGGCCAAGTCGCGTTGACCTCGTCGCGGAAGCGCACCAGGTAGCTGGACAGCCAGACGATGTAGAGCACTTTCACCGCCTCGACCGTCTGGAACTTGGAGATGCCCAGGTTGATCCAGCGGCGCGCACCGTTGACCGTGCTGCCCAGGCCCGGCGCGAACACCGCCAGCAGCAGCACGAAGCAGCCCAGCAGCAGCATCTGGTTGTACTGCTCGATGGACTTCAGCTCGGTACGGGCGGCAAGCACCGCCAGCACGATACCCACCGCCAGGAAGATCAGGTGGCGGTTGAGGTAGTAGAACGGGCTGCTCATCAGCGCGATCGAGCTGGACGCCACCATCACCACGCCAATGCCGGTGAGCGCGATGATCGCGCCCAGCAGCCACTTGTCGTAGCTGCCTTCGATGGCTTCAAGGCGTGTTGCCTGGCGGGACAGGTCGTTCATCTCAGCGCACCTTCAACGTGGCCAGGCCGATCAGCACAAGCACGACGGAGATGATCCAGAAGCGCACGATCACGCGCGGCTCCGGCCAGCCCTTCAGTTCGAAATGGTGGTGGATCGGCGCCATGCGGAACACGCGCTTGCCGGTCAGCTTGAACGAGGCCACCTGGATCATCACCGACAGCGTCTCGATGACGAACACGCCGCCCATGATCACCAGCACCAGCTCCTGGCGGGTGATCACCGCGATGGTGCCCAGCACCGCGCCCAGCGCCAGCGCGCCGATGTCGCCCATGAACACCATGGCCGGATAGGTGTTGAACCACAGGAAGCCCAGGCCCGCGCCGGCGATGGCCGCGCAGATGATGACCAGTTCGCCGGCCCCCGGGATCTGCGGGATCTGCAGGTAGTTGGCGAACACTACGTTGCCCGAGGCGTAGGCGAACACGCCCAGCGCGCAGGCCACCAGCACGGTCGGCATGATCGCCAGCCCATCCAGGCCGTCGGTCAGGTTCACCGCATTGGAGAAGCCGACGATCCAGAAGTAGGCGATCGCCACGAAGCCGATGCCGGCCAGCGGCAGCGCCACCGACTTGAACATCGGGATGTAGAAGGTCAGCGCTGCCGGCACGTCGGCTGTATGGAACAGGAACAGGCCGGCAGCCAGGCCGAAGATCGACTGCAACAGGTATTTCCAGCGCGACTTCAGCCCGTTCGGGTCGCGGCGGACGATCTTGATCCAGTCGTCATACCAGCCGATGGCACCGAAGCACAGCATCACTGCCAGCACCAGCCACACGTAGCGGTTGCGCAGGTCGGCCCACATCAGCACCGACAGGGTGACGGTCAGCAGGATCAGCGAGCCACCCATGGTCGGCGTACCGGCCTTGGAGAAATGGGTCTGCGGGCCGTCCTTGCGGATCGGCTGGCCGCCCTTGAACTGGGCAAGCTTGCGGATCATCGCCGGGCCGAGCCACAGCGACAGGAACAGGGCCGTCAGCGCGGCAAGGATGGCGCGGAACGTCTGGTAGTTGAACAGCCCGAACAGGCTCTCCAACTGCTGCAACCATCGAGCCAGTTCATACAACATGCGGGGATTCCTCTCCTTGCGCCAGCAGCGCTTTGACAATCGTGTCCATGGCGCTGCCACGGGAACCCTTGACCAGGCAGCGCACGCCGGCGTGCAGCTCGTCCTTCAGCGCCTTCGACAGCGCGTCATGGGTGGCGAAATGACGGCCGCCTTCGCCGAAAGCGGTAGCGGCAGCGGCGCTGAGCGGGCCCAGCGCATACAGGCGCTTGAGGCCGGCCGACCGCGCGCGGAGCCCGGCCTGCGCGTGCAGCGCTCCGGCGTCCGGACCCAGCTCACGCATGTCGCCCAGCACCAGCCAGCCCTCTTCCGGCGCGGCGGCCAGGGCGTCGATGGCCGCGGCCAGCGAACCGGGATTGGCGTTGTAGCTGTCGTCCACCAGCACCGCGCCATTGCGCAGCAGATGGGCAATCTGGCGGCCCGGTACCGGCTGCGCCTCGGCCAGGCCAGCCGCGATCAGCGACAGATCGACACCGGCGGACAGCGCCAGGCTGGCGGCAGCCAGCGCATTGCTGACGTTGTGGCGACCCGGCAGGCCGAGCACCACGCGAGCCTCGCCGGCCGGCGAGACCAGGGTGAACTGGCTGCCCTGCGCACCTGCGCGGATGTCGCGCGCGGTCACATCAGCAGTATGTTCCAGGCCGTAGCGCAGCACGCGGCAGCGTGCCGGGGTACCGACGAAATGCTGTTCGAACCAGCGGCCGTAGGCATCGTCGGCGTTGATCACCGCCACGCCATCGGCCGGCAGTGCGGCATAGATTGCGCCCTTGGTCACCGCCACGCCAAGCAGGCTGCCCATGCGTTCCAGGTGTGCCGGGGCGATGTTGTTGACCAGGGCATAGCGCGGGCGGGCGATTTCGGTCAGGTAGGCGATATCACCCGGCTTGCCGGCGCCCATCTCGTAGACGGCGTAGTCGGCATCTTCCGGCGCATCGATCACCGCCAGCGGCAGGCCGATCTCGTTGTTGCGGTTGCCCGGGTTGGCGTAGACCACCTTGTGGGCGTGCTGGGCCACCTGCTGAAGGATCGACAGCAGCAGGCTCTTCACGCTGGTCTTGCCGTTGCTGCCGGTGATCGCGAACACCTCGGTGTCCCGGTCACGCTGCATGCCGGTGGCGATCTTCGCCAGTGCAAGCTCGCTGTCGGCCACCAGCACCTGCGGCAGCTCGACCGGCAGCAGGCGCTCGACCAGCAGCGCGCTGGCACCGCGCACCTGTGCGTCGGCGGCAAAGTCATGGCCGTCGAAGCGCTCGCCGCGCAGCGCCACATACAGGCTGCCAGGACCGAGGCTGCGGGTGTCATTGCTGACCGCGTCGATGGCCACGTCGTCGCCGTGGATCTCACCGCCGGCCCAGTGGGCGATCAGCGAAAGCAGAGTGCGCTTCACGCGGCACCCTCCCCGGCCTGCGCCTCTAGTACACCGGCCTTGGCCGCCAGTGCAGCGGCAGCCACCTCGGTGTCGTCGAAGTCATGGCGCACACCGTTCACTTCCTGGTACGGCTCGTGGCCCTTGCCAGCAATCAGGATGATGTCGCCGGCACCGGCACGCTTCACAGCCAGGCCGATCGCACGCGCGCGACTGCGCTGCACGGTCACGGCATCGGCATTCTGGAAGCCGGCCAGGATGTCGGCGACGATCACGTCACCGTCTTCGCCACGCGGATTGTCGTCGGTGACGATGACCTGGTTGGCCAGGCGCTCGGCGATCGCGGCCATCTGCGGACGCTTGCCGGTGTCACGCTCGCCGCCGCAGCCGAACACGCAGAACAGCGTACCCTGCAGGTGACCATGCAGGCTGCCCAGCGCTTGCTCCAGCGCGTCCGGGGTATGTGCATAGTCGACCACCACGGTCGGCAGGCCATTCTCGCCGCCGAGGCGGTTCATGCGGCCGCGGATCGGCTGCAGCGCCGACAGCACCTCGGCGATGCGTGGCAGCGGCTGGCCCTGCGCATGCAGGGTACCGGCCACCGCCAGCAGGTTGTCCACATTGAAGCGGCCCAGCAGCGGCGAATGCACGGCTGCGCGCTGGCCGTCGATGACCAGTTCAAACGCAATGCCACGACCATCCAGCTGCAACGCTTCGGCGCGCACGCTGGCATCGCTGGCACCACGCGAACTCAGGCCGATCGGCTGCACGCCCACCGGCAGGACGGCGAACAGCTGGCGACCGAAGGCGTCGTCCAGATTGATCACCGCTGCCTTCAGGCCCGGGCGATGGAACAGCCGCGCCTTGGCCGCGCCGTAGCTGGCCATGTCGCCGTGGTAATCCAGGTGATCGCGGGTGAGGTTGGTGAACACCGCCACGTCGTAGTGCACGGCATCGACGCGGCCCTGGTCCAGTGCGTGCGAGCTGACCTCCATCGCCACCGCGCGCGCACCGGCGTCGCGCAGCTGTGCCAGCAGCGCATGCATCTGCAGCACCAGCGGCGTGGTGAAACCGGTCGGCTCGACCGCACCATAAAGTCCGGCGCCCAACGTGCCGATACTGCCACTGGGCGTTCCGAGCAGGTGCCAGGCCTGGGCCAGCAACTGCACGGTGGAAGTCTTGCCGTTGGTGCCGGTCACGCCCACCATCGCCATCGCCCGCGACGGCGCGCCATGGAACTGGTCGGCCATCGCACCCATGCGTGCGCGCAGGCCCGGCACGGCGATCGCATCGGCTGGCGCCGGCAGTTCGGCCGGTGCCGGGGGCTCGAACAGGATGGCGCTGGCACCGGCCGCGCGGGCCTGCTCGACAAAGTTCAGGCCATGCGCGCCGAAACCGGCGATGGCGACGAAGGCATTGCCGGGACGCACGGCGCGGCTGTCCAGCGCCAGCCCGGTCAGAACGGGATCATGGCCCGCCAGGGCCACGTCGGGAAGCAACTGCGAAAGCAACATCGAAGGACTCATTGCGTGCCTCCCGTAACGGGGGGCGTCTGGGCGTGCGCGCTCGGCAGCGCAGCATCGAATTCAGCGGCGGCATCCACCGGCAGCGCGGTCTCGGCCGGCGGTGCGGGCAGGATCGAGGCCGAGTGGCCGACCTTGCCCGACTGCTGTGCGGCCAGCCACGACTGCAGGTCATCCAGCGGCACGTCCATCAGGCGCAGTGTGCCTTCCATCACGTTGTGATAGACCGGCGCCGACACCAGGCCGCCGTAGAACTTGCCGGCCTGCGGATCGTTGATGACGATGACGGTGGCGAAGCGCGGGTTGGTGGCCGGCACCACACCGGCAAACAGCGCGTTGTAATGGCCACGCTCGTAACCACCCGGGCCGGTCTTGCGCGCGGTACCGGTCTTGCCGGCTACGCGGTAACCCAGCACTGCTGCCTGCTTGGCGCCGCCCTGGGTGACCACCGTTTCCATCATCGCCACCACCTGCCTGGCGACGCTCTCGTCGATGATCTGATGCGCTTCGTTGCGCTGGCCCTTGACGAAGGTCGGCGCGATCAACTTGCCGCCATTGGCCAGCGCCGAGTAGGCGGTGGCGATCTGCAGCGGTGTCACGTTCAGGCCGTAGCCGTAGGACATGGTGGTCTTGGTGGCACCGTCCCAGTTGGCCGGGCGCCGCACCACGCCACCGGATTCACCCGGGAACCCGCTGTGCGGCACCGAGCCGTAGCCGAAACGGCGCACGCCGTCATAGAACACCTGGTCCGGCATCTTTGCCGCGACCTTGGCCGCGCCGATGTTGGAACTGCGGGTGATCACGCCGGTCACGTTCAGCACGCCGTTGTTGCGCGGCACGTCGCGGATGGTGAAGCGGGCCACCTGCATGTAACCCGGGTTGGTATCGATGATGGTGTCCTTGGTCACCGCACCAGCCTGCAGCGCCGTGGCAATCGTCAACGGCTTCATCGTCGAACCCGGCTCGACCAGGTCGGTCACCGCACGGTTGCGGCGCGCATCGGGCAGCGCGCCGGTCAGCGAATTCGGGTTGTAGGTGGGCAGGTTGACCATGGCCAGGATCTCGCCGGTGTTCACGTCCATGATCACCATCGAACCGCCGGCCGCTTTGTTGGCCACCAGCGCGTTGCGCAGTTCCTTGAACGCCAGGTACTGGATGCGGCGGTCGATGCTGAGCGTCAGGTCCTTGCCCGGTTCGGCGGCGCGCAGCAGATCGCTTTCGACGGTCTCGCCCTTGCGGTTGCGGATCACCCGCTTGGCACCGGCCTTGCCGCGCAGCCATTCGTCGAACGCCAGCTCCAGGCCTTCCTGGCCGCGGTCGTCGATGTTGGTGAAGCCCAGCACGTGCGCCATCGCCTCACCCTGCGGGTAGAAGCGGCGGAACTCGCGCTGCGCGGCCACGCCCGGAATCTTCAGCGCGACCACCTTTTCTGCCTCGTCCGGATTGATCCGGCGACGCAGGTACATGAATTCCTTGTCCGACTTCTGCGACAGGCGGCTGCTCAGCTCATCCACAGACATGCCGACCGCCTGGGCCAGCTCCGGAATGCGCTCGGGCGAACGCAGCAGGTCCTGCGGATTGACCCAGATCGAGGCGACGGGGGTGGACACCGCCAGCGGCTCGCCGTTGCGGTCGGTGATCATGCCGCGCGAGGTCTTGATCGGCAGCTCGCGCAGGTAACGGGCCTCGCCCTGGCGCTGGTAGAAGTCGCTGTTGATGATCTGCACGTAGGCGGCACGACCGACCAGCGACACCGAGCACAGGCCGAGCGCCAGCGCGACCCAGCGCAGGCGCTGGCGCAGGTTGAAGGCGTTGCGCGGGCGGTTGCGGCCGGTCTTGCTCATGGCCGCACCACCACGATGTCGGCGGCCTCGGGGAACTTCATGCCGAGCTTCTCGCGGGCGATGCGATCGACACGGTTGGCTTCGGCCAGGGTGGCCTGTTCCAGCTGCAGGCGACCGAACTCCAGGTTGATGTCATCGCGCTTGCGCTCGGCGCGCGACAGTTCGATGAACGTCTGCCGGTGACGATGACGCACGAACACGACGCCGATCGCCGAGGCCACGGTGGAAGCCAGCAGGATGATCAGCAGCAACCGGCTCATGCGTCGGCCTCCCGCTTCTGCGCCACGCGCAGCACGGCGCTGCGGGCACGCGGGTTGGCGGCCAGCTCTTCGTCGGTGGCCTTGATGGCACCGCCGATCAGGTCCAGCGTCGGCACGAACGCGACCGCCTCGGGCAGGCGGCGGTTGGCCGGCGGCGCCTTGGCCAGGCGGTTCATGTACTGCTTGACGATGCGGTCTTCCAGCGAATGGAAGCTGATCACCGCCAGGCGGCCACCGGGCTTGAGCCGTTCGACGGCGGCATCCAAGCCGGCCTCCAGATCGGCCAGCTCGCGGTTGATGTGGATGCGGATGGCCTGGAAGCTGCGCGTGGCCGGGTGGATCTTGTCTTTTCCACGCGGCATCACCGAGGCGATCAGCTCGGCCAGTTCGGCGGTGCGGGAGAAGGGCTGCTTCTCACGGCGGGCCACGATGGCACGGGCGATGCGGCGGCTCTGGCGCTCTTCGCCGTAGGTCCACAGCACATCGGCGATCTCGCGCTCTTCCACGCGGTTGATCCACTGCGCGGCGCTTTCACCACTGTCCGGATCCATGCGCATGTCCAGCGGGCCGTCCTTGCCGAAGCTGAAGCCACGTTCGGCCACGTCCAGCTGCGGCGACGACACGCCGAGGTCGAACAGCACGCCGTCCAGGCCTTCGGCCGTCGCATCCCACTGCAGCAGCTGGGCGAAGCTGCCACGGAAGATGGACACGCGCGGGTCCGGCGCGAAATCGCGCTCGGCAACGGCGATGGCTTCCGGATCCTTGTCCATGACCAGCAGGCGCCCCTCGGGACCGAGCTGGGTGAGCACGCCACGTGCATGACCGCCACGACCGAACGTGCCATCCAGATAACGTCCGTTTTCGATCACCCTCAGGCCTTCAAGGACCTGGGTGTACAGGACCGGCAGGTGCACCGCCGGCGACTGCGACACCGGAAGGTGACCGGTCTGCGCTTCTGGGCGCATCCGGGCACCCCGGCTCACAACTTCAGGTCGAGCAACCCATCACCCAGATCCTCGTCAGACAACGTCTGCTGGATCAGGGCCCGATGCGCCTGCTCGCTCCACAATTCGAACTTGTCGCCCATACCGAGCAATACCGCCTTCTTTTCAATGCCCACCGCACCGCGGTGGCTGGCGGGGATGCTGATGCGACCGTTGCCGTCCAGTTCCAGATGGGCGGCCGAGCCGACCAGCTTCTGCTGCAACAGGCGCACGACGCGCTGGGTGTTGGGCTTGGACATGACGTCGTCGCGGACCCGCTCCCATTCCGACTCTGCATACAGCCACAGGCAGCCGGCTTCGAACGGGTTGTAGGTCAGCACGAGACGGTTGTTGCTGGCGCGCGCGACGAGGTCGCGGTAAGCGGTGGGAACCGCCATGCGCCCTTTATCGTCAACTGTGATGGCCGTCTCGCCCTGGAACACGACGCGTGCACCTATCCTTCGCCCGGTGAAACATTGAACCACGAAAACCCACAAAACACCCGGATTTCCCTCTGATGCCCACCTTAGCAGCGGCCGAAGGGTTGTCAACAACTTTTCAGCGGGGAAATCGCCAGCCGCATCAATGGCTTGCAACAACCTTTAGAGAATTGTTCAAGGCTTATCCACAAGTTGCTGATCCGTCTCAATTTTTGAGATTGAACGGAAGTTCAGGGGTGTGGACAGAGCGTGAAACATCGCTCGCGCATTCATGCGGGACGGGCAGGAAGCGGCGCCAGACTGCGCAAACCGTGCACAATGAGGCCATGTGCCTGCTCGCTCTTGGCTGGATGCACCACCCGCGCTGGCGGCTGGTGATGACCGGCAACCGTGATGAGTTCCACGCCCGCCCGACAGCGGCGCTGGCCCCCTGGCAAGATGAGACCTCCGTCATCGGGGGGCGCGACCTGCGCTCCGGCGGCGGCTGGGCCGGCGTCGGTGCGGGTGGACGCATGGCCGTGGTCACCAATGTCCGCGACCCGCTGGCCGCACAGACCGGTCCTTCACGGGGTGCGCTGGTGGCCGACTTCCTGCGCGGCCGCGACCCCGCCGCCGTGCATATCGACCGACTGGCAACGGTGGCCGGCGCCTACGCCCCATTCAACCTGCTGCTGGCCGATAGCGACAGCCTGGAGTTCCTGGGCAACCACCCTGCCGAGCGCCAGCGCCTGGGCCCGGGCGTGCATGGCATGTCCAACGGCGCGCTGGACGCACCCTGGCCGAAGACCCGACGACTGATGGCCGCGCTTGAAGCCTGGTTCGAGGCCGGCGATGAGGACCTGACCCCGCTCTGGGCCGCCCTGGCGGACGAACATCGCCCCGCCGACAGCGACCTGCCCGACACCGGCATCGGATTGGAACGCGAGCGCTGGCTGAGCCCGGCCTTCATCCGCGGCGACGACTATGGCACCCGCGCCAGCACGGTGCTGCTGATCGACGCCGACGGCCACGGCGAGATCCACGAACGCCGTTTCGGCCCGCAGGGTGCACCGAGCGGACAAAGTCACGTCATTTTCTGACCCGGCCGTCCCGGCCACTGGGCGGATTCTCTTGCCAGCGGGGTAGTGCCGGCCGCTGGCCGGCAACCTTTGGATGCTCGGATTCGCCATGAAGCTGCCGGCCAGCGGCCGGCACTACCCACAGCGCGCTGTCGCGATCCACGCGACGGCAGCCGTCATCGCAACGGGCCTGAAACGTCATTCAGCTTCCAGCCGCGACCGCGATCCGCCCGTGCCACAGGGGCTCGGTATCGCAGCCCGCCCACTGTGCCCTTTTCGCATTCGGCACTGTGTCTATAAATGTCGGCCCTGACCTCCCAGGGTGGTCGCGCCCGGCACCCCGCCGCGCGATCGACCGCAACCCCAAGGAGGCCCCATGCGCCGCATCCTCATCCTGCTCGCCACCCACCTGCTCACCCTCGGCCTGGGCTTCGGCCTGGGCGTCTATCTCCTGCCGATCCTGATCGCCCCCGATGACCCGCCGGTTGCGCAGGTGCAGGCGGCCATGAAAGACGCCCCCTACCGCACCACCTTTCGCCGCGACCTCAAGGGCAGTGATGCGGTGCATTGGGCGGAAGGCAACGTCAGCGTCAGCCCGCGCCAGGTCGCGTTCGACGGCAAGATGGGTCCGGGTCCGGATTACAAGGTGTACCTGGTCCGTGACTTCGTCGACAACAAGGCCGATTTCCTGAAGATCAAGGCACAGGCCCAGCGCATCGGCGAGGTGAAGACCTTCAACCGTTTCCTGGTGGACGTGCCTGAAAGCGTCAACGTGGACGATTACACCACCGTAGTGGTGTGGTGCGAACGGTTCGAGCAGTTCATTTCCGCCGGGCAGTACCGCACGCCGGGTTGAACAACATCCCAAGCATCTGGGCGAAGAGCAGCCGAGCATGGCTTGTATGTTCCTCCCGGCTCCTACGCGGTATGTAGGAGCCAGGGTGGAGGGACCGTCAACATGATATCTGCGGATAGCAGCCGACAGACGAGCCGAGCGATCCCCATCCCGCACCTTAAC
>NZ_JCAFVJ010000013.1:0-106769 GCF_059372295.1 Stenotrophomonas sp. YJH_SMC_33
CCTTTTTCGTTGGGTGCTGCCGCAGCCTGGAATGCACAAAAAACAACGGCCCCTTGTGGGGCCGTTGCTGCATCAGCCGATCAGTGGATCGATCAGAACTTCTGCTTGTACTGCATGTACATGTAGCGGCCCGGCAGGTCGTACTGCGGGTCGAACATGTTGTACGAGGTCGAGTACGAGACCGGCGGATCCTTGTCCCACACGTTGTTCAGGCCGACCATGATGGTGCCCTTCCACGGCGTGTTGTAGCGGAACTGGACGTCGTGGTAGGTGGTCGCGCCCATGTGGTTCTCGCGGTTCTCGGGATCCGAGCAGTAGTTGCGCAGCGAACCACCCAGCAGGCAGGACTCGGTCATCCCCGACTTGTAACGCAGGCCGTAGTTGACGCCGAAATCACCATAGGACCAGTCGACGTACAGGTTGGAACGGATGCGCCAGTACGGATCCTGATCGAGGTAACGTCCCTGGCGACCTTCGACCTGCGAGTCTTCGGTGGCCTTGGTTTCCCACTTGCTCAGGTAGGTGCTGTCGAGGGTAATGGTGAACTGGCCGATCGAGGTTTCCGGCAGGCGATACAGGATGCCCAGATCCCAGCCTTCCACCTTGTACGACGCCAGGTTCTGCAGCGGCATGTCGACGTTGGTGATGGTGTAGCGCTCGGCGGCAGTGCCGTAGGTCGGGTCACGGGTAATCAGGCCGCAGTAGGCTGCCTGCTCAGCCGGCGAGCCGCCGTAGCAGTAGTTCATGATGTCCTGGATTGCCGGACGGGTGATGGCATCATCGATCTTGATCTGCCACCAGTCCAGGGTCACGTTCAGGCCGGTCACGAAGCTCGGGCTCCACACCAGGCCCAGCGTCTTGCTGGTCGAGGTTTCCGGCTTCAGGTTCGGGTTGGACTTCCAGGTGAACGGCTCGGCGGTCTGGGCGGCACCGGACTGCGGCACGCCGTCATCGTCGCGGGTATTGGGCTGCACGAAGCCAGCCGGAACACCCTGGGCAATACACTGCGCCAGCACTGCACCGGTCGGGCCATTGGCGGCCGCGCACGGATCGGCGTAGGTTTCGAACGAATCGCCATCACCTGCGAACAGGTTGCTGATGCTCGGCGCGCGGAAGCCTTCCGAGTAGTTGCCGCGGATCATCAGGTCGTCGATCGGCTTCCAGCGGAAGCCGAACTTGTTGTTGGTAGTGTTGCCGAAGTTGCTGTACTTCGAGTAGCGGGTTGCCGCGCTGAAGTCCAGCAGCTTGGCGCCCGGCAGATCGGCCAGGACAGGGATCGACAGTTCCAGGAAGAACTCGTCCAGGTCATAGCTGCCCTTGGTCGGCTTGGCGCCGTTGCCGGTGCTCAGGCCCGCAGCAATGAAGGCGTCCGGATCGAACTGGCCGGATTCCTTGCGGTACTCGTAGCCTGCGGCGAACGCCAGGGCACCTGCCGGCAGCTGGGCGATTTCACCGGAGATGTTGGCGTAGTAGCCCTTGGACACCAGGTTGGAAGAGTCGTGGGCGGTGAACGAGGTGTAGTCGATGGCACCCTGGCTGATCGAGCCTTCCGGGCCCAGCGCATTGACCGGCACGCAACCCTGAATGATGTCGCCACCCGGAGCGGTAACGCACACCGGCACGCCACCACGAAGCTCGGACGGACCATAGGCGTTGCGCAGGTTGGCCAGGTTGAACAGGCCATAGGTCAGGTCGTTCTGGTCAGTCTTGTCGTAGCGGTAGCCGACGTCCCAGTCAAAGTTGCGATCGGCGAACTCGAAGAAGCCTTCGAAGCCGCCGTAGAAGTGCCAGTTCTTGACGTTCTGGTTGAACGAACGGCCGCCACTCTCGTTGAAGCGACGGTTGACGCCGGTCAGGTCCTCACCGGTCGGGTTGTACATGCTGTCCTTGCTCAGGCGCATGCCGGTGACGGGCATGGCGGCCAGCAGCTGTTCGGACTTGCGCTCGTTGTACATCGCCTCGGTGCGGAAGGTGACGTTGTCGGTGATGTTGTACGAGCCCGATGCGAACAGCGAGGTGCGCTCCTGCGGGGTCAGCAGGTAGTTGTCCGGTGCGGTGTTGTAGCCGTGGACGTTGGCATTGAACGGCGTTTCCACGCCGTTGATCAGGACATAGCGCTCGTCATTGCGCAGGTAGGAACCCGGCATGCCGGTGCTGCTCTGGCCGTCGAAGAACGGAGGGCCGCCGGCGGAGATCTTGCGATCACCAGCCATGACCTTGTCTTCCTTCACGTAGGAGACACCCAGCATCAGCGACGCGCGATCGGTGGTGGTACCGATGGTGAAGTCGGCTGCTTCGCGTTCGCCGTCACCAGCGCTGTACTGGCCCTTGTAGAAGTTGGCTTCCGCGCCATCGAAGTTCTGCTTGGTGATGATGTTCACCACGCCGGCGATCGCGTCCGAACCGTAGATGGTCGACGCGCCGTCCTTGAGGACGTCGATACGCTCGATCATCGCGGTCGGGATGGTGTTCAGGTCGACGCTGCCATCCAGACCGGTGGTCCAGCGACGGCCATTGACCAGCACCAGGGTACGCGCAGAACCCAGGTTGCGCAGGCTGATGCCGGCCGAGCCATCACCGCCGTTGTTGAACGTACGGTTCAGCGCGGCGCCGTTGGCGGCGACGCGCTGCAGGATGTCGGCGACCGAGGTCACGCCCTGCTTTTCGATGTCGGCGCGGGTCAGGCTCAGGACCGGCTGCGAGGTTTCGATGTCGGTGCTCTTGATGCGCGAACCGGTGACCGAGATGCGGTCAAGGTTGGTCGCTTCCTGAGCCTGGGCGGTGGCTGTGGACGCCACACCGGCAACGAGCGCGACCAGAACGGCGTCGCGCAGCTTGTTGGACTGGAAATTCATTGGCTCTCTCTCTCCAAGAAATCTTGGCTGGGTTAATGCCCGGCGGGGGAGCGAAAAGCGCTCCCAAATCGCGAGGGCTGAACCGATAGTAGCGGGCGTTGGCCAAGAATTAAAGCTGCGTTAATCAAGCCTGTGATTTTGGTAAAAATGAAATTTCACACTGGAAATCAAAGGGTTGAAGTGCACGTGCGCTGACGATGTCTCGTTTGTTAGCGCAAAGTGACGAAAAAAGTTCTCGTTGATTTGTATCACAGTGTGTCGGCATGCGTTGCACGGTATCGAGTACGCCGAAAAGCGCGCTGCGTGTATCACGAGCGCGCACATGCAACGGGCGCCTTTCGGCGCCCGGAAGAAGTCATTGCAGTGAAGACCCACGTGGGCCGGGTCAGAGATCCTGTTCGTAACGCACGTACGGCACGGTGCCGTCGTCATTGCTTTCATTGCGCGGGGAGAACGGATTCTTGCCCCGGCTGATCACGTTCTCGGCGCCAACGGTCAGCTGGCCGGACCACGGGGTGCGCCAGGTCAGGCCGATGCCCAGGCCTTCCCACTTGCCAGGCTTGCCCGGCACGTCGATCACGCGGCCGATGATGCTGCCGGTGAAATTGCCGTACCCGGCGCCAATGCTCAGGCTTTTGCTGTCCCAGCGGTCGGCGATGGACGGCGCTGCGTCGGCCAACGGTACCAGCCGCGCCTTGGCGTAGGTACCGGCAATCGAGACAAAACCCTCGCGACCGATGTTCTTCTGCGCGAACACGGTCAGATCGTTCTGCTCGGCGCGCAGCGAGGGTGTCTTGTTCGGGCCGGACAGCCACGCCGGCAGGGTTTCACGGCCCGTGCCCGCGGTGATGCCGAGGCGGCCGCTGCCGCGGTTCAGCGCGGCAGTCCCGGTGAAGCGGCGGCTGTTGAGGTCGTCATCGTCACCCAGGCTGGCCAGCATGCAGTGACTGGCCAGGCCGCTCATGCTGGTCCCGCTGCTGCTGTTGCAGAGCAGGCCCAGCGAATCGCCGGAGGACAGGCCGAAGGCCGCATCCAGCGAGTTGCGGCCGAAGTGCCAGCGGGCGCCGGCAGCCTGTTCACCGGTGGGCTCCAGGTACAGCAATGCCTCGACCTTGCCGCTGCCCTTGTTCCATACCGGCAGCACGGTCCGGGTGTCCTTGCTCTGCGCGTGCGCGCCCGTGATCGCGCCAAGGGCGATCAGCAGGGCCAGCGGTAGACGCAGGAAGGTACGCATCGGACCAGTTCAGACAAGGATGGACAACGGAAGTTCCCGTAGAGACGGGAACTTGATCGTAGGGTGTTTATGAATTCTTAACAAGCCTTGATCCCCCCAGATGCAAGACAAGCTGTTCACTGAAGCCGTTCGGGCGCCGCTACAGTCCCCTCGGCACCGTGGAACAGTATGTCGAACTCCGTCAAAGGAAAGTGATACTCCCGCCCGCAGAATTCGCAACGGACCTCGACGGCGCCGGTGTCCGCGGCCGCGGCACGTGCCTCGTCCTCGCCCAGCGACTGCAGCATCGATGCGACCCGCTCGCGGGAACAGGAGCAGGCGAAGGACAGCGGCTTGTCGCCCATCAGTTCCGGCTTCTCCTCGTGGAACAGGCGGTGCAGCAGCTGCTCGGCCGGGGTGGCCAGCAGTTCGGCCTTGCCCAGGGTCTCGAACAGGGCGCTGGCACGCGCCCAGCCGTCCTCGTCACCCTCATCGCCTGGCAGCTTCTGCAGCAGCAGGCCGGCGGCGCCATTGCGGTCGGCGGCCAGCAGCAGGCGCGTCGGCAGCTGCTCGGACTGGCGGAAGTAGTCTTCGAAGGCCTCGTCCAGCTCCGGTGCGGTCAGTGCGACCAGGCTCTGGTAGCGCTGCGGCTCGCGCGGGTCCAGGCCCGGGTTTTCGATGGTGATCGCGAGAAGGGCGTCATCACCCAGGCTGGACAGGTCGCGCGGCGCATCGGCCCCCTCGCTGAGCTGGGCGATGCCGCGCAGGGTACCGGCGGCGGTGCATTCGGCGAACAGGGTGCGCAGGGCGGTGCTGCTACGCAGCTGGATCGACAGGCGCCCATCGATCTTGGTATGGCCAGTGAACAGCGCCGAGGCAACACAGGCCTCGCCGAGCAGTTCGGCAGCGGTGTCCGGGTACGCGGCGTGGGACAGGATTTCCTGCCAGGTGGCCTGCAGGCGCACGTGGACGCCACGGACGCCAGCGTCGGGCAGCAGGAAGCGGATCAGGGAATCGGGGTTGGCGGTCATCGGCTCACATCGCGCGTAAACGGGGGCGGTTGCCGGATAATGCGCCGACAACCAGATAGAAGAAGGATGCACCAGTAATGGGGGCAGGGGGAGAGCAGCACAAGGTGGAAGCCGTAGCAGAAGGCCCACGCCGCAGGCGCTGGCGCTGGAAACGGCTGCTGTGGCTGCCGGTGTTGCTGGCGGCCTTCAGCTGCCTGCAGGTGCTGGTGCTGCGGTTCATCGACCCGCCGGTATCCACGGTCATGCTGTGGCGCTATGGCGAGGCGCTGGGCGAGGCCGATTGGTCCTATCGCCTGCATTACCAGTGGCGCGACCTGGACCAGATGGCGCCGAGCCTGCCGATCTCGCTGGTGGCGGCCGAAGACCAGCGCTTCCCCGTCCACAATGGCTTCGACCTGCAGGCCATCGAGAAGGCCCGCGACCACAATGCCAAGGGCGGGCGACTGCGTGGCGCCAGCACGATCAGCCAGCAGGTGGCCAAGAACCTGTTCCTCTGGCAGGGCCGCAGCTGGATCCGCAAGGGGCTGGAGGTCTGGTACACCGTGCTGATCGAAGCGCTGTGGCCAAAGGAGCGCATCCTGGAGATGTACGCCAACATTGCTGAGTTCGGCGATGGTGTATATGGCGCGCAGGCAGCGGCACAGACATTCTGGGGCAAGGATGCGGCGCGGTTGAGCCCGGCCGATAGCGCGCGGCTGGCGGCGGTGTTGCCGGCGCCGCGGCGCTACAACGCGGCAAAGCCAGGGCCGTACGTGCAGCGGCGTGCGGCCTGGATCCAGCGCCAGGCACGGCAGCTGGGTGGGGCCGCGTACCTTTCGGAAGAGTGAGCGCGCGCTGCCTGATCTGCGGGCGGCGGCAACGTACAATCCGGGCATGACCCGCGAACGGCTTACTTTCGTCATCGCCGCCTACAACGAGGCCCTGGCATTGCCGTTGCTGCATCCGCGGTTGTGCGCGGTGCTCGACGCGCTGCCCGACATCGACGGCCACATCCTGTACGTGGACGACGGCAGCCATGACGGCACGTGGGAGGTGATCGCCCGCCTGGCCCAGTCCGATGCGCGGGTTTCCGCACTGAAGCTGTCGCGCAATTTCGGCAAGGAAGCGGCGCTGACCGCCGGGCTGGACCTGGTGCGCGAAGGCGCGGCGATGATCCTCGACGCCGACGGCCAGGATCCGCCGGAACTGGTGCCGCAGTTCGTCGCGCGCTGGCGTGAGGGCCATGACAACGTGTATGGCACGCGCATGGCCCGCGACGGCGAGGCCTGGATCAAGCGCGCCACGGCGGCGATGTTCTACCGGGTGATCGGTCGTCTGTCACGCACGCCGATCCCGGCCGATACCGGTGATTTCCGCCTGCTGTCGCCGCGTGCGCTGAGTGCGCTGCGCGAGATGCGTGAGCGCCACCGCTTCATGAAGGGGCTCTTCAGTTGGGTGGGTTTCAAGCGGATCGCGGTCCCCTATCACCGCCATGCGCGCGTGGCCGGCACCAGCAAGTTCAGCCTGTGGCGGCTGTGGAACTTCGCGCTGGAGGGCATTACCGGCTTCTCCACCGTGCCGTTGCGGGCGGCGACCTACCTGGGGCTGGCAACGGCGGCGGTGGCCTTCGTATTCGGTGTGTGGGTGATCATCAAGGCGGCGCTGTATGGCGACCGGGTGGCGGGCTGGCCGACGATGATGGCGGTGATCCTTTTCCTGGGCGGGGTGCAGCTGATCGCGCTGGGCCTGATCGGTGAGTACCTGGGGCGGCTGTACGAAGAGTCCAAGCAGCGGCCGTTGTACCTGGTTGACACGTGGCTAGCATCCGCCGTGGCAGACTCTGCCCTGCAACCCACCCTTGGAGGGCAGGCAGATGACCACGGTACGGCAACTGTTGGACGGCAAGTCTCCTGAAGTGCATGCGGTCGCGCCGGAGGCGGCGGTGATCGATGCGATCCGGCTGATGGCGGAAAAGGGTATTGGTGCGGTGCTGGTGATGGAGGGGCCGCGGCTGGTCGGCATTCTTTCCGAGCGCGATTACGCGCGCAAGATCGTGCTGCGTGATCGTTCCTCACGAGATACGGCGGTGGCCGAGATCATGACCGCACAGGTGGTGACGGTCTCGCCGGGCGAGCAGGTGGAGCATTGCCTGCAGCTGGTGACCGACTACCGCATCCGCCACCTGCCGGTGGTGGAAGGCGCGCAGGTGCTGGGGGTGATCTCGATCGGCGACCTGGTGAAGTCGGTGATCGATGCGCAGCGGCGCGAGCTGGACCAGCTGCAGCAGTACATCGTCGCCGGGTGAGGGTGTCGCTGGCGGGCCTGCGGCCCGCCGGCCCGCTTTTTGAAGCCAGAGCCAGAGCTGAGAGCAGCGCCTTCCTGTCCTGCGGGGAGGCGGAGGGCATGGGCGTGCAGGACACGCCGTGAACCCATCCATGGGGGCTCGATGGCGCCATCCATGGCGCCAACGGTCCTGCACGCCCATGCCCTCCGCCTCTGGACACATTTCTGCGAGCGCGGTGCGTACATGCGCGGTGCCTCGCCTTTTGTAGGTGCCAACCTTGGTTGGCAACAGCTTTTGACTTTGCTTTTTTCTTTTAACTTTGAATTTCCGCTCTCGTTCCGCGCGCGCAGGAAACTGTCGGGAGGGGGACGGGTGACGCAGGCAGGACCGTTGGCGCCATGGATGGCGCCATCGAGCCTACAGGGACGTACTTGCGGCGTGTCCTGCCTGCGTCACCCGTCCCCCTCAAGCCGCGATCAATGCAGGCGCCGCGAACAACGCTGTAAACCTACTTCGCATACTGCCCGCCGCAGTCGGCATCCTTCCCCGGCCCCAGTTCGATCGTCGCCAGCAACGCCGCCGGCGGCGCGATGCTGCCCAGCGCCAGGGCCACGGCGCCACGAATACCCAACGCCTTGAAGTCGGGCCGGAATGACGGGTCCTTGAAGGTGCCACTGATGTGCAGCGGAGAACGCAGTACCAGAATGCTCCTGTCCTTCGGGCGTGGCTTCAGCAGCAGGTCCAGGGTCTCGTCGCGCAGGCTCACCGTGCCTTCGCCGATGAGGATCGTGTCGGTGGTGTCCACCGCCATCGCCTGGCTGGTCATCAGGCCGTCGCGCACGCCGAAGTCGGCGAAGGCGCAGCGCAGGGGGATCTGCTTGTCGCCGGTCACCAGGAATTTCAGCGATTCGGTGATGTCCAGCCCCGCCAGTTCCATTACCAGGTTGCCGACATGGCCGCGGCCCATCGCCAGGCCGACCTTGCCACTGCTGCTGCCGAGCATTGCGGCGATCGAGTTGCCGTGGCCGCTCAGGTCCACCTCGCCGCCGATGCCACCCTTGGCCTGTTCAGCCAGCTTGGCGTCAGGGAACAACTGGCCCAGCTGCACGCCGCGCACGCTGGCCTTCAGCGCGGTGCTGATCTGCGGACGGCGCGCGTCCATGCGGATCGTGCTGCGGATGTCGCCGCCGGCGACGCCGAAGTTCAGCGGGTCCAACCGCAGCACGCCGTCATCCAGCAACAGGTGCGCATCCATGTCGTCCAGCGGCAACGAAGGGGCGTTGATGCGGTGGGCCTTCCAGCGCACGTCGGCATCCATGGCGCGCAGCTTGCCCAGGTTGTAGGGCGTGTCGGGCAGCACCCGTGCACGGGCGGCAATCCGTGCGGCCTCGGCCTTCTGCTCTGCGTTGGCCGTTTCGCCGCCGCCGGTTTTTGGCGGGGCGCCGACGAAGCCGGCAAGGTCATCAAAGTCCAGGCGCCTGGATTGCAGCGTGGCGGTCAGCCGTGGACGATCGCGTCCCACCTCGAACTGCAGGTTGCCCCCCAGGTCGCTGTCGCCGACCTTGCCAGTGAAGCTGTCGTAACGCCAGACGTCGTGGTCGCGTTTGAGGCGTCCGTTCAACGCATAGGGCGGTGAGGGCGGGATGGCGATGCCGAGCAGAGGGTAGAGATCGGCCAGGTCCTGGCCGCTGAGCGCGAACTGCAGGTCGAACACGCGCAGCTGGAAGGGGTTGGTCAGCGTGCCACTGGCGACTGCGTGAGTGGCGCCGGCCCGGCCATCGAGATGGATGCGGAACGGGTGGTCGCTGTCGGTCAGTTCCAGGGGGGATTCAGTGCCGCCGCGCAGCGTGAACGGATTGCCCTGCCAGCGGCCTTTACCCTGCACCAGCAGCGGTGGCGCAGTGTCGGCCTGCTTCGGTTGGCCGCTGCGCACGTCCACGAGGATGTCGGTGCGGCCCAGCGTGTCGAGGAACTGCAGGCGACCGTCGTCGATGCGCAGCCGCTTGAGTTGGGGGCTTGCCCCGCCGGTGCTGCCGCCGAGGAAATCCCAGTTGCCCGGGTCTCCCTTGCGCGGTGCGGTTTCCAGCAGCACATCCGGCCGGGTCAGGCGTACTTCGGGCAGCTGCACGCTGCCGCGCAGCAGGGGCCACACCCGCACATCGATCTCGACGCGGTCCGCCGTGGCCATGGCGGGCTGTTTTGCCCAGCTGGCATTGGCGAAGGTGATCGCATCGGCGCGGATCGTGCTGGTGCGGCCGAGGTCGACATCCAGGTTCCCGATGTGCAGTGCGCGGCCGGTGCGTGCCTGCACCGCACGCTCCACGGCCCCCTTGAACCAGTTCCAGTCCCACAACGCGAACAGCACCAGTATTGCCGCCAGCATGAAGACCAGGATCGTCAGCCAGCGCCGGCCACGTGGGCCGGGACGGCGGAGGCGCCAGCGGTGCGTGCGCTTTGCAGCAGGGGAGGCGGCAGCATTCACGCTGCCATGGTTGCCCCCTCTTCGTGGACAGGGCGCGAAGCGTCCATGTGCATGGCGTGCACGCGCTGCGTTCGAGCGGTCGTTTACAACACCTGCATGGTGACCGCGACAAAGTGGCAGACACTGCCGCCGATCACGAACAGGTGCCAGATCGCATGCGAGTACGGGATCGATTCACGGTGGTAGAAATAGGTGCCCAGCGTGTACGACAGGCCGCCGGCAAACAGCCAGGCGAGGGTGCCACCGTCGATCGAGGCCCACATCGGCTTGATCGCCACGATCACCAGCCAGCCCATGGCGATGTAGATCACCGTGGAGAGCACCTTGAAGCGGCCGGTGTAGAACAGCTTGAACACCACACCCGCCAGCGCCAGCGCCCAGATCGCAGTGAACAGGCCCCAGCCCCACGGACCGCGCAGGCCGATCAGGGTGAACGGGGTATAGGTGCCCGCGATCAGCACGTAGATCGCGCAGTGGTCGAACACCTTCAGCCGGCCCTTGGCGACCGGATGCTGGATGGCGTGATACAGGGTGGAGGCGGTGTACAGAAGCAGCAGCGCGATACCGAATACGATCGCGCTGGCCAGCTGCCAGCCGTCGCCGTAGATCGCAGCCAGGGTGATCAACACCGCACTGGCGGCCAGGGCGAATACCGCGCCCAGGCCATGGGTCAGGGCGCTGGCGACTTCTTCACGGATCGAAGCAATGGACGTCGTGGACATGGGCATGGGCGTTGTTCGCGGGGAGGGGGACCCGCGTCCCCCTATCATCGCCGCGATGGCCGCCATGTGCACGCCCGTCACCGTATGGGGGATGAATCCGCGCCTATCCACGCATGGCGTGGATCTACCAGGCGCGGATCCGCCTCCGTGGCATCAGCCCACCGAAACGGTATGCGCCGCTTCGCGGGTGGCCGAGAAGCGCACGTCCGGCGAGCGTTCCTGCGCCAGCTGCAGGTTGACCCGGGTCGGCGCCAGGTAGACCAGGTGCCCGGCCGCATCCAGGGCCAGGTTCAGAGCGTTCTTCTCGCGGAATTCTTCCAGCTTCTTCTCGTTGCTGCAGTGGACCCAGCGCGCGGTGGTCACACTGACCGGCTCGAAGGTGGCTTCCACGCCGTACTCGTCCTTCAGGCGGTAGGCGGCCACGTCGAACTGCAGCACACCCACCGCACCCAGGATCAGGTCGTTGCTGGTGAGGGGGCGGAAGAACTGGGTTGCGCCTTCCTCGGACAGCTGGGCCAGGCCCTTCTGCAGCTGCTTGAGCTTGAGCGGATCGCGCAGGCGTGCGCGACGGAACAGTTCCGGGGCGAAGTTGGGAATGCCGGTGAAGGTGACCGCTTCGCCTTCGGTGAAGGTATCGCCGATGGAGATGGTGCCGTGGTTGTGGATGCCGATCACATCGCCCGGCCACGCCTCGGCCGCGATCTCGCGATCGCTGGCCATGAAGGTCAACGCGTTGGCCAGCTTCATTTCCTTGCCGGTGCGCACGTGGAAGGTCTTCATGCCGGCGCTGAAACGGCCCGAGCAGACCCGCATGAAGGCCACGCGGTCACGGTGCTGCGGGTCCATGTTGGCCTGGATCTTGAACACAAAGCCGGTCAGCTTGTTCTCTTCCGGTGCGATCTGGCGGCCGGTGGTGGAGCGCGCCTGCGGCGATGGCGCGTGCTCGACGAAGAAGTCCAGCAGTGGCTGCACGCCGAAGTTGTTCACGCCCGAGCCGAAGAACACCGGGGTCTGCTTGCCGGCGCGGTAGGCGTCCAGGTCGAACGGGTGGCTGGCGCCCTGCACCAGTTCCAGCTCGTCGCGCAGGTCGGCCAGCATCTGTGCACCGATCTTCTCGGCCAGGCCGGGGGCATCGATGGACGGGAAGATGGTGGAATCCTGGCGGGTGAAGTTGCGGCCCGGCTCATACAGGTGCACTTCGCCGGTCAGCAGGTGCACCACGCCCTTCAGGCGCTGGCCCATGCCGATGGGCCAGGTGACCGGGGCGCACTGGATGCCCAGCACGCTTTCCACTTCATCCAGCAGCTCGATCGGTTCCTTGCCCTCGCGGTCGAGCTTGTTGATGAAGGTCATGATCGGGGTGTCGCGCAGTCGGCAGACTTCCATCAGCTTGATGGTGCGCTCTTCCACGCCCTTGGCCACGTCGATCACCATCAGCGCCGAGTCCACCGCAGTCAGCACGCGGTAGGTGTCCTCGCCGAAGTCGGCGTGGCCGGGGGTGTCGAGCAGGTTGACGATCTTGCCTTCGTACGGGAACTGCATCACCGAGGAGGTGACCGAGATGCCGCGCTCCTTTTCCAGTGCCATCCAGTCGGAGGTGGCGTGGCGGGCGGCCTTGCGGCCCTTGACCGAACCGGCCATCTGGATCGCGCCTCCGAACAGCAGCAGCTTTTCGGTCAGCGTGGTCTTGCCAGCGTCAGGGTGGGAAATGATGGCGAAGGTGCGGCGACGCGACGCTTCGTTGGCGACTTCGGACATGGCAGTGGCGCCCGCCCGGGGCGCTATTCAAAGAGATAAGCGCCCGATTATACCGGCCGGGGCCGGTCAGCGCCCGGTACCGCCGTCTGCTTCGCCCTGGCGGGCGAACTGCAGCTGTCCCTGCCCGGCGAAGATGCGCACCGGCACCGAGCGCAGGCCCATGCCGCGGTTGACCTGCACCACGAAGTGCAGGTGCGGCGCAGTGCTGTAGCCGCTGTTGCCGGACAGGCCGATCGGTTGCCCGGCTCCCACCGCCTGGCCGCGGCGCACGCGCATGCCGCCGTCCTGGAGGTGGCCGTACAGGGCCATGCTGCCGTCGCTGTGCAGCACGCGGATGAAATTGGCACGGGCACCATCGCGCTCGCGGTCCTGGCCATTGCCACGGAAGCCATCCTGGATCTGCATCACCGTGCCCTCGCGCGCGGCCAGCACCAGGGTGCCCTCCGGCAGTGCGAAGTCGACCGCGTCGCGGTTCTCCTCGTCGTCATGGCTGAATCGCCCCTGCGGCGCTTGGTCCACACGCAGGCGGGCCGCATCGAACGGCAGGCGATAGGCGACATCTTCGGCCTGTGCGGCCGGGTTGCCCGGCACCGACTGCAGTCGCAGATCCAGCATGCGGCCATCGATCGGGGCGGGCAGGTGGCCGACCACCAGGCTGCTGTCGCCCTGGATCAGCGACTCGACCGGGAGGCCTTCGACCGGGTGTCCGGGGGCGGCGCGCAGCTGGATCTGCAGCGGCCCTGCCAGCCCGTTGTCGATCCGCGCCTGCCATTGCGTACCGACCGGCTGCAGGCGCAACTGGGCCATGGGGGCGGCGCCCTCGGCACTGCCTGCGCGGGTGGCACGGGCGGAAGGGGGAGCCAGTCCCCAGCCTTGGCGCCAGTCGCCGGCGTGTACGGTCGCGCTCGCCAGCAGAGGCAACAGCAGGCAGGACAGGGGCAGGCGCGGCATCGGGGTTTCCAGCGAGAGGACCGCCGGGACTGTACCCGATCCTGAACGGGGCGACCGGGACGGCCCTCGCAGAGTGACCCTGGAAATATCTATCGCTTTATCCGCATGAAGGGATTGACAGTGCCGGAAAGGGCTGGCATCGTGACTCCACCATCGAGACCGGCAGAGGGACAGGCCCTTTGAAGCCGGGGCAGCCCGCAGGCGCGCAAGCGTCTGCGTAGGTGCCAAATCCTGCGGGGACCGTGGCGTCCACCGAAAGATGGTTCGAACCATGCACCGCACGTGCATCTCGAACGCGGGCCCCGCGAAGGCTCGATGGCCGATTCCCCAACCGGATCCCGCCATGAGCTTCGCCGCCAGCACCGCCATTCGCCCCGAACCCTTTGTCCCCGTCAGCGTGCCGGTCGCAGACCGCGTGCATGCCGAGCGCGGCGAGTTCGCCGCAGTGCTGTCGATGCGTCACGCAGGTCCCAGTCCGGTGCGCCTGCGCTATGAATGGGTCGGCCCGGCCAATGCGCCGGTGGTGGTACTGGCCGGTGGCATTTCCGCCCATCGCCACGTGGCGTCCAATGCACAGTTCAGCGAGAAGGGCTGGGCCGAAGGCCTGGTCGGCAGCGGGCGCGCGCTGGATCCGCAGCTGCTGCGCGTGCTGGCCGTCGATTTCGTCGGTGCCGACGGTGCGCTGGACGTGCCGATCGATACCGCCGATCAGGCCGACGCATTGGCGCTGGTGCTGGATCATCTCGGCATTCGCGCGCTCAAAGCCTTCGTCGGCTATTCGTATGGCGCGCTGGTCGGCCAGCAGTTCGCGATCCGGCATCGTGCCCGCGTGCGCCAGTTGGTGCTGGCCAGCGGTGCGCATCGTCCGCACCCTTATGCCGCCGCCTGGCGCGCATTGCAGCGTCGCGCGGTCGCGCTGGGCCAGCTGCAGTGCGGCGAAGACCACGGCCTGGCCCTGGCGCGGCAGTTTGCCATGCTCAGCTACCGTACCCCGGAAGAATTCGGCGAGCGCTTCGATGCCGCACCGGAAGTGATCAATGGCCGCGTGCGCGTGGCTGCCGAAGACTATCTCGACGCGGCCGGCGCGCAGTACGTCGCGCGCACGCCGGTGACCGCTTACCTGCGCCTGTCCGAATCGATCGATCTGCACCGCGTCGACCCGGCCGCGATCCTGCCGCCGACCGTGGTGGTGGCCGTGGAGGGCGACCGCCTGGTGCCGCTGGCCGACCTGGTCGGCCTGGTCGAAGGGCTGGGCCCGCGCGGCAGCCTGCGCGTTCTGCGCTCGCCCTATGGCCACGACGCCTTCCTCAAAGAAACCGATCGCATTGACGCGATCCTCGCCACCGCCTTCCGTACTTCTGGAGAGTCCGCATGAGCCTGCACGCCAACGAGCCGTCCTGTAGCCGCACCACTGCCGCTGTCCGTGCCGGCATCGATCGGGACACTGCGCATGGCGCGGTCACGCCGCCGATCGTGCTGTCGTCGAACTTCAGCTTTGAAGGTTTCGGCAACAAGCGCCAGTACGACTACACGCGCAGTGGCAACCCGACCCGCGACCTGTTGGGCGAGGCGCTGGCGGAACTGGAGGGCGGCGCCGGTGGCGTCATCACGGCGACCGGCATGGGCGCGATCAACCTGGTGCTGAACGCACTGCTGCAGCCGGGCGATACCCTGGTGGTGCCGCACGATGCGTACGGCGGCAGCTGGCGCCTGTTCAATGCGCTGGCCAGGAAGGGCCACTTTGAACTGGTCACCGCCGACCTGACCGATCCGCGTGCACTGGCGCAGGCGCTGGCCACCCAGCCGAAGCTGGTGCTGGTGGAAACGCCGTCCAACCCGCTGCTGCGCATCACCGACCTGCGCTTCGTCATCGATGCCGCGCACAAGGCCGGTGCACTCGTGGTGGTCGACAACACGTTCCTGTCGCCAGCGCTGCAGCAACCGCTGTCGTTCGGTGCGGACCTGGTGCTGCACTCCACCACGAAGTACATCAACGGCCACAGCGATGTGGTGGGCGGGGCAGTGGTCGCGCGTGATCCGGCACTGCACGAGCAGCTGGTGTGGTGGGGCAACGCGCTGGGCCTGACGGGTTCACCGTTCGATGCCTTCCTGACCCTGCGCGGCCTGCGCACGCTGGATGCGCGCCTGCGCGTGCACCAGGAAAACACCGCGTCGATCGTTGCCCTGCTGGACCAGCATCCGGCGGTCGGCCGCGTCTATTACCCGGGGCTGGCCGATCACCCAGGCCACAGCATCGCCACGCGCCAGCAGAGTGGTTTCGGTGCGATGCTCTCGTTCGAACTGGCCGACTGCGAAGGCGACGATCCGCATGCCGCAGTGCGTGCATTCGTCGATGGCCTGCGCTGTTTCACGCTGGCCGAATCACTGGGCGGCGTCGAAAGCCTGATCGCGCATCCGGCCACCATGACCCACGCCGCGATGAGCGCCGAAGCGCGAGCCGCTGCCGGCATCAGCGAAGGCCTGCTGCGCCTGTCGGTCGGCATCGAGGCCGAGCGTGACCTGTTGGCCGATCTCGGCGCCGCTCTGCAGCGTGCCGAAGCGGTGATTGATGCGGCTGCGCGCCGCAAACAGGCGGTGGATGCATGAGCGCGCTCGCCGCAGAGATTCCTGCTCTGGGCGTGGGACGACTGGCGCTGCTTGGCACCGGCACGGTCGGCTCGGCCTTCGTACAGCGCTACCAGGCGTTGCAGGCACGTGGGCTGGAACTGCCCAGCGTGCAGTGGCTGGCCAATTCACGCACTGCGTTGGAGATCGATCGTGACCTGGCGGTGCCGCTGGAACTGGCACGGCGTGCACCGCGCGATGGCCAGAGTTCGCCACCGTGGGCGAGTGCCGAAGGACTGGAGCGTGGCGACGTGGTGGTCGACGCCACCGCCAGCGAAGACGTAGCCGCGCGCCACGTACAGTGGCTGGCGCGCGGCGTGCACGTGGTCACCGCCAACAAGCTGGGGCGTGGTGCGCAGCTGGCACGCGCGCAGGCCATTGCCGAGCGTTGCGCAGACACGGGTGCGCGCTACGGCGACAGCGCTACCGTCGGCGCCGGCCTGCCGCTGTTGAGCAGCCTGCGTGCGCTGCTGGCCGGTGGTGATCACATCCATGCCATCGAGGGCGTGCTGTCCGGTTCGCTGGCGTGGCTGTTCCATCGCTATGACGGCAAGTCGCCGTTCTCGGCGGCGGTGCGTGAGGCGCTGGCGGCCGGCTACACCGAGCCGGATCCGCGACTTGACCTGTCCGGCGAGGACGTGCGGCGCAAGCTGCTGATCCTGGCCCGCAGCAGCGGGCTGGCGCTGGATGCGTCGCAGGTAGAGGTGGATTCACTGGTGCCTGAAGCGCTGGCAGCGCTGCCGCTGGAGGATGCGGTGGCGGCGCTCGAGCAGCTGGATGCGCCGTTGCAGGCGCGCTGGCAGCAGGCGCGCGACAATGGTCGTGTGCTGCGTTTCGTTGGCCGCGTTGATGCCGAGGGTGCACAGGTGGGCCTGCGTGAGCTTCCGGCCGACCATCCCTTGGCGCAGGGCGCGGGCACCGACAACCGCGTCGCCATCCATAGTGATCGCTATCGCCTGCAGCCGCTGTTGATCCAGGGGCCGGGCGCGGGTGCGGAAGTGACTGCGGCCGCGCTGCTGGATGATGTGTTGCGGATCGTCGGCTGATCGCACCGCTCCTGTAGCCGAGCCCACGCCCCGCTGCTCCTGGCAGAATCCCCATCTTGCCGCATGAGCCGAGCGTGGGCTCGGCTCTAGAGGGGCACGCTTGCCGGTCAGCGCGACTTCAACGCCTTCAACAGCGCGCTGTTGAACTGCTTCGGGTCCTGCACCTGTGGCGAATGGCCCAGTTCGGCGAACTCGATCAGCGTCGCGCCCGGAATCGCCGCGGCTGCCGCTCTGCCGAGTGCCGGATAGTTGCCCAGCGTCGCCTTCACCGTCGGCGGCGCCAGGTCACGGCCGATCGCGGTACGGTCCTTCTGGCCGATGAACAACGTGGTGGGTACCTGCAGGTTCTTCAGCTCGTACACCACCGGCTGGTTGAACACCATGTCCGAGGCCAGGGCCTGGCTCCATGCAACGGCCTGCTTGCCCGGCCCTTCATACATGCCTGACTGCATCCGCGCCCACGGCTCGTAGGCCGGCTTCCATTTGCCGTCGTAGTACACGTCCAGCTGGTAGCGGCGGATGCTGTCATAGCTGATGTTCATTTCGCCGGCGTACCACGCGTCCACGCTGCGCCACGGCACGCCCAGCGCCTTCCAGTCCTCCAGCCCGATCGGGTTGACCAGTGCCAGGCTGCGCAGGTCCTGTGGGAACATCAGCGCGTAGCGCACTGCCAGCATGCCACCCATCGAATGACCGACCAGGTGCACCGGCACATCACCCAGCTGCAGTTGCTGCAGCAACGCATGGGTGTTGGCGGCCAGCTGCGCGAAGCTGTACTGGTAGCGCTCGGGCTTGCTGGATTTGCAGAAACCCACCTGGTCCGGGGCGATCACCCGGTAGCCGGCGGCAACCAAGGGCTTGATCGATTCCTTCCAGGTGGCCGCGCAGAAATTCTTGCCATGCAGCAGCACCACCACGCCGATGGGCGCCTTCTTCGGCGCGATGTCCAGGTAGGCCATCTCCAGCGGCTGTCGCTGCGATTCCAGCGCGAAGGTCTTCACTGGATAGCCGTAGTCGAAGCCCTCCAGGCGCGGCCCATAGCTGGGCGCGGCGAGGGCGGACAGCGGAAGGCAGGCAAGCAGGGCGGTAGCGATCACGCGCATGGGGCAGTCCTGGGCAGGGGAGCCCCGAGCCTAACCGCAACGCAGTGATGGTGTCGTCCGACCGGCCAGCCAGGGACAACGGGGTAGAGTCGACTGTCAGTCGACTGCTCTTCGATCAGACCGCGAACATCCCGCGCTGCGCGCGATAGTCGACTGACAGTCGGCTCTACCTGCGGACCGGCGCCATCGCGCCGGGCCCGGTCGACCTCAACACTCGATGACGTTCACCGCCAGGCCACCGCGGCTGGTTTCCTTGTACTTGTCCTGCATGTCGCGGCCGGTATCGCGCATGGTCTTGATCACCTTGTCCAGCGACACCTTGTGCTTGCCGTCGCCGCGCATCGCCATGCGCGAGGCATTGATCGCCTTCACCGCACCCATCGCGTTGCGTTCGATGCAGGGGATCTGCACCAGGCCGCCAATCGGGTCGCAGGTCAGGCCGAGGTTGTGCTCCATGCCGATTTCCGCGGCATTCTCGATCTGGCTGGGATTGCCACCCAGTGCCGCGACCAGGCCACCGGCGGCCATCGAGCAGGCCACGCCCACTTCGCCCTGGCAACCCACTTCGGCGCCCGAGATCGAGGCGTTTTCCTTGTACAGGATGCCGATCGCTGCCGAGGTCAGCAGGAAGTCGAATACGCGCTGCTCATTGGCGCCGGGGCAGAAACGGTCGAAGTAATGCAGCACCGCCGGCAGCACGCCGGCGGCACCGTTGGTCGGCGCAGTTACCACACGGCCACCGGCGGCATTTTCTTCGTTCACCGCCAGTGCGTACAGATTGACCCAGTCCAGCGTGGTCAGCGGATCGCGCATTGCCGCTTCCGGCTTCGACGACAGCTCGCGGTACAGCGCCGGCGCACGACGGCCCACCTTCAGGCCACCCGGCAGCACGCCTTCCTCGCGGATACCGCGCGCCACGCAAGACTGCATTGCGCTCCAGATCTCGCGCAGCTGGGCACGAATCTCGTCTTCGCTGCGCCAGCACTTCTCGTTCTCGAACATCAGCTGGGCAATGCTCAGGCCGCTGCGTGCGGTCTGCGCCAGCAGCTCGTCGCCGCTCTTGAACGGGTAGGGCAACGGGGTCTCATCGGGCACGATCCGGTCGTCGGCCGCGTCGTCCTGGTTGACCACGAAGCCGCCGCCGACGGAGTAGTAATCGCGGGTAGCGATTACTTCGTCCTCGGCGTTGTAGGCGGTGAAGCGCATGCCGTTGGTGTGGTACGGCAGCTTCTGGCGCTTGTTCATGCCCAGGTCGCGCTTCTCGTCGAAAGCGATCTCGTGCTGGCCCATCAGCTGGATGCGCTTGCTGCTGCGGATGCGCTCGAGCGTAGCCGGAATGATGTCCGGGTCGATCAGGTTCGGGCGCTGGCCTTCCAGGCCGAGCAGGATCGCCTTGTCGGTGCCGTGGCCGCGGCCGGTCAGCGCCAGCGAGCCATAGACATCGGCGCGGATGCGCGCGACCTCGGGCAGGCGGCCCGGATCGAGCAGCCAGCGATGGATGAATCGCTCGGCGGCCTTCATCGGCCCGACGGTGTGCGAGGAACTCGGGCCAATGCCGATCTTGAAAACGTCGAACGTGCTGACAGCCATGGATGCCGTACTGCGGGTACCGGAAGAGACCGCTATTCTAGCGGCTCACGCCGCACTTCCATGGCTGCGGCGCAGCATTTCGGCAGAGGGAGCAAAACCGGTGTTGACTCTGTTCCAGCGTGACGATTGCCACCTGTGCGACATGGCCCTGGCCGAACTGGCCAAGGCGCGGGCGCCGGAGTTCGAATCGGTGTTCCTGGATGACCAGCCGGCGCTGGAATCGCGCTACGGCGCGCGGGTGCCGGTGCTCCGCGACGAGCGCGATGACCGCGAGCTGGACTGGCCGTTCGACGCGGCCACGGTGCAGGCCTGGCTGGCCGTCGATCGGTAGTGCCGGCCGCTGGCCGGCAACCCCTCTGTTCCCGGTGATGCCGGCCAGCGGCCGGCACTACCGGAGGCGTGTTATTTCGCGTCGAACTTCACGATCGTGCTGATCGCGGTCTCATCCGGGATGGTCTTGGTATCGGCCCAGTCACCACCGCCGACGCCGAAGTCCAGGCGCTTGACCGTGGCCTTGCCCGTCAGCACCGGCTGGGCGCCCGGCTTCCAGGTGAAGGTGAGGGTGACCGGCTTGCTGACGCCACGCAGCTCGAGGGTGCCATCGGCGGCGAACTGGTCGTTGCCGACCGCGCGGAAGCCTTTGGCGGTGTAGCGCGCAGTGGCGAACTTGCCGACGTTGAAGAAGTCGGCACCCTGCAGGGTCGAGTCACGGTCGCTGTTGCCACTCTTGGCACCGGCCAGCGGGATCACCACGTCCAGCGAGCCGGCGGCCGGATTGGCCGGGTCGAAGCTGAGCTTGGTGGCGAAGCCCGGGAAGCTGCCGGTGAACACCTCGCCGTCGTACTTGGTCGCGAACACCAGGATCGAGCCGGCGCCGGGGGCCTGCGCATAGTCGGCAGCGAGCGCCGGGGCGGTAGCCAGCATGCCGGCCAGGGCGGCGGCCACGGCGGCCGGAGTGGTCAGTTTCAGGTTCATCGGTCAGTCCTTCTGAGGGGAGGCAAGCCAGCCGCGCGGCAACATGCGGGACAGGGTCGCATCGCGCTGGAACAGGTGGTGGTAGAAGGCGGCACCGGCATGGGCCAGTACCACCGCGATCAAGAGCCAGAAGCCGTATTCGTGGATGGCATGTGACACCGCGACAACCTGCGGGTCGGGTCCGCTCAGCTTGGGCACATCCACCAGGCCGAACCAGCGGAACGGGCGCAGGCCGCTGGCCGAGTCGTACAGCCAGCCCGACAGGGGGATGGCGAACATCAGCACGTACAGCAGCACGTGGGTGGCGCTGGCGATGCGTTCCTGCCAGCTGGGCACGCCCGGCACCGGCTTCGGCGCACCGGCATACAGGCGCCAGCCCAGGCGGAACAGCACCAGCGCCAGCACCGTGATGCCGATCGACTTGTGCGCGGTATAGACCCAGAAATACTTGGGGGTCTTGGGCAGCTCGCCCATGGTCAGGCCGACCACGCCCAGGGCGAGGATCAGCAGTGCGATCAACCAATGCAGGATCTGGCTGACACTCCCCCAGGCGGCGGGGGTGTTCTTGGCGGTCATGAAAGGTCCTCTAGCGGGCCATCTTGGGGTCGGAGTGCGGAACGGGAGCGGGAGTTCCCGGGGCGTCGCTGCGGTCGAGGGTGGCTTCAGCCTCGATCCTCAACTGCACTGCATCACCGATGACGCCCGGCCAGGCGGTGATGCCGAACGCGCGCCGGCTCAGCGTGGTGCTGGCCGAGAAACCGGCGGTGCGTCGGAATGGGGGCAGGGGGTAGCGCTTGATGGCGTTGAGGGTCACGTCCAGCGTGATTTCCTGGCTGACCCCGCGCAGGGTCAGGTTGCCGATCACGTGGGCGCGCCTTGCATCGATCGGTTCGACCCGACTGGAGACAAAGTGTGCCTTCGGGAAGCGCTCACCATCCAGCAGGCTGCGCGCCAGCGTGGCCTGGTTCCATTTGGCATCACCAAGGTCCAATCGCGACACGGGAACCTCGACGTCCAGTGTGGCTTCGCGCCAGTTGTCGGGATCGAACTGCAGGCGTCCTTCACTGCCGGAGACCGTGCCCATCGCCTGCGAGTAACCGGCGTGGTCGATGGTGAACAGCACACGGGTATGCACCGGATCGAGGCGATAGGTATCCGCATCGGCCAAGGCGGGAGCGGTGGCGAGCAGCATCGGCAGCAGGGCCAGGCAGGGACGCATCGATGGCGGGCTCCGGAAGGGGACGTTGCGATCATACGCACAGCCCCCCGCCAACGTTGCGTGCATGGCTGCAACAGTTCGTGGTGGGTCCACCGGTGGAAACAGCCTGTTGCAGGCATGAACCCGGCGCTGTGTGACAATCGGGGCAGGACAGGGGGTTCAGGATGACGAGCGGTTGGCGCCTGTGGCGCCGGGGCATCGCGGGAATGGGGCTGCTGCTGATGGCATTTGCCACGGCGGCTGCGGCCCCGGACATGGCCGAGACACCGCGGCTGCGCCGTTTCGGTGCCGCCGAAGGCATGCCCTCGCGCATGGTGCTGGCGCTGGCCGAGGATCGCCAGGGCCATGTCTGGGCCGCCACCGATGGTGGCCTGGTGCGCTATGACGGTGGCAACCTGCGGGTGTGGGAACATGATCCGGAGCAGCCGGGCTCGCTGCCCGGCAACGAAATCGAGACCCTGCTGGTCGATCCCCTGGACCGCGTCTGGGTCGGCATCAATGGCAAGGGCGTGGCCCGGCTGGATGCCG
Source organism: Stenotrophomonas sp. YJH_SMC_33 (assembly GCF_059372295.1). NCBI lineage: Bacteria > Pseudomonadati > Pseudomonadota > Gammaproteobacteria > Lysobacterales > Lysobacteraceae > Stenotrophomonas > Stenotrophomonas sp. YJH_SMC_33. The sequence goes on from NZ_JCAFVJ010000013.1 coordinate 22,362, forward strand.
ACCGCGAACGCTTCAAGACCTTTGATACCGTCAACGGCCCCTGCATGAGCCAGTTCTGGACGCTGGCCTACGCCGAGGATGCACTGTGGATCGGCACCAGCGGCCATGGCGTCTGCCGTTTCGGTGAAGATGGCAGCCTGCGCTTCTTCGAGCATGATCCGGCCCGTCCCGAGGGATTGCCCAGCAATACCATCTACAGCAGCCTGGTCGATGCGCAGGGACGCCTTTGGATCGGCACCGAGGCGGGCATTGCGCGCTGGAACGGGACTGGGTTCGAGGCTGTCGCACCGCGCGAACTGGGGGCGCTGAGCGTGTTGCGCCTGAGCCGCGACCCCGACGGCTCGATCTGGGCCGGCAGCCAGAATGACGGCCTCTACCGTATCGACCCGCAGGACCGGGTCAGCCGTCCACGCTGGGCCGACAGTGCGCGCCTGCGTTCGGCGCTGGTGCTGGCTGATCGCCAGGGCGGTTACTGGGCAGGCACCTCCGATGGCCTGTTGCGCGGAGATGCCAGCATGCTGTGGCGGCTCGATGGCGACCGCGGCAGTGGTTTCCTCACTGCCCAGAGTGGTGTGCTCGATCTGCTGCAGGACCACGAGGGCGGATTGTGGGTGGCGCTGCTGACCCAGGGCCTGGCCTACCTGCCCCCGGACTGGCGCCGGTTTTCGATCTGGAACCAGCTTGACGGCAAGCCGCTGGACAGCCAGTACCTGTTGAGTGCAGCCAGCGATGGCCAGAACTACTATGTTGGCTCGGCACATGGCGTGTACCAGCTGGATGCGCAGGGAACCCTGCGGTTGCTGGCCAGCGATCGCGAGATTGGCAGCGGGGCGGTGTGGTCGGTGCTGCCGCGGCCGGACGGGCGCCTGTGGCTGGGGCGTGCCGGCCGCATCAGCGTGTACGACCCGGCCACCGGCGCGTTGCACGATTGGCGTATCGACGGGGGCGCGGACCTGCGCCAGCGCGTCGATCTGATGCGGCAGGCCCCCGATGGCACGGTCTGGCTGTCGGTGATGAACCTCGGCCTGCAGCAACGCAGTGCCGACGGCCGCATACTGCGCAGCTACCCGCTGGAGGATTTCCGCAAGACGGCCGATTCACCGATTGAGCAGATCCGCTTCGATGCCCAGGGCAAGGCCTGGGTGATGGGCGACATGGGGATCTGGCGTGAACAGGCCGGGCGCTTCGAAGCGGTGCCGGGCGTTTCGCGCGGGCTGATCTATGACCTGGTGTGGGTCGATCCGCAGCAGCTGTGGCTGGCCCGGCAAGGTGCGCTCGAGCGCTATCAGTGGGATGGCATGAGCCTGCGCCTGATCCAGCGCATTGATGGCAGTGCGGGCGTGCCGCCGGTGAGCATGGGGGGGCTGGCGTTGGCCGAAGACGGCCGCCTGTGGGCGACCACGCCACGTGGCCTGCTGCGATGGGATCCGAAAGCGCGCCGCCTGCAGCAGTTCAACGAACGCGATGGCCTGCCGGACGCCGAGTTCACCAGTCGGCCGCCGGCGGTGAATGCCGACGGTCGCGTGCTGGCGGTGGCCCAGACCGGCCTGGTCGAGTTCGATGTGAATGCCGCCGATACCACGCTGCCGCCTTCGTCACTGGTGATCGCCGAGGTCCGCGTGCGGCGCGATGATGCCCGTGGCTGGCAACCGCTGCCGACCAGCGGCACGTTGTTGCTGGGGCCGGATGACCGTGACCTGCAGATTGATGCGCGGCTGCTTTCCTATGCCAACCCGCAGGGCAACCGCTACCGCTTCCGGGTGCAGGGCTACGACCAGAACTGGGTGGAGCAGGGCGGTGACGGCCAACGCACGCTGTCGCGGCTGCCGACCGGCAGCTACGTCATTGAAGTCCAGGCGGCGACAGCCAGTGGCGCCTGGACACCTTCGCAGCGGCTGCAGGTAAAGGTTTTGCCACCCTGGTGGCGCAGCGGCATGGCGATCTTCGGCTACCTGCTGATCGGCTCGTTGCTGCTGCTCATCGTGGTGTGGTCGATCCGTGCGCGGCTGCGCCGCCGCCAGCAATGGCAGTTGACCGTGCACAAGCAGCAGCTGGCGGAGCAGGCATCACAGGCCAAGAGCCGGTTCCTGGCCACGCTGGGCCATGAGGTGCGCACGCCGATGACCGGCGTGCTCGGCATGAGCGAATTGCTGCTGGCCACCCCGCTGGATCCAGTGCAGCGCAGCTATGCAGGCTCGATCCAGCAGGCGGGCAGCCACCTGCTGCGGCTGGTCAATGACGCGCTGGATCTGGCCCGCATCGAGGCCGGCCGGCTGGAGCTGGACCTGCGCCCGTTCGATCTGGCCAGCCTGCTCGACCAGGTGCAGGCGTTGATGCAGCCGATGGCAACGCAGCGCAATCTGGAGTTCCGCCGTGGGGACATTCCACCTGGGCCGATCAGCGTCAGTGGCGACGAGATGCGCGTGCGGCAGATCCTGCTCAATCTGCTGGGCAATGCAATCAAGTTCACCGAGCGCGGGCACGTCGGCCTGGCCGTGCGGCTGGAAGACAACGGTGGTGGACTCTGCTTCGAAGTGCATGACACCGGCCCGGGCATCAACGCCGAGCAGCAGGACCGCCTGTTCCATCGCTTCGAACAGGCCGATGGCCCGCGCACCGCGTCGCGCTATGGAGGCAGCGGGCTGGGCCTGGCGATCTGCCAGGAGCTGGCCGTGGCCATGAACGGGCGCATTGAAGTGGACAGCCAGCCGGGCAAGGGCGCCCGCTTCCGGGTATGGCTGCCGCTGCCCTGGAACCGGCAGGCCGCCAATGCGCCGGGCGAATTGCCGGTACTGCCGATGCTGCCGCCACTACGCATCCTGCTGGTGGAGGATGACGCGACCGTGGCCGAGGTCATCGCCGGCCTGCTGCGTGGCCGTGGCCACGACGTGGTGCACGTGCTGCATGGTTTGGGCGCGCTATCGGAGATCGCCACCGATGGCTTTGACGTGGGCCTGCTTGATCTGGATCTGCCGGCGCTGGACGGCACCGCCATCGCCCGGCAGCTGCGCACCATGGGCTATGAACTTCCCTTGGTGGCGGTCACTGCACGGTCCGACGCCTACGCCGAGACCCAGGTCCTGGCGGCTGGGTTCGATGGCTTCCTGCGCAAGCCGGTGACCGGTGACATGCTGGTGACTGCCATTGCCCAGGCGCGCGCAAAACGACAAACCGCCCTTTGAATGCGCCAGCGCCGGGCGTGAACGTCGCGACTTTCGGTTTACCATGCCGACGCCCGTAGTGCGGGAATCATCAGAAGCAGCGTGAGGAGGCAATCGGTGGTGTATCTGCGGGCGGCGATGCTGCTGCTGGTCCTCCTGTGCGGCCTGTCACCCGCTGCGGCGCAGCCGGTGCCACCGAACCCGCGCCAGGTGACGGTGTTCGACGGCTTGCCGTCCAACACCGTGAACCGCATGGCCGAGGATCGTTACGGTTACCTCTGGATCGCTACCAATGACGGCCTGGCCCGCTACGACGGGCGCAACTACCGGATCTGGCGCTCGGAAGACGGCCTGCGCGACAACCGCATCTGGACGGTGCTGGTCGATGCCCGCAACCAGCTCTGGATCGGCACCGAGAACGCCGGCCTTGTACGGATGTCGGCCGATCGCCGCCAGCTGCACTTCTACGACCGCAGCAGCCAGCCGTTGATGGGCACCAACACGGTCTGGAGCCTGGCCACCACGCCGGATGGTTCGGTCTGGTTCGGCACCCACGAAGGTGGTCTGTACCGCCTGGACAACCAGGACCGGTTGCAGCGCTTCCTGCCTGAAGCGAACAACCCGCGCAGCCTGCCGGCGGCATCGGTGCCGTACCTGGCCACCCTTGCTGACGGCAGCCTGTGGATCGGCACCAAGCATGGCGTCGCGCGCTGGACCGGCACGGACTTTGAGCGGGTCGGGGCCGGCATCATTCCCAGCCTGCTGATCAATGGCTTGACGGCCGAATCCGATGGCAGCCTTTGGATCAGCACGATGGCCGGTGCCATGGTGCGCCGTCCCGATGGTCGATTCGAGGCACCGTCCTGGAAGCTGCCCGAAGGCGAGCAGGTGCTGGGCATGATGCTGCGCGACGAGCAGGGCGGGCACTGGCTGGACACCCGCACCGGCCTCGGCCGGGCGGTCGATGGCCAGTACCAGGCCGTGCCCCTGTACAGCGCGGTGGCACGTGGCCCGGTGCGCCCGAACTGGACAGGTGCCTACGAGGATCGCGAGGGCGGCATCTGGTTGGCCAGCACGAATGCCGGCCTGTGGCACCTGTTGCCGCGCTGGTGGCAGTTCTCGGTGCTGTCGCGGCTGGAGGACGACCCGCGCTCGCTGCGCAATGCCTTCGTGCTGGGCACCAGCCCCTCCAGCAATGGCGGCATCTGGACGGTCGGCAGCCACGGCGCGCTGGACCGCTTCGATCCGAAGACCGGCAGCATCGAACAGCACCGTACCTGGGTCAACGGCATGCACTGGCTGACCTCGGTGCGCGAGGATCGCCGCGGCCAGGTCTGGATCGGTTCCAACGACGCACTGCTGCGCTATGACCCGAAGCGGCGTGATCTGCGCCGCTGGGGCCGGGATGCCGGCGCCGACGCGACCATGGAAGGAGTCATCGAATCCATGATGACCTGTGATGGTGACAGTCTCTGGCTGATGCTGCCGTCGGGGCTTCAGCAACGCGATCTGGATGGGCGCCTGCGGCGCCAACTGGATAATGGCCAGCGTGGATTGCAGCAGGGCCAGCTCAATCTGGACGTGGAATGCGGGCCACAGGACCATATCTGGCTGGCAAGCAGCCGTGGCCTGCTGCAGTGGCTGCCGGAAAGCGAGCGTTTCCAGCCGGTGCCGGGTGCGCCGGCGACCGCGATCCATGCACTGCACGTGGGCACCGATGGCCAGGTCTGGCTGTCCGAAGATGGCCGCCTGTCGCGCTACCGCTGGAGCCAGGGCCGGCTGGAGCGGCAGGCCGTGATCGGTGCAGAGCAGGGCTACCCGGCGATCTCCGCCTCGGGGCTGGTGGTCGACGCGCAGGGGGTTGCGTGGGCAACCAGTGCGCGTGGCCTGGTGCGCATCGGGGCCGACGGCCAGAGTGTGCGCCTGTATGGCGTGCACGATGGCCTGCCGAGCCAGGAATTCCGCGAACACACGCTGGTGATGTCGGCAGACGGTCATCTGGTGGCAGGTACACCGGCCGGTGTGGTGGTGTTCGACCCGAAGCAGGTACGTCCGTCGATGCGGCGTGCGCCGCTGGTGATCGAGCGGGTGGAGGTGCGCCGCAACGAGCAGGTGCTGGACCTCACCCACGACGCGCCGTTGCAGATCGCCGACGGCGACCGCGATCTGCGCATCGTCGCGCGCCTGTTGTCGTTCGCCGATTCGGCGTCCAACACCTATCGTTACCGCTTGGCCGGCTATGACCCGGACTGGGTGGAAGTGGGGCCGGCCGGTGAGCGCTTGTTCTCGCGGCTGGCACCGGGCAGCTATCGGCTGGAAGTGCAGGCGCGGTCGGCTGACCATGTCTGGTCACGTGTGCAGAGCCTGGAATTCCGCGTGCAGCCACCGTGGTGGCGCAGCTTGTCCGGCCTGTTGATGCTTGCCTCGTTCGCGCTGCTGCTGACCAGCTGGTTCGCCTGGCTTTACCGTCGGCGCCTGCAACGTCGCCACGCCTACCAGCTTGCGCTGCACAAGCAGGAACTGGCCGAACAGGCGTCGGCGGCCAAGACCCGCTTCCTGGCCAATCTTGGCCACGAGATACGTACACCGATGACCGGTGTGCTGGGTATGAGCGAGCTGCTGCTGGCCTCGCCGCTGGATCCGCAGCAGCGTGGCTATACACAATCGATCCGCCATGCCGGCGAGCACCTGCTGCATCTGGTCAACGATGCGCTGGACCTGGCGCGGATCGAATCGGGCCGCCTGGAGCTGCAGCACAAGCCGTTCGCACTGGGCAGCCTGCTGCAGGACCTGGCCGCGCTGATGGGGCCGTTGGCGGCGCAGAAGGGCCTGCGTTTCACGCTCGACAACCAGCTGCCCGCCGGCCTGCAGGCCAACGGCGATGCAATGCGGGTACGGCAGATCCTGTTGAACCTGCTCTCGAATGCGGTCAAGTTCACCAGCCGCGGCACCATCACCCTGCACGCGCGTAGCGACGCCGAACTGCGATCGCTGCATTTCGAAGTGCGCGACACCGGCCCGGGCATCAGCCAGGAACAACAGCAGCGCCTTTTCCGCCGCTTCGAGCAGGCCGATGGCGCACGCACCGCTGCACAGTACGGTGGCAGTGGCCTGGGCCTGGCAATCTGCCGCGAACTGGCGCATGCCATGCAAGGGCGGATCCAGGTGGAGAGCCAGCTCGGTCGTGGCACCTGCTTCGGCGTGACGTTGCCGTTGCCGATGGTGGTCGATGCCCATGCCGAGGCAGAGGGTGATACGCACCGCCAGGAAGCGGCCAACATGCCGCCATTGCGGGTACTGCTGGTGGAAGACGACGCGACCGTGGCCGATGTGATACGCGGGCTGCTGAGTGCGCGTGGGCATGAGGTGGTGCATGCAGGCCATGCGCTGGCGGCGCTGCGCGAGATCAGTGCCGGCGATTTCGACGTCGGCCTGCTGGACCTGGACCTGCCGGGCCTGAGCGGTTTCGAACTGGCCCAGCACCTGCGCAACCAGGGCTACATGCTGCCGCTGCTTGCCGTGACCGCGCGGACCGATCCGGACCTGCAGCAGCAGGTGGAAGCGGCCGGCATCGGCGGTTTCCTGCGCAAGCCGGTGACCGGTGAACTGCTGCTGGAAGCGATCGCCAGGGTCATGGGGCGGTAGGGTGCGGCGGCAGGGCCTGCGGCCCTGCACCTGCTGCAAGCCGGAGCAACAGCAACCGCCGAAGCAAAAGCTGGCTTCCTGTGGGATGGCGGGGTGGGTCCGGTTACGGGGGACGCTGCAAGTCCCCCTCCGGGGCCCGGCCCAGCCGCTGGCGGCTGTGCGTTCGGGCGCTTGCGAAGCAGTGCTTCGCAAGCAAAGCGCCCTCACCCATGTAAGCTCGGTCGCCGCTTGCTCGTGTGCGCAATCCTGCGCACACGGCAAGACCGGGGTTGGGCGTCCTGCCCAACCCGCCCGAGGCATGCCTCGGGCCCATGCGGCTCACGCCCCCGCAACCGGACCCACCCCGCCTTTGACAGATTCTCGCGAGCTGCCGGCGCCCTGTGTAGAGCCGAGCCATGCTCGGCTCAAATCTCACAGATATCGAAATGTTCGATTTCAATGGACGCTCATCCACGCACGGCGTGGATCTACCCGATCGCGAAAATCTGTCAGAGGTGGGGCGGTGTCGCAGTGCGGGGCGTCAGCCGCATGGATGCGGCTGCCAAGCCTACAGGGACGTACTTGCGGCGTCCCCGCGCTGCGACACCGCCCCGCCAACCCACGGAATGCCGCTTTGGCTGTTGCTGTTGCCGGCCAGCGGCCGGCACTACCGCGGGTGCAGGGCCGCAGGCCCTGCCGAACCACCCTCACTCCGCGACGTGCTCGACCTGCCGTGGCTCCGGCTTGGTATCGGGCAGCTGCCAGAAGATCATCGTCGAGGTCAGGGTGATCGCGCCCACACAAAGGAACGTGGCATGCAGCGCGGCGGTCGCGCTGTTGCTGTCCAGGTGGTTGCCGAACGCGGCCAGCAGGCTGCCGGCCGCCGCAGCACCGAAACCGGCGGCGAGCATCATCACCATCGACAGCAGGCTGTTGCCGGAACTGGCGAACTCGCGGTCCAGGTCGCGCAGGGTTACGGTGTTCATCACGGTGAACTGCAGCGAATTGACCGCACCGAAGAACGCCAGCTGCAGCAGGCGCCAGGCCAGGTGCTGGCCCGGTGTCATCAGGATGAAGCTGGCCATCGCCAGGCCCACCAGCACGGTGTTGACCATCAGTACGCGGCGGTAGCCGTAGCGCTCGACCAGCTTTACCGCCAGCTTCTTCGACACCATGCCGGCCGCCGCCACCGGCACCATCATCAGGCCGGCGTTCATCGGGCCCAGGCCCAGGCCGACCTGCAACAGCAACGGGATCAGCATCGGCATGGCGCTGCTGCCGATGCGCGAGAACAGGTTGCCGAGGATGCCGATGCGGTAGCTGGGCACGCGGAACAGGGCCAGCGAGAACAACGGCGCGGTGGAGTTGGCGGCGTGCAGCCAGTAACCCACCAGCGCAGCCAGGCCGGCCACGGTCATCAGCATCACCAGCGCATGTGGCGTACCCAGGCCGGAGATGCCGTCCAGCGCCAGCGACAGCACCACCATCGCGAAGGCCAGCATGATGTAGCCACGCAGGTCGAAGCGGGTGCGATGGCTGGCGTAGTGGTCGGGCATGATCTTCATCGCGGCGATGAAACCGATCACGCCGATCGGCAGGTTGATCAGGAACACCCAGTGCCATGAGGCGATCTCGACCAGCCAGCCGCCCAGCGTGGGGCCGATCAGCGGGCCAACCAGCGCGGGGATGGCGATGAAGCTCATCGCGCGCAGGAAATCCTCGCGTGGCACCGACCGCATCACCGCCAGCCGGCCGACCGGCAGCAGCATCGCACCGCCGATGCCCTGCAGCACGCGCGCACCGACCAGCTGGTGCAGGTGCTGGGCCAACGCGCAGGCCAGCGAGCCGAGGGTGAACAGGATGATCGCCACCAGGAAGGTGCGCCGGGTGCCATAGCGGTCGGCAATCCAGCCCGAGGCGGGAATGAAGGTGGCCACCGCCAGCGCATAGCTGAACACCACCGACTGCATCTGCAGCGGGCTCTCGCCCAGGCTGGCCGCCATCGCCGGCAACGCCGTGTTGACGATGGTCGAGTCCAGCATCTGCATGAAGATCGCCAGGGACACCAGCCACAGCAGGGGACGGTGGCGGTTGTAGGTCGATGACGATGTAGGCATGGCGTGCGGCCGGTGCAGCGTGGGGGCCGCCATGATCGCGCACTGCGGGTCACGGCGCGATCAAGGTCGCGCCGTGATGGCCTGCGGAATGCTCAGCGCTGGCTGTGCGCGTGCACCGCGTCGACCAGCACCTGGACGTGTGCCGGGTCCATGTCCGGCGACATGCCGTGGCCAAGGTTGAACACATGGCCCTCGCGCGAGCCGCCGTTGCCGGCGGCATAGGTGTCGAGCACGCGTGCGGCGGCCGCGGCGATCGCATCCGGCGAGGCGTACAGCGTGGTCGGGTCGAGGTTGCCCTGCAGGGCGACGCGGCCACCAGTGCGGCGCAGTGCCTCGTCCAGGTCCAGCGTCCAGTCCAGGCCCAGCGCATCGGCACCGGTGTGCGACAGCGCTTCCAGGTGCAGGCCGGTGCCTTTGCCGAACAGGATCAGCGGCGTGCGCTCGCTGCCTTCGCCGCGCTCCAGCTCCTCGGCGATGCGCTGCAGGTAGCGCAGCGAGAACTCGCGGTACATCGACGGCGACAGTACGCCACCCCAGGTGTCGAACACCTGCAGCGCCTGTGCACCGGCCGCGCGCTGCGCGCCGAGATAGGCGATCACGGCGTCGGTGGTGACCTCCAGCAGGCGGTGCAGGGCCTGCGGGTGGTTCAGTGCCATGGCCTTGATGCGCGCAAAGTCCTTGCTGCCACCGCCTTCCACCATGTAGCAGGCCAGTGTCCACGGGCTGCCGGAGAAGCCGATCAGCGGCACCTGGCCGTCCAGTTCGCGGCGGATCAGCCGTACCGCATCCATCACGTAGCCCAGGTCCTGTTCCATGTCCGGCACCGCCAGCCGGGCGATGGCGGCTTCGTCGCGCACCGGGTGCCGGAACTTCGGGCCTTCGCCTTCGACGAAGTACAGCTCCAGGCCCATCGCATCGGGAATGGTGAGGATGTCCGAGAACAGGATGGCCGCATCCAGCGGGAAGCGGCGCAGCGGCTGCAGGGTGACTTCGCAGGCAATCTCCGGGGTCTTGGCCATGGCCAGGAAGCTGCCGGCCTTGGCCCGGGTCGCGCGGTACTCCGGCAGGTAGCGGCCGGCCTGGCGCATCAGCCAGACAGGGGTGCAGTCCACCGGTTCGCGGCGCAGGGCGCGCAGCAGGCGATCGTTGCGGAGAGGGCTGGTCACGATGGGCATTCCTTGGACGAAAGTTGGCAGCGGCGTCAGTCGCCGTGCGAGAGGATCTGGAAACCGCGATGCAGTTCGGCATCGCGGGCCTTCTCGAAGGCATGGCGGGCTTCGTCGGCCTGCAGGAACAGCTCGCGCCGCAGCTGCGAGCGGCCACCGACGCGACCGCTCTCGCGCAACAGTTCCCAGCCGCCGAACAGGTCCGGCTGCAGGCTCAGGCGCAGGAAGCGCGGTGCCTGCGCGCCGGCGTCGGGATGTTGCAGGTAGACGTGCATGGCGCCGATTGTATCGCCCCGGGGCGGCACGGACCTGTAGAGCCGAGCCCACGCTCGGCTGCGCTTCATGCCGCAGCACAATCCGTCAGCGCCGGGCCATGCCCGGCGAACGCGGAAAGGTCAGCCCGCGCCCAGCACCTTCAGCACCGCCGCCTCATCCACGTCCGGCACCACTTCGGCACGCCCCATGCCGCGCCACAGCACCAGGCGCAGGCGGCCGGCCACGTTCTTCTTGTCCAGGCGCATGCGGCCGAGCAGGGCCTGCGGGTCGAGCCCGGCCGGGATTGCCACCGGCAGGCCCAGGCGTTCCAGCAGTGCCTGCAGGCGCACGCGGTCGGCATCGTCGGCCAGGCCCAGCTCGGTGGACAGCTTCGCCGCCAGCACCATGCCCACCGCTACTGCCTCGCCATGGTTCAGCGCATCGCGGCCGGGCGCGGAGTAGCCCTGCTCGGTTTCGATGGCATGGCCGAAGGTGTGGCCGAGGTTGAGCAGGGCACGTTCGCCCTTCTCGAACGGATCGCGCTCGACGATGGCGGCCTTGTGCCGGCAGCTGCGCGCGATGGCTTCGGCCAGAGAAGCATCCTCGCCGGCCAGCAGCGCATCGGCATGCTGCTGCAGCCATTCGAAGAACACGGCATCACCCAGCGCGCCGTACTTCACCACTTCGGCCAGGCCCGCACGCAGCTCGCGCGGCGGCAGGGTGGCCAGTACGCGGGTATCGGCGATGACCGCGCGTGGCGGATGGAAGGCGCCGACCAGGTTCTTGCCGGCCGGAATGTCGACCGCAGTCTTGCCACCGACTGACGAATCGACCATCGCCAGCAGGGTGGTGGGCAGCTGCACGCAGTCCACGCCACGCATCCAGCAGGCCGCGGCGAAGCCGGCGAGATCACCGACCACGCCGCCGCCCAGCGCGAACACGCAGGCATCGCGGGTGGCGCCGAGCGCAGCCAGCGCTTCGATCGCACGGCCGAATTCGGCCAGCGTCTTGGAGGCTTCGCCGGCGGCCAGCACGTGCTCGCCGACGATCAGGTCGGGGCGTGCGGCCAACAGCGTCTGCTTGGCCGACGCCAGATAGCGCGGAGCCACTTCGCTGTCGCTGAGCAGCAGCACATGGCGGCCGCGCACGTGTGAAACCAGTGCAGCGCCATCGGCCAGGGCACCGGCGCCGATGGTGATGGAGTAGGGGCGATCGCCGCCAACGGCGACCTGCAGCAGGGCGGGGGAAGTCATGTGGTCATGTCCTGGCGCTGCCATTGCGTGGCCAGCTTGACTACCAGTTGGGCAGTCGCGTCGGCAGCGGTATACGGGTCGGTATCGAGCGTGAGGTCGGCCAGTTCTCGGTACAGCGGGTCGCGCTGTGCGGCCAGATCATGCAGCACCTGCTCGCGGTCCGGGCGCTGCAGCAGCGGCCGGCCCTTGTCGCGGGCCAGGCGTTCCAGCTGCGCGGCCACGCCGACCCGCAGGTAGACCACGAAGCCGCGCCGGGCAATCAATGCGCGGTTGTCCGGATCCAGCACCGCTCCGCCGCCGGTGGAGACCAGTTGGCCTCGGCCTTCGAGCACGCGGGCCAGGGCCTGCCGCTCATGGCTGCGGAAGCCGGCTTCGCCGGCGTGCTCGAAAATGGTCGGGATGCTGGCGCCGGCGGCGTCGACGATGGCCTGGTCGACATCGACGAAGTCCAGCGTGAAGCGCTCGGCCAGGCGGCGGCCGATGCAGGTTTTGCCGGCGCCCATCGGGCCGATCAGGATCAGGTTCGGAGCAGGATTCATGCCCTCTGATGCTAACACCTCCGTGCCCCGGCCTTTACGTCCTTCACGTCAGGGTAGGCGTTCCTGCGGGGTTTCCCGCGCCAACCGGAGTACAGGCCATGACGGTCGCCAAGGTCATCGAAATCACCGCCTCCTCGCCGAAGAGCGTGGAGGACGCCGTGCGCAGCGGTCTGAAGAAGGTCTCCGAGACGGTCAAGGGCATCCAGGGCGCCTGGGTGAACGAGACCAAGGTGGTGACCAATGGCAGCGGCGAAATCACCGAATGGCGGGTCAACCTGCGGGTGACCTTCCTGGTGGAATAGGCGCGCTCAGCGCACGTCCTGCACCTGTCGCTGGCCGTCCAGCACCACCACGTGGTCGGCCAGGGCGGGCAGGGCATGCAGCGCCTGGCGGCTGACCCGCTCGTAGTACTGCACGAAGCGCTCCAGCTGTGGCCGGCTCATGCCGTGCCGGCCCGGCTGCGCGGCCTGCAGGTTCTGCTCCTGCTGCCAGCGCCAGCGCGGTACCACCGAGAAATCCGGCGGCTGCAGGAACCACAGGCGGTCGCAGCGCTGCCACAGCGCCGGGTAGTCGCGGGCCAGCACCTGGTTGCACCAGCGCCGCCAGCGACCATCGGCGTCGGCTTCGCGCTCCAGTGCGTTCAACGGGCTGTCCAGCGCGGCGTCATCCTGCGCCGGCGTGCCCAGGAACCAGCCTTCGAACACCAGCAGGTCGAGGGGCTGCTCGATACGCGGCCATTGCGCTTCGTGCACGCGTTCGTCGGCCAGCTTGTCGAAGCGGGGCATCGCCAAAGGCTGGCGTGCGGTTACGGCGTCGAGCACCGCGTGGGCCAGCGTCAGGTCGTGGGTGCCCGGCGGGCCGCGCGTGATCAGCAGCGGATGCACCTGGCGGGCCAGCCGTTGGCGCTGTGCGCGGGTGAGGTAGACATCATCGATGGACAGCGTGGCTGCGTTCAGGCCGCGCGACTGGGCGCGGGCCACCACCTGCGCGGCCAGCGTCGATTTGCCGCTCCCCTGCAGGCCGCTGATCGCCAATACTGGAACTGCTGCGCCGCTGCCCAGTGCATCGTCCAGCACCTGTTCGGCCAATGTTTCGGGGAATCCTTTCACCTGGGGCATATACGCAGCAGCGGCCATGCAGCCACAATAGCCCAATCCGTGTGAGAAGAACGCAATCATGAGCGACCTGTACGCAGAAGCCCTGTCCACGTTTGCCGCCCTGTTCGAAGAGGCCAGGCAGAGCCGCGAGGTCGAGCCGAACGCGATGACGGTGGCGACCGCCGATACGCAGGGCCGTCCCTCGGCGCGCACCGTGCTGCTGAAGGCCTTCGACGAGCGCGGCTTCGTCTTCTATACCCACCTGGACAGCCACAAGGGCCGTGAGCTGCAGGCCAATCCGCAGGCCGCGCTGTTGTTCCTGTGGCGCAGCCTGCGCGAGGCCGGCATCCAGGTACGCATCGAGGGCCGTGTCGAGCAGGTCGCCGATGCTGAGGCCGACGCCTATTTCGCCAGCCGCCCGCGCATGAGCCAGATCGGCGCGTGGGCCTCGCAGCAGTCGAAGACGCTGGCAACGCGCGAGGAATTCGATGCGCGCGTGGCCGAGGTCGAAGCGCGCTTCGAAGGCAAGGACGTGCCGCGCCCCGACGGCTGGAGCGGCCTGCGCGTGGTGCCTGACCGCATCGAGTTCTGGTACGGCGCGCAGTTCCGCCTGCACGAACGCTGGTGCTATGAAGCCGGCGCCGAAGGGCGCTGGAGCAAGCGCCTGCTGTACCCGTAAGTCAGGGCGGTGCCGGGCTGCTGTAGAGCCGAGCCCATGCTCGGCTGTTGTCCCTGCAGAAGCAGCCGAGCATGGGCTCGGCTCTACAAACCTTCCGCACGCAGCCACCGCCACAGCGTGGTGCGTGAGACGCCCAGCGCCTGTGCCATGCCTTCGCGGTCATTGCGGTGTTCCTGCAGCAGCGCCTCCAGCTGCGCACGCGGCGGTCGCTTGCCGTTGCTTTCCACTGGCAGTGCCGCGACGCCTTCCTTAACCAGCTCAGGCGCCAGCTGCAGCAGTCGCGCGGCATCAATCAGCCCTTCACCGGGTTGCCAGTGGATGCGTAGTCGATCCACCAGATTGCGCAGTTCGCGCACGTTTCCGGGCCACTGGGCTGCGCTCAGCACCGCCAGTGCATCCTCATCCAATGGCGCGTCGATGCCACGCAGCTGGCGGAAGAAGTGGTGTGCCAGCAGCGGGATGTCCGAACGCCTCGCCCGCAGCGAGGGCAGGGCAATCCGCAGCGCGGCCAGGCGGTAGTAGAGGTCGCGACGGAAACTACCGGTCGCCGCGCGCTGCTCCAGCGACTGCAGGGTGGCGGCCACCACGCGCAGGTCGACCGGCGTCGGTTCGGTGGCACCGACACGCAGCACCTCGCGTTCTTCCAGCACGCGCAGCAGGCGGGTCTGCAGCGGCAGGGGTAGTTCACCAATTTCATCCAGGAACAGCGTGCCGCCGTCTGCGGCCTCGACCAGGCCAACGCGGCCGCCACGACGTGCGCCGGTGAAGGCGCCATCGCTGTAGCCGAACAGCTCCGCTTCCAGCAGCGATTCGCTGATCGCGCCGCAGTTCAGCGCCACGAAGCGCCCGCGACGACCGCTGGCGGCGTGCAGCTGGCGCGCGACCAGTTCCTTGCCGGTGCCGGTTTCGCCGGTGACCAGTACGGTGCTGTCATGTGGGGCATACAGCGCGATCTGCGCGCGCACCTGTGCCATGGCTTCGCTGTCGCCGAGCAGTTCAGGCGCGTCTGCACGCGCTGCAGGGCGTCGGCGCGGGGCGGCGTGGTTGCCACCGGAGCGGGCCAAGGCCTGGGTCAGCTCCAGTGCATGTTCGAACGCCTGCCGCACCGAGTCGGCCGAATAGAGCAGTACCCCCGGCAGGCCGGCCTGTTCGGCGTGGTCGATGGCCATGCCGGTACCGACGATCACCTCGATGCCGTTGGCGCGCAGGTCGGCGATGCAGTCGCGCGCGTCCTCGCGGGTGACGAAGCGGCGATGCTCGATATCCAGGCCGAAACTCTGCTGGAAGTTGCTGAACACCGGCACGTCGCTGGCGTGGGTGACCAGGCCGATGCGGCTGGCTATGCGGCGGGCACGGGCCAGCGCTTCCATCAGGTCGAAGCCGTTGGCCTGGATCGGCACCAGTGGCAGCTCCAGCCGCCCGCGTAGCCAGGCGGCATTGGAGCCGCCGGCGATCACTACGTCGCAATGCTCACGGCGCAGGCGTTTGCCGATCACGTCCACGGCTTCCTCGAAGCCGAGGTTGATCTGCTCGATGCGCGCACGGCGGTCGAACTCGGGGATGACGTCGCCGAGCAGGCCGGTCAGGCGCGAAACGCTGACGGTCCAGATCACCGGACGGCCGGGGTCGGCATCGGCGTGGCGCAGCGGGGTGCGGGGCAGGTACATGACGGCAGCAATTGGTCGGAATGTTTCATGATACATCCGTTTCAATGTTTCATATGTTTCACTGTTGCGGGGTGGTCATGTCTGTGAAATCAAAGGCTTGCAGCTTGGCACGGGGCTTGCGCCCTCTGTCCCGTACTTCAACCTGGATCGCCGCATGACCGCTTCCGCCCCTTTCTCCGCCGGTGCCCGCTTCCGTGAGGCGCTGGCTGCCGAATCGCCGTTGCAGGTGATCGGCGCAATCAACGCCAACCACGCCCTGCTGGCCAA
This sequence comes from Stenotrophomonas sp. YJH_SMC_33, assembly GCF_059372295.1. Lineage (NCBI taxonomy): Bacteria > Pseudomonadati > Pseudomonadota > Gammaproteobacteria > Lysobacterales > Lysobacteraceae > Stenotrophomonas > Stenotrophomonas sp. YJH_SMC_33. The sequence goes on from NZ_JCAFVJ010000013.1 coordinate 38,187, forward strand.
GCGCGCCGGCTTCCGCGCCATCTACCTGTCTGGTGGCGGTGTTGCCGCCGGCTCGCTGGGCCTGCCGGATCTGGGCATCAACACCCTGGAAGACGTGCTGGTGGACGTGCGCCGCATCACCGATGTCTGCGACCTGCCGCTGATGGTCGACATCGACACCGGTTTCGGCCCGAGCGCGTTCAACATCGCGCGCACCGTGAAGTCGCTGATCAAGGCAGGCGCGGCCGCCTGCCACATCGAAGACCAGGTTGGCGCCAAGCGCTGCGGTCACCGTCCGGGCAAGGAAATCGTCTCGCAGGGCGAAATGGTGGACCGTGTGAAGGCCGCTGCCGATGCCAAGACCGACCCGGACTTCTTCCTGATCGCGCGTACCGATGCCATCCAGGTGGACGGCGTGGACAAGGCGATCGAGCGCGCCATCGCCTGCGTCGAGGCCGGTGCCGACGGCATCTTCGCCGAGGCCGCCTACGATCTGGACACCTACCGCCGCTTCGTGGACGCGGTGAAGGTGCCGGTGCTGGCCAACATCACCGAATTCGGTGCCACCCCGCTGTTCAGTCGCGATGAACTGGCCTCGGCCGGCGTCGCCATCCAGCTGTTCCCGCTGTCGGCGTTCCGCGCGGCCAACAAGGCGGCCGAGAACGTGTACCAGGCGGTGCGCCGCGATGGCCATCAGCGCAACGTGGTGGAGACCATGCAGACCCGCGAAGAGCTGTACGACCGCATCGGCTATCACGCCTTCGAGCAGCAGCTCGATGCGCTGTTCGCCGCCAAGAAATAAGCAGTACCCTGCACCATCAAGTTTCGGAGGGAAACATGAACGATACGACCGCAACCCCCACCTTCAAGCCGAAGAAGTCCGTCGCCCTGTCCGGCACCGCTGCCGGCAACACCGCGCTGTGCAGCGTGGGCCGCAGCGGCAACGACCTGCACTACCGTGGCTATGACATCCTGGACTTGGCCAACACCAGCGAATTCGAGGAGATCGCCTACCTGCTGGTGCACGGCAAGCTGCCGACCCGCGCCGAGCTGGTTTCGTACAAGGCCAAGCTGAAGTCGCTGCGTGGCATCCCGGCGGCGGTGAAGGCCGCGCTGGAAGAACTGCCGCCGTCGGCACACCCGATGGACGTGATGCGCACTGGTGTCTCCGTGCTCGGCTGCGTGGCGCCGGAGAAGGACGACCACAACCACCCGGGCGCGCGCGACATTGCCGACAAGCTGATGGCCTGCCTCGGCTCGATGCTGCTGTACTGGTACCACTGGAGCCACAACGGCCGTGCCATCGACGTGGAAACCGACGATGACTCGATCGGTGGCCACTTCCTGCACCTGCTGCACGGCGAGAAGCCGCAGGACTCGTGGGTGAAGGCGATGCACACCTCGCTGATCCTGTACGCCGAGCACGAGTTCAACGCCTCGACGTTCACCTGCCGCGTCATCGCCGGCACCGGCAGCGACATGTACAGCGCGATCTGCGGTGGCATCGGCGCGCTGCGCGGTCCCAAGCATGGCGGTGCCAACGAAGTGGCGTTCGAAGTGCAGAAGCGCTACGACAACCCGGATGAAGCCGAGGAAGACATCAAGGCCCGCGTCGAGCGCAAGGAAGTGGTGATCGGCTTCGGCCACCCGGTCTATACCGTGTCCGATCCGCGCAACAAGGTGATCAAGGACGTGGCCCGCGAGCTGTCCGAAGAGCAGTCGAGCATGAAGATGTACGACATCGCCGAGCGCCTGGAATCGGTGATGTGGGACATCAAGAAGATGTTCCCGAACCTGGACTGGTTCAGTGCGGTCAGCTACCACATGATGGGCGTGCCGACCGCGATGTTCACTCCGTTGTTCGTGATCGCCCGCACCGCCGGCTGGAGCGCGCACATCATCGAGCAGCGCATCGACGGCAAGATCATCCGCCCGAGCGCCAATTACATCGGTCCGGAAGACCGCGACTTCGTCGCCATCGACAAGCGCGTCTGATCCACCTGCTGTACTCATCCGGCCGGCCGCGTGCCGGCCGGATGCTTTCGCCGCCGCACCGCCGGCACCCGGCCCGCCCCAAGCATTCCGCCAGCCCATGAATACCGATTACCGCAAGAACCTCCCCGGCAGCGCGCTGGACTATTTCGACGCGCGCGCCGCCGTCGATGCGATCCAGCCCGGCGCCTATGCCACTCTGCCGTACACCTCGCGCGTGCTGGCCGAGAACCTGGTGCGCCGCTGCGATCCGGCCACGCTCGGCGATTCGCTGAAGCAGCTGATCGAGCGCCGTCGCGACCTCGACTTCCCGTGGTTCCCGGCACGCGTGGTGTGCCACGACATCCTCGGCCAGACTGCTCTGGTGGACCTGGCCGGCCTGCGTGATGCGATCGCTGACAAGGGCGGTGACCCGGCCAAGGTCAATCCGGTGGTGCCGGTGCAGTTGATCGTCGATCACTCGCTGGCGGTGGAATGCGGTGGCTACGATCCGCAGGCCTTCGAGAAGAACCGCGCCATCGAGGATCGCCGCAACGAAGACCGTTTCCACTTCATCGACTGGACCAAGCAGGCGTTCCAGAACGTGGACGTGATTCCGCCGGGCAACGGCATCATGCACCAGATCAACCTGGAGAAGATGTCGCCGGTGATCTACGTGCAGGACGGCGTGGCCTTCCCCGACACCTGCGTGGGCACCGACAGCCACACCCCGCACGTGGATGCGCTGGGTGTGATCGCCATTGGTGTGGGCGGCCTGGAAGCGGAGAACGTGATGCTCGGTCGTGCCTCGTGGATGCGGCTGCCGGACATCATCGGCGTCGAGCTGACCGGCAGGCCGCAGCCGGGCATCACCGCCACCGACGTTGTGCTGGCGCTGACCGAATTCCTGCGCAGGGAGCGCGTGGTCGGCGCGTACCTTGAATTCTTCGGCGAGGGGGCGGCGGCACTGACCATCGGTGACCGCGCCACCATCTCCAACATGTGCCCCGAATACGGCGCGACCGCCGCGATGTTCTACATCGACGGGCAGACCATCGATTACCTGCGCCTGACCGGCCGCGAGGAATCGCAGGTGGCGCTGGTGGAGAACTACGCCCGCACCACTGGCCTGTGGGCTGACGACCTGGCCACCGCGCAGTACGAGCGCGTGCTGCGCTTCGACCTGTCCAGCGTAGTACGCAACATGGCCGGCCCGTCCAACCCGCACAAGCGCGTGGCGACCGCCGAGCTGGCCGAGCGCGGCATCGCCGACGAGGCCAAGCTGGCAGCGGGCAAGGCCGAGCAGGCACAGGGCCTGATGCCCGATGGCGCGGTGATCATCGCCGCCATCACCAGCTGCACCAACACCTCCAACCCGCGCAACGTGATCGCCGCAGCACTGTTGGCGCGCAAGGCCAACGAACGTGGCCTGCTGCGCAAGCCGTGGGTGAAGTCCTCGTTGGCGCCCGGCTCGAAGGCGGTGCAGCTGTACCTGGAAGAGTCCGGCCTGCTGCCTGACCTGGAGCAGCTCGGTTTCGGCATCGTCGCCTTCGCCTGCACGACCTGCAACGGCATGAGCGGTGCGCTGGACCCGAAGATCCAGCAGGAAATCATCGACCGTGACCTGTACGCCACGGCCGTGCTGTCGGGCAACCGCAATTTCGATGGCCGCATCCACCCGTACGCCAAGCAGGCCTTCCTGGCCTCGCCGCCGCTGGTGATCGCCTATGCCATCGCCGGCACCGTTCGCTTTGATATCGAGAAGGACGTGCTGGGCGTGGACGCCGATGGCAACGAGGTGCGCCTGAAGGATATCTGGCCGAGCGATGCCGAGATCGACGCGGTGGTGAAGGCCTCGGTGAAGCCCGAGCAGTTCCGCAAGGTCTACAACCCGATGTTCAACGTGCGCGTGGAGAACGGTGCCGCAGTCAGCCCGCTGTACGACTGGCGCCCGCAGAGCACCTACATCCGCCGCCCGCCCTACTGGGAGGGTGCACTGGCCGGTGAGCGCACACTGGCAGGCATGCGGGCGCTGGCGGTGCTGCCGGACAACATCACCACCGATCACCTGTCGCCGTCCAACGCGATCCTGGCGTCCAGTGCCGCCGGCGAATACCTGGCGAAGATGGGCCTGCCGGAAGAGGACTTCAATTCCTACGCTACCCACCGCGGTGACCACCTGACCGCACAGCGCGCCACCTTCGCCAACCCGAAGCTGTTCAACGAAATGGTGCGCAACGACGATGGCAGCGTGAAGCAGGGTTCGCTGGCGCGTGTGGAGCCGGAAGGCAAGGTGATGCGCATGTGGGAAGCGATCGAGACCTACATGGAGCGCAAGCAGCCGCTGATCATCATCGCCGGTGCCGACTACGGCCAGGGCAGCTCGCGTGACTGGGCCGCCAAGGGCGTGCGTCTGGCAGGTGTGGAAGCGATCGTGGCCGAAGGCTTTGAACGCATCCACCGCACCAACCTGATCGGCATGGGTGTGCTGCCGCTGGAGTTCAAGCCGGGCACCACCCGCCTGACCCTGGGCATCGACGGTACCGAGACCTTTGACGTGATCGGCGAGCGTACCCCGCGTGCCGAGCTGACCCTGGTCATCCACCGCCGCGACGGCCAGGACGTGATCGTGCCGGTCACCTGCCGCCTGGACAGCGACGAGGAAGTGGCGATCTACGAGGCCGGCGGCGTGCTGCAGCGCTTCGCCCAGGACTTCCTGGAAGGCGCCAAGGTGGCGTAAGACATCCGACGGCCCGGCAACGGGCCGTCTTTCTTTGCAAGGAACACATCCATGACCTTCCTCCCGCAACTCCGTATTCCCGCCACCTACATGCGTGGCGGCACCAGCAAGGGCGTGTTCTTCCGCCTGCACGACCTGCCCGAAGCCGCGCAGGTGCCAGGTGCCGCACGCGATGCGCTGCTGATGCGCGTGATCGGCTCGCCCGATCCGTATGGCAAGCAGACCGATGGCATGGGCGGTGCAACGTCCAGCACCAGCAAATGCGTGATCATCTCCACCGCTTCTGTGCCGGACCACGATGTGGACTACCTGTACGGCCAGGTCTTGATCGATACCGCCTTCGTCGACTGGAGCGGCAACTGCGGCAACCTCAGCACTGCGGTCGGCCCGTTCGCGATTGCCAATGGCCTGATCGATCCCGCCCGCGTGCCGCGCGATGGCCTGTGCACCGTGCGCATCTGGCAGGCCAACATCGGCAAGACCATCATCGCGCACGTGCCGATGCGCGATGGCGAAGTGCAGGAGACCGGTGATTTCGAGCTGGATGGCGTGACCTTCCCGGCGGCCGAGATCCAGCTGGAATTCATCGATCCGTCCGATGATGGCGATGCGGGCGCGATGTTCCCGACCGGCAATCTGGTGGACACCTTGGATGTGCCCGGCGTGGGCAGCTTCGAGGTGACCATGATCACGGCCGGGATTCCGACCATCTTCCTCAATGCGGCCGACCTGGGCTACACCGGCACCGAGCTGCAGCCTGCAATCAACGAAGACAAGGCGGCGCTGCAGAAATTCGAGGCCATTCGTGCTTACGGCGCGCTGCGCATGGGCCTGATCCCGAAACTGGAAGACGCCGCGACCCGCCAGCACACGCCGAAGGTGGCGTTCGTTGCACCGGCTCAGGACTACGTGTCGTCCAGTGGCAAGGCGATTCCGGCGTCGGCCATCGACCTGCATGCGCGCGCGTTGTCGATGGGCAAGCTGCATCACGCGATGATGGGTACCGCCGCCGTAGCGATCGGTACCGCCGCGGCGATTCCGGGCACGCTGGTCAATCGCGCCGCCGGTGGCGGCGAACGCGAAGCGGTTACGTTCGGTCATCCCTCGGGCACGTTGCGCGTGGGTGCGCAGGCAGGTCTCGTTGACGGCCAGTGGACAGTGACCAAGGCCATCATGAGCCGCAGCGCCCGCGTGCTGATGGAAGGCAAAGTGCGGGTGCCGGCCGAGTGATGCGTTGGTAAACGCCAACCAAGGTTGGCGACTACCGGGCCGCAGAGATCGATTGCTTTGGTAGATGCCAACCTTGGTTGGCATGGTGCACGGGCAACCGTGCACCGCAACGAGGAGATCGACGATGTCCGACAGCCACACCCCATCCAACGAGCGTGCAGCGTGGGATGCGCTTCTGGTGGACATCGTCGATTACGTGCGCGACGTACGCATCGACTCACCGCTGGCGTTCCAGACCGCGCATCACTGCCTGCTTGATACGCTGGGCTGCGGCCTGGAAGCGCTGTCCTTCCCGGCCTGCAGCAAGCTGCTCGGTCCACTGGTGCCGGGCATCAGCGTGGTCAACGGCGCGCGCGTGCCGGGTACGCACTACGTGCTGGACCCGGTGCAGGCCGCCTTCAACCTCGGCGCAATGGTGCGCTGGCTGGATTTCAACGACACCTGGCTGGCTGCCGAGTGGGGCCATCCTTCCGACAATCTCGGCGGCATCCTGGCTGTTTGCGACTGGCTGGGGCGCAACGCGCAGGCCCTGCGCCGCCCGCCGCCGACCGTGCACGACGTGCTGCTGGCGATGATCAAGGCGCACGAGATCCAGGGCGTGCTGGCGCTGCAGAACTCCTTCAACCGGGTCGGGCTGGACCACGTGGTGCTGGTCAAGGTGGCCACCACGGCCGTGGTCGCGCAGTTGCTCGGGCTGGACCGCGAGCGCATGCTCAATGCGCTGTCGCTGGCCTGGGTCGATGGCCAAGCGCTGCGCACCTACCGGCACGCTCCCAACACCGGCTCGCGCAAGAGCTGGGCGGCCGGCGATGCGACCAGTCGTGGCGTGCGTCTGGCGCTGATGGCAGCCAGCGGCGAGATGGGCTACCCCAGCGTATTGAGTGCACCGACATGGGGTTTCGAGGCCGTATCCATGCACGGTCAGGCACTGACGCTGGGGCGACCGCTGGGCAGCTATGTGATGGAGAACGTGCTGTTCAAGATCAGCTACCCGGCCGAGTTCCACGGCCAGACTGCAGTGGAGGCGGCGGTCACGCTGTACCAGCAGCTGCGCGCGATGGAACGGCGGGTCGAGGACATCGCGCACATCGCCATCCGCACCCAGGAAGCCTGCATCCGTATCATCGACAAGCAGGGGCCGTTGCATAACCCGGCCGACCGCGATCACTGCGTGCAGTACATGGTCGCCATCGCGTTGCTGCACGGGCGGTTGGTGGCCGAGGATTACGAGGACGACGTTGCTGCCGATCCACGCATTGATGCGCTGCGCGCGAAGATGGCCTGCAATGAGGACCCGCAGCTCAGCGCCGATTACCTGGACCCGGGCAAGCGCAGCATCGCCAACGGCCTGAGCGTGCGCTTCAGCGACGGTACTGAGCTGCCCGAGGTACTGGTGGAATACCCGCTGGGCCACGCGCGCCGACGTGAGGAGGGCATTCCGTTGCTGATGGACAAGTTCCGCCGGCACCTGGCCCACCGCTTCCCGACCGCCCAGCAGCAGCGCATCTGGGCCGCTTCACTGGACCCGGTGGCGCTGGCCGCGATGCCGGTGACCGACTACGTGGACCTGTACCTGCCGGGGTAGTTTGATCGGTAGTGCCGGCCGCTGGCCGGCAATCCCATCCAACCTGCCATGCCGGTTGCCGGCCAGCGGCCGGCACCACCCGCACCCGCGGCAATTGCCGAATTCGCGTCAACACCTTGACGCGGCCTGCCTATAATGGCCACCTCGATCAAGGAGTGACGACATGAGCGGTCCGGCACGGCGGAAGCGGTGGGGATGGGCGGCGGCGGTACTGGCAGGAGGCCTGTTGCTGGGCCTGGCCGGCTGCCGCAACGACAGCGGGCAGTTGCCCAAGGCCAGTGGCGAGGCGATCACCACCAAGTCCGAGCAGGTGAAGGAATTCACCCTTCTGCGCGCCTACCCGGACCAGAAGAATGACGGCCTGTCGCTGGCGCTGGAGTTCTCGCGCCCGCTGGTCGGCACCCAGGATTTCGACACGCTGGTGCGCTTCGAGGAGAAGGTCGGCACCGACGACAGCGGCTGGACGCTGTCCGATGACGGCCTGACCCTGCGCTACCCGTTCGTCGAGGCCGGCAAGGAATTCAGCCTGGTGGTCTCGCCGGACCTGCTGGCCGCCGATGGCAGCCGGCTGGGCAAGGAACTGAAGCAGAAGGTGTTCAGCGGCCAGTTGAAGCCGGTGGTTGGGTTCGCCTCGCAGGGCAGCGTGCTGCCGGCCAAGGACAGCCGTGGCCTGCCGGTGGTCTCGGTGAACGTGCCGGAAGTGGACGTCGAGTTCCTGCGCGTGCGCGAGAAGGACCTGCCGACCTTCTTCAGCCAGTACCAGCGCGGTGGCCGCCGTGGCAGCTGGGAGCTCAGCAGCGACTACGAGCGCAGCCCGATCAACAAGCTGGCCGAGCCGGTCTACGTCAACCGCTTCATCCTTGGCGGCAAGCAGAACGAGCGGGTGCTGACCTACCTGCCGACCCAGGACATCAAGGAACTGCAGGAGCCGGGCCTGTACTTCGCACTGCTCAAGCGCACCGGCGACTATGAGGGCGAATTCGATACCGCGTTCTTCTCGGTCAGTGACATCGGCCTGCACACCCGCGCCTACAAGGACAAGCTGTTCGTGCATACCGCCGGTCTCAAGGACGGCGCGCCGCTGAAGGGCATCGACCTGCGCGTGCTCGACGCCAAGGGCGAGGTGGTGCTGAAGGGCAGCACCGACGGCAACGGCAATGCGCTGCTGAACTACACCCTGGATGCCACCCACGTGCTGGTCGCCAGCAGCGGCAAGGACACCAGCTTCCTGCCGTTCAACCAGCCAGCGCTGGACCTGAGCGAATTCGCCGTGGCCGGCCGCGACAACGCATGGTTCGATGTCTATGCCTGGTCCGGCCGCGACCTGTACCGCCCGGGCGAGACCGTGCGCCTGTCCGCGCTGCTGCGTGACAACGATGGCAAGCCGGTCAAGGCGCAACCGGTGTTCCTGCGCCTGAAGCAGCCCGACGGCAAGACGTTCCGCGAGACCCGCCTGCAGCCGGGTGACCAGGGCTACATCAATTTCGAGCAGGTGATCCCCGCCGAGGCGCCGACCGGGCGCTGGCAGGTCGAGTTCCGCACCGACCCGGCCAGCAAGGAAGCGATCCAGGGCATGACCCTGCGCATCGAGGAGTTCCTGCCCGAGCGCATGAAACTGGACCTGGACAGCGCGCAGAAGACGCTGAAGCCGGGTGAGGACCTGCGCCTGCAGGCCAATGGTGCCTATCTGTACGGGGCACCGGCCGATGGCAACCGCTTCACCGCGCGCATGGCGGTGGCCGCCGAGCAGCAGCCGGTGGAAGGCCTGCCGGGCTACTTCTTCGGTGACCCGACCCTGCAGCTGCCTCGCGAAGCCAAGGACGTGATCGACACCACGCTGCCGGCCAACGGCCAGCTGCGCGAGGACGTGGCATTGCCGGAAGAGGCGGCCAAGGCCAAGGCACCGATTGCCGTGGTGCTGTCCGGCAGCCTGTATGAAACCGGTGGCCGCACGGTCACCCGTACCCTGAAGCGGGTGATGTGGCCGGCCAATGCGCTGGTCGGCGTGCGCCCGCTGTTCAACCCCGACGATGGTGCTGATTCCAACGGCAACGCACGCTTCGAACTGATGCGCGTGGATGCCGCCGGCACACCGCAGCCAGCCAAGGGCCTGAAGATCACCCTGGTGCGCGAGCTGCGCGACTACCACTGGACCTTCAACGACAACCGCTGGGACTACGACTTCACCCGCCGTTTCGAGAACAAGGAAACGCGCACCGTCGATGCCGGCGGCAGCGCGGTCGCCTTCGATTTCCCGGTGGAGTGGGGCGAGTACCGCGTGGACGTGTTCGATCCGTCCACCGGCCTGACCAGCCGCTACCCGTTCCGCGCCGGCTGGAGCTGGGGCGATGACAACCGCGGCCTGGACGCGCGCCCGGACAAGGTCAAGCTGGGCCTGGACAAGACCGGCTACAAGGCCGGCGACACCCTGGAAGTGACGGTGACCCCGCCGCATGCCGGCAAGGGCATCCTGATGGTCGAGACCGACCGCATGCTGTACGTGCAGGACATCGAGGCCAAGCCGGGTTCGACCTTCAAGATTCCGGTCACCGCTGACTGGGAACGCCACGACGTCTACATCACCGCGCTGGTGTTCCGTGGCGGCAGTGCGCCGAGCAAGATCACTCCGGCCCGTGCCGTGGGTGTGGTGCATGTGCCGATGGACCGCAAGGGCCGCACCGTGGCCGTCGGCCTGGCCGCGCCCAAGCAGATGCGCCCGGAGCAGGACCTGCCGGTGACGGTCAGCGCACCACAGTTGGCCGGCAAGATGGCGCACGTCACCGTCTCGGCGGTGGACGTGGGCATCCTCAACATCACCCGTTTCCCGGTGCCCGACGCCGGCGCGCACTTCTTCGCCCAGCGTCGCCTCGGCATCGATACCTATGACATCTACAGCCGGGTGATCGAGAGCTTCGGTGGTGGCAGCGGCAAGCTGAAGTTCGGTGGCGACATGGCACTGCAGGCATTGCCGCAGGCCAAGCGCCCGACCGCGCGCGTGCAGACCGTGGACCTGTTCTCCGGCCCGGTGCAGCTCGATGCCAAGGGCAATGCCCGCATCCGCCTGAAGGTGCCGGATTTCAACGGCACCCTGCGGGTGTCGGCGCTGGTCTACAGCGATGACCAGTACGGCAAGCGCGACGTGGAAACCATAGTACGCGCGCCGATCCTGGCCGAAGCCAGCATGCCGCGCGTCCTGGCCCCGGGCGACCGCAGCACCGTGACCCTGGACGTGCAGAACTTCACAGGCAAGCCGGGGCAGTTCAACGTGAAGGTGGAAAGCGAGGGCCCGTTGAACCTGGGTGAGGGCAGCCGCAGCGTGCAGTTGAATGCCGATGCCAAGACCACGCTGAGTTTCCCGCTGTCCGCGCGTGAGGGCCACAGCGTGGCCAAGGTGCGGGTGCGGGTGGACGGCAACGGCTTCAAGGCCGATCGCCGTTACGACCTGCCGGTGCGTGCGGCGTGGCCGCAGGTGCTGCGTTCGCAGGTGCGTACGCTCGATCCGCTGGCGGCGGTCAGCCTCGACAACAGCCTGACCGATGGCCTGATGTCGGAGTCGGTCAATGCCCGCCTGCTGGTCAGCCCGCTGCCGCCGATTCCGTTCGCCAGTGCACTGCAGGGCGCGCTGAATTATCCATATGGCTGTGCCGAGCAGACCACCAGCAAGGGCTACGCGGCGCTGATCCTGGACCAGGCGACGTCGTCGATGCTCGGTGCCGACGGCCTGGATGCCAAGACCCGTCGCGAGCGCATGGAAGGTGCGTTCGGTCGCCTGGCGTCGATGCAGGTGGCCAACGGCAACTTCTCGATGTGGGGTGACGACGGCTACGTGAACCCGTGGCTGACCCCGTACATCGCCGAGTTCCTGCTCGACGCCAAGGATGCCGGTTTCGCGGTGCCCGACAACGTGCTGCAGAAGGCGCTCAACCGGCTCAGCGAGGATCTGCTGTCCGGCGGCAACCAGTTCTACGGCCAGGACGACCGCGAGAAGCTGAAGTTCGCCAACCAGGCCTATTCGGGCTACGTGCTGGCCCGGGTCAACCGTGCACCGCTCGGTACCCTGCGCACGCTGTACGACAACGAGCGCAGCAAGGCGGTGGGCGGCCTGTCGCTGGTCCATCTGGGCGTGGCGTTGTCGCTGCAGGGCGATGCCAAGCGTGGCCAGGCCGCGCTGGCGGCGGCCTTCGCCAAGTCCAGCAGCGAGCGCCCGTCGTACTTCGGCGACTACGGCAGTGCGATCCGCGATGACGCGCTGATGATCGCGCTGACCCACGAGAACAAGCTGGCCAAGCCCGCCTGGGACGCACGTGCGGTCGATCTCGGCCGTGGCCTGGATGCCCGTCGCAATGCCGGCTGGATGTGGCTGAGCACGCAGGAACAGGTGGCGATTGCACGTCTTGGCAAGGCGCTCGCCGCCAACCAGAAGGCGCTGGTGGCCGGAGAGCTGGTGATCGGTGGCAACACCGAAGCCATCGGCGAGCGCAAGTTGTTCGGCCGCAACTTCAGCGCCAGTGAGCTGGCCAGCGGTGTGCGCTTCACTCCGCAGGGGCAGCCGCCGATGTTCGCCAGCATCGACGTGGCCGGCATCCCGCGCAGCGCACCGGCGCCGGACAACAGCGTGCTGGGTATTGAACGGAGCTACTTCGGTACCGATGGCAAACCGTGGTCGCCGCGACCTCTGAAGGAAGGCGAAGCACTGATCGTGCGCGTCACCGTCACCGCCGACACCACGATGCCCGATGCGCTGCTGACCGACCTGCTGCCGGCGGGCCTGGAGATCGAGAACTTCAACCTGGGCGACGCCAAGCAGTGGGCCGATGTGGTGGTCGATGGCATCACCATCAGCGACCGCGGTGAAGCGGCCGATACCAAGCACGAGGAGTTCCGCGACGACCGCTACGTGGCTGCGCTGAAGCTCTCGCGTGGCAGCAAGGCCAACGTGTTCTACCTGGTGCGCGCGGTGACCCCGGGTACCTACTCGGTGCCGCCACCGCTGGTGGAGGACATGTACCGGCCGCAGCTGCGCGGCGTTGGCCGCAGCAACCCGACCACGATCACGGTGGTACAGCCGTGACCGCGCGGACGGGCCGCGACGGCGCGGCCCGTCCTGCTGGCAACCTGCAATGAAGAACAGGATGACGACCCGGCTGGCAGCCCTGCGCCGCCGGCTGCAGCCTCTGTGGCCGCGGCTGCGCTGGGGCATGGCCGCCACGCTGGCGCTGCTGCTGGTGCTGGATTTCGCCTTCCCGCCCCCGCTGCCGAAGCAGCGCGAAACCAGCACTCTGGTGGTGGCCGCCGACGGCACGCCACTGCGTGCGTTCGCCGATGCCGAGGGCGTGTGGCGTTATCCTGCCTCGATCGACAGCGTCTCGCCGCTGTACCTGCAGGCGTTGCTGACCTACGAAGACCGCTGGTTCTGGCGCCATCCGGGGATCAACCCGGTGGCGATGCTGCGTGCCAGCGGCCAGCTGCTGCGCGGCGGCCGCATCGTGTCCGGCGGTTCGACCCTGACCATGCAGGTGGCGCGCATTCTCGACCCGCACTCGCGCACGCCTTGGGGCAAACTCAAGCAGATGCTGCGCGCGGTGCAGCTGGAAGTGCATCTGAGCAAGCAGCAGATCCTGGCCCTGTATCTGGAGCGCGCGCCTTACGGCGGCACCATCGAGGGCGTGGAAGCGGCCAGCTGGGCCTACCTGGGCAAGCCGGCGGCGCAGCTGTCGCATGCCGAGGCCGCGTTGCTGGCGGTGCTGCCGCAGGCGCCAAGCCGGCTGCGCCCGGACCGCCATCCGGAAGCGGCGCAGAAGGCGCGCGACAAGGTGCTGTCACGCATGGCCGAACTGGGTGCGTGGACGCCGGAGGAAGTGGAGGACGCGCGCATCGAGAACGTGGTGGCGCGCTCGCTGCGGCCGCCGCTGCATGCGGCACTGCTGGCGCAGCGACTGCATTCAGCGCAGCCGGGCAAAGCGCGCATCCAGAGCAGCATTGATATCGGCCTGCAGCGCACGCTGGAAGAGCGCGTGGCCAGCTACTTCTCGACGCTGCCAGAACGCACCTCGGCCGCCCTGCTGGTGGTCGACAACCAGACCCTGCAGGCACGTGCCTATGTGGGCACCCTGTCCTTCGGCGACCGCCAGCGGCTCGGCCACGTGGACATGGTGCAGGCCTGGCGCTCGCCGGGCTCCACGCTCAAGCCGTTCCTGTATGCGATGGCGCTGGATGATGGCCTGATCCATTCGGAAAGCCTGCTGGTGGATGCGCCGCAGAGTTTCGGCAGCTACCGCCCCGGCAACTTCGACATGGCCTTCAACGGGCCGATCGGCGCGTCCAGCGCTTTGCGGTTGTCACTGAACGTGCCCTCGGTGGACCTGCTGCAGCGGGTCGGCGCCGCGCGCTTCGCTGCACGTCTGTCGCACGCGGGCATCCAGCTGCGCTTCCCGCCAGGCAGTACGCCCAATCTGTCGCTGATCCTGGGCGGCACCGGCGCGCGGTTGGAAGACCTGGTCGGCGCGTTCGCCGCGCTCAACCGCAACGGCATCGCCGGGCGCGTGCGCTACACCGATGACGAACCGATGATCGAGCGGCGCCTCGCTTCGCCCGGCGCCAGCTGGATCGTGCGCGAGATGCTGGAATCGAATCCGCGGCCGGGGTACAGCGTCGGGACGTTCGATGTCGGTGGCCGCCCGCGCGTGGCGTGGAAGACCGGCACCAGCTACGGGTACCGCGATGCGTGGGCGATTGGCAGCACCCGCCACTACACCGTGGGCGTGTGGGTGGGCCGACCGGACGGCACACCGCTACCGGGCCAGTACGGCGCGGTGACCGCGCTGCCGCTGATGTTCGAGGTGGTGGACAGCCTGCCGCGCCAGCGCGGTGATTCGGCGGCCGCGCCGATGCCGGCCAGCGTCAGCCAGGAAGACATCTGCTGGCCGACTGGTGAGCGTGCCGAAGGCCTGCCTGCTGCGCTCTGCCAGCGGCTGATGCCAGCCTATCTGCTGGAAGGCGCGGCACCACCGACCTTCCCCGAGCGCGAAGCACGGCGCTGGCAACCAGGTCGGCAGCGCTACCTTGCCGATGCGCGTACCGGTCTGCGCGTGTCAGCCGATTGCCGCTTGCCGCACGAAGAAGTCGCGCGCGAGATCGCGCGCTGGCCAGCGTTGCTGTCGCCATGGCTGTCCAAGGCCACGCGCGAAGCCTCGCAGCTCCCGGCGCTGTCGCCGGACTGCCGTGATGATGGCCGCGAGGCCAGCGTTGCGCTGCACATCGATGGGCTCAACGATGGCGCCACGCTGGCGCGCGCGCCGAATTCGGAACATGGCGTACGCCTGCAGCTGCGCGCGCTGGGCAGCGAGCAGGCGGTGGAGTGGCTGCTGGATGGACGCTGGATTGCACAGACCCACGGCGCGCAGCTGATGCAGCGAGAGTTCGCCGAACCCGGCACGCACACCCTGACCGCGTTGGCAGCCGACGGCGCCTGGACGCAGGTGCGGTTCAACGTCCTGCGCTAGATGCCGACCTTGGATGGCACTTCCCGCATGTTGTCACGCTGCTGTAGAGCCGAGCCCATGCTCGGCTGCTCCTGCGACGTGCGTGCAGCGGTCAGCCGAGCGTGGGCTCGGTTCTACAACGCCGTAGATGGCAGCGATCGCGTGGCGTAGCGACTACTCCCCGATCCACCCATCCAGCAGGTCGGCGAACTCGTCGGCGTGCTCTTCTTCCTGCGCCAGGATCTCTTCAAGGATGCGCTTGGTGGTGGTATCGCGGTCACCGATGAAGTTGATCATCTCGCGATAGCTGTCGATGGCGATGCGCTCGGCCACCAGGTTCTCGCGCACCATGTCGCGCAGGTCGCTGCCTTCCTTGTATTCGGCGTGCGAACGCGCGGTCAGCGTATCCGGGTTGAGATCCGGCTCGCCGCCCAGCTGGACGATGCGCTCGGCCAGCTTGCCGGCATGCGCCTGCTCCTGCTGTGCATGCTCGAGGAACTCGGCTTTCACCGCGTCGGCCAGCATGCCCTTGGCCATGAAGTAGTGCCGGTAGTAGCGCAGAACGCAGACGTACTCGGTGGCCAGTGCGTCGTTGAGCAGCTTGATCACCACCTCGCGGTCAGCGCTGTAGCTGTCGGTGATCGCACCATCTTCGATGTTGCGCCGGGCGCGTTCGCGCAGGGTCTTGCGGTCGCTGATGCCGGCAATTTCCGCGGCGGGCTTGCTGGCTTTGGCTGGCTGCGTGGACATGGCTGGCCGTTTCCTTCTGCGGTGGGGAATCAGGTGGGGAGATGCTCCAGCACGTACTCGGCCGAAGACACTTCGAACTGGCCGGGCTGTTCAACCCAGGCCTCTCGAACTACGCCGTCGTCGACGTACAGGGCAAAACGACGCGAGCGGATGCCCATGCCCGACGCGCTCGCATCAAGCTCCAGACCCAAGGCGCGGGTCAGCTCGGCATTGCCGTCGGACAGCATCAGAAGGCCGTCGGGCACGCTCTGGTCGGCGGCCCAGGCCTTCATCACGAACGGGTCGTTGACGGCCATGCAGTAGACGTCGACGCCGCGCTGGCGGAAGGCCTCGAACTTTTCGACGTAGCCGGGAAGGTGACGTGCCGAGCACGTCGGGGTGAACGCGCCGGGCACGGCGAACAGCACCACCTTGCGCGCATCGAACAACGAATGCGTATCAAGCGTTTCAATGCCCTCGCGGATGCGCTTGAGGGTCACTTCCGGAATGCGGTCGCCGACATGGATGGTCATGGGAACTCCTTGCTGGGGCAGGCTAGTGGGCCGGATGGGAGAGGGGCGTCAAGACATTGGAAACCCGGTGTGCAGGCTCCATCTTCCGGCTTTGTGGCAGGGGCTTCCAGCCACAGCGTGGCGCACGGGGATGGCAGCCGCATTGCGCAGGATCAGTCGGCCTCACCGGGGCCGCACGAGGGGCGGCGTAGCCTCGCAGGCGCGTAGAATGAACCCGGGGCGGCGCCACCGGCGCGGCCGAAGCGAATCGAGGTAGCTGGATGGAATTCAAGGATTACTACGCCACCCTGGGGGTGGAACCGAGCGCGGGCGAGGCGGAGATCAAGACCGCCTACCGCCGGCTGGCACGCAAGTACCACCCGGACGTCAGCAAGGAGGCCGGGGCCGAAGACAAGTTCAAGGCGGTCAACGAGGCCTACGAGGCGCTGCGCGATCCGGAAAAGCGTGCGGCCTATGACCAGCTGCGCGCGCAGGGCTATCGCCCGGGCGAGGAGTTCAACGTGCCGCCGAACTACGGCGGCGCCGGTGGTTTCAATTTCGAGGAAGTGTTCGGTGGCGGCGGCCCCAACGGCGGCTTCAGCGACTTCTTCGAAAGCCTGTTCGCGCGCCAGCGCGGTGGAGCGGGCGCGGGGGGCGGTCCGGGCTTCAGCAGCCAGGGCCATGCGCCCAACCGCGATACCCGCGCCAAGCTGTCGGTGCCACTGGAAGCGGCCTACAGCGGCGACAGCCTGCGCATCACCGTCAACGGCAAGCAGCTGGACGTGCGCGTGCCCAAGGGCATCCGCCCGGGCCAGGTGATCCGCTTGGCAGGGCAGGGCAACCATGGCGGCAATCTGCTGCTGGAGGTGGAATACGCCGCCCACCCGCAGTTCGAGGTCGATGGTCGCAACATCCTCTATACGCTGCCGCTCACGCCGTGGCAGGCCGCGCTGGGCACCAGCATCAGCGTGCCGACCCTGGGTGGTGCGGTGGAACTCAAGATTCCGGCCGATTCCGATGCCGGCCGCAAGCTGCGCCTGCGTGGCCGTGGCCTGCCGGGCAGCCCGGACGGCGACCAGATCGTCGAAATCGAGATCGTGGCCCCGGCTGCGACCGATGAGGCTCAGAAGAAGGCGTACCGCAATCTGGCCAAGGCGTTCGGCGAGACCATTTGAAGGTGGTGCCGGCCGCTGGCCGGCAACTTCATTGCCCTGGACGGTGATGCGTGGTTGCCGGCCAGCGGCCGGCAACACCGCGCGCGTCTCAGCCCTGGCCCGCGAACACGCGCTCCAGCACCTCGGACAGCTCGTCCTCCGAGAACGGCTTGGTGATGTAGGCCTTGGCGCCCTGGCGCATGCCCCACATGCGGTCGGTGTCCTGGTCCTTGGTGGTCACCAGGATCACCGGGATATGCCGGGTCGCCTCGTCGCGGGCGAGGGTACGGGTGGCCTGGAAGCCGTTGAGGTTGGGCATCACCACGTCCATCAGGACCAGGTCGGGCAGCTCGGCCTTGGCGGTTTCGACCCCGGCGGCGCCATCGGTGGCGGTCAGGATCTGGTGCCCGAGCTTCTCGACGATGCGCTGTATCCCCAACAGCTGCGACGGTGAGTCGTCGACGATCAGAATGCGTGCCATGTTGTTCCCCATGTAATGCCCGCAGTGTAGTGCGGGCCCATTACCGGCGGGAGGGCCGCGTCTGCCGTCCGTCGCCTGCCTGCGACGTTCAGTCGATCCGTACCACGGTGCGACCCAGCGAACCGCCCGCCAGCATCCGTTCGAATACGGCAGGAAGGCCATCGAGGCCGACTTCGGCGGTGCAGATGCGGTCCAGGTGCTGCGGCTTCCAGTCACTACCCAGCCGCGACCACACTTCCTCACGCAGTCCGCGTGGCGCATTGGCCGAGGACACGCCCAGCAGCGAGACACCGCGCAGGATGAACGGCATCACCGTCATGTCCAGCGTCGGACTGGCTGCCAGGCCGGCACTGACCACGCTGCCGTAGGGCACGGTCTGCGCCAGCAGGCTGGCCAGCATGTCGCCTCCGGCATTATCGAGGCCACCCCCGAAGCGCGCCGACTGCAGCGCTCCGGTGTCGGCCAGCGCGTCGCGCGGCAGTACCTCGGTGGCGCCGATGCTGCGCAGGAATCCTGCCTGGTCCGGCTTGCCGCTGACCGCGTGCACGCTGTAGCCGGCACGGCTGAAGATCGACAGCGCCAGCGCACCGACGCCGCCGCTGGCACCGGTGACTGCCAGCGGTCCGAGTTCCGGGGTCTGCCGGTTGTCCTGCATGCGCAGCAGGGCCAGCGCCGCAGTGAAGCCGGCGGTGCCCAGCACCATCGCCTCGCGTGGGGTCAGCCCGGCCGGCTGGGCGATCACCGCGCGCGATTCCAGCCGCACGTACTGGCTGTAGCCGCCGTCGCGGGTCTCGCTGAGGCCGCAGCCGGTGGCCAGCACCGCGTCGCCTTCACGCCAGTCCGGGTCGGTGCTGGCGACCACGGTGCCGGCCACATCGATGCCGCCCACCAGCGGGAAGCGGCGCAGGATCTTCCCTTTTCCAGTACCGGCCAGCGCGTCCTTGTAGTTGACCGAGGACCAGTGGGCGCGGATCAGCACCTGGCCGGGGTTGAGGTCGTCGACCCCGAGCCGGACCAGGCCGCTGCGATAGCCGGCGTCGTCGTTTTCGATGCGGAAGGCGGTGAACGGGGTGGTGGGGGCCATCGGCGTTGCCTGACTTCGAGGAAAACGCCACCTTACCCCGTTGCCCCCCTTTCGATCCTGCCGATCCGCCCCATCTTGTATGATCGGTGATGGTTTCACGGCTGGCGGTGCGGGAAGGGCCCGCGCCGCAGCCCAAATCTTGATGGAGCGTGCATGGCCTGGAATACACCCGGCGGCAACAAGGGCGGACAAGGCCCCGAGGACAATCGACGCGGGCCGTTCGGGTCACGCGGCGGTGGCAATGGTGGTGGCTGGGGCGGTTTGCCCGGGCCGCTGAAGGACCTGTTCGACGGCGGCATCGTGCGTTGGGTGGTGGCAGCCGTGGTGCTGCTGGTGCTGTTCTCCAGCTTCCAGCTGATCGGCGAACAGCAGCGCGGTGTGGTGCTGCGCTTCGGCCAGTTCTCGCGCATTCTGCAGCCCGGCCCGAACTTCAAGCTGCCCTGGCCGATCGAATCGGTCACCAAGGTCAATGCCACCGAGATCAAGACGTTCTCGATCCAGGTGCCGGTGCTGACCCGCGACGAGAACATCGTCAACGTCTCGCTGAACGTCCAGTACCGCATCGACGACCCGCAGCAATACCTGTTCGGCACCGTGGATGCCAACCAGGTGCTGGAGCAGTCGGCGCAGAGCGCCGTGCGCGAGGAAGTTGGCCGCGCCGACCTCAACGCCGTGCTGAACAACCGTGGTCCGCTGGCCGTCGCCGCCGAGGAGCGCCTGCAGGCGCTGCTGAAGGCGTTCAAGACCGGCCTGACCGTGACCGGCCTGACCCTGCAGGACGCCCGTCCGCCGGAGGAAGTGAAGCCGGCCTTCGACGAGGTCAACGGTGCCCAGCAGGTCAAGGAACGCCTGATCAACGAGGCCCAGGCCTATGCCGCCAAGGTCGTGCCGGAAGCCCGGGGCCAAGCCTCGCGCGCCCGTACCACTGCCGAAGGCTACAAGCAGGCCGTGGTGTCCAAGGCCGAGGGTGACGCGCAGCGCTTCAGCCTGTTGCAGGCCCAGTACAAGGACGCTCCGGAAGTGACCCGCAAGCGCCTGTGGCTGGAGACCGTGCAGCAGGTGCTGAGCGAGAACCGCAAGGTGATCGGTGGCGATGGCCGCCAGCTGATCTACGTGCCGATGACCGGCGATACCCGTCCCAGCACGTCGGCTCCGGCCGCAGTGGCCAACCCGGACGTGGTGATGCCGTCGCTGCCGGGTGCAGCGGCGGAAGCTTCCCGTGATCCGGGCCGGCCGGTGGGCCGCCCGACCGGGCGACCGAGCGGCCGTGAGGAGGGCAGCCGATGAAGAGTCCTATCTGGATCGCCGTGATCGTGGCGGTGGTGCTGGGCCTGCTCGGCTCGGTGTACGTGGTCCGTGAGGACCAGACCGCCATGGTGCTGAACCTGGGCAAGGTGGTGCGTTCGGACATCAAGCCGGGCCTGCACTTCAAGGTGCCGGTGGTGGAAACGGTGAAGGTCTTCGACCGCCGCTTCCAGGTGCTCGACACTGCGCCGGCGCGCTACTTCACCGCCGAGCAGAAGGACGTCAGCGTCGACTTCTTCGCCATCGGCTACATCTCCAACGTGGGTGACTACTTCCGTGCCACCGGCGGCGACCCGCGTGTGGCCAACGCCCGCCTGGCGCCGATCATCACCGACTCGCTGCGCAACCAGATCAACTCGCGCACCCTGCAGCAGCTGGTGTCCGGCGACCGCAGCGAGCTGATCGCCGAGCAGCTGAAGGGCATCAACGAAGCGGTGGCTGGCCTGGGCATGCAGATGATCGACCTGCGCATCAAGCAGGTGGACCTGCCGACCGACAGCCAGGTGATCAACGACGTGTACGAGCGCATGCGCGCCCAGCGCAAGCAGGAAGCGGCCAAGCTGCGTGCGGAGGGCGAGGAGCAGTCGCTGACCATCCGTGCCCAGGCCGACCGCGACAGCACCGTGCTGATCGCCGAGGCCGAGCGTGATGCGCAGCGCCTGCGCGGTGAAGGCGATGCCGAGGCGGCCCGCATCTATGGCAAGGCCGGCTCGGCCGATCCGTCGTTCTATGCGTTCTACCGCAGCCTGGAGGCCTACCGTGGCTCCATGACCGACGGCAATGGCGTGATCGTGCTCGACAAGAACGACCCGTTCCTGCAGTACCTGAAGAACGACCGCTGAGGTCGCAGGGCAGTACCCCACGGGGCCCGGCCAGACGCCGGGCCCCGTGCTTTTTCCGGAGTTCCCGATGAAAGATCTGTTTGCCGCCGTCTGCCTGGTCGCGGTGCTGGAAGGCCTGTTCCTGTTCGTCGCCCCGTTCGCCTGGAAGCGCATGGCCGAACGCCTGCTGGACCTGCCCAGCCCGGCCCTGCGCAGCTTCGGTGGGCTGGTGCTGCTGGCCGGCCTGAGCCTGCTGTGGTGGGCGCGGCATTGAGAGGGTAGTGCCGGCCGCTGGCCGGCAACCCGGTCGTGCCGGCCAACGGCCGGCACGACCGGGCGGGGCGGCTGACCGGCCGGTGAAGCCGTCCGTCGGAAAGGTGGCACCCGACCCCGGAAACCCGGATAATGCACAAAAGCCGGACGGGCCTCCCCGTCCGGCTTTTTCCGTGTCTGGGCCTTCCATCGCCGGCCGCTCCCCGTTTGGAGCCGCCCTCCAGGTGCTGGCCAGCCCCGCCACGGTTTACCCGTCCGCGGCCCCGATGGCCGCTACAAATCGAGGAGCCCGTCATGGGTCAGTCTGTCGTAGTGTTGGGTGCCCAGTGGGGCGATGAAGGCAAGGGCAAGATCGTCGATCTGCTCACTGAGGAAATCGGCGCCGTCGTGCGCTTCCAGGGCGGCCACAATGCAGGCCACACCCTGGTCATCAACGGCAAGAAGACCGTCCTGCACCTGATCCCGTCGGGCATCCTGCGTGACGACGCGCTGTGCCTGATCGGCAATGGCGTGGTGATCTCGCCGGCCGCGCTGCAGAAGGAAATCGCCGAGCTGGAAGGCTCCGGCGTGGAAGTGCGTTCGCGCCTGAAGATCTCCCCGGCCGCGCCGCTGATCATGCCGTACCACATCGCCCTGGACCAGGCGCGCGAGCGCGCTGCCGGTGGCAAGGCAATCGGCACCACCGGCCGTGGCATCGGCCCGGCCTACGAAGACAAGGTGGCGCGCCGCGGCATCCGCATCGCCGACCTGCACTACCCGAAGCAGCTGGAAGAACTGCTGCGCACTGCGCTGGACTACCACAACTTCGTGCTGACCAAGTATCTGAACACCGATGCGGTCGACTTCCAGAAGACCTTCGACGAGGCGCTGGCCTTCGGCGAATACGTGCAGCCGATGAAGTCCGACGTGGCCGGCATCCTGCACGACCTGCGCAAGCAGGGTAAGCGCGTGCTGTTCGAAGGCGCGCAGGGTGCGCTGCTGGACATCGATCACGGCACCTACCCGTACGTCACCAGCTCCAACACCACCGTCGGTGGTGCGCTGGCCGGTTCCGGCGTCGGCGCCGATTCGATCGACTACGTGCTGGGCATTGCCAAGGCGTACGCCACCCGCGTCGGCGGCGGCCCGTTCCCGACCGAACTGGACGACGAAGTCGGCCAGGGCATCCGTGACCGCGGCGCCGAGTACGGCGCTTCGACCGGCCGCCCGCGTCGCTGCGGCTGGATGGACATCGTCGCGCTGAAGCGCGCCGTGGCCATCAACGGCATCAGCGGCCTGTGCATCACCAAGCTGGACGTGCTGGACGGCATGGAAAAGCTGAAGGTCTGCATCGCCTACGAATACAACGGCAAGCGCACCGAGTACGCGCCGCTGGACGCGCAGGGCTGGGAAGAATGCACCCCGGTGTACCTGGAGTTCCCGGGCTGGAGCGAGAACACCCATGGCATCACCCAGTGGGACGACCTGCCGCCGGCCGCACGCGCCTACCTGCGTTCGCTGGAAGAGCTGGCCGGCTGCCCGATCAGCATCGTCTCCACCGGCCCGGACCGCGACCACACCATGGTCCTGCAGGATCCGTTTGCCTGAGTGAGAGACCGGTAGCGCTGGGCCCTGCCTGGCGTCGCAGAAGGAAGAAGCCCCGCGAACGCGGGGCTTTTTCGTTACTGTGTCGCCAGTCCAGTGCCGGCAAGGAAGCGAAGCGATGACCAGGATGCCAGCGTGAAAGGCGAGACCGTGGTGCGGATCACCCTGTGGGTGTTGTGGAGCCTGTGGGGCGTCGCCTGCGTGGTGCTGGCGCTGGGCGCCATCGCCAATCATCTGGCCTCGCGCACCCAGACCCTGCCGCTGCTGCTGAGCCCGGGCGCGACGGCTGAGGTGACGGTCTACCGCCTCATCGATGACCCACTGCGGCTGCGACTGCGGTATGCCGCGGACGGTACTGAGGCTGACCCTGAAGTGCTGCTGCGCATCGATACTCCCACCGATCATGGAGACTTCCGCGCAGAAGAGCGTTCGGGAGTGGCCGGGCAGGGCATCAACCGCAGACTGGCATCGGTTGAATCCAGCGGCCTCATGGCGTCCTACTTTGGTTATGGCCGCGGCGATGCATTGCCACGTGGCCGTTCATGGCTGCGGGTAACCGTGCTGGAGGTGGACCCTGCGCTCGAGGGGCGCGCGGCAGACATCGAGCTGCAGCCACCCTTGGATCTACTGAAGCTGACCGACCTGGACTACGTCTGGCTGTGGCCGTTCTTCTTCTGGAAGGTGGCGGCGCTGTTCCTGCTGATTCCGGGGGCTGCCTTGGCAGTGTTCACGTTCACCTTGCGGCGCTGGCAGCGCCGCACTCCCGCGAGGTAGTGCCAGACCCAGTGTGGTGGCACTCATGGATCACCGGAAACTTGCCCGAGAGGGGTAGGATCATGCCCATACCGGGTAACAGCCCGCCGGTCCTTCTGCGCTGACGTCAAAGGGCGGTTCAATTCAGCCGCATCGACCTGCCGTTCGTCTTCATGCGCGGGTGGAGCGTCGCTGCAGTGCGCGCGGCACGGTTGGTTGCGGAGAATCCAGTCTCTACGCGACCACGGCGCTTCATCGGTCTGAACAGGATCTTGTCGCTTTTCACCTTAAATCAACACGGGACGACAGGCGGGAGTCTGCCGGGGATCGCCGCGTGCCAATGGCTGCCGCCACGCATGGCGTCTTGCATGCAGCTTGCGCTGGCGGAGACTCGTCGCCAGCAACATGATGGATGACTACCGTGCGGGTCCTGCACGGTATCTGCCTGCCAATTAGGAGCAATCACATGGGCGCATGGGGACACGGTTCATTTGATAATGACGATGCCTGCGATCTGGCCTGCGATCTGACGGAATGCACGGATCTCTCGATAGTGGAGGAAGCGCTGCGCGCGGCTATCAACCCCAATGATTACCTAGAGGCACCTGAAGCGGGCAGGGCGGTCGCGGCTGCAGAGGTGGTGCTGGCACTGTTGGGCCAGCCGACGGCTGCCATTGCCGAGGAAGAAGCGTTACTCGCTTGGGTCAAGGCATGCAATCAGGTGCCATCGTCAGCGATGTTGTTGCTTGCACAACTCGCTGTCCAGCGTGTACAGGCCGAGGACTGTGAACTGCGGGAATTGAAAGAGGAATCCGACTCGTTGGACGAATGGATGGCCGAAGTGAACAGGCTGCAGGAAGGCCTGCGCGCCGCATGCAGCGTGATCGGCTGACGCGTCAGCGTCCGGCTGCTCGCAGCAATGGGTAGGGGTTGATCGATTCCCCCTTCCACCACTGCCTCTCCGGCCCCAGCACGTGTACCTCAAAATGCAGATGCGGCGCGTCGGCACTGGCGTTGCCGGTGCTGCCTACATAACCGATCACCTCGCCGCGCTTGATCACCTGCTTCTCGGCCAGGCCATCGGCGTAGCGCTGCAGGTGCGCGTAGTAGTAGCACCAATGCCCGCTGGGCTCGAACTGGTAGATCGTCAGTCCACCGCGCTCGCTGTCGAACAGTTTTTCCACCGTGCCATCGGCCACCGCCAGTACCGGCGTACCTGCATCGGCCATGATGTCGATGGCATCGTGTACGCGGCCCTCGCTGCGTGCATCGGTGAAGGTATCGCGCAGCTGCGAGGCCAGGATGCCCTGCACGGGCAGCAGCAGGCCGGACGGTGCACCGGCAGCCTGCGCGGCCGGCGGCGCGGTGGAGGCGGGTGGGGCTGTT
The DNA here is from genome assembly GCF_059372295.1 of Stenotrophomonas sp. YJH_SMC_33. Lineage (NCBI taxonomy): Bacteria > Pseudomonadati > Pseudomonadota > Gammaproteobacteria > Lysobacterales > Lysobacteraceae > Stenotrophomonas > Stenotrophomonas sp. YJH_SMC_33. The sequence goes on from NZ_JCAFVJ010000013.1 coordinate 63,255, forward strand.
GCGCCTGGCGCTACCGGTTCCGTCACCGGCGCGGCGGCCACCGTCGATGGCGCTTCCGGCAGCGCGTCGGTCACCGGCTCATCCATATCGCGGTGCAGCCACCAACCTGCACCCAATCCCAGCAGAACACCCAGCACGATCAGCTGCGAAAGACGCATCGGCTCACTCCTGCATCACCACGGGCACCGAAGTATCCACCGCATCGGCCACGCGCAGCGCATCCCAGTTGGTCATGCGCACGCAGCCATGCGACTCGGTCTTGCCGACATGGCCGGGCTCGGGCGTGCCATGCAGGCCGTAGTGTGGCTTGGACAGGTCGATCCAGACCCGTCCGACCGGATTGTTCGGGCCAGGCGGCAGCGTCGCCTTCTTTTCGCCCTTGCGCGCATCCCAGAACAGCTTCGGGTTGTAGTGGAACGGCGGGTCGCGATACACGCCGAGAATCTTCCATTCGCCGATCGGCAGCGGATCGTGCTGGCTGCCGGATGAGACAGGCACCTGTGCGATCACTTTGCCCTGCGCATCCAGCAATTGAAGTGTGGAGTCGGACTTGTCGACCACGATCTTCGCCGCCTTCGGCAAGGCCCCCGTTCCGATGTTGGGCACCTGGATGCGGCTGCCGGCCTTGGCCAGATCGACGCCGGGATTGAGTGCCTTCAGCAGCTCAGGGGAGGCGTGGAAGCGCTCGCCCAGGCCTTCTTCCACGCTGCTGAAGCCCAGCGACTTCAGCTTGGCCTGTGCGGCGGGCCCTTTCGGTATGGGCTGGAACGGGCCGGCAACATCTTCAGCCGTGAGCGTGTAGCTTGCCAGCGGCGTGATCGTATCGGCCTGCAGGGCCTTCCAGGTAGCGTCATTCAGTTCACCCGTTACGCTCAGCCCATGCGCCGCCTGGAAGCCCGACACCGCGCGCCGCTGGTTGCTGCCCACTTCGCCATCGATCGGGCCGGGGGAAAAATTCGCGCGATCCAGCAGCACCTGGGCGTGCAGGACAGAGCGGGGTGCGGTGTCCGGTCCTGCCTTCTCGGCAATGGGGGCAGGCAGGCCAGGCGGCGGCGCCTGCGCGAAGGCAGGTGATGCCAGCAGCGAGAGAGCGAGCAGGGCGGATCGGGGCATGGGTAACGGCATCGGGGACTCCAGCAGGGAACGCCACCACCTTGCCCGCAGACGGCGCCGAGCCACCGTGAAAGGGATCTGATGCCCGCATGAGCAGGCATGTCATTGCGGCCGGTTTGCACCGGCAGGTGCCACTGGGACGGGGACTCACCAAGGTGAACAGTGGCCGACGCCATTGGTGGATGGCGATCAAGATTGCCTGCCGTGCCGCCGATAAGGGCGCATCCCCCCGTTTTGGATACCCCCATGAACTACTTGAGGAACGTCAGGGTTGCCTGGCGTCTTGGGCTGGGCTTTGGCCTGTTGCTGCTGCTGGTTGCCGCCGTGGTGGCCACCGGCGCCACTGCCAGTGTCGTGCAGAAGCGCGCGATGCAGCAGGTGGTCGAGGTCAGCGTGGCCAAGGTGCGCCTGTTGTCGCAGATGCTTGATGCCAACAACCAGATGATGGTGGTGCGCCGCGAGATGCTGATCCGCCAGGGTCATCACCGCACCAGCGACGAGAAGCGCATTGCTGATCTCGTCAAGCGCTACGAGGCCAGCTGGAGCGCCTACCAGGCGCTGCCCAGTGACGCCGAAGGCAAGGCCATCGCTGAAACCATCGCCGCCAAGCGAGCCGTTGCTCGCCCGCTCAACAAGCAGACCAGCGAACTGATGGAGCAGGGCGATTATCCCGGTGCCGTGGCGCTGACCCTGGGCCCGGTGCAGGACGCCGCCAACGGCTGGAACAAGGCGCTGTCCGATGGCGTGGACTTCGAGGAGAAGGAAAGCCGTGAGGCTGCCGCCGAGGCGATCCGCCTGGGCGAGCGCAGCCTGCTGCAGTTGCTGGTGCTGGGCGGCGTTGCGCTGCTTGCTGGCATCGGCGCCTCGGTGATGATCGGCCGCAGCCTGACCGGTCCGCTGGCGCGCGCGGTGAACCTGGCCGAGCGCCTGTCCAAGGGGCAGCTGGACCAGGAGTTCCGCCTCGGTGGCCGCGACGAGCTGACCCAGCTGGGTGAGGCGATGGCCAGCGTGCGCCAGAGTGTGCAGGCGGCGATCGGCGCGCAGTTGCAGATGGCGGAACAGCACGAGGCCGGCGCAATCCGCTATCGCATGGACGCCAGTGCGTTCCCCGGCGATTTCGGCCGCATGGTGCAGGCCACCAACAGCCTGGTCGAATCGCACGTGCAGGTGGAACTGCTGATGGCTGAAGTAATGCAGCGTTACGCCATCGGTGACCTCAGCCGCGACCTGCCGGACTATCCGGGCGAAAAGGGCACGTTGACCCGCACCCTGGCCGCGGTGAAGCAGAGCCTGATGGCGATCAACGCGCAGATCGATGAACTGGCCCGTGCCGCACGCGCCGGCGATTTCAGCATGCGTGGCGATGCCGGGGCCTTCCAGTACCAGTTCAAGACGATGGTCGAGCACCTCAACGGCATGATGGCCAGTTCGCAGGCCAGCATCGCCGATGTTTCCGACGTGCTGCGCGCGATCTCGCATGGCGACCTGACCGCACGCATGGAGGGCGAGTACGAAGGCGTGTTCGCGCGCATGCGCGACGATGCCAACACCACCACCGCGCAGCTGACCGGCATCGTCCGCGGCATCCAAGTGGCTGCCGACAGCATCAACAACGCGGCGCAGGAACTGGCCGCTGGCAACAACGACCTGTCGCGCCGAACCGAGCAGCAGGCGGCCAATCTGGAAGAAGCGGCCGCGTCGATGGAGGAGCTGACCTCCACCGTACGCCAGAACGCCGAACTGGCGCGTCAGGCCGACAGCGAAGCGCACGCTGCCGGCGCCGCCGTGCGCGAGACCGAGCAGGCGATGGCACAGATGGCATCGGTGATGGGCGAAATCGATCAGTCCTCGGCGCGCATCTCGGAAATCTCCACGGTGATCGACGGCATCGCGTTCCAGACCAACATCCTGGCGCTGAATGCTGCAGTGGAAGCCGCGCGCGCGGGCGAGCAGGGGCGTGGCTTTGCGGTGGTCGCCAGCGAGGTGCGTACGCTCGCGCAGCGTGCCGGTGTCGCCGCCAAGGAAATCAAGGAGCTGATCGAAGACGCCGCTGCAAAGGTGAAGAGTGGCCTGGCCGTCACTGTTGAATCGGAAGCCGCGATCGCCCGCGTGGCCCAGGCCAGCTCGCGCACCACCCAGCTGATGAGCGACATCGCAGCGGCCAGCAAGGAACAGGCCGCCGGCATCGAGCAGGTCAACCAGGTGGTGGTGCAGATGGACCAGGTGACCCAGCAGAACGCTGCGCTGGTGGAAGAAGCCACTGCCGCCAGCCGCGCGCTGGAGGAACAGGCGCATGCACTGACCACGTCGGTGTCGGTATTCAAGATGGAAGGCGCGGCGGTCTCCGCTGCGCCCCGTCGCGCAGCCTGAGCGGGCTGCCACTGCAGCGACAGGAATACGGCCGCCTTGAGCGGCCGTATTTCGCTGGAAGGGCCCCATCTACTGCTGCAGGCCCGTGCTGATGCTGACGCAGCCGAAGTTGCGGCATGGATGAGGACGCTCCCCTTCTGACCGAAGCATCAGCCGCGCGCACGCGTACGCGCAGCTTTCTTCGCCGCCACTTTGCGCACGGACTTCTTCGCGGCCCGCGTCTTGGCTGCCTTCTTCGCGGCGGCGCTCCGCGAGGCGGCCGTACTCCCCTTCTTTGCCGCAGCCTTCTTCGCTGTCTTCTTTGCGGCCTTCTTTGTCGCGGTCGTGCGAGCCGGTGCCTTCTTTGCCACCGCCTTCTTTGCCACCGCTTTCTTCGCCGGCGCCTTCTTCGCTGCCGTCTTTCTGGTTGTCGACGTCTTGGCGGTCTTCTTGCGGGTCGCCTTCTTTGTAGTTTTGCGTGCACTGCCGCTACGCTTGCCGCCGCCGTCCTGCTTGTTCACGGTGGCCCAGGCAATGCGCTCGGCGGTGCCTTCACTCGCGCCGCGATCACGTTCGCTTTCCTCGATGTGCTCGGCCTGGCGCTTCTGCTTTTCGGTATATGCGGATTTGTCACCACGGGGCATGACGATTCTCCTGTCGTTGTGGTCAGGCCAGCAGGCGCAGCTTGGGCTCACGCGCCCACTGGCGGGTGGCGGCCGCCGCCAGGAATGCCTTGGCGTCTTCCGCTTCGACGATGCCGGCATCGTTGCCGACCCGCGCCGCCTTCAGCAGCGCTTGGCCTCCCGCGTCGCTGGCGATGGCCTTCAGGTGTGCCCACGCCTGGCTGACGAACTCCAGCGCGGCGCTCTCTTTCGACAACGCCTTTGATGCGTCTACGCTCAGCACCACGGCCACCGCATCGAACACAGCCGATGGCGTGCCTGCCAGTTGCCCATCCGCCGCCTGCATCGCGCCATCGCTCAGCGTGGCGCCACCGACTTTGGGCGCGACCAGCTTCACGTCTGCACCTGCTTTCCTGGCTGCCTTGCTCAGGCTGGCAATGATGCGGGCGTCGGAGCCTTCGTCGAACAGAATGCCGATGCAGCGACCCTGCAGGGTAGGCTTGTTGCGTCCGATCACACGCACCTCGGGAGCGGGAGGCATGTCCCGCGCCGGGGTGGCGGTGGGTGCCGGGTCGGGCAGGGCGGGCAAGGCCAGACCATCGGCCACGCGCCGCGCCAGTGAGTCATCGATGTTGCGCAGGTGGCTGACGGTACGTACCCGCACCTTCAGCGTTTCCACCTTGGACAACTCGAACACCAGCGCCGATGCCAGGTGCGCCTGCTCCGGCGTTTCAAGGCTGCGGAAGAACATGCGGGCCTGGCTGTAGTGGTCGGCGAAACTCTCCGCGCGGGTACGGCCCTTGCGGCCATCGTCGGCGCTGGCGTGGCTGCGGAAACCCGCAGGCGTCTCACGCGGTGAGTCCTCCTGCAGCGAGCTGGGATCATAGGCGACGCGGCCCTTGGGCACCTGCATCTGCATGTGGCCGTCGCGCTGATGATTGGCGAATGGGCACTTCGGGGCATTCACCGGGATCTGGTGGAAATTCGGGCCGCCAAGGCGCAGCAGTTGGGTGTCCAGGTAGGAGAACAGGCGGCCCTGCAGCAGTGGGTCGTTGCTGAAGTCGATGCCCGGCGGCACGTTGGCCGGGCAGAACGCCACCTGTTCGGTCTCGGCGAAGAAGTTGTCGGGCCAACGGTCCAGCACCATGCGCCCGATCACCTGCAACGGCACCAGCGATTCGGGAATGATCTTGGTCGGGTCCAGGTGATCGAACGGGAATGCGTCGGCTTCTTCTTCGGTGAACAACTGCACCGCCAGCTCCCATTCGGGAAAGTCGCCGCGCTGGATGGCCTCGAACAGGTCGCGGCGATGGAAGTCATTGTCGGCTGACTGCAGCTTCAGCGCTTCGTCCCAGACCGTTGACTGGATGCCCAGCTTTGGCCGCCAATGGAATTTGACGAAGGTCGACTCGCCTGCCTCGTTCAGCAGGCGGAAACTGTGCACGCCGAAGCCTTCGATCATGCGCAGCGAGCGCGGAATGGCACGGTCGCTCATTGCCCACATGATCATGTGCATCGACTCGGGCATCAGCGAAATGAAGTCCCAGAAGGTGTCGTGGGCCGAGGCGGCCTGCGGGAAGGCACGGTCCGGTTCCATCTTCACTGCGTGCACCAGGTCCGGGAATTTCATGGCGTCCTGGATGAAGAACACCGGAATGTTGTTGCCGACCAGGTCCCAGTTGCCCTCCCTGGTATAGAACTTGACCGCGAAGCCGCGCACGTCGCGCGGGGTATCCACCGAGCCTGCGCCACCGGCCACGGTCGAGAAACGGGTGAATACGGGTGTCTTCACCCCTACCTCGGTCAGGATGCGCGCGCGGGTATGGGCGGCCAGTGACCGGGTCAACTCGAAGTAGCCATGTGCCGCGCTGCCACGTGCATGCACGATGCGCTCGGGAATGCGTTCGTGATCGAAGTGGGTGATCTTCTCGCGGAGGATGAAGTCTTCCAGCAGCGTGGGCCCCCGAGGCCCCTGTCGCAGGGAGTTCTGGTTGTCTGCCACCGGGATGCCCTGATCGGTGGTCATCACCGGATGGCTGCCCCCGGCCTGCTGGTGGAGCTCATCGCCATTGCCCCGTGGGTGGCTTTCGGGCGGGGTGGTTGCGCGCTTGCCGGTCTGCTTGCTGGCGGCCATGGAGGGTGGCTCCGGATCGTCAAAGGGAACCACGACACTGGAACCGAGCCCGTTAAACCCCGGTCCGGCAAAGGTGAACGTACGGGCAAAAGCGGGCTCGGGTATGCTTGCCGCATGCGAGTCGAGCCCGCCGACATCGAAGCCTTGTTCGACGCCATCCCGGACGTGCTGTTCTTCATCAAGGACCGCCAGGGGCGGTACACCCACGTCAACCAGACCATGCTGCGACGGCTGGGCCTGCGCGCGCGCAAGGACGTGATCGGGCGGACCGCGGCCGAGATCTACCCGACCGGCCTCAGCGCGGACTATGTCGACCAGGATGCCCGCGTGCTGTCCGGCGAGGTGATCGAGAACCTGATGGAGCTGCACCTGTTCGCCAACCGCGAACCGGGCTGGTGCCTGACCTGCAAGCGCCCGCTGCTGGTCGATGGCGCCATCGAGGGCCTGATCGGCATTTCCCGCGACCTGGGCCAGAAGGACAGCCTCGGCACCCAGTACGAGCAGCTGCGGCTGGCGCTGGCCCACCTCAACGCGCACTACGCCGAGAACGTGCGCATGCAGACCCTGCTGGACATCACCGGCTTCTCGCTGTCCAAGCTGGAGCGCAGCTTCCGCAAGGTGTTCCAGATGACCCCGCAGCAGGTGCTGACCCGGCTGCGGATCCAGATGGCCATGCACCTGCTGCACGGTGACGAGAGCATCGCCAGCATCGGCCAGGCCTGCGGTTTCAGCGACCAGAGCGCCTTTACCCGCAAGTTCAAGGCTGAAACCGGTTTCTCGCCGCGTGCCTACCGCGCCCGTATTGGTGGCAGTGTCGGAGAGCCGGCACTGGCCTGAGCCGCCTGCTGCGCTGTGCCTATCCCCGCAGGCATGGGACAGGGTAAGGTGTCGCCCCTGTAGCCCGCCGCCAGCCCTGCCGATGCCCAACTCGATTCCGACCGCTTCGCCGTCCCGCCTCGGACATTCGCTCAAGCCCCGCCAGCTGATCATGATGGGCCTGGGCAGCGCCATCGGCGCCGGCCTGTTCCTCGGCTCGGGCGTAGGTGTGCAGGCGGCCGGTCCGGCGGTCCTGGTGTCGTATCTGGTCGCCGGCGCGCTGGTGATCATCGTGATGAACGCTCTGGGCGAAATGGCGGCGGCCAAACCGACCAGCGGCGCGTTCTCGGTCTATGCCGCCGATGCCATGGGCGCCACCGCCGGTGCCACCGTCGGCTGGTTGTGGTGGGTGCAGCTGGTGATCGTGATCGCCGCCGAGGCGGTGGGAGCGGCCGGTCTGCTGGCCACGGTCTGGCCAGCAGTACCTGTACCGATGGCGGCGCTGGCCTTCATGCTGTTCTTCACCGCGATCAACCTGCTCGGGGTGAAGAACTTCGGCGAGTTCGAATTCTGGTTCGCCATCCTGAAAGTGGCGGCGATCCTGGCGTTCATTGCCATCGGTGTGGCGCTGCTGATGGGTTGGCTCCCGCAGGTGACCTCGCCTGGGCTGAGCAACTTCACCGAGCATGGTGGTTTTGCGCCGAAGGGCCTGGCCGGGATCGGCGCGGCGTTGCTGGTGGTGGTGTTTGCCTTCGGTGGCACCGAGATCGTGGCCGTTGCGGCGGCGGAGACCGAAGACCCGGAGCGCAGCATCGCCCGTGCCATCCGCACCGTGGCGTGGCGCATCCTGGTGTTCTACATCGGCTCGCTGAGCGTGATCATCGCCGTGGTGCCGTGGACCAGCGAGGCGCTGAAGTCGCCCTTCGCCGCGGTGCTGGACATTGCCCGTATTCCGGGTGCAGGCACCGCCATCACCCTGATCGCTGTGATCGCGCTGCTGTCGGCGCTCAATGCCAACCTCTACGGCGCCTCGCGCATGATGTATTCGCTGGCGCAGCGCCGCGAAGCCCCGGCCGTGCTGGGCTGGACCGATCCGCGCCAGGTGCCGGTGATTGCCGTGCTGGCCAGCGTGCTGTTCGGTTTCGCCGCCACGGTGATGGAACTGCTGTTCCCGGACCGGGTGCTGCCGGTGCTGCTGAACATCGTCGGTTCGACCTGCCTGCTGGTGTGGACGCTGTCGCTGGTCTCACAACTGGTGTTGCGCCGCCGCGCGGATCGCCTGGGTACCCGGCTGCCGTTCCGCATGGCGGGCTTCCCGTGGCTGACCTGCTGCGCGCTGGCGATCCTGGCGCTGATCTTCGGCCTGCTGCTGAGCGAGTCGCACACCCGCCTGCAGTTCCTGTCGATGGTGGCGCTGACCGCCACGATCGCCGCCGGCAGCGCCATCGCGCGGCGCATGCGCGAGGCGTGATTCTGTAGAGCCGACCCTACGGTCGAGGCTGCTGTTTGCGCGATCGCCAGCCGAGCATGGGCTCGGCTCTACAACAGGCACACACTCCGCGTGGCACTGTGCGCAGGTGGGCCGCCTGCGGCCCGTCGACCGGGAGTACCGCATGCTGCGCAGTCGCCCCTTCCTGATGTTCACCGGCCAGGCCGAGGCCGCCCTGGCCCTGTACGCCGAGGCCTTCGCCGATTTCCGCCTGCTGGCAATGCAGCGCCATCCGGACGGCGCCGGTGCCGGCGTGCCCGGGCAGGTCCGACAGGCCATCTTCCTGCTCGGTGGCACCCACTACCTGTGCTTTGACAGCCTGGACGTGCACGATTTCACCTTCAGCCCGTCGATCTCGCTGTTCGTCGAGTGCTCCGGCGCCGAGCAGTTCGAGCGCGCCGCGCGCGTGCTGGGCGAGGGCGGCCACTGGCTGATGCCGGTGGGCGACTATGACTTCAGCAACCGCTACGGCTGGGTGCAGGACCGGTTCGGTGTGTCCTGGCAGTTGAGCCTGGGGCAGATGCCGGACCCGTGATCAGATGTTTGTGCGTGTGGGCCCTGGTCCACACACCCTCATGAAAACGGCCCGCTTGCGCGGGCCGTTCACTTACCGATGCCGCGAGGAATCAAGCCTCGACTTCATCATCCTTGTAGGCGTCGACCGGGATGCAGGCGCACATCACGTTCTTGTCGCCGTACACGTTGTCGACGCGTGCCACCGGCGGCCAGTACTTGCTCTGCTTCAGGCTGGCCAGCGGGAAGGCAGCCAGTTCGCGCGGGTAGGCGTGGGTCCACTCGCTGGCGGTCACTGCGGTGGCAGTGTGCGGCGCGTTCTTCAGCGGGTTGTCCTCGCGGTCCAGGCGGCCGTCTTCGATCGCGCTGATTTCCTCGCGGATCTGGATCATCGCGTTGATGAAGCGGTCCAGCTCGTGCAGCGACTCACTCTCGGTCGGCTCGACCATCAGCGTGCCGGCCACCGGGAAGCTCAGGGTCGGGGCGTGGAAGCCGAAGTCGATCAGGCGCTTGGCCACATCCTCGGCACCGATGCCGCTGGTCTTCTCCAGCGGGCGCACGTCGAGGATGCACTCGTGCGCCACCAGGCCGTTGCGGCCGGTGTACAGCGTCTTGAAGTGCGGCGCCAGGCGCTTGGCGATGTAGTTGGCGTTGAGCTGCGCGACCTGGGTGGCCTTGCGCAGGCCTTCGCGGCCCATCATCGCGATGTACATCCAGCTGATCGGCAGGATCGAGGCGCTGCCGAAGCTGGCGGCGCTGACCATGCCGACCGGGCCGTTGTCACCCAGCTTGCCCGGCAGGAACGGGGCCAGGTGTTCCTTGACCGCGCACGGGCCAACGCCCGGGCCGCCACCGCCGTGCGGAATGCAGAAGGTCTTGTGCAGGTTCAGGTGCGAAACGTCCGAACCCCACTTGCCGGGCTTGGCCACGCCGACCAGGGCGTTCATGTTGGCGCCGTCGGTGTACACCTGGCCGCCGTGCTTGTGGATGATCTCGCAGATCTCGACCACCTCTTCCTCGAACACGCCGTGCGTGGACGGGTAGGTCATCATGATCGCGGCCAGGCGGTCGCTGTACTTCTCGGCGTTGAGGCGGATGTCTTCCACATCGACATTGCCGTTGGCATCGGTCTTGGTGACCACCACCTTCATGCCGCACATCTGCGCCGAGGCCGGGTTGGTGCCGTGCGCCGAATCCGGGATCAGGCAGATGTCGCGATGGCCCTCGCCGCGCGAGCGGTGGTAGGCACGGATCGCCAGCAGGCCGGCGTACTCACCCTGCGCGCCGGAGTTCGGCTGCAGGCTGACCGCGTCGTAGCCGGTGCATTCGACCAGCATCGCTTCCAGCGTGTCGATCAGTTCCTTGTAGCCCAGCGCCTGGTCAGCCGGCACCAGCGGATGGATCTGCGAGAACTCCGGCCAGGTCACCGGGATCATCTCGGCGGTGGCGTTGAGCTTCATGGTGCACGAACCCAGCGGGATCATCGTGCGGTCCATCGCCAGGTCCTTGTCGGCCAGCGAACGCAGGTAGCGCAGCAGTTCGTGCTCGCTGTGGTGGGTGTTGAACACCGGATGGGTCAGGAACGCAGACTGGCGCAGCAGGCCGGCCGGCAGCGCGTCGGCGGTGCTTGCGTCCAGCGCATCGATGTCGGCCTGCGCGCCGAACACGGCGGCCAGCGCGACCACGTCGGCGCGGGTGGCGGTCTCGTCCAGGCTGATGCCGACCGAGTCGCTGTCGATCGCGCGCAGGTTGTAACCTGCGGCGCGTGCCTTGGCGTGGATCTCATCGGCGTGCACGCCGGTGACGTGCAGGGTGTCGAAGAAGTCGCCACCGACCTGTACGCCGGCGTTGCGCAGTGCCGCTGCCAGGATGGCGGCCAGGCGGTGGGTGCGGCGGGCGATGCGGGTCAGGCCTTCCGGGCCATGGTAGACCGCATACATCGAGGCCATCACTGCCAGCAGCACCTGTGCGGTACAGATGTTGGAGGTGGCCTTCTCGCGGCGGATGTGCTGCTCGCGGGTCTGCAGGGTCAGTCGGTATGCCGGATTGCCCTGGGCATCGACCGAAACGCCGATCAGGCGGCCCGGCATCGAGCGCTTGTAGGCGTCACGGCAGGCCATGAAGGCGGCGTGCGGGCCACCGAAGCCGAACGGCACGCCGAAACGCTGGCTGTTGCCGACCACGATGTCCGCGCCCCATTCGCCCGGGGCAGCCAGCAGGGTCAGGGCCAGCAGGTCGGTGGCCACGGCCACCAGGCCGCCGCGTGCGTGCACGGCATCGACCAGCGCTTTGTAGTCGCCGACCTGGCCGAAGGTGTCCGGGTACTGCAGCAGCAGGCCGAAGGCTTCTGCTTCCAGTGCCTCGGCCGGGGTGCCGACGCGCAGCACGATGCCCATGGGCTCGGCGCGGGTGCGCAGCAGTTCCAGGGTCTGCGGGTGCACGGCATCGTGCACGAAGAAGGTGTCCGACTTCGACTTGGCCGAACGCTTGGCCAGGGTCATCGCTTCGGCGGCGGCGGTGGCTTCGTCCAGCAGCGAGGCGTTGGCGATCTCCATGCCGGTCAGGTCGGCGCACAGGGTCTGGAAGTTGATCAGCGCTTCCATGCGGCCCTGCGAGATTTCCGCCTGGTACGGGGTGTAGGCGGTGTACCACGCCGGGTTTTCCAGGATGTTGCGCAGGATCACGTTCGGCGTGTGGGTACCGTAGTAACCCTGGCCGATGAAGCTGCGCAGCACGGTGTTCTTGTCGGCGATCGCACGGATCTTCGCCAGTGCCTGCACTTCGGTCATCGACTCCGGCAGCGCCAGCGGCGCCGGCGACTTGATCTTGGCCGGCACGATGGCATCGGTCATCGCATCCAGCGACGCGTGGCCGACGACGTCGAGCATCTGCGCGATCTCGGCATCGTTGGGGCCGATGTGGCGCTCGACGAACGCATTGTGGTGCTCGAGCTCACGCAGGGAAGGGGTGTTCTGGGACATGGCGAAGGATCCGTCAGGAAAGGGCACACGCACGGGCACAAGCCGCCGGTCGGCGGTCTGCGGGGCGCCCCTCTGTCCTTTTGCCTGAGAGTTTGGAAGCGCGGAAAACCGCGGCTTCGTGCCCCTTCGGCGCCGGATCGAACCGGTCTCTCCAGAGTTCTGTTACGGGTGGTATCGGGCCTGAGCGATTACGGGCGTTGCGCCTTCGGCAGCGGTGTTCCGCTTCTCCCACCGTGTTGCCCGCCGATTATAGCCCGTTGCGGGCCCGCTGGCCGCGCCCCGGCGCGGGCCCGCGGCTGAATGGCCGATGGCCCGGCCGTGCGTTTTGTGCACCGCTGCATGGCATCGGGCGCAATCCCCACCTATGATGGGCGGATACCCGAATTCATCTGGCGCCGTCCCCGTTGCAGCGGGACCGGCGCCCGCCGTGCGTGCCGCGCATGGCCCTGCCGGACGCTTCCTTCATGACCGCCGCCGTTGCTCCCTCCACCCGCCGCATGGCCCTGCTGCTTGCCGGCCTGGCCATGTTCGGCCCGTTCTCGATCGATACCATCTTCCCCGCGTTCCCGCAGCTGGCGCAGCGCCTGTCGGTGGACGAGGTGGCGGTGCAGCAGACCATCAGCGTGTACCTGCTGTTCTATGGCCTGATGAGCCTGGCGCATGGCCCGCTGTCCGATGCGTGGGGGCGCAAGCGGGTGATCCTCGGTGGCCTGGTGGTGTTCGTCGGCGCCTCGGTCGGCTGTGCGCTGTCCACCGATCTGGCCACGCTGCTGGCGTTCCGCGCGCTGCAGGGCCTGTCGGCGGGTGTCGGCATGATCGTCGGCCGCGCGGTGATCCGCGATCTCTACCATGGCCACGACGCGCAGCGCCTGATGAGCCAGGTGTCGATGCTGTTCGGCATCGCCCCGGCCATCGCGCCGATCATCGGTGGCTGGATCCTGCTCAGTGGCGCCGGCTGGCCGCTGATTTTCTGGTTCCTGGTGGTGTTCGCGCTGGCCCTGCTGGCGGCCACTGCACGCTACCTGCCGGAGACCCATCCGGTCGAAGCGCGCGTGCCGTTGTCGCCGCACGCGTTGATGCGCGATTACGTGCGCATCGGTTTCAACCCGCGCTTCCTGCGCCTGGCGCTGGCCGGCAGCATCGGCTTCGGTGGCATCTTCCTGTACATCTCGTCGGCGCCGGTGTTCGTGATGCAGCACCTGCACCTGGGCGAGGGCGGTTTCGCCTGGTTGTTCATCCCCACCATCGGCGGCATGACCACCGGCTCGTTCCTGTCCGGGCGCATGGCCGGGCACACCACGCCCACCCGCCAGGTCGCCATCGGTTTCAGCCTGTGCGCGCTGTCGGCGCTGCTGAATGTCGGCTACGTGGCGCTGTCGCCGCAGTTCGTGTTGCCGTGGGCAGTGCTGCCGATCTTCCTGGGCGGCATGGGCATGGCGCTGATCTTCCCGATCCTGGCGCTGGCGGTGCTGGACATGTATCCGCACCAGCGCGGCCTGGCCTCGTCGCTGCAGGCCTTCGTGCAGCTGATGATCAGCACCGTGGTGGCCGGCGTGGTGTCGCCGTTGCTCAGTGCCAGCCCGCTGCACCTGGCGCTGGGCCAGGCCGCGTTCTTTGGCGCCGGCTTCGTGTTCTGGTACTGGGAGCACCGGCTTGAGCGCGCGGCGCAGGCAGCCTGCACGGGCGATTGAGCAGCGCGCAGGGGTAGGGCACGCCGCGATGCCCGTAACGCTTGCGGCGAGGAACGACCGGACTAGGCTGGGGACTCCAGCCAGCCGGTGCGTGGATGCACGACAGCCAGCCGATCCGATGTCGTTGCATGAGGTTCCCCCATGGCTGCGCAGCAGACCTACCGCCTGTTCGAGGTGGCGCTGAAGGAGCGCCGCGTTCTTTCTCCTTCCCTGGACCGCATGGTATTCACCGGTGCCGACGTGGCGCGGATGAAGACCGAAGGCCCGGACCAGCGCATCAAGGTGTTCTCCCCTTGCCCGGCCAGGACGTGCCGCCGGTGCCCAGCGGCGAGGACTGGTATCCCCGCTACCGGGCACTGCCGGACGACCAGCGCCCGCCCATGCGCACCTACACGATCCGGCAGTTGCGTGCCGAGCAGGGCGAGGTCGACGTTGATTTCGTGCTGCATGGCGAAACCGGGCCGGCCTCGCGCTGGGCCGTCCACGCTCGCCCGGGCGACCGCGTAGTGCTGCTGGCCCCCGATGCCGACTGTGCCGACAGCAGCGAAGGCTGGGAATGGAAACCGCCGATGGGAGTCGGCCAGGTGCTGCTGGTGGCGGATGAAACCGCGCTGCCGGCGGTGGCCGGCATCCTCGAGGAACTGGCGGCCATGGTCGATCCGCCGCGCACGCTGGCGCTGCTGGAGGTGGCGCAGGCCGGTGATGCCGTGCACCTGAAGGCGCCCTCCAGCGCCGAGCTGGTCTGGCTGCCGCGCGGGCGGGCCGCCTATGGACAGCCGTTGCTGCAGGCGGTCCAGGCGCGGTTGGCAGCGGCCCCGGGCGCGGCTGCCGGCGATGCGCTGGAGGAGATCGACGTCGATACGCAGATCCTCTGGGAGCAGGCCGATACCCGCGTGGCCGGGCCGCTGTATGCCTGGGTGGCAGGCGAGGCGGCGGCGGTAATGGCGATCCGTCGCCACCTGGTCCGCGACTGCGGGCTGGACCGCCGCGCGATCACCTTCATGGGCTACTGGCGGCACGGCAAGGTGCTGGACTGACCGTGCTGGATCGAGCACGCGTGAAGCAGCGCTGCGGGCGGGGTGCGTTATCCTTGCGCCCCCTTCGCAGCGGTACCGCACCATGTCCACCAGCTCCAAGACCCGCCGCGACCAGCGCCGTCGCCAGGAAAAGCAGGCCGCCAACAAGGCAGCCGCGCAGGCGTCGCCGGTGGAGCCGCATGCCGAACTGCGCGACGCGCAGCGCACCCTGCTGGCCGGTGTCGTTCGCCGCGATGGCGAATGGGTGCTGGGCATGGATGGCCGCATCGCCGGCCACAGCGAGAGCGCTGCGCAGGTGCTGGCGCTGATCATGCAGGCCGGTGAGCTGCACGAACGCAATGGCACGCCGGTGCGCCTGATGTACTCCGATGCACTTCGTGATGCCGCACAGGCCGAAGCAAAGGAGAAGGGCCAGACCTTCGAGGAGTTCAAGGCCGAGCTGGCCGCGGCGATGGCAGCGAAGAAGAACAGCTGATCCGCCGTGGGTAGCGCCGGGCCATGCCCGGCGAGCGCAGCGGTGCGATGAAGAGCCGCCGGGCATGAATCACTCTCACTGCTTGGCGAAAGGCTCCGCGCGCATGGCGATGCGTTCGCTGCAATGGCGCCCACCGGTCACGTGGGCGCGGCCCGGCGCTACATCAGGGGCGGATCCTCGCGGACCCGCCCCTTTTCTCATTTCGCCGCCGGGGCCGCGTTGGCCTGCCAGCCGCACATCTGGCCTTCGTTCTGCTGCTTCAGCCACTCGTTGACCGGTGTGAAGTACTCGATCATCGGGCCGGCATCGAGCTTGTCGGTGCCGGTCAGCTCCTTCAGCGTGGCCTGCCACGGCTGGCTGGCACCTTTGCTCAGCATCGCCCAGTACTTCTGGCCGGCTTCCTTGTTGCCGTAGAAGGTGCACTCATGCAGCGGGCCCTTGTACCCCGAGGCGTCGCACAGGCCCTTGTAGAACTGGAACTGCAGGATGCGCGCCAGGAAGTAACGGGTGTACGGGGTGTTGCCCGGCACGTGATACTTCGCGCCCGGATCGAAGAATTCTTCGCCACGGCTGCTGGCCGGGGCCACGCCCTGGTACTTGGCCTTCAGGTCCCACCATGCCTTGTTGTAGTTGTCGGCGGTGATCGAGCCATCGAACACGCCCCAGCGCCAGCGGTCGATCATCAGTCCGAATGGCAGGAACGACACGCCCGACAGCGCCATGCGCATCTGGTTGTTGATGACCGCCTCGCGGCTTTCGGTCGGCGCGTCGACCAGGCCGATCGAGCTGAGGTACTTGGGCGTCATCGCCAGCACGATGGTGTCGCCGATCGCTTCATGGAAGCCGTCGTTGGCACCGCCCTGGAACAGCGGCGGCAGCGGGTTGTAGGCCAGGTCGTAATAGATGTGGCCCAGCTCGTGGTAGATGGTGGTGAAATTCTCTTCGTTCGGCTTGATGCACATCTTTGTGCGCACGTCGCCTTCCATGTTCATGTCCCAGGCGCTGGCGTGGCAGACCACGTCGCGGTCGTCAGGCTTGATGAACTGGGTTTTTTCCCAATACGACTGCGGCAGTGACGGCATGCCCAGCGACACGTAGAAGTCCTGCGCGCGCTCGGTCATCTGCTTGGCGGTGCGCAGTTCGGCTTCGCGCTGCGCCTTGTACTGGGCCGCCACACTGGCGTCCTTGCCGGCCTTGGCCAGCGCCGCGCTCAGGTTGGTCTGGTACTGCTTTTCCAGTGCAGCGGTGATGTCCAGGCTGCCGGCACCCGGATATGGTTCCAGCTGGTCCCACAGGTTGGACCAGTCCTGCTGCCACATGTTGCCCAGCAGGTGCGCGGCGATCAGGCCATTGCCCACTTCGGCCTTGTCCTTGCCGTAGGTCTTGTCCAGCTTGGCGCGCGCATAGCAGTGCAGCTGTTCGTACATCGGCTTGACCTGTTCCCACAGGCGATCGGTTTCCGGGCCGATCTGCTCCGGCGGC
This sequence comes from Stenotrophomonas sp. YJH_SMC_33, assembly GCF_059372295.1. Taxonomy (NCBI): domain Bacteria; kingdom Pseudomonadati; phylum Pseudomonadota; class Gammaproteobacteria; order Lysobacterales; family Lysobacteraceae; genus Stenotrophomonas; species Stenotrophomonas sp. YJH_SMC_33. Next base: position 79,958 of record NZ_JCAFVJ010000013.1, read on the forward strand.
ATGTCATAGCCGCTGCGCCACATCTGGCCGGCATCGGTGAAGCCCATGCCCTTGGCGCCTTCGTTCACCAGGCCGACGAACTTCTGATAGTCGCCCCGCATGTTCTTGGTGGTGCTGTGCCAGCCCTGCCAGGCGTCGAGCTGCTTGTCGTAGTCGCGGCTGCGTGCCAGCACCTGCTCCAGCTCGCCCAGCTGCCGGCAGGAGTTCGGGTCGTTGGCATCGGTGCAGTACTTGCCGGCGCCATAGCTGCCTTCCATGCGCGTGGCGATCTGGGTCAGCTCGGCCAGTTTGGCCGGGTCGCGCGGCGCCGGCATCGACGACATCAGCTTCAGCAGGTGGATCGCGCGCTTGCTGTCCTCGCTCATCGGCTTGCCGTCGAACTTGGCGGCCTGTTCGATCCAGCTGTTGAGCTGGGTCAGCGAGCGCTCGTTGGCCTTGGCCGCGATGCGTTCGGAATCACTGTTGATGTAGGTGGAGGACAGCCACTGCGCCGAGGTCATCTCCGGGTAGGCGGCCTTGAACTCGGCATTGATGCGGGCCACGAACTGGTCGGCGGTTTCGCCGGCCGGGGCGCTGCTGCTGGCGGTATCGGTGCCTGGGGTGGGTTCCTTCTTGCAGGCGGCCAGGGCCAGCGTGGCGGCGGCGACAGCCGAGGCCAGCAGGAGATGACGGTGTTTCACGGGCGGTCCTTGGGTGGTGAACGACGGCCGAAGGCTAGTGGGCCGTCGCTGCCACCGCAAGTGGCGGAAGTCGGCCGGGCCGCGCCCGGCACCCGCAGAGGCTTTCAAGCAACGGCAAAGCCGAAGCAACAGCAACAGCGGACGATCCGTGGTTTGGCGGGGCGGGTCCGGTTGCGGGGGGCGCCGTAAATCCGTCCATGGAGGCTCGGTCGCGCCATCCATGGCGCTCACGCCCCCGCAACCGGACCCACCCCGCCTTCGACAGATTTCCGCGACCTTTCATTGATCCACGCCATGCGTGGATGCTTTTCGAATTCAATTCGACTATTCGATTCCGATGGAAATTCATCCACGCATGGCGTGGATCTACCAGATCGGGACAATCTGTCAGAGGTGGAGCGGTGTCGGAGTGCGGGGTGTCAGCCGCATGGATGCGGCTGCCAAGCCTACATGGACGTACTTGCGGCGTCCCCGCATTCCGACACCGCCCCGCCAAGCCACGAATCGCCTGCTTCTGCTGTTGCCGTTGCTTGTGCAGTGGCCTCGGCGGGTGCAGGGCGCAGCCCTGCCGACAAACCCTCAACTCTCGCAGTTGGCGAACACGTCGCGGTCGCGCTCGTATAGCGAGGTCTTCACCTGCATCAGGCCCAGCACCGACGGGAACAGGTTGTCATGGTCGGTATATGCCGTCGAGCGCTTGCGCACGCATTGCAGGTCCAACCCGCGGCTGCTCGCGAAGCCCGGCGAGAACCACATCGTCATCGGTACCCGGGTCTGCTCGGCCGGGGCGATGGCGTAGGGCACGCCGTGCAGGAACAGGCCTTTTTCGCCCAGCGATTCGCCGTGGTCGGACAGGTAGATCATCGCCGTGTCGTAGTCCTGCATGCCCTGCAGCGTGCCGATGGTCTTGCTCAGGAAGTGATCGGTGTACAGCACGGCATTGTCGTAGCTGTTGGTGATCTCTTCGCGCGAGCAGCGGCCGATGTCACGGGTATCGCAGGTTGGCTTGAAGCGGGCGAAGGCGGCCGGATAGCGCTCGAAGTAGGCCGGTCCGTGGTTGCCCAGCTGGTGCAGCACCACCACCCGGTCGCCGGGCCTGGCCCGCACCTGGGTGGCCAGGTCCTGCAGCAGGATCTCATCCATGCAGCGGCCATCGGCGCACAGGCCCGGCGTGGTGGCATCGGACAGCGACTGGAAGTCCAGGCCTTCGCACACGCCCTTGCAGCCGGACTGGTTGTCACGCCACAACGGCACGATGCCGGCGCGGTCCAGGACGTGCAGCAGCGACTGGTGCGCACGGATCTTCTTTTCGTCGTAGTCGTGACGACCCCATGGGGAGAACAGGCACGGTAGCGAAACCTCGGTGCTGGTGCCGCACGAGTGCATGTCCGGGAAATTGATCACGCTGGCCTGCGCCAGTTCCGGCGTGGTGTTGCGGCCACCGTTGAGCCCCCAGTTCTGCGCACGCACGGTCTCGCCCATGACGATCACCAGCAGGCGCGGCTTGCTGGCCGGCGCGCGCGGGGTGGCCTTGGCATCGGTACCGATCGGCAGCTTCGGCGCGCGCTGCACCGGATTGTCGCCACGCAATGCACGCGGCATGCCCAACAGGACATTGGCCGGTGTCGCGAGATAGCGCACTTCACGCTGGTTGCGCATCAGTGCCGAGACATCCTGGAACGAGATCAGGGCACCGCCGATGGCGGTCACTGCGGCTACTGCAAGGAAGCACAGCCGCCACAGCAGGCTGCGGCCCCAGCTGCGGCGGCGCAGCTGCACGCGCCACAGCACCAGCATCGGCAGCACCGCCAGCAGCAGTACCGGCCATATCAGCGACACGGTCATCAGCTCGCGGCTTTCCTTGGGGTCGGTCGCCAGCACGTTGCGCAGCATGTCCGCATCCAGGTAGATGTGGTAGCGGCCCATGTAGTGCGCGGCGAACGCGGTCACCAGCAGCAGCAGGCTGATCACCACCTTGGCATTCCAGCGCCAGACCAGGATGCCGAGCAGCACGCCGTGCGCACCCAGCAGCAACAGCAGCAGCGACAGCGCGTAGCGCAGGCTGCCCGGATGGCTGGCCATCGCGCTGTGCCAGAACAGGCCGTTGCCGGCCACCGCGAAGAACAGGCTGGTCAGCGCGATCAGCGCTTCGGTGGACAGCTGTGGCCGCCAGTGGCGAAGACCCGCCAACGCAGAAGGGCCGGCGGGGCGTTGGACCGATGCACTCATGCGTTTGCTTCCTGGCGGTTGGGACGGTCCAGCGGATGGCGGATCAGGATGCCTTTGACGATCAGGTACAGGCCGAGTGACAGCAGCCAACATATCAACGCGGTGGCAACATCATGCGAAAGGAAATGCGCGCCGCGCAGCTGCTGGCTGATGCCGAACACCAGGCCGGTGCCGAGGCCGATCCACAACCCAGCCCAGCGCCACGACGGGCGCCACAGCAGGGCGAAATAGTACAGGCACAGCCACGCATAGCCCGCGCTGGCGTGGCCGGCAGGGAAGCACGCCTGGGCGGGCATTCCGGCCGGGCGCTGCGTGAAAAGGCCGATATAGGGCTGATGGCCACCGTAGCGCAGCAGGTCCCAGGGACATTCCATCGGCACCAGGGCCTTCAGCAGGGAGATCACGCCCGTCCCCAGCGCCATGGCAATTACGACATAAAGCAGCGCCCATCGCAGGGTGCGATCGCCTCCCTTGCGCCAGTGGTGCACGCACAACAGGATCGCGACCAGCGCCGCCGACGTGCTCAGCCATTTGCCGGCCTTGTGCACCACTGTGCGGGTGACCCAGGCGTCCTGCAACGCCCAGTGGCCACCTTCAAGACGGAACAGGTGATCGGCGACCCATTGATCGCCGCCGAAACCCATCAGCAGCGTAAACAGGGGCAGACCGATTGCGACAGGCAGCCAGAAGTGAGTTACGGCGAATCTTGACGCCAGTGGCGATGTCGCAGGCGGCGCAACCGCATCAATGGGACGAACGGGCATGCTGGGAAGGGGCGGTTCGGGAATCCGCGCTCATGCTCGTCACCTTGATGTCGGAGAAGGGTCGGACGCCCGTTCGCGCCGGGTTAATGACTCCCCGGCGCACGTCAACGTTCAGTCTTCGTCTGCGGTCGATCCTGTCCGTTCGGCGTGGCATTCCGGGTTCCACGCGGAGCCGGGAAGCAGTTGCCAACGATTCCTGTTGGCCATGCCGATGTCGATCACTTTGGCCGGGTCCACGCAGGGACTCATTGCATCGTCCAGCACCAGCAGCCAGCGCTTGTCCGGCGCTTCGGCGAGCCAGGGGCCGGCATCGTGCCATTGCTCGGCCCAAGGCCGCTTGAAGCCGAACTCGCGCACCGCGCGGTCGGCCTGCAGCAGGTTCTGCTCGCGCCAGGCGACCAGCGCCAGTTCGGCGTCCGGCCCGATCCGTGCGCCGACCCGGCGCATCAGCGCCGATGCCGAAGCGTAGGGATCCAGCGCCGGAATCAACACCAGGCCGTAGAGCATCCACAGCATGCCGTGGGTCAGCAGCACCAGCGTTGCGGCGCGGCGCACCCGCAGCCACACGATCAGCGTGGCCAGGGCGATGGCGAAGGTCAGCAGGCCATCGCCCAGCACCGGCAGCAGCGTATCGGGCATTGCCCGGCGCTCAAGCTGCGCAAGGGCCCAAGGGTGCTCGGTCAACAGCATGACGCCGAGCACGCCGGTGGCCAGCATCAGCACCACGCTGTAGCCGAACAGGTAGCGGCGCACGCACAGCCGGCGCAGCAGGCCCGGCAGCAGTGGCGCCGCCGCCAGTGCCATTGCCGGCAGCATCGGCAGCACATACACCTCACGCTTGCCCGGGCTGGCGCTGAAGAACACCAGCACCAGAATGGCCCAGCCGAGCAGCAGCCACTGCCGGCGGTCGCCTCGGCGGAGGCGGCGCCACCAGGGTCTGAACAGCATCGGCAGCAACAGGCTGCCGGGCAGCCACAGGGTCAGGATCACCTGCAGGTAGTACCAGACCGGTTGGCGGTGGTGCCAGGCGTTGGCATAGCGGGTACCGGTCTGCTTGAACAACAGCTCATGCGCGTAGGCCTGCAGTTCGGCGCTGGGCGTGTGCAGCAGGGCCCAGCCCAGCGGCGCAAGCCACACCGACACGCCCAGCAGGAAGGCCGGGATCAGCCACAGCAGCGTTGCCGGGTGCGGACCATCCCCCCTGAGGCCGCGGCAACGCTGGTACAGCCACCAGCCGAACCATGGCAGCACCATCAACAGCGGCAGGAAACCCACACCCTTGGTCACTGTCCCCAGGCCGGCCGCGAAACCCGCCAGCCACAGTGCGGGCAGGTTGCGGCGCTCGCAGAGATGGCGCATCAGGCCCCACAGGGCCACCGTGGTCATGCCCACCAGCACCATGTCGATCTGCGCGCGCTTGGCCATCAGCCCGAACTGCAGGGTGCAGAACAGCGCCGCCAAGGCATACAGGGAATGCCGCGGTGACCACAGCCGGCGTGCCAGATCCGACACCAGCCACAGGCTGAGCAGGGCGCCCAGCAGCGACGGCAGCAGGAACGACCACTGCCAGCTGCCGACGATCTCGTAGGCCGCCGCCTGCAGCCACATGAAGACCGGTGGCTTCTCCGCATACAGCTCCACGCCTCGGTGCGGCAGCAGCCATTGCCCGCTTTCGACCATGGTCCGGGCCGCCAGCACGAAGCGCGGCTCGTCCGGCGGCTGCGGCTGCCGAAGGCCGATCCCCGCTGCCAGCGCAGCAACGATCAACAGCCACAACAGGGGCAGGCGCCAACGGCGGGGCAGGGCTACGGGCACGGCAGGCTCCGGGAGCAAAACGGCCATTCTGAGGTGGCGGGGGTGGGAAAAGCGTCAGAGCGGGGCCGGGGCGACCGCATTCCGACATGCGCGGCGCTACCATGGTACGAACTTCCGTGGGTGTTTCGTGCATGCGTCTGTTGGTGATCGAGGACAACCGCCAGCTGGTAGCCAACCTGTTCGACTATTTCGAGTCGCGCGGGCATGTGCTTGACGTGGCCCCGGATGGCATCACCGGCCTGCACCTGGCCGGCAGCCACCCTTACGACGCCGTGATCCTGGACTGGATGCTGCCGCGCATGGAGGGCCCGGAGGTGCTGCGCCGGCTGCGCGCCGAGCAAGCATCGGAAGTGCCGGTGATCATGCTGACCGCGCGTGACGAGCTGCCGGACAAGATTGCCGGCTTCCGCGCCGGTGCCGACGACTACCTGACCAAGCCGTTCGCGCTGCCAGAACTGGAGGTGCGGCTGGAGGCGCTGTTGCTGCGTGCGCAGGGCCGCAACCCGCGCAAGCGCCTGCAGGTGGGCGACCTGGTACTGGATCTGGCAACGCTGGAGGCCCAGCGTGGGGGCCAGCTGCTGCACCTGTACCCGGCCTGCCGCAAATTGCTGGAAGTGCTGATGCGGGCCAGCCCGGGGGCGGTGACACGACAGCAGCTGGAGTTCGCCCTGTGGGGCGATGAGCCGCCGGATGGTGACCTGCTGCGCTCGCACGTCTACGAGTTGCGTCGCAGCGTCGACGGCCCGTTCGCCAAGAAACTGATCCACACGCTGCCGCGGGTGGGCTACCGGTTGGCGGTGAGTTCCACCAGCGATGCCGGCAAGGATGACGATGAAGGCGCGTAAGCCGGGCCCGTTGTACCGTCGGGTCGTGTGGTGGTTGCTGGGCTATCTGGCGCTGCTTTCACTGGCGGTGTTCAGCGTTGGCAACTATGTGCACGAGCATGCCGAGCACGCCGCCTGGCGCGCACTGCTCAACTCCGAACTGGACAGCATCGTCGAGCACGTCGAGCATGAGCCGCATTACCGCTGGCAGGATTCGGACACGCTCAGCCTGTATCGCTTCGATGCGGTCAACCTGCCCGACGCTCTGCGTACGTTGCATCCGGGGCTGCATGACGGCGTAATGATCAAGGGCCGTGAGACGGCGGTGATGGTGCGCGAAACCGAGTCGATGGGCCGGGTCGCGCTGGTTCTGGACATTTCCGATTTTCATGACCTGGAACAGTTCGCCACGCGCTGGGTGATGCTGGCCGGGGTGATCATGATCTTCGTCACCGTACTGATGGCGTCGTTCGGCATGGAACGCATGGTGCGCCCGCTGAGCCTGCTGGCACAGCACATCGCCGCGTTGCGGCCGGGCGTGCAGGGCCAGCGCATCGAGGTCGATCCACGCGGCAGTTCCGAACTGCATACCATCGCCGATGCACTGAACGATTACCTTGACCGCAATGAGCAGTTCGTCGAGCGTGAGCGGGTCTTCATCAGCACCGCCAGCCACGAACTGCGCACGCCGATCGCGGTGATGACCGGTGCCGCCGAACTGGCACTGGAGCAACCGGGCCTGCCCGAGCGCGCCCGCCAGCAGATGCAGCGGGTGTTGCGAACGGCGCAGAGCGTGGAGCAGTTGATCGAGCTGCTGCTGGTGCTGGCGCGCGATCCGGCGCGCCTGGCGGCGCGTGCCGAGCGCATCGCGCTGGACCAGCTGCTGCCGGAGATCGTCGACGACCATCGCCACCTCCTCGGCGACAAGGACCTGAGCATCGGTATCCAGGCCGCGCCGGTGGATATCGTCGCGCCGATGGCGGTGGTGCAGGCGGCGATCGGCAACCTGCTGCGCAATGCCATCGAGAACAGCGGTCGCGGCCATATCGAACTGCAGCTGAGTCCGTCGGCGGTGCTGACCCTGCAGGACCCCGGGCACGGCATGAGCCCGGAGGAGATCGCGGCGATCCATGCACGCATGGCCCGCGGCGGGCGTGCCGACCGTGGCAGCGGCATCGGCCTGGACCTGATCGCGCGGCTGTGTGAACACCTGGGCTGGACACTGCAGTTGCAGCCCTGCGAGCTGCGCGGGACACGCGTCACCCTGGACTTTGGCGCTTCGCGCCCCGCCTGATCAAGCGGCCGACCTGCTCCGCGCTGCGGCATGACCCGGCGTGAAGACAGTGTTAATCTGGAACTGCGCCGCTTTATGCGGCGCTTTTTTTTCCGCTCTTTCGATCGACAGAGGATCCCATGCCGACCGAACCCGCTACCGCCCTGATCAGCAACGATATCGTTGGACTGGGCCTGATCGCCGCCACCCTGGCCCTGATCTTCTGGGCTGCCAGTGGTCCGACCCCCTTGTTGAAGAAGATCTTCGCCTGGGTGCCGGCGCTGCTGCTGTGCTACTTCATTCCCGCCATCTACAACACCGCCGGTGTCATCGATGGCCACAACACCTCGCTGTACAACCCGGTCGCGCGTGACGTGCTGCTGCCGGCTGCACTGGTCCTGCTGACCCTGTCGATCGATCTGAAGGGCGTCATCAAGCTCGGCCCGAAGCTGTTGCTCGTGTTCTGTGCCGGTACCGCTGGCATCATGCTCGGCGCAATCGTCTCGTTCCAGCTGATGAAGCTGATCCACCCGGAAACCGTGGCCGGTGATACCTGGGCCGGCATGGCCGCGCTGGCCGGCAGCTGGATCGGTGGCGGCGCCAACATGGTGGCCATGCGCGAGGTGTTCGGCACCGACGCCACCACCTTCGGCCAGTTCGCCGTGGTCGACGTGGCCTGTGCCAGCCTGTGGATGGCGATCCTGCTGTTCCTGGCCAACCGCGCGCAGCAGATCGACACCCGCAACGGGGCCGATACCCGCGCCATCGACGAGATGAAGGCACGGATCAGCGCCTACGAGGCACAGAACGCGCGCATTCCCAGCATGACCGACCTGATGGTGATCGTCGGCGTGGCTCTGGGTGGCGTCGGCCTGGCCCACGCCATCGCCGCGCCGCTGTCGGGCTGGTTCAAGGCCAATATCAGCTGGGCCAGCCAGTTCAGCCTGGACAGCCAGTTCGTGTGGGTGATCCTGCTGTCCACGGCGATGGGCCTGGGCCTGAGCTTCACCCGTGCGCGCCGGCTGGAAGCGGCAGGCGCTTCGCGGCTGGGCACGGTGTTCCTTTACTTCCTGATTGCCTGCATCGGCATGCAGATGAACCTGCTGTCGCTGCTGGACAGGCCGTGGCTGTTCCTGCTCGGCGCGATCTGGATGGCCACCCACGTGCTGGTGCTGTGGGTGGTGGCCAAGCTGCTGCGCGCGCCGCTGTTCTTCTTCGCCATTGGTTCGCAGGGCAACATCGGCGCAGCCGCTTCGGCTCCCGTGGTGGCAGCAGCGTTCCACCCGACGCTGGCGCCGGTGGGCGTGCTGCTGGGTACGGTGGGCTATGCCACCGGCACCGGGCTGGCGTATGTCACCGGCCTGATCCTGAAGTGGATGGCCGGCGGCTGAGTCCTGAGCTGACGATCATGTTGCGTGTTCACGGCAATTGCCGTGGACACGCTTTCCCCGTGCAGAGCCGAGCCCACGCTCGGCTTTCTTTTTGCCTGCCACCGGATAGATCCACGTCATGCGTGGATGCACTTCATGGGTATCCATGAACAAAGAAAGGACAGATCCGTTTCCCCGCGGAAACGGATCTGCCCCCTGATGCTTCTTGCCGTCAACGGAAATCTGTCGAAGGTGGGGTGGTGTCGGATGGCGGGGTGTCCGCGGCATGGATGCTGCGGCCAAGCCCCCAAGGACGGGTTTACGGCTTCCCGCCATCCGACACCACCCCGCCAAATTCACGGAAAACCAGAGCCGACGCTTTCGCCGTTGCAGTTGCAGTTGCCTCTGCGGGCGCCGGGCTGCAAGCCCGGCACCCAACCCTCAACAGCAGCGGCCACCATTGCGCCCACCGTAGCGCGCTTCCTGGCGTTCGCGGAAGAACGTCTTGTAGTCCATTGGCTCCTGGTCCGGGTGCTTTTCCAGCATGTGCCGGACATAGTTGTCGTAATCGGGAATGCCACAGCACAGACGTGCGGTCTGCACCAGGCGCCGCCAGATGCGGCGGTGCGCCTGGTACTGGCCGGCGGGAACCAGTTGCGTGCTCATCACAGATCCACCATTTCGTGCGGCTTCAGTGCCACGTAAGGGGTCTCGCGGTCGCTGCGCTGCGGATTGCGGCGTGCCGCCAGGATGGTCTTGATCGAATACACCAGCACAGCGCCCACCACCAGCAGGAACAGCGCGGTCAGGCCGGTGTTGACGTAGGCATTGACCACGATCTGCTTCATCTGCGCCACCGATTTGGCCGGTGCGGTGATGGTGTCGCTGGCAATGGCAGCCTGGAACTTGTGTGCCTGGGCCAGGAACCCCTGTGCCGGGTTGCTGTCGAAGATCTTGATGAAGCCGGCATAGGTGGTGCAGATCAGCAGCCACACCGCCGGTACCGCGGTGACCCACGCATAGCGGTCACGCTTCATCTTGAACAGCACCACCGTGCCCAGCATCAGCGCGATGCCAGCCAGCATCTGGTTGGAGATGCCGAACAGCGGCCACAGCGTCTGGATGCCGCCGAACGGATCGACCACGCCGGTATAGAGCAGGTAGCCCCACAGTGCCACGCAACCCGCAGTGCCGATGATGTTGGCGGTCCACGATTCGGTCTTCTTCAGGGCCGGCACGAAATTGCCCAGCAGGTCCTGCAGCATGAAGCGTCCGGCGCGGGTGCCGGCGTCCACTGCGGTCAGGATGAACAGTGCTTCGAACAGGATCGCGAAGTGGTACCAGAACGCCATCATCGCGTCGCTGCCACTGGGAATCGCTTCGTGCAGGATCTGCGCGATGCCCACCGCCAGCGTTGGCGCGCCACCGGCGCGATGCAGGATGGTCGGTTCACCGATCGCCGCCGCGGTCGCGGTCAGTTGTTCGGGCGTGATGGTGAAGCCCCAGGTGTTGGTGATGTAGTGCGCCGCCGAGGCTGCATCGGCACCGATCACCGCAGCCGGGCTGTTCATCGCGAAGTAGATGCCCGGATCGATGATCGAGGCCGCCACCAGCGCCATCACCGCCACGAACGATTCCATCAGCATGCCGCCGTAGCCGATGTAGCGCATGTGCGCTTCATTGGCCAGCAGCTTCGGCGTGGTGCCGGACGAAATCAGCGCATGGAAGCCCGACACCGCACCGCAGGCGATGGTGATGAACAGGAACGGGAACATGCCGCCCTTCCACACTGGGCCATCACCGCTGGCGGCGAACTGGGTCAGCGCCGGCATCTTCAGTTCCGGCATCACGATCAGGATGCCGACGGCCAGCGCGATGATGGTACCGATCTTGAGGAAGGTCGACAGGTAGTCGCGCGGGGCCAGCAGCAGCCACACCGGCAGCACCGAAGCGACGAAGCCGTAGCCGATCAGCATCCAGGTGATCTGGGTGCCGGTGAAGGTGAACGCCGGGCCCCACACCGGGTCGGCGGCGACCTTGCCGCCGTACCAGATTGCGGCCAGCAGCAGGATCAGGCCGACCACCGAGATCTCGCCGATCCTGCCAGGGCGGATATAGCGCATGTAGACGCCCATCAGGATCGCGATGGGCATCGTCGCGATCACCGTGAACATGCCCCACGGGCTTTCGGCCAGCGCCTTGACCACCACCATCGCCAGCACCGCCAGGATGATGATCATGATCAGGAACGCACCGAACAGGGCGATGGTGCCGGGTACCTGGCCCATCTCCTCGCGCACCAGGTCACCCAGCGAGCGGCCGTTGCGACGGCTGGACAGGAACAGCACCATGAAGTCCTGCACTGCGCCGGCCAGCACCACGCCCACCACCAGCCACAGCAGGCCGGGCAGGTAGCCCATCTGCGCGGCCAGCACCGGGCCGACCAGCGGGCCGGCGCCGGCAATGGCGGCGAAGTGGTGGCCGAACAGCACGTGCTTGTTGGTCGGCACGTAGTCCAGGCCATCGTTGTTGATCACCGCCGGGGTGGCCCGGGTCGGATCCAGCTGCATCACCTTGTTGGCGATGAACAGGCTGTAGAAGCGGTAGGCGACCAGGTACAGCGAAACCGCAGCGACGACGATCCACAGCGCATTGATGTGCTCGCCGCGGCGCAGTGCCACGGTGCCCAGACAGAATGCGCCGAGCAGGGCGAGTACCGCCCAGCCCAGTTTTGAAAACCCTTTCATGAGGTGCTCTCTCCCGGAAAGACAGTCAAAGAGTCCCGCTTGCCTTCGACAGGGTCAATTGGCGCAGGACGAATCGGCGGTAGTACTTTGGTCGTACGTTCGTTGTGCTGACGTGCAGCGAACATCAGGGATGGAACAATCGGTTGCGGCGCCATCCATTGGCGTACGGCCGTATGGCGTCCATCTTCACTGGCATCCATCCAACAGGAGTCGCCATGAGCCTTCCCGAACCGGCCCGCGTGCTGCGCACCATCCGTGGCCTGCCCACCTCCGACGGTGCTGGCGTGCGCCTGACCCGCGTCATCGGCGGCCCCACGCTGCCCGATCTGGATCCGTTCCTGCTGCTCGATGAATTCGGAACCGACCGCGCCGAGGATTACATCGCCGGCTTCCCGGAACATCCGCACCGCGGTTTCGAGACCGTCACCTACATGCTCGACGGGCGCATGCGGCATCGCGACAACCACGGCAACGAAGGCCTGCTGACCCCGGGCAGCGTGCAGTGGATGACCGCTGGGCGTGGCCTGGTGCATTCGGAGATGCCCGAGCAGGAAAGCGGGCAGATGCGCGGCTTCCAGCTGTGGGTGAACCTGCCGGCAAAGGAGAAGATGACTGACCCGAAGTACCAGGAATTCGCGCCCGAGCGGATTCCGGTGGTGCAGCCGGAGCCGGGTGTGACAGTGAAGGTGATTGCCGGCAGCGTGGACGGCACCCGGGGTCCGATCGTGCAACCGGCCACCGATCCGCTCTACCTCGACATCACCTTGGCGCCTGATCGGGCCTGGACCTACACGCTGCCGGAAGGGCACAACGCCTTTGCCTACGTGTTCGAGGGCGGGCTGACGGTGGGCGAGCAGGACGCTGCGCGCGACGTTGCACGCCAGGAACTGGCAGTGTTGGGCGGAGGCGAGCAACTGCACCTCTCGGCGGGCAGTGAAGGCGCGCGGTTGATCCTGGTTGCCGGCCGTCCGCTGCGCGAACCGGTGATGCGCCATGGCCCCTTCGTGATGAACACGCGGCAGGAACTGATGCAGGCCTTCGTCGATTTCCAGGAAGGCAAGTTCTGATGGATTGCGCCGGGCATGGCCCGTCGAAAGAAGCCGGCAACGCCGCCGGGCCACGCCCGGCGGACGTCCCGCGAGTCGGATCCTGCGGGGATGCTGCCAGGCAGTCATCCCCGTCACCTTCAGCGCCCCGCGGCCACGGCTGACGGGGTCAGGCTCATGCCCTGCGCCAACTGCTGCAGCGAGCCCAGCTCCTGGGCGCTGTCCGGGTACAGCGAAATCTGCGCGTAGCGCTTCTTGTCCAGCTTGACCACGCTGATGCGGCGCTCGGCATAGCCGGGCGGCTGCTGGCCACCGAGATCGGGCTGGTACCAGTAAAGTGGTTCACCGCCGAAGCTGCCTTTTTCCTGGCGCAGTGCCCGGTTCAACGGAATATTGGGGTCACGCGCGCTGAGCATCAGGCTCAGTACCTCGCGTCCATCCCCGGTGCTGGCGCGGCAGACCAGAAGGTCGGCCAACACCTGCTGCTGCCACTGCAGGCCACTGCTGGCCGGCAACGAAGGACATTCCGCGGGAGCCTGCGCGGCAGCCTGGGCTGCGGCGAACAGCAGGCTCGACAACACTACAGGCGCGAACTTCATGCATCCCCCAAGGTGGTCGGTCGTGTGGCTCCACCAGATGGACTGGCGGCTGTGGCATCCCATCCCCGGATGCCGCCCCGCCCGGCGTGTGCACGGACGGTCAACTCAACCTTAACGGAACGTGAGCGATCGCACAAATCGAAGTTGCAGACGTAACCATTGCGGCCGATGGTCGGCCGCAATGGTGCGCACAGGCCTCAGCGGTCGTTGCCGATCCACTTGTAGATGATGCCGCCGATCGCGCCGCCCAGCAGCGGGGCGACCCAGAACAGCCACAACTGGCTTACTGCGCCGCTGCCGGCGAAGAAGGCCACGGCGGTGGAACGGGCCGGGTTCACCGAGGTGTTGGTGACCGGGATGCTGATCAGGTGGATCAGGGTCAGCGACAGGCCGATCGCCAGTGGCGCAAAGCCAGCCGGCGCCTTGCCATGGGTGGCGCCCATGATCACGATCAGGAACACGGCGGTCAGCACCACTTCGCACAGGAAGGCCGCTGCCACGCTGTAACCGCCAGGCGACAGCGCGCCATACCCATTGCTGGCGAACGCACCGGCCTGGCTGCCATCGATGGCGAAGCCGCTGGCCCCCGACGCGATCTGCAGCAGGATGAAGCCGGCCAGCAGGCCGCCAGCCACCTGGGCGATGATGTACGGCACGAGGTCCTTGGTCGGGAAGCGGCCGCCGGCCCACAGGCCGACGCTGACTGCCGGATTGAAGTGCGCGCCGGAGATATGGCCGAACGCATAGGCGCCGGTCACCACGGTCAGGCCAAAGGCCAGGGCGACGCCGAGGAACCCGATACCCAGCGGATTGCCGTCGCCACCGAACTTGGCGGCCAGCACCGCGCTGCCACAGCCGCCCAACACCAGCCAGAACGTGCCGAGGAATTCGGCGGACAAGCGTTTACCCATGCTCATGTGTTGCACTCCTTTGAGGGCGAAAGTGTGATTTATGTCACATTTCAGTGCTCAGCGGGTGACTGTAGCGTCAACGCCGGGTGCAGGGATACACCCTCGGATGTGTGCAACACGCGATGTTCAATACTGCGGCAGCGGAATGAACTCCTTGTCGTCGCCCGGAATGGTGCCGAATCGGCCGGCCTCCCAATCGTGCTTGGCCTGCTCGATGCGCTCCTTCGAGCTGGATACGAAGTTCCACCACAGGTGGCGCGGGCCATCCAGCGGCTCGCCACCGAACAGCATCGCCTTCACCGGCGTCTTCGCGCGCAGGCGGCCGCGTGCGCCGGCCTCGGGAATCACCAGATGCTGTGCAGGGATGTCCACGCCATCCAGCTGTGCGTCGCCTTCGAGGATGTACAGCGCGCGCTCGCGGTGGCCGTCATCGATATCGATCTCCGCATCCGGGTCGAGATCGATCGCCACGTTGAGGGTATCGGCGAACACCTTCACCGGCGATTCCTCGCCATAGGCGCGGCCGGCGATCACCCGCAGCCAGGCACCGTTGCGGCGCTGCTCGGGCAGTGTAGCCGCGGCATGGTGGTAGAAGGCCGGTTCGATTTCCTCGTGCGATTTCGGCAGCGCCACCCAGGTCTGCATGCCGTGGATCGGGTTGTCGTGGGCGCGGTCCGGTTGCGGTGTCCGCTCGGAATGGGCAATGCCGCGACCAGCGGTCATCCAGTTGACGTCGCCGGGACGGATCACCTGGTCCGACCCCAGCGTGTCGCGGTGGCCGATCGCGCCCGACCACAGGTAGGTCACGGTGGCCAGGCCGATATGTGGATGCGGGCGCACGTCGATGGCGGTGCCGGGGTGCATGAGTGCCGGGCCCATCTGGTCGACGAACACGAACGAGCCGATGCTGCGCGCCTGCAGGGTGGGGACGGCGCGACGGACTTCGAGGCCGCCGATGTCGTGCACGCGCGGGGCGATGATGGTGGTCATGCGGGCGTTCTCGCTGGCAGGGATCAGGTGGTCAGCATCGCATGCAGCTGTGACGGGTACATGCCCCGTATGGGTAACAGGTTGTTCCAGCCAACGGCGCAGCCCCTCGTGGCTGTGGGGTTGGTCGCTGAAGTCGGAAGCAAGATCAAAAACCGCGCTTGGCCGGGCGGGTGGGTTGCGCAGGACACGCCGTAAACCCATCCATGGGGGCTCGATGGCGCCATCCATGGCGCCAACGGTCCTGCGCAACCCACCCGCCCAACAAACAGAAAAGCCAGAGCCGCTTTGGCTCTGGCTTCTGCTGTGGAACTTGACGTTGCCTATGCGGGTGCCGGGCCGCAGGCCCGGCCGATAAACTCAGACCACCGGTTCGCGCAGGGCGGGGTTGTCCCAGCCCGGGCGCGGGGCGAAGCGGTCGCCATGCCGCTGCTGCAGCGCCTTCAACCGCTCGACGATCGCATCGGCACCCACCGCACGGATGTGCTGGATCGGGCCGCCACGGAACGGCGCGAAACCGGTACCGAAGATCACGCCCGCATCCAACAGGTCCGCATCGGCCACTACACCTTCGTGCAGGCACGCCACCGCCTCGTTCAACAGCGGCAGGATCAGGCGGTCCTCCAGATCGGCCGGGGCCTGGTAATCGCTGGCCACGTCCGGCTTCTTCGGCTTGCCGTTCTCCCAGGTGTAGATGCCCTGGCCATCCTTCTTGCCGCGCTTGTCCTGTTCCACCGTCTGCAGGGCCGCCGGAATCTGCAGGCCGAGGAACGGCGCCAGTTCGCGGCCCACGCCCGCAGCCACGTCCAGCCCCACGGTGTCGATCAGTTCGATCGGTCCCATCGGCATGCCGAACTTCACGGCGGCCTTGTCGATCACCGGGCCCGGAATGCCTTCGGCATACGCGGTGGCCGCTTCCAGCATGTAAGGGAACAGCACGCGGTTGACCAGGAAGCCCGGGCTGCCGGCCACCGGCACCGGGAACTTGCCCAGTGCCTTGCAGAACGCGGCCAGGCGGCGTTCGGTTTCCGGCGCCATGCCGTCGTGATGGATGATCTCCACCAACGGCATCTGCGCGACCGGGTTGAAATAGTGCAGGCCGGCGAACTGCGCCGGGCGCTGGATGTGATCGCGCAGTTCAACCAGCGGGATCGACGAAGTGTTGGTTGTCAGCAGCGCGTCCTGCTTCATCTTCGGTTCCAGCGTCTGGTACAGCGCACGCTTGGCCTCGGGGTTCTCGATGATGGCCTCGATCACCAGATCGGCTTCGGCCACGCCGTTGCCTTCCAGATCGGCACGCAGGCGCGCGGCCACGGCAGGGCGCTTGCTCTCGTCACGCACCTTCTTGGCGAACAGCGCCTGCGCGCGTTCCATGGCCGGGTCGATGAAGCGCTGCTCGCGGTCCTGCAGGGTCACCTCGAAGCCCTTGTAGGCGGCCCACGCGGCGATGTCGCCGCCCATCACGCCGGCGCCGACCACGTGCACGTGACGGATGCCGGAATCACCACCGCCCAGGCCCTTCAGTCGCTCGGTGAGGAAGAAGATGCGGATCAGGTTGCGCGCGGTCGGTGTACTGGCCAGCTTCACCACCGCGCGCCGCTCGGCGTCCAAACGCGCCTGGATCGGCTTGCCGCCACTGCGTTGCCAGGTGCTGATCAGCGCGTACGGCGCCGGGTACTGGTCCTTCTTCGCCTTGCGTGCGACCTGCTTGACCATCTGCGGCGCCAGCAGCCGGCGTGCCAGCCAGGTGTTGGTGGCCCAGGCCATCGCGCGCTGCTTGAACGGGCGGCTGGTGCCGGACAGCGCCAGCGCGACGGCGGTGTCGAGCACCACCGCCGGCGCCACCACCTTGTCGACCAGGCCGATCCCCCGCGCGGCCGAGGCCGACAGGGTGCGTCCGGTCAGCATCATGTCCATCGCCGCCGGTGCACCCACCAGTTGCGGCAGGCGGGCGCTGCCGCCCCAGCCCGGGAAGATGCCCAGCTGGGTTTCCGGCAGGCCGATGCGGGTGCTGCTGTCGTTGGAGGCCACGCGGTAGCGGCAGGCCAGCGCCAGTTCGGTGCCGCCTCCCAGGCAGTGGCCATGGATCGCCGCCACGGTCGGGCAGGGCAGTTCGGCCAGCTTCTGGTAGGTGGCCTGGCCACGCCGGATCGCGTCGTTGACAGTGCCGCGACGGTCGAACTCCTGGAACTCCTTCAGGTCGGCACCGGCAATGAAGCCGGCCTTCTTCAGCGACTGGATCACCACGCCCTTGGGCGGATCCAGCGCGATGCGCTCAAGCAGGTCGCCCAGCTCCAGCAGCACGTCCTGCGACATGGCGTTGACGCTGCTGTCCTGACGATCCAGGGAGAGAACCACCACGCCGTCGTCGCGGATCTCGGGGTGCCAGTGGCTGAAGCGGAGACCATCGAAGCCTGAGAGCATGGACGTTCCATCCGGTTGTGTATGGAGAAGCGGCTATGATCCAGAGGTTGTTTCCCCCGCGTCAAATCCCAATAGCAGGGGAGTGGCGCCCCCGGATCCATGGCCGTGGACCGGGACGCTAACGGAACGGTGGTTAAAAGCTGGTGCGGCGCCAGGTGATCGGCGACTGAACTTTTCCCGGGATTGGCAGTCTCATTGCCCGACGTCGGTTGGGCTGACAGGAGTGCGGCCCCTCATGGCCGAGGTTGATACACCACAGGAGCTGGATCTGGAACTGGTCCGGCGCGTGCAGCACGGCGAGAGTGCCGCCTTCGATGTCCTGGTGCGCAAGTACCAGCATCGGGTGGTGGCCCTGGTCGGTCGCTACATCGCCGACTGGAGCGAATGTCAGGACGTCGCCCAGGACACTTTCATCCGCGCCTACCGCGCGATCGGGAGTTTCCGTGGCGACGCCCAGTTCTCAACCTGGTTGCATCGAATCGCCGTGAATACCGCCAAAAACTACCTGGCTTCACACAATCGACGGCCGCCGACCGATGACATCGACATCGGCGACGCCGAACAGTTCGACACCGGTACCCGCCTGCGCGACACCGACACGCCCGAACGCGAGTTGATGCGCCAGGAGCTGGAACAGACGGTAATGAAGGCCGTCAACGCGCTGCCGGAAGAACTCCGGTCGGCAATCACCCTGCGCGAGGTGGAAGGCCTGAGCTACGAGGATATCGCGCAGAAGATGGGGTGCCCGATCGGCACGGTGCGTTCACGGATCTTCCGGGCGCGCGAGGCGATCGACACCGAACTCCGGCCGCTGCTGGACATCGGCAGCGCCACCCGTGAGAAGAGCCGCGTATGACCAGTAAACCGTTCAACGAATCGCAGAACCACCAATCGCCCGCCGGACAGCGCCTGGACCAGCGCCATCGCGAGCAGCTGTCGGCCCTGGTCGATGGTGAGCTGGGCGCCGACGAAGCGCGCTTCCTGCTGCGCCGGATGGAGCACGACCCCGAGCTGGCCGGATGCCAGGAACGCTGGCAGCTGCTGGGCGACGTGATGCGCGGGCAGGCGTCGGCGCTGGCGCCGGCAGGCTTCAGCGCGGCCGTGGCCGCCGCGATCGCGGCCGAACCGGCGCCGCAGGTCGAGCCGCGTCGCCAGGTACGCCGCAGTGGCTGGCGGGCCTGGGGCGGCGGCGCCGCCCTGGCCGCGTCGGTGGCCGCCGTCGCGCTGTTCATCGGCGGCGAGAAGCTGAAGGAGGCCACGCCGGGTGAACCGCTGGCGCCGCAGGTGATCGCCAGCCAGGCGGAGCTGGCGCCGGCGCCCACCGCGCCGGCCCCGGTGACCGAGGCTTCGGTGGATACGGCCGCGATGGCCGTGGCTGCTGCGCCGGCTGTGGCGATGGCCGCTTCCAGCCGTCGTCAGGACGCCCGCCGTGCCAGCGCCACGCGTACCCAGCAGGCTGCGCGTGCCGCCCAGCGCGACGAGGCCCCGCAACGGGCCGTCGCCGCAGCGCCGGCGCCGTTGACCCCGACCGTGCCGGCCAACGCCAGCCGCAACCTGCCGTTCGGCGAGGTGGGCGGACTGCAGGCCCGGCCGTGGCCGCGCTCCAGCCTGGCGCCCGCTGCCGGTGGCGCACTCAATGCCAGCTTCCCGGCCCATGCCGGCGGCGCGGCGTTCTATCCGTTCGAGCCGCGCCTGCAGGACGACCTGCCGGTGCCGCCGCGCCCGCGCGACTGAGCCGGGCGCTTTCACGCCCCGCCGCCGGCGGGGTCCGTATTCCTCTTTCCATCCGATCCGGAGGTTGCCGTCCGATGACTCCCCGACTCCGCACGCAGGCCATGGGTCTGCTGGCCCTGACCCTTCCCCTGGTGGCCTGCGCACAGGCCCCCGCGCCTGCCGCGCAGACCCAGCCTGCGCCAGCTGCAGCAGCGCGGGCACCGGCGCAGCCGCTGGTCAGCGGCCTGCCCGACTTCACCAATCTGGTCGAACAGGTCGGCCCGGGCGTGGTCAACGTCGACACCACCATCGTCCGCAACAACCGCCAGGTCGCCCGCGGCCCGATGGGCGACGATGACATGCCGGAGTTCTTCCGCCGCTTCTTCGGCCCGGACTTCCCGATGCCCG
This sequence comes from Stenotrophomonas sp. YJH_SMC_33, assembly GCF_059372295.1. Lineage (NCBI taxonomy): Bacteria > Pseudomonadati > Pseudomonadota > Gammaproteobacteria > Lysobacterales > Lysobacteraceae > Stenotrophomonas > Stenotrophomonas sp. YJH_SMC_33. Next base: position 99,748 of record NZ_JCAFVJ010000013.1, read on the forward strand.
GGCAGGGTCCGGGTGGGCCGGATGGCGGCCCCAGCATCAAGGGCCGTGGCATGGGCTCGGGCTTCATCATCTCGCCCGATGGCTATGTACTGACCAACTACCACGTGGTGGCCGATGCCAGCGAGGTGAAGGTCAAGCTGGGCGACCGCCGTGAGTTCACCGCGAAAGTGGTGGGCAGCGACCAGCAGTACGACGTCGCGTTGTTGAAGATCGACGGCAAGAACCTGCCGACCGTGCGTGTTGGCGACTCCAACTCCCTCAAGCCGGGCCAATGGGTGGTCGCGATCGGCTCGCCGTTCGGCCTCGATCACTCGGTCACTGCCGGCGTGGTCAGTGCCCTTGGCCGCAGCACCGGCGGGCCGGACCAGCGCTACGTGCCCTTCATCCAGACCGACGTGGCGATCAACCAGGGCAACTCCGGTGGCCCGCTGCTGAACACGCGTGGCGAAGTGGTCGGCATCAACTCGCAGATCTTCTCTGCTTCGGGCGGCTACATGGGCATCAGCTTCGCGATCCCGATCGACCTGGCGATGAGCGCGGTCGAGCAGATCAAGAAGACCGGCAAAGTCACCCGTGGCCAGCTCGGCGCGGTGGTGCAGGAAATCGACGGCCTGAAAGCGCAGGCGATGGGCCTGCCGGACAGCCGCGGCGCCCTGGTCAACCAGATCGTGCCGGACTCGGCTGCAGCCCGGGCCGGGGTGAAGATCGGCGATGTGATCCGTTCGGTGAACGGCGCGCCGGTCAACAGCTGGTCCGACCTGCCCCCGCTGATCGGCGCGATGGCACCGGGCAGCCGGGTCACCCTGGGCGTGATCCGCGATGGCAAGCCGCGCGACCTCAGCGCCACCCTGACCGCACTGACCGAAGATGCGCAGGCCAGTTCGCGTGGCCCGGCTGCCGGCAACAGCGATGCGGCTCCACAGGCCGGCGCCAACGCCCTGCTGGGGCTGGACGTCAGTGACCTGACCGCGCCGCAGCGCAAGCAGCTGGGCCTGGAATCGGGCGAGGGCGTGCGCATCACCGGGGTCAAGGGCCAGGGCGCGCGCGATGCGGGCCTGTCTCCGGGCATGGTGATCCTGCAGGTAGCCAGCACCCAGGTCGGCAGCGTGGACGCGCTGAACCGTGCGCTGTCCAGCTACAAGAAGGGCGACGTGGTGATGCTGCTGGTGCGCACCGGCAGCGGCAACAGCGCGTTCGTAGCGGTCAAGGCTGGCCAATAAGGCCGGTGCAGGGCCGCCCCGGCGGCCACGTGGTTACCCCGAAGCCCCGCCCCGGCGGGGCTTCGGCCATTCCGGGCCCGGCTCGATGAGGCCGTTTTCGCGGGCGGGCGCCGGGCATGCGATAATCGGCCGTTACCCTGACGACGCCGCGCGCCGCCGCCACCTATGTCTTCTGATTCGATGCGGAACATCCGCAACTTCTCCATCATCGCCCATGTCGACCACGGCAAGTCCACGCTGGCCGACCGCATCATCCAGCTCTGTGGTGGCCTGCAGGCCCGCGAGATGGAAGCGCAGGTGCTCGACTCCAACCCGATCGAGCGCGAGCGTGGCATCACGATCAAGGCGCAGTCGGTGTCGCTGCCGTACCTGGCCAAGGACGGGCAGACCTACCACCTGAACTTCATCGACACCCCCGGCCACGTCGACTTCTCCTATGAAGTCAGCCGCTCGCTGGCCGCCTGCGAAGGCGCGCTGCTGGTGGTCGATGCCGCCCAGGGCGTGGAAGCGCAGTCGGTGGCCAACTGCTACACCGCGGTGGAGCAGGGCCTGGAAGTGGTGCCGGTGATCAACAAGATCGACCTGCCCACCGCCGACATCGAGCGCGCCAAGGCCGAGATCGAGGCCGTGATCGGCATCGACGCCTCCGACGCGGTGCCGGTCAGCGCCAAGACCGGCCTGAACGTGCAGGATGTGCTGGAAGCGATCGTGCACCGCATCCCGCCGCCGGCGCCGCGCGACACCGACAAGCTGCAGGCGCTGATCATCGATTCGTGGTTCGACAATTACCTGGGGGTGGTGTCGCTGGTGCGCGTGATGCAGGGCGAGATCAAGGCCGGTGACAAGCTGCAGGTGATGTCCACCGGCCGCAACCACCAGGTCGACAACGTTGGCGTGTTCACCCCGAAGCGCAAGGTGCTGCCGGCGCTGAAGGCCGGTGAAGTGGGTTGGGTCACCGCCAGCATCAAGGACGTGCACGGTGCGCCGGTCGGCGACACGCTGACCCTGGCCGGCGACCCAGCCCCGAAGCCGCTGCCGGGCTTCCAGGAAATGCAGCCGCGCGTGTTCGCCGGCCTGTTCCCGGTCGACGCCGAGGACTACCCGGACCTGCGCGAAGCGCTGGACAAGCTGCGCCTGAACGACGCCGCGCTGCGTTTCGAGCCGGAAAGCTCCGAGGCGATGGGCTTCGGCTTCCGCTGCGGCTTCCTGGGCATGCTGCACATGGAGATCGTGCAGGAGCGCCTGGAGCGCGAATACAACCTGGACCTGATCAGCACCGCGCCGACGGTGGTGTACGAGGTCCTGAAGACCGATGGCTCGATCATCAACATGGACAATCCGGCCAAGCTGCCGCCGGTGAACCAGGTCGAGGAGATCCGCGAGCCGACCATCCGTGCCAACGTGCTCACTCCCGAGGAGTACATCGGCAACATCATCAAGCTGTGCGAAGAAAAGCGCGGCAGCCAGATCGGCATCAATTACCTGGGCAGCCAGGTGCAGATCAGCTATGAATTGCCGATGGCCGAGGTGGTGCTGGACTTTTTCGACAAGCTGAAGTCGGTCAGCCGTGGCTATGCCTCGCTGGACTACCACTTCGTGCGCTTCGACGCCGGCCCGTTCGTGCGCGTGGACGTGCTGATCAACGGCGACAAGGTCGATGCCCTGTCGCTGATCGTGCACCGCAGCCATGCCGACCGCCGCGGCCGCGAGCTGTGCGAAAAGATGAAGGACCTGATCCCGCGCCAGATGTTCGACGTGGCCATCCAGGCCGCCGTTGGCTCGCAGATCATCGCCCGCACCACGGTCAAGGCCATGCGCAAGAACGTGCTGGCCAAGTGCTATGGTGGCGACGTTTCGCGCAAGAAGAAGCTTCTGGAAAAGCAGAAGGAAGGCAAGAAGCGCATGAAGCAGGTCGGCCGCGTGGAGATCCCGCAGGAAGCGTTCCTGGCCGTGCTGCAGATGGACAACAAGTAAGCCCGCACCGGCCCTGCGGGGCCGGTCGTCTGGTGACGTTGCAAAGGACCCTGAATGAAACTGTTTGAGATCCTCCTGGTCGTGCTGACCCTGGCCTCGGGCCTGATCCTGCTTGCGGACAAGCTGTACCTCGCCAAGCGTCGCGCCCAGCGCGCGGGCCTGCTCGATTCCGAGCCGGTGCTGGTGGATTACTCGCGTGCGTTCTTCCCGGTGCTGGCGATCGTGCTGGTCGTGCGCAGCTTCATTGCGGAGCCGTACAAGATTCCATCCAGTTCGATGATGCCGAACCTGCTGATTGGCGATTTCATCCTGGTCAACAAGTTCTCCTATGGCCTGCGCCTGCCGATCAGCAACACCAAGATCGTGCCGTTTGGCGAGCCGTCGCGTGGTGACGTGGTGGTGTTCCACTTCCCCGGCCATGGCGAGAACGATCCGGCCAAGGGCGAGAACTTCATCAAGCGCGTGATCGGCGTGCCGGGTGACACCGTGGTCTTCGAAGGCGACGGCGTGATCCTCAACGGCGAGCCGCTGAAGTATGACAACAAGGGTATCTACGCCGGCCACAAGGGCCAGGGCGAGGGCGCCAACCTGCTGCTCGAGCACCTGCCGGGCCGCACCCACACGGTGCTGGAGACCGACTATCCGCGCGGCCAGGGCCAGTGGACCGTGCCGGCCGGCAAGTACCTGGTGATGGGCGACAACCGCGACAACAGCGATGATGGCCGGTTCTGGGGCCTGCTGCCGGAAGAAAACCTGCGCGGCAAGGCGTTCCTGATCTGGCTGAACTGCCAGGGCTGGTTGTGCAAGGATGGCTTCGAGCCGTCGCGGATCGGCTCGAGCATCAACTGAGTACCTTCACATCCAACGCGTATCTGGGGAGAACGCAATGAAGACGATGAACACGCAGCGTGGCATGACCTTGACCTCGTTCCTGACGGTCCTGATCGTGGTGGGCTTCTTCCTCTACATCGGCATGAAGCTGTTCCCGATGTATCAGGAGTACTACGCTGTGCGCTCGGCGATGAAGAGCCTGGCCAACGAGCCGGGCGTGGGCAGCATGGAGCCGGCGCGCATCCAGGACCTGTTCTTCAAGCGCCTGTACATCAACTACTCGGACAACGTGAAGCCGGCCAACGTGAAGTTCGACCGTCGCGACAATGGCTGGACCCTCAAGGTCAACTACGAAGTGCGCCGTCAGCTGATCGGCAACCTCGATGTGGTTGGCAAATTCGATTCTTCCCAGGACCTGACACGAAGCGGTGCCCAGTAAATTCATCCAACGTGGCGACCTGATCGGTCATGCCTTCAGCGACCCGGCGCTGCTCAAGCAGGCGCTGACGCATCGCAGTGCCGGTGCGCCGCACAATGAGCGGCTGGAGTTCCTTGGCGACAGCATCGTCAACATGATGGCGGCCGAGGCGTTGTACCGGCGCTGGCCCAAGGCCGACGAAGGGGCGATGACCCGCGCCCGCGCAGAGCTGGTGCGTGAAGGCGCGCTTGCGGTGATCGGGCGCAGCCTGGAACTGGGCGAGCGGCTGACCTTGGGCCCGGGCGAAATGAAGTCCGGTGGTCATCGCCGCGACTCGATCCTGGCCGATGCGGTGGAAGCCGTGGTGGCTGCGATCTACCTGGATGCCGGCTTCGAGGCCTGCCGGGCAGTGGTGCTGCCCTGGTTCAGTGCCTCGATCGAGGCGCTGCCGGCCTCGGGCCGGCCTGAGAAGGATCCCAAGACCCGCCTGCAGGAATGGCTGCAGGCCCGACAGAAGGCGTTGCCGCAGTACGAGCTGGTGTCAGAATCCGGTGACGACCACGCCAAGCACTTCCGGGTACGCTGCAACGTAGCCGACCCGGCCGCCAGCACCGAGGGCGAAGGCGCCTCGCGGCGGCTTGCCGAACAACAGGCGGCTGCGGCCGTCCTAGAACAACTGGATTCCAAGTGAGCGAACAAACTTCCCATCATTGCGGCAGCGTGGCCGTCATCGGCCGCCCGAACGTGGGCAAATCGACCCTGACCAATGCCCTGGTCGGCGCCAAGGTCAGCATCGTTTCCAACCGCCCGCAGACCACGCGCCATCGCCTGCTGGGCATCGCCACCTATCCGGAAGGACAGCTGGTGCTGGTCGACACCCCCGGCCTGCACAAGGTGCAGAAGCGGGCGATGAACCGGGTGATGAACCGCGCTGCGCGCGGCTCGCTGGAAGGCGTCGACGCCGGCCTGCTGGTGATCGAAGCCGGCCGCTGGGATGAAGAGGACAGCCTGGCTTTCAATGTGCTGCGCGACGCTGGCATTCCGGTGGTGCTGGTGGTCAACAAGATCGATCGCCTGAAGGAGAAGGGCGCGCTGCTGCCGTTCCTGCAGCAGGTGACCGAAGGTCGCGACTTCGCCGCCGTGCATCCGATCTCCGCGCAGAAGCGCAACGGCCTGGAAGCGCTGGTGCGCGATGTGCTGAAGCTGCTGCCGGAAGCCCCGCCAATGTTCGGCGAGGACGAGATCACCGACCGCAGCCAGCGTTTCCTGGCCGGTGAACTGGTGCGCGAGCAGCTGATGCGCCAGCTCGGCGAGGAACTGCCGTATGCCACCACGGTGGAAATCGAGCGTTTCACCGAAGATGGCAACCTGCTGCGCATCGGTGCGGTTATCTGGGTCGAACGTGAAGGCCAGAAGGCGATCGTGATCGGCAAGGGTGGCACCCGGCTGAAGGAGATCGGCGCCAAGTCCCGCCTGCAGATGGAACGTTTGTTCGGGGCCAAGGTGTTCCTGGAGACCTGGGTGCGCGTGCGTGAAGGCTGGTCCGACGACGAGGCCGCACTGAAGGCCTTCGGTTACGAGTAAGTCGTTGCGGTCGCTTCGATGCTGATCGAGGACGACACCGGCTTCGTGCTGCATGCACGGGCCTACCGCGAGACCAGCCTGCTGGTCGAAGTGCTGAGCGCGCAGCATGGCCGTATCGGCCTGCTCGCGCGTGGTGTGTCAACCGCCAAGGGCCAGGTGCTGCGCGCTGCCCTGCAGCCATTGCAATGGATCCGCTTCAGTGCCCAGCAGCGCGGTGAACTGGCCCAGCTGCGCGGTGCCGAGGCGCTGGATGCCGCGCCACGCCTGGTCGGCCAGGCGATGTTGGCCGGCTTCTACCTGAGTGAACTGACCCTGCGCCTGGCCCCGCGCCAGGACCCGCTGCCCGGGTTGTACCTGGCCTACGGCGAGGCACGTGCGCGGCTGGCCGTGGGCGCCGGCCTGGCCTGGACCCTGCGTCGCTTCGAACGCGAGCTGCTGTCCGCGCTGGGCCTGGGTTTCGATCTGGACAGCGCGAGCGACGGCCAGCCGATCGACCCGGCCGCGCGCTACGAACTGGACCCGCAGGAAGGCGCGCAGCGCCTGCTGAGCGAGCGCGGTGGGGAACGCCGGGCGGCGGCCACTGGCTCGGCGCTGCTGGCGTTGGCGGCCGACGAAGAACCCCATGCCGCCGACCTGGCCAGCCTGCGCCTGCCGATGCGGCGGGTGCTGGCCCATCACCTCGGGCCGCGCGGCCTGAAGTCCTGGGAAATGCTCGAGCAGCTCGCACCCCGCAGGTAGGGGGTGTTCGGCAGGGCTTGCAGCCCTGCACCTGCCGAATCAACGGCGACGGCAAAAGCTGGCTACTCGTGGGTAGGCGGGGTGGGTCCGGTTGCGGGAGACGCCGTAAACCCATCCCTGAAGTGACCCCCGGGAGTTGGACGCCAGATCCAACCCCGAGGAATACATGCACAGATACGACGCTCGTTTCAAACTGCAGGTCGCCAAAGAGGCCTGCAAGACCTCCACATCAGTCAAAGCCGTTGCTCGTCGCCACA